>JBBQWM010000015.1:0-128322 GCA_038210655.1 Chloroflexia bacterium
GTGCCGGTTCAATTTTAGCTCCCAAGGCCCGACCAGGCCCTTTTCCGCGACTTTGCGACCGTTTGGCCGGGCTACCCAACTCGTCCATAATTGCCGCCAAGCCCCGCCGAATTTGCTGGGGGCTAAGCGGGCGGTCTTTACTTTCCCAGGGTCGCAAGCCCACCACGCCCAAGTCTTGGGCGATTATCAACTGATTATGTACCATACTTACCAAGGCTGTCCACAACTCAAATTGAGCAGGTTCGCGCAAACGTGGCTGGGTCCACAACAAATCCTGTTTATCAAACCGATAGCCATGTTCTATCGCGTAGCGCCGTTTGTAAGTGGGCCAGACTTCGCTCAGTTCAAGCGGAGTTTGACCGACCCACATAAACCAGCTTTCGAGTGGGTCACGCCGTTTACCACTGGCTCCATAGCGCCGGACCCGTATGACACTCAAGCTCAGTTCAGGGGCTTCCTTAAGATGCAAACCCTGCCATTCACTCACTTCCAGTTTAGCTCCGCGCTCGTCTACTCCTGTCCACTCCCGATCAGCTTGACCGTGGGTAGTCGGGTCGTTACACTGAAAGCGTGGGCCGTGCTTGGCAGGCGCTCCCCGACCGCGCTTACCAGTAGGCACGACCACCTGGCGGTAGAAAACCCGATTAGCCTTGAGCCTAAGCAGCAAGTCGTAGTCGCCACTAACTGCCACCACAAACTGCTTAGTCGGATAGTAACGATCCCCCAGGTTGATAGGCCGTTGGGCCAAACTAGGCCGCAGGTCTTGCAATTGGGCTGCCGCTACCTGGGCCGGAGTTTGGGATGTGGGAATGCGGCGATTGCTAATAATGTAAGTATGGCTACTAGCCTGGGCTGGAACCACCACTACAGTCGAGAACTGCCAACCAACCGTAACCGGCTTGGCACACTCCGGCAGATTGTGTACATACAGATAGCCCCGATCTGGCGAAGTTTCACTCAAAGGGCGTTCGATGTTACTGGCATCTACCGCGATGACCAACCGCTCCCCAGGCCCGGGTTTAGGGGCATATTTTACCAGAGTTTGTTCAAAACGGGTTTGATCGAGCTTACCAGTTTGCAAGCCTTCGTACAGGCTAGGCCACTTCCGTTCAAAAAAAGGCGAGAGGCTCAGCTCAATCACCGAGTGAGCTTGGGTTTCGGTCAAAAGGGCATCAGCCAGATTGAACAAAGCGTCCCGACTGTGCAAAAAGCACTCGTACACCGCCTGCCGAAATTGTTGAAGTATGTTAAAGTTCATTCGAGTAAGGCTCCTTGTTTTTTGTGATGAGAAACACAAGGCTACCTTACTCGTTAGGACCCTCCTTCGCAAGCTGTTTTGCCCTTTATTTTTTTATCTAAACGTCAAGCGCTAGGATTATTATGGTTTCTTCAAACCCAATATTCTAAAGCACTAAGTGCTGAAGCTCGAATAGCGTTGTTTTCATTCTCTAGTAGAATAATAAGCGGTTCTATCGCTCTTCTATCTCCAAGCACTCCTAATGATCGAGCGGCATTGGTTATTACAAGAGAGTCTTTATCCTTGAGCAAATTTATGAGCGGCTCAACAGCCCTTTTGTCAGCAAGTACACCTAAAGACCAAATAGCACTACAACGCACAATTTCATCTGCATCATTGAGTCTAGCTAGAAGTGGTTCAACACCTCTTAAATCGCCAAGTTTACCTAGTGCCTCAGCAGAGGCAGAACGTAAATTACTATTTTCAGCCTCAAGAGCATTAATAAGATACTCGGTAGCTTCTATATCACCTATAGTACCTAAACCTACAGCTGCCCAGTATCTTACACTAGGCAGTCTATTTTTATCTTCAACAAGCTCAATCAATGATTCGAGGGCCGCTTTGCCTATATTGCCCAAAGCTAAACCAGCAATTTGGATTATCCCCATATCCTCATTTTTATTACTAATAACATCAATTAATGGGACAATTGCCTTTTTATCTTTTAATTTACCTAGTGCCTCAGCAGCAGCAGAACGCACAGTGATTTCTGGGTCTTTGAGAGCAATAACTAATTTATCAAAAGCTTGCACGGCACCAATTTCACCTAAGGCTTGAGTAGCCCTCCAACCGACTTCACTATCTTTATTCATTAATTCGCTAATGATTTTCTCTAAGCTATTTTCATGAAATGACATTTGTAATTTCCTAAAAAAGAATAAAACTCCTAGCAATATATACATAGTCTAATGCAAAAACAAGAAAGCAATTAGGCAAGTACCAATCTTAAGCTCACCATAGGTAATGCTTTATCGCACAAGAGGTTCCTTGCTTTTGCATTACCAGTAAGCTTTTGGCACAAAGCGAAGTTTTAGCAGCCAGGCCAGTAGTATAACGCCTACTGTTCCCAAGAAGCGTCGGTTTGAAAGCGGCAGATTGATTTCTGATTTAGCGCTCAAACTCCGCCCAGTCAGGGCTAGACAGAGGGTGAAAAGGGGAATACCCAGCAAATGATACTTTGATGCGGTCGATAGGTCACGATGTCCGATTGCGACAAAGCTACGGGACAGCCCACAAAAAGGGCAGGGATATGTAGTTAGACGATGGAATACACAAAGCTTGGGCAAGCCTCGACCGGACGGCAGCACGACCGAGGCGACTACTAGCGCCCCGGCAATTAGCCCGTGTCGTCGCTTGAGATAAAGCCGTCCCCAGATACCTAGTTTAACTTGACCCCGCATTGTATGCACTGTTGATAGTTCTCCTTCATCAAAAGGCCAATCCAGCACAGCGGGAAACATGTAACCAGCAATACAGCGAAAACGATCCAGCCACCGGTCGAAATACGTTGCTGGATCATGGGCGGCACATTCGTCCGGCAGTAGGGACATTGAAAACCAAGCGACCCAGCCTGCACATTATACATTAGATTTGGCTGCGGCTGAGGCTGATAATAGGGCTGAGGCGGCGGAAGAGGCTGGTAATATTGCGGTTGGGGCATGGGCATTACGGGCATCGTTGGCGGGGGTGGGGGTGAGTTCCATTGTTTGGCCTTTTCCTGGGCCAGCCAATCCCTGGCAGAGGCCACCCTTGCGTTGCCTGGCTCGATATTGGTAGCCCGGTTGAGCGCCCAATCCGCCTCGGCGCTATCGGGGGTGGTATAGGCCAGCCAGATCAGCACGTCGGTATTATCGGGATAATTATAATAAAGAGTTTTAATCTGCCCGTAGGCATCTTGCTTCTGCCCGGCCTGAGCCAAAGACACAGCCTGATTAAAAGTCTGTAGATCAATTGGGTTCATAGGGGGATTGCTCCAATCAAGTAAGGCGGCCTGCTGACATTCAGCTAATGGTTTGATCGTTAGAGACTGGTATACCTCGCGGGCGACGTTTCCAACCTCTTACAAGTCTTATGAAGATCATGATAATAGTCTGGCTGGCAAAGTGGCAAAGCGCCAGCCATCCCTATTATAAATCTCAAATCTAAAAAAGTAAATAACCATGTAGAGCTTCTCAGGGCTTATGCGTTTAGGCCAAAGTCAAAAGTCTTTTGATGGGCTTTTTAGCCTCACTCCTAAATTATTAGGCTCAAAGTAAGATTGAGGTAAACGCATAAGCCCTGTAGAGCTTCTCAACCCTCTGGCTTGCCATTAGCGATCTTCTAATGTTATACATAGCTTGGCTACTAATTTATCCAAACTATAGTGAATAGGAGAAACCTTATGCCAGAGTGGGCGCAAGAAGAAGGCTTTGTCCAAAACGGTGAGATCAGATTGCACTATATGGCAAGTGGCCCGACCGACGGCGAACCGATACTGCTCTTACACGGCTTTCCCCAATTTTCCTATGAATGGCGGCATCATTTGCCAGCTTTGGCCGCCCAGGGCTATCGGGTAGTCGCACCTGACCTGCGCGGTTACAATCTATCGGATCGGCCTGCCGGGGTGGAAGCCTATCGCATGAAAAATTTGGTCAATGACATTGGAGCATTTTACAAGGCGTTCGACTGGCAGTCGGCTAATATTGTGGCCCACGATTGGGGTGGGGCAATTAGCTGGCTCTTTGTGATTTTCTATCCTCAACTGGTGCGCCGCTTCGTCGTTCTGGACATCCCCCATCCCAACGCTTTTAGAACCGCCCTTCAGTCTATGCAGCAAATTCAAAATAGCTGGTACATCTGGTTTTTCCAGGCCCCCGAAGTCCCCGAACGAGTCATAAAACAGAACCTGGAAGCCTTTTTTAACTTTATAATGTTCGAGAGTGTGCGGCCCGGCACCTTTTCTCAGGAAGATAAACAGCAATACCTTCAACTCTTTTCGCAACCGGGCCAGCTAGAAGCCGCTATCAACTACTATCGGGCCAACACCACCCAGGCCAGCGTCTACTCCGAAACCTCGACCACTTTCCCACTTCTCAAAATGCCTGTCTTGCTGATCTACGGAGAAAACGATTTTGCCTTCGACAAGCTAAGTTGGGCTGAAACCGCCCAATATTGCGTCGGCCCTTACCACTCAGTCGAACTGCCCGGCATCTCGCATTGGGCGGTCGAAGAAGCCCCCCAAGAAACGCTGCGCTTGATCGAGGAACACTTGAAAATGGAGGTGAGTTAGGCATTGTGGAAGAATTTTCGCTAAAACAAACGCTTGAACAGCAATTAACCTCGATCAATATCTAGCCTGGAAACAATTACCGGGCAATAAAAAGTAACTCTTGATTCTTGGTTGGGCTGAGAACATATTTATAATCACGCTGCTTGATGATTACTTCGTCAGATTTGTACTTGTTGAGCAAAGCTAAAATCTGCTCAGGAGTAGGAATACCATTATTGCGATAAGAAATTACCAGCGTGCTTTCCCGATAAAGATAGCTGGTTGTATTGACTTTGCTGTTGCAAGACCGAACGGGACACTAGAAGCCTCCTATTTTTCCTGTAGCTGAATTATAGAACAATTTTCCCACTCCGACAATAAAAAGAGAGGCTTGCCAAAATCAGGCCTGGCTTTTTTAGCTTTCTCGTCAAATTAGGCAGTATTGTTATAAAAATTTAACACTTTCTTCATAAAAATGTTTTAAGCTAGTACTACTAGCGTCCAAATAGATTTTAACGGGAATCGGCGCGGCTGATAAACCAGTTATAGCTCGTCGAACAGGTAATGTTATATGCAAAACACCGAAAAGAGAATTTTAACCGTGCTGGAACGTCAGGTAGACCTGGATGGCAAAACGGAAACTTTGCGCCAGGTGCTTGTAGCTACTCGCCAGGATTATTACTGGCTCTACGAACACCGCCTCCCCGCTGTCTGTGCCAGTGGAACATTGGAAGATTTCCGAAGTACCGTCGGGCTTCTAAGAGTAGTCAACAGAGCGGTCAACCAAATGCAAGCTGAAATGGTTAGCCGTTGTAAAACAACGCTGGCCTAATTCCATCTAACCCGCCAGACCCTTAACCCAGGAGCTTTTTTCCTGTGTTTTATTTAGCCTTCATAATACAAAAAAGAACGCAGAGTCAACCTAACCCCAAAAGGCGGGATGACAGAATGCGTTCCTTAAGAATTCTTTTTTAGATTGACCGGGCTTATCTTCTGATTGAGAGATAAACCCTCGGTTGCGACCGATTATGGGCCGACGCGGAACCAGGCTTTGCTAACCCGATTTTCTAGTTGCTCATCGGTTAACTGACCCTGGTATTGGCTGCGGACGGCTTCCATTTCGTCGGAAGAAAGCTCGAAGCCACCGGCCCTGACCGCTGATTCAGGGTCGCTGAGTAATTGACGTAAAAATTCTTTGTCGTTGTTAGCTCGCGCAATCAAAGCGCGTAAACCTTCACTAGCCATCTGGGGGCCCTCCTTACTAGCACCTCACGCTCTAGCTGTGACGATGCCTGCTACATAGTCCTATATTTGTGTGATCTCTTCAAACCTGGCGACCAATTTTACTAACGAAACTAACCATCAGATAAGTCTGTGCGCTTGTTCTTGTTAATATTCTAATCTATACATGCAATAGGTCGTATGACCTAAATCACTACAGACCTGTGACTTATAAAGCACCTGGCTCACGCAACTCGCGCAAAAGGGTCTCGGTTTCCTCTTTTTTGAGCATCGCATCGCAAGCTTCAAAAGTACTGGCGCTCTGCATCAGCAAACCACGCGCGTGTTCGAGCGTCTCCGCATCGTTGGTATGGCGATAGGAAGCCAGCAGAGTATGGGCGTAATAAAGTTTGGTATACGACATCTCCAAGAAGGCTTTAAGCGATTCAAGACTTGCCAGGGCTTTTTCAAAGGCTTTGGTCGATGAATTATAGTCGCCCCGCAAAAAGGCCAACCGCCCTTTTAACCGCTCCAACTGCCCAACCCGCAACGGGTCGCCCAGTTCAGCGATCAGCTTTTCCGCCGCGTCCTGCTCGACTTCGGCTCGTTCGAGGGAGCGTTGTTCCAGGTAAAGCTCACACCGATAAAGCCGCGAGTCGCCCGCCAGTTCCAGATTGTTCAACTCTTGCGAACGAAGCAACCCCTCGTTGAGCCAGCGTTCAGCCTCAACCCAGTTGCGCGTATTGGTGTAGAGCCAACCAATCGTATTGTAACCCTCGGCTACCAGGGCCGAGACACCCAGCGAGTTTGCCAGTGTCACGGCCTTGTCCAGTTCGGATAAGGCCGCATCGAAACGACCCTGCTGCAATAAAACCTGCCCGATATTGATCTGAGCGTTGGCAATATGAACCGGGTTGGGCGAGTTTTCCAAACTATGAAAGTGGCGCAAAGCCAATTCCAACCGCCCTTGTAGCTTGGCAATGATCCCCAACCCGCCCAAACTGGCGGCAGCAGTCTCGACATCCCCGGCCCGTTGTGCGTTGTCCCGCGACATCTTCAAATACTGCTCGGCCTTGACGAAATCGCCCTTGAGAACCGCGATAGAAGCCAGATCGTTGTAGGCCCGGCCCAGTGCGTCCAGCTTGCGGGTCTGTTCGTGCAGCAACGCGGCCTTTTGCAAACATTCTTCCGAAGCGGCAATCTCACCCTTGTCGATATAAACTTTACCCAGCCCATTGTAGGCCCGACCCCGGTCGATCTGCAATTCCCGATTGTTGGGGTCAGCCGTATCCAGCAGACTCAGGCTAACCTGATAAGCCGATAAAGCCTCATCATAGCGGCCTTGCAAATGATAAATCCAGCCCACTTTATAAAGCAGCTTAGCCCGCAAGTGCTGGGTTTTGTCTTCTTTGCTCTGGGCCTCCGGGAGGGCATCGAACTCGCGGCGGGATTGCTCGTAAGCTTCGAGAGCGCGGTCGTAAGCGCCGGTCTTGCCCAGCACTTCCAACAACTCGGCCCCTAATGCAATCCGCGCAATCGGCTCATCACAGATTGCCAGCGCATCGTTGTAGTGGGTGATCGCCTCGCCATATTCTTCTTTAAGGGCCAGTATATCGCCAATTTCGCTATCGATCTTGACCAACCGGGCCGTCGTAGCGGGCTGGCCCTGGAAGTCCGGCCCTTGCAAGATTTCCTGGGCCAATGTGTAAGCTCTAAGGGCCTCATCGTTAAGATAAAGACCCTTACGCATGCCACCCGCCAGCATCAGATATTGCACCGCTTTTTCTTCGTTATTGCTGCGCTCGTAATGATAGGCCAGATCATCAACTACGGTATAATCACGCAAGCGGTCGGATTTATAGCGCTCGATCACCTGCCCGATTTGACCGTGATAGTTGCTGCGCTCGACCCCCAGCAGATTGTTGTAAGCGACATCACGGGTCAGGTGATGACGGAAGCTGTACTCGGTTTCCGGCTCGGTGCGTTCGACCGCGATCAAATCCTTGCGTTGCAAAGTGCTGATCGAGCGGGAGACCCGTTCCAGATCGGCGCTAAGTTCGTCCACCCCCAGCAAAATACGCCGCTCAAAGCGGTTGCCGACCACCGAAGCGACCTGCAAAACGCGCTTGTCGTATATATCGAGGTTATCAACCCGCGCCAGCAAGATTTCCTGGAGCGTTTCGGGTGGCTTGAAGTCCTCAAAATTACCTTCAACCCGCCAACCGCTCTCGGCGGCTTCGTCCGGGGCAAGGTGTCCATCTTCCAACAAGCGCTTCAAAATTTCTTCGGCGAAGAAAGCGTTACCACCGGCCCGCTCGACCATTTGCATCACCGGGGTCGGAACCACACTATATTTCCTGACATCCTTACGTTCGCGCTCCGGCTCCTGTACTTTTAGCCACTCTTCCAAAAACTGGCGTACTAGCGGCTCCATTTGGGAGGGGGTCAAGCGATCCAGCTTGATATAGTCGTAGCAATCGGGCGCTTGGGCCGAAATAGGCCAGACCCGGTTAAAGTCGGGACGATGCAACAACAACAGCAAGACATCCATGCCACGCTTCCCATCGCCCGGATTACCACTTGAGACCTTCGCTACGATGCGGTCGATTACCTTCAGGCTGTTGCTATCGACCCAATGCAAATCGTCCAACACCAGAACAAGCGGGTTGGTATCGGCTTTGTTCAAAAGAAAATCGGTGATCGCTTCGATCAGCAAATTGTTGCGCTTTTGAGGGTCGAGGCCGTCGATAAAAGCGTTGGGCATCGAAACCCCGGCAATCTGGCCCAGCAAGGCGGCATATTCGCCAAACTCGGTTGCGTCCGGGTCGTTCTGTTCGTCGGTTAGCTCTTTAACCGCCGCCAGCAACTTCTTACGAATTTCAAGCTCTTCTTCGTTGTCGTTGATCTTGCAATATTTAAATAGGATCGTTCGCATCAGACTAAAATACTGACCCGACGAATAGGAGAAAGCCGCCCCGTCCAGATACCAGATGTCCGGGTCATAGGCGTTGATCCGGCGCTTGAACTCGCGCAAGAGGCTTGATTTGCCGACCCCGGCCTCACCCACAACCGACACAACCTGTCCGTTACTTTGTAAAGCTTTTTCGAGCCGTTCCCATAAGGCGACCAATTCGGTATCACGCCCGATCAAAGGTAGATCGCGCCCGGCCAATCCGCGTCGGTTCTTGCGCTCCTGCTTTGGCCCGATTACTTCGTAACAATGGACTGGTTCGCGCTTACCTCGGATTTGCTTGAAACCCATGTCGATAAACTCGAAGGCGTGGGCCGATAGGCGATAAGTCAGATCACCAACCAAAACGTGACCGATGCGGGCCTCGTGTTCGAGCCGCGAAGCCAGATTGACCGTATCGCCCATCACGGTATAGCGTTTGTAGCTGATGCCGCGCACCTCGCCACCCACTTCGGCGGCGTTTACTTCGCCGGTGTTGAGGCCGATCCGCATATCAAGGACAAAACCGTAGCGGCTCTGTAGCTCTTGCGAGATTTTCTTTAGCTCGGCCTGCATTTCGAGCGCCGCCCGTACCGACCGTTCGGGGTCGTCTTCGTGGGCTTCGGGTGCGCCAAAACGGGCCATGATGTTGTCACCGGCGTACTTGTCGATGCTGCCACCCAGGTCTACAATTTTTTCGGTCAGGCGGGTAAATACATCGTTCATGACGTTGGTGACTTTTTCAACATCATTGAGGGTCTCGCTCATAGCGGTAAAGCCGTGTACGTCGGCAAACAAAACTGTACACATCCGGCGGTCGTTCGGATAGCTCTCGATCCGATTTCCGCAGGAACGGCAAAATTGGGTAGCCTCCAGGAGGGGTCCCGTATTTGGTAAAGGTAGATGAGTGCCGCACCGCCCGCAAAAGTGAGAACCTTCCGGGTTGGGGGCCTGGCACATCGGGTTAATACATACTAGCATATGGTTGGGGGTTGAGGTGGCGGGTTGTGGTTGGGGGTTGGGATTGTAATACTTCTTGGTGGTGAAGTGTAGTCCCGGCCCCTTGATCCTGATCCCGCCCCCCGGCTTACCTATTGCTCCATCAATCTTTTACGCTTGGCGATCAAATTGCGACGGCGTTCGTCCCGCATTCGTGGGTTGAGTACCATCAGGGTAATCTTGATCCGATTAACCAATTCCTGCGGATAAAACGGCTTGGTGATATACTCGACCGCGCCTTCTTCCAAACCGTGAATATAATCTTCGTCAGCGGCTTTCGCCGTCAGCATTATGACCGGCAACCCTGCTGTATCGGGGTCTTGCTCAACCCGCCGCAACACTTCCCAGCCATCCATCTCCGGCATCATCACATCCAGCACTACCAGCTCTGGGCTTTCGCTCTTAATCTTTTCCAAACCTTCTTTGCCATTGGACGCTGACACGACCACGAAGCCGTCCCCTTCCAGGTTTGCTTCGACGATCTCGATAATACCGGGTTCGTCGTCGATCACCAGTATTTTACGTCCGTTGTTTTCGCCTTCGGCTGTCATGCTTCTTCTCCTCGCTAACTATCGGTCATCGGTTCAGCGGCAAGGCCCCCGGCTTCCCTACCAAGTCGGAGAGTAAAACGGCTTTTGAATTTGAATGTTTATGCTTTACTAAACGCTAGTCCCAGGGTAAATATCTATTGACTCTGGTTCCTAGCCCAACACTCGCTATTCAGCGCCCTAACACCTTCGCCCCTTGCCCGAACCGGCCAAACTCCACCGTTAAAGGTTTTTCTCATGGGCTACATTGTACCCTATTATATCCACTTTGGGCAATAAGCTTGCTCACATTCTTTTCAAGCCGATCATAGCTAATTTAGGTTCGATCTGCTAAATCGGACTAAACTAAATGAAGATGGTTCAGGTTCGGATCGCAAAAATATGTACACATTCCAGATTAAAAATAAAAATTTGGAAGTTACTGATGCTTTACTAGGCCGAATTAATGTGCTATAGTAGCTTAATGGTCGTGCTTTGCTACTCCTTTGTAGCTAATCGATATTAGGAATATTTTATGGCTGATAAAACTGGTATTGAATGGACTGAATCCACCTGGAACCCACTAACTGGGTGTACCCAGCTTAGTCCTGGCTGCGCTAACTGTTATGCTAAAACTTTAGCTAAACGATTGAAAGCAATGGGCAATCAACGTTACCGCAATGAGTTTGAAATAACCTTACATAGTGACTTACTTAATTTACCTTTACAATGGAAGAAGCCACGTAAAGTGTTCGTAAACAGCATGAGTGATCTCTTTCATCCAGATGTCCCACTTGAATATATCCAGCAAGTGTTTAAGGTTATGAATGAAGCTTGTCAACATACTTTTCAGGTTTTAACTAAACGGCACGAACGTTTGGCTCAAATAGCTCAAGCTGGTCAAGTTAAATGGACTGAAAATATCTGGCAAGGTGTTTCGATTGAAAATAATCGCTTCGCTATTAGGGCCGATTACTTGCGCCAGGTTCCGGCTAAGGTGCGGTTTCTTTCTTGTGAGCCGCTACTTGGCGCTTTGCCTGATCTCGACCTTACTAACATTCATTGGGTCATTGCTGGTGGTGAAAGCGGTGTTAATCATCGTCCGGTCAACTTGGAAGATTTACGCCAAGTCAGAAATTTATGTTTGACTAACAATGTACCGTTCTTCCTAAAGCAGATCGGTGGATTCAGACCTAAAAGTGGCGGTAAATCTCTTGATGGACGAGAATGGCAGGAAATGCCGAATTTGCTTGAGCTTACTAATATCTAACCCTTATTTCTTCAAAATATCCCCAGCTATTTTCAGAGCCAAAGGATTTTCTGCTGCAAAACAAAGCAAATAAAGCGGACTTCCTTTAGAATTTCTTAGAACTAATGGATTCTTGGCAACTTGAGGGAAAGCGGTTTGCAACCGTGCTATTACATAGTTCTTGATAGAGTCTTCATTGGCATCTTTTATTACTCCCGGATCGCCGCCAAACATATTTAGCTGAGGATTAGGCTGGTAAAAAGTATTGTACCAACTGGGAGTACCAAAGATTTCATCAAGCAGTCGCCGCCACTCCTCATTGATATTGCCGTCTCTTTTGAGCATTCTGTTTACGCCCATACCCATCGGAAAGAGATACCATAAATCTACCTTTTTGGTAGACGCAATTGCTTGAATAGTTCCCCAACTTACCTGCATGCCAAAAGGATCAAGAAAAATAACTGCTCGTTCGTTATTACGCATCCCGTTGCAAAATTTCTTGATGTAAATATTCGCATCTTCATTAACAAAAGCAAGACTACTGGCACGTTCAGGGAATTCAGTTTTAAGCTTTTCCAACTCAGCAAAGCGGCTTTGGCTTTTCTCGATAAAAATATATTTATTAAAAGGAGGCTGTATTTGTAGAGCTATTCGGGCTGACCCTTCTACAAATTTTTTAGTTTCTTGCTCAGTCAACTCCGAAAAAACCATTTCTAATTGAGTACTATCTTGCTGGACTTTGACTTTATTGTAGCCTGTGCCTGCGAAAGCATCTACATAAAATGTTTGAAAATTCTTTTTTTTCAAGGCTGTAACATAAGCCGCCAAATATTTTCTGATGCGTTCTAATTTTTCAACTGTCCAATCACCGCCGAATTGTTGCGACATTGTTAACTTCCTTTTATTAGTGTTATTAAGTTTTTAGCTTTTAATTACGCTAAGTATTACTTTTACTTTAATGGGGATTATTCATATTGGTATAAATTGCCGATTATATTATAACACAAATTAGGCTAATATCTGAATCTATTAGGTTGTAAGATTTGAAAACAAACAGATTAGAGGAGTAGAAATCTAATCCCTAACTGGTTCCTGCTCCACCTTCCAGACCGGCAGGTGAATAATGAAGCTACTGCCCTCATTAGGGACGCTTTCGGCCCGAATTTCGCCGCCATAGCTAGTGATAATGCTCTTGCAGATGTAGAGACCGAGGCCGGTTCCCTGGGTCTTGCGGGTCAGGCCGGTCTCGGCCCGATAGAACTTCTCGAAGATACGGGTCAGATGTTCCGGCCCAATCCCGCTGCCCTGGTCGCTCACCCGAATTTCGATCTTGTCCGGCCCGACCTCCCCGCTTCCGTTTTCCTCGCCCGCTATTCGGCCCGCCCCGACCGTGATCGTACCACCGTTAGGCGAATATTTTATCGCGTTGGAGATTAGGTTGGTTAGAACCTGCTCAAATTGGTCGCGGTTGCAACGCGCCCGCATCTCGTCGTTGGGTAGATTTAAGACCAGTTCGTGACCGCCAAGTTGACCCTGGAAGCCAGCGACCGCGTTCTTGATCCCTTCGCGCACATTGACCGGTTGCGGGTTGATCTTGAAGCGGCCCGACTCGATCCGCGAGACACTCAGCAAATTGTCGATCAAATTGACCAGGCGGTTAGCGGCATCGTCGATCCCGCCGATAAATTTTTGCTGCTTTTCCGCCGCCAGCTTCAAATCATGGCGTAAAAGCGTACTGCTGTAGCCTTTTATCAGGGCCAGGGGGGTGCGAATTTCGTGGCTGGCAATCGAGACGAACTCGTCTTTGATCTTATCAAGTTCCTGCAATTCTTCGTAAGCTTGCTGGCCTGCGCTGTAAAGCTGGGCGTTTTCAATCGCCAGGGCCGCCTGATTTGCAAAGGTCAAAATCAGGTTTATTTCGTGCGGGGTGAAGTCGCGTGAAATATAGTCGATACCGTACAGCACGCCGATCACCTTATCCGCCGTCCGAAGCGGCACACACAACAACGAACTGACTCCAAAGCCAACCGCATAGCTAAACCGGCTATCGTCCGCCACACTCGATACGATCAAAGGGCGGGTGCTGGCAACGATCCCTTCGCTCAATTCCTGGAAAAACTCCGAGTTGAGCCATTCCAAAATTGCCGGGGTGCAGCCACTATGCCCATAATCGATATTGACCTTGGGCGCGGTTTTATCAGCCTTGATCGCAACGGCCCCCGCCGAAAGTTCGGCCATCTCGCACAAGGCTTCGGCTGCCGAGTTCATGACCTGATCCAGCAGTAGACTTTCACCCATCCGCGCCGCCAGATCGTTCAGCTTGACCAATTGGTAATTGTGGAAGCGCAGCATTTCCTCGCGGTGGCGGATGATCGCATCGCGGGCGTTCATATAGGCTTCGGCGACTGCCGCAACCTGGATGTCCATCGCCTCGTTGACCCGCTTTTCCATCTGCAAGACATTGACCGGGAAGGCCACCCACAGCCGATGCGACAGCATGCGCCCGACCGAATCCAACACCGCGCTCCGAAAAACCGATAGCGAGAGTAAAATATCCTTGAGCAAAAAGCCCTGGCGCAACCGTTCGCCCGCCATCTCGCGGGCCATCTGGGTAACTTGTTCGAGCAGTACATCTTGTTCGAGACGGCTCTTGGCTTCCAGGGCTTTGATAATCAGTTCGAGGCTTTGCTCGTGATACAGCACCGGGTTTCGCAACTTTTCCAATTCGGCAAACGAAGGCGACTCGCGCTTGATCGCTTCCCACCACTCATTTAGAATGCGGGTCGAGTCTTTGGTTAGATAACGCGCCACGCTATGAAAAGCGGTCAGGATAGTCGGGTTGTTTTGCCCGGACTGGTTGGGGTTGGAGCCAGGAGCCGTAAAATGCATAAATATCTCCTCTTGCTAACTACATTCCGAAAATTATAGCATACCCGGTTGGTTGACAACAACCCTCTACGCCTGTAACATAACGCCTGACATTAAGGCAAATTGCTCAGATTATAGAGCGTAACTTGAGCAAGTAAACTTGAGGGCTAGGTATGAGGTATCAGGTGTCAGGTAACTAGCCCAAACTTGACACCTGACGGTTTAGCTCAGCATGTTGCAATCTATATAGGTTATCTGACTGCTATTTATGACAACTAATCAAAAGGCTAAAATTAACACGAATTCCAGCCGAGGCCCAGTCGAAGAGCGCGGCAATTATTTTGTAGAATTATTTATTTCGCTCATACCACGTCCGACTATCGCCTACGAAGGCTGGCTGCGAATGGCGATTCTCTTTGGATTGGGTATAGTGGCGTGGTGGGCTGCGAAATGGGCCGGATGGCTGCGCCCGGTTGGTAACGCGCTGGCGGCACTTGGCACCTTAACTGCCTTCGCTTACCGCGACCCGGAACGCGAGAATATCGGGAGGGCTTCGGATTATTTTTATGCTCCCGTCGATGGAAAGGTTATTTCGGTCGCCGAAATAGCAGACGAACCAATCTTTGTGGGCGGCCCGGCTTATAAGATCGAAATAGCCAGCCACCCGCTAGACGTGCCGATCCAGCGCACACCAATACCCGCCCAGGTGCGCTATATCAACCAACCAGCCAACGAACCGATCAGCCAGCTAGGTCTCGAAATCTCCGGCGGACAGCGTCTCTTGCTAACCTTCCAGCCTGACACCTACCAAAAGCTACGGCTACCGACACCCCTTGCCGCTCCCCTCATCTCGTTCCGCACCGAAGCCGGACGGACATTGACCTCTATCGAAAAAATCGGGGTGCGCGGTTTTGGCAATCCCCTCCTGACGACCCTCTATCTCCCGGTTGAGGGTAGTAACATTCTATGCCGGATCGGAGAACATATTCAGGCCGGAATGACCATTATCGGGCGTATCCCACCCTCTTAACACGTTGTTATTTAGCTTATGACCTATAAGTCAGTATCCTCAAAAGCTTGCTTCATCAAATCAGCCAGGCCCAATTTCTCGCTCCACTCTATCAGATAGGAGCGATTTAGCCTTTCGCCCTGCATTTTGAGTACGCCTAAAATGTCCAGCCATTGTTTTTCAGAAACCCGCCCAGCCGAGTCGTACCAGACCAGCTTATGCAAGATAATATCTTCCGGAGTATAAACGTTAAAGCGGTGGGGGTCGGACTTGTCGAGTTCAATCGGTTCTCGTCGCTCAAAAGTGGTTTGGTGGAAAGATTCATTTTTAAGCACAAAAATATCGATTTTGACCACACTATCAAAATGGATCAAATTAAAAGAGCTATGTTGAACGATAGCGGCTCGGATCGCGGCTTCATCCAAATAATAAGTCTCTTTCAAACGGGATATAAATTCTGCGACTTGCCCTTCCGCTAAATCGGCTACCAGATCAGCATCGTTGGTCGAGCGGGGTATTCCGTGAATGGAACTGGCTATCGACCCACCAATCAAATAGGCTACCCCTAAAGCTTCCAAAGCTTCCACGACCGGCTTTATAGCTGCCAGTACATCTTCATTCATAACTTCCGGCGCTTTCTCCAATTGCTGCAACTCAACCCTCAAGCCCTGAGCTATTTCCTCTCCGTAAAGCAATCCTGCAAACCAGACCCGCTTTTCTGTAAGGGTCTGGTCGGGCCGAACCCGGCCTAGCGATTGCCAGGACAGTCGTCGGGTAGTAGCAGTAAGCGAACGCATTAAGTTAAACCGCCGGACAACCCCGACTTTTCTAAGCAATTCTATATGTACTTTTTCAGCTTCAAGGCTGGTGTCGGAAGATTGAGTTCGCATTGCGTTGCCTTCTCTACTACAAAACAGGTTAGCCTGTGTCATCCGATTATAACATAAGCTGATTGCAGCCTTGTAAATAGGTTAGAAACTCAAGCTCATTTGACTTTAGATCGACTGTCCGATATAAATAAAGCCGATGAAAACAATCTATGCAGCGCGTAATAGGAGCCTTAAATTAGTTTTCAACATCGATTATATCCTGTAAATCCTGTCTATCCCTGTTAATTTAAAAAGCCCTGTTAATAAAAAGGAACGAAAATGCCAAAAGTTGGGATGGAACCGATCCGGCGGGCAGCGGTGATAAAAGCGGCTCAGGAATGTATTGCCGAGTTTGGTTTTGAAAATACCACCATGCAAGCGGTTGCCGCCAAAGCCGGATGCAGCACCGGGACGGTCAACCACTATTTTAAGAACAAAGAGGATGTGCTGATTTCGGCGATACGGACGACTTCCTGGTCGGTCGGTAGACGTATGCGACAGGTCATGAACGAGACAAATAATCCCTGGCGGCGGCTCGACCGCATTATAACGCTCTCGTTGCCTGACTCGCCCGAAGACCGGCGCGAGTGGCAGATTTCGCTCAACTTCTGGGTCAAGGCGATCCACAACGAACCGTTGCGACAACTTAACGAGCGGCGTTTTACCAGTTGGTTCACCCTCCTAAAATCGATCCTCGAAGACGGTATCCAGCAAGGCGTGTTCCGTTCGCTAGACGCAGAACTGGCGACCCTTTCCCTGATCGGTATCATCGATGGGTTGGGTATTCATGCGGCACTCGGCAATCCAGCCGTTACGCCCGAACAAATGCGGTTAGCCTGTAGCCATTCTATTCGCGCTCTGCTGGCAAACTAGGGGATTTACGATTTACCTCCAGAGGGGCGAGGCCGCGATTTACGATTACAATACATGCTTCTCCATTAATTCTCTTCTGCCTTCCGCATTCTCTATTCTGCATTCTGACTTCTGCATTGCCCAAAACTGGCACTATTTGGCAGTACTTTTCATATACTCGGCAGTCCTTTTGGCGGTATTGTGAGAGCGTCGAAGCAAATAAAACAAGGGAGACAATGTACACAGGATGCCGCTGCGCCAATAAAATTAGCCAGTCACCAGAGAGTACGGCAACCTATATTTAATCCTGTGCATCCTGTCTATTCCTGTTAACTCTAAAGGAGGTTCTCTCAAATATGGCAACTCAAGCTATGATCGGTAACAGTGGTAGCACGCTGGTTAGGCGGGCTTTACAGGCAGACGGTTTGCTATGTATCGTCTGTGGGATTGTAATGGCGGTCGGGGCCGGAGCGGTCGCAGCTTTGCTGGGTCTCAATAATTGGCTGGTGGTGGAATTGGTCGGGCTGGGTCTTTTGGTCTATGGCGCAGTGTTGTTCTGGACGACCTCGCGCAGACCGATTGACCGGCGGTTGGCCTGGTTGGTTCCGCTCCTCAACTGCGTATGGGTGATTGCCAGCGCAGTTATTATCGCGGTCGGCTGGTCGGCACTTTCGACCGAGGGCAAATGGGCCATCGGGATTTTAGCCGATGTGGTAGCAACTCTCGCGGTAGTCCAGTTCTACGCGCTGTGGCGGTCGCGGCCTTAAGATAAAGAGGCGCTTCCCTTGTATTTGGGTAAGTGCTTCTTTAGGTTATATATTTATTGCAAAAGGTTTTATACGAATAGGAGATGAAGAATTATGTCCCAATCTGAAGCACTTGGCAGCCGCAAAGAAGTACAACTTTCTCAAGGTATAATCCGCTATCGTGAATGTGGTTCTGGTGAGCCATTGGTCTTTATACACGGTGCGCTAGTCAATGGAGATTTGTGGTACAAGGTTGTACCCAGGCTGGCCCAACATTATCGCTGTATTGTGCCAGATTTGCCACTTGGATCGCACGAAATAGCAGCAAAAGCCGAGGCGGATTTAACTCCGCCTGGACTGGCAAAGCTGATCTCAGACTTTATTGAGGCATTAGATTTGGAGGCCGTCACCCTGATTGGCAATGATACCGGCGGGGCGCTTTGCCAGCTTGTAATAACTCGCTATCCGCAGCGTATAGCCAGGCTTATCTTAACTAATTGCGATGCCTTTAAGAATTTTCCGCCGGTGGTATTCCGGCCTTTAGTGTGGGGCGCTCGTGTGCCGGGTTTTGTGGCTCTATTGGGGCGAGTGCTGCAAAGCAAATTTCTCCAAAAGTCGCTTTTAGCCGTTTTAACCAAATACCCGACCGAAGCCGCAATCAGGCAATCTTTTTTCCGACCAGTAGCTACCGACAAGGCTATTCAACGGGATGTCCGCAAACTTCTACGGGGTGTTTCCAATCGCTACACACTGGAAGCGGCTACCCGGTTCGGTAGCTTCGACAAGCCGGTATTATTGGCCTGGGGTAGTCAAGACTATTTTTTTACTCGTCAATATGCTGAGAGGCTGACCCGCGCCTTCCCCAATGCCCGGCTAGAGTTCATTGAGGAAGCCCTTACTTTTGTCTCGCTAGATCAGCCGGAACGTCTAGTAGAGCTTATCGAAGCATTTATAGGCTTGCCGGTTTCCGCTCGTTAAAGTCCCCTCGCTATGCGCTGACGCTCCATCCAATCGAAGAGGCGTTGGCGCACCTGGGGCGCATCTGGGTCGTTGAGAAGAGCGTGATAGGCTTGTGGAAAGTAATGTAGCTCCTTGTCGAGGGCGGCGATCCGTTGGAAGAAAGCGCGAGTGCGGCGGTGATTGACCGTAAAGTCCTGTCCGCCCTGGGCCTGAAAGACTGGCAAGGTCAGCCGATTATGCATCCGGGCGGCTTGCTGCATGTGCCAGGTCATATTGGATAGAAAGCGGACGCTAACCCGGCGGTTAAAAAGTGGGTCATTCTTTAGAACTTTGATAAAATCGAGGTCGCGCACGCCCTGTTCTTCACGCCCGGTGATCGGGATCGCGCAACGCTGCCGGTCGCGGGCCAGATAATAAAGCGTCCTTAAGACCTCGCTGGGATACGGCATAACCGAAGGCGCGACCACGCAGGCGATCAGGGCCAGAAAATCGGGTCGGGCGGCGGCGGGAGCAGTTGCAGCATAGGTAATCGCAATCGGCGTACCCATACTCTCGCCCAACAAGAACAGGGGCAGACCAGGATGCAATTCGCGTGCTTTAAGGATACTTGCCGCTAGGTCAAGCTGGAAGTGCTGGAAAGTAGCGATGTCGCCCCGTTTGCCATCGCTCAGGCCGTGTCCGCGCAAATCGGGGGCATAGACCGCCACGCCCAGCGGGGCCAGATGCAGCGCGATAGAATCGGCATAATAGCCACCGTGTCCGCCCATCCCGTGAACGACCACCACCACTTTGTCGGGTGGGGTAGCACTGCTCCAACTATGCAGGTGGATGTTCAACCCATCCTGGCTCTGGATTTGATGGTTCTCGGTAACGACCGTACTGGTCATCAGTTGTAAAGGGACTTCTTTCTTAATGGTATTCATAAGCGTTCTCATTCTTAAGGGTACTCATAAGCGTTCTCATTTTTCGGAGGGTTGTGGAGAACGCCTGCTGCGCTCCCAGCCATACAGGATCAGCCCACCGACTACAACCGCAAAAAGTGAAATCAGGCCACCTTCCGGCCCAAACAGGCCGCCGGTCATTTCTTGAGGGCCATTGACAAAAGTTTGAAAAATCGGGTCGCTGATTTGGAAGCCGCTAACGGGATAACCAAAAACCGCGCCCTCGGCAAAGTTCCACGAAAAGTGCAGCAAGATCGGTAGCCACAAACGCCCGGTGATATTATAGGCGTAAGCAAACAGCATTCCGATCACGATAATATTAAAGACCCCAAACAGGCTGGCACGTGGGTTTAGCAAATGGGCAAAGCCCCAGAAAATCGAAGTCGTGACGACTGCCGCTACGCCGCCCCAAACTTGATTGACCGTCTGGAGCAAATAGCCGCGTACCACCAGTTCCTCGCTAATTGCGATGCACAAAAAGATCGCCGTGTATTGGGCCAGTTGACCCCAATTATAGTTCGGGCCGGGGCTACCCAGTACATAGCCAAACAAGCTTTCAAGCTGGAAGATAAGCGCCAGCAGGATCGGGCCGAGCAGCAACCCGATTAGCGCGTCAAAAGGCAACTCGCGGTAGAGCCGCAAGCCCAGGTCTAAAATAGATTGGTTGCGAGCGGTACGCTGACTGAGCCAAAGCGCCCCGACCGTCGCTACCAGCGTCGCGATTGCCCCCCACAAACTAAACGGGCTAAGGGGGCCGCTATTGCCCGAAGCCGAGTTGACGATATCGCCAAACGCCTCGAAATAGCTCCGGTTTTTGGGTGGGTCGATCAAGGCGATCAACAGGGCAAAGACAAATATCACGACGGTGCTGATGATAAACCAGACCAGACAGAAAAACGCCATCGCCCGCAATGCGCCGGTAATTTCACGCCGCTGGGCGATCCCGGCAGGGTCTTCTTTTGAAATCCGGCTTTCGGGGGCATAGGCCCGTGTAACGATGTACCAGGCTACCCCCAGCGCCGCCGCTGCGATCAATCTTATAAGTGGGTTCATTCTTACCTAAAGTGTCTTGCAGGTATTTTACGTCTTACTCCTCTCTCAGAGTTTACGCTTAGGCCAGTTGGAAGTCAAGAATCTGCCGTCAAATGGGTGCGCGTCAATTTCTGCACGGGTTCAAACATTAATGGCAGGAACTGTGAAAACCTCGTTCCAAACCACTCAAAAAAATACATTAGAAGAATTTTCGCAGAAATTTTTTCTAATACATACTTACCTGCCCGGTTTCGGGTGTGGCACAGCCTGGCTAGTTTGCAAAAAATTGACCCGCACCCCCTTCAAGTTAACACGCTTCTCATCGAAAATAGAGACAGCCAAGCAGATAGAACAAAAGGAATTTAATAGATAAGAAAGTAAAAAGAGTCTAAAATTTTGAAGAAAAATGTTCTAAAAGGTAGATTGCCAGAAAGAGACCACAATAGTTAGTATAGAATTAGAGATAGTTACCCACATTTTGTGTACAGTGGGGAAAACTGGCAAAAGAAAAGAGCGTACTGCAAATAATTGGTACGCTCCTTGTTAGAGTAGTATGCTTTTGATTTGAAGAGTCGATCTGTATAAGCGAAAAGAGAGACGTTAAAGAGAGTTGAAACGACGTTTGTAAGAAGTTGGAGTGACGCAAGTATGACATTGAGAAACTGCAAATAGTATAGGTTATTCCTACACCCAATAATGCGAGCCAAAAGCGTCGTGCGTTGAAGATAATAGCGAGATAGTGCAAGGATGTTGAGAAGACGTAAGTAGATAGCTGGATGATTGCGCGACGCTTTTCAGTTCGACTAAATAGATCATAGCAAATTAACGTTACGAAAGACATTACATTTGAACCGAATTTTGGAAATTGCGGTTCCACCCCCTCAAAGGGAGGGTGAGCGTCAGATTTTTGCACACTGGCAAGGCGGTACCACACCCGAAACCGGAGAGGTAAGTATATATTAGAAAAATTTCTGCGGGGATTTTTCTAATATATTTTTGAGTGGTTTGGAGCTAGGTTTTCACTTTTACCCGTTTTACTGTTTGAACCCGTGCAAAAATCTGACCCGCACCCTCAAAGGGACAGGTTGTAGCCAAACCAGCCTGGATTTGATAAACTACAAGCGTGTCCCCTATCGGTTGAACTAATACAGACGCTTGGAGCGAACCATATAAAACTAGCGCACTTTGCGCTGGGCAGCGTCCAGGATAGAGTGTGTCATGCAAGAGATAAGAACTAAATTCTCCCAGGTAGAGCCAGTTTTTGTTAACGATAATAACCCCCAAAACTGGTACAACCATATTATTCTATGTGGCGTAAATAACCTGGCCTATCGCATTAGCGAGCAACTTTTGACCGTTAATATCCGGGTGGTGGTGCTGGATGATGAACCGGAGGAGCGGTTGGTTCGGTTGCTCGAAAAGCGAGGGGTATTGGTTTTGCGCGAGGATAGCCGAACTACCGATGCGCTGGAACGGGCCGGTATTCGCAAGGCGGCGGCTGTTATTACGGTCGAAAATGACGACTTGCATAACCTGGAAACGGTGCTGGCGGCAAACGAAATCGTCCCCGGTATTCGGACGGTCGCCAGCTTTTTCAACCAGCAAATCGGTAAGCAATTGGTTTCGACCGTCAAGAACTCACGTAGCGTCAGCCTATCGGAAAAAGCCGGGCCAGCCTTTGTATCGGCAGCCTTACCCAGTCGGTTGCTCAATATTTTCAAGGTAAAAGTTCGGCATGTGGTCGAGACGATAGCGGTGGCTCAACTGACGATTGATAAAGCTGGTACGCTTGAAGCGCTGTACCCGAAATTAACCATGTTGGCTTTGCAGACCGATCTGCCTGCTTTTCGTAACCCGGCTGGCGAAAACGAACCTTCGACTGCTCAGTTTATAGCCTGCCCGCCTAAATCAACCCAGGTAAAACCGGGCGACCGGGTGACAGTGATCGGCTTTGTCGAGGATATGAAGAAATTAGAAGCGGTTCATTTGACCCGTACCGAAATCGAGGAAGCCGAGCGGATATTAAATATCGACAGTGACAAGCCGGTTTCGATGCGAGCGCGACAATCCCACAAGGTTGGGCGGGTTAAAGGGGTAGTGGCAAGTATCTTCCGACAGGTCGGACGGCCTTTTCGGTACGCTTTGCTGGGGTTGTTGCTGGTGGTTTTTTTCGGTACGTTCGTCTTTCATCAGTTTTACAATTATGTTGATCCCAGTGGAAACCCCGGCAATATGGATTGGATTACCGCTTTTTATTTCACGATCACCATTATTACGACGACCGGGTTTGGCGATTTTAACCTATCATTGCAAGAATGGCCGCTCAAGATTTTTGGCATTATTATGATGTTGAGCGGCACGACCACGTTTGCTGTAATGTTTGCTTTTCTGACCAATGCGCTGATTAGCCTAAGGCTCGATCAAGAATTGGGCCGCAATCAGGCTACCGAGTTGACCGATCATGTGGTGCTGTGTGGATTGGGTACGGTCGGCTATAAGACGCTGATGGGATTATTGGAGCGGGGCGAACAGGTGGTGGTGATCGAGCGCAACACCAATGACCGCTTCAACCCGCAAGTACGGGCGTTAGGGGTGCCGATTATCCAGGCTGATGCTCGGTTGCGCGAGGGCTTGCAGTCCGCTAATCTATCCAAAGCTCGCTGCATTGCGATCATGACCAGCGACGACCTGGCAAATCTCGAAACGGCTCTGGCGGCGGTCAGCCTCAAGCACGATATTCGGATTGTGCTACGCTTGTTCGACCGCAACCTGGCCGATAAAATCGAACGTAACTTTAATATTCATATCGCCTTGAGTGCTTCATCGCTGGCGGCTCCCGCTTTTATCGCCGAAGCTTTTAATTATGAGCAGTTGAGTACTTTTTATATTGGTCGGGTTCCGTTTACAGCGGCCCAGGAAGTCGTCCAGGTCGGTAGCCAGTTGAGTGGCCTGACGGTCGGTACGCTTCAAAGCCAGGTCGGGGTGCAGGTGATGGCTCACTTGCGGCAGCCGATTAGCAAGCTGGGTTCAAGTTTTGAAGGGTCGGCTAAAGTCAAAGCCAGTCAGGATTTTTTGGAACTCGCCGACGATCTCGAACCAACCATGCATCCACCCGCTCACCTCTTGCTTAACCAAAGCGATACGATCATTTTTATCGGCCCCTACGACTGTATCATAAAAGTTCACCAGTTGAACACTGCCGGTGGGACGCTTACAAGGGATGAGAGATGAGGGATGAAGGATGAAGGGGAACATCTATTGGTGGAGCAAGGTCCAACAAGGGCCGGGGAAACCTCCATTGGCAGAGCAAGGTCTTACAACCGAACTACTCAGTGCTCAGTCCCTTTCAGCTTTACTGGGGGCTTCAAAAGAGGTACGCCCGGCAGGTCTCGAACCTGCGACCCTCCGCTTAGAAGGCGGATGCTCTATCCCCTGAGCTACGGGCGCATTGCCAACTGAATTATAATCTTTTGTATTAGAACCGTCAATAATTTTAGCCACTCTTTCACCGAATTATTTGGCACATATCAAATGAGGTATATTACATGGAACTTTCAAATATTCCCTTTACCGTAACCGATTGGTCAAAAACTCCTGTAACAGAGCATAAGGGCGAAACAGGCAAAGCTTTGTGGCGCACATTGGATTTGGGTTGTGTCCGTGTTCGCATGGTGGAATATAGTCCAGGTTATAAGGCCGATCACTGGTGTAAGCGTGGGCATGTTCTTCTTGTTCTGGAAGGCGAGCTTATTACAGAATTGGAAGATGGACGTATTTTTACACTTAGCCCCGGTATGAGTTACGAAGTTCAACACGATGGAGAAGCGCATCGTTCCCAAACCAGCACTGGTGCTAAACTTTTCATTGTTGATTAATCGGAACTACTCACCGCAAGGACCGCCGAGAAAAGCTAAATTTAGTAACTAAACGCGACCGTATCACTTTGCTATAAGAGCAAAGCATATATTGTAATCGTAAATCGCGGCCTCGCCCCCTCTGGGGGTAAATCGTAAATCCCTATTCTCTTTCTCTCGGTTGTCGCAGATCGTGGGCGACTAACTTGGTGGCGGCGGTTTGCCAGTTGTAGAGGGTGCGCTCCGGTACGTTGTCGCGGAACCATTCGAGGGCAGTGTGGGTGGTTGGGTCGGACGGCCCGTTTTGGGTCCGGCGGCTGTAGGGTTTGAGGCCCATAATATAGGGGAAATAGAGCGCGTTAAAATGCCGCCACTCGTCGGCGGTACCGAAGTCGCCCTTGCCGCGTGGTTTGAGGCGTAAGACACTCTCGGTCAAGACCGCCTTTAGTTCGACCGCCCGTTCCAACGGATCAGCTTTGGTAGCCCCGCGTCGAGCCAACCGCGTTTCGACCAACGGCAAATAGATCAACGGACTGACGGCCAGACGGGGCAGATCGCCAAACGAGCTAAAAGCCCGCCGGGTCAGCCGGGTAAACTCGATCTCATCCAACCCTTCAAGCTCGACTCCCTCGTTTACACGCGGCAGCACGCTGGCGGCTATCCGCAAATCCGCCCGCGCCTGCCTCAAACGCGGGAAGCGGGCCAACGCCAGCCTATCAAGAGCCGTTCCGACCTGAGCCGCGAAAACCTGAGCCGCAATAGCCGTCCCGACCGTCGCCAGCAAAAGAGCCAGCATCGCGAAAGTCACCCCGGTCGCCAGCAGCATCACCAGGGCCACCTGCCCGCCGAACAACACCACCGTAAAGAAAGCATAATCAAACGAGCGGACAAAATCGGGCAAGAAAGCTTCACCCTGATCGAAGGCATCCCAAAGCGCAATACCTACTCCTAAAAGTCCCAGATCGAACCCAACCGACCCTAGCATTACAGGCCGCGACAGCCAGTCGAGCGGGAAGATCAGCAGCCCGCTGCTCAGACTAAAAAAGAGGATGCCAACCAGCAGTACCCCCGTCCCATTCGACAGACGGCTGGCCCGATAGACCTGCCAGACCAGCAGCAACGCCCCTAACAACGGCAATATAATCAGGAGGATAAAAACCGCATAGGCCAGTCCGCTACTGGGCCGGTTGCCCTGACTATCGAATAACTGGTTGGTAGCTGCCGCCACGAGGTAAAATAGCAAGGCGACTGGCAACAGACCGTTACGCCAGACCCGTGCCAGCGTCGCCTGCCAGGGTTTATCGGTAGGTAGCAAATAGATTATCGCGCCGGTCCAAAATAGGGCCGGTAGAAAGAAGAAAGGCCAGCGCCATCGGGCGATTTCGCGGGCCAGTTCCGTCGTCGCGGCCTGCCCCAAAAGTTCGAGACCCCAGCCCACCCCATACGAAACCAGCCCTAGCCCGGCCAACCGTAACCGCACGCTTTTTAAGTCGCGCCCGATCAGATATAGCCCCAGCCACAAGGCCAGTCCAAACACCCCGATTTGCAGCGCCAACCACCAGCCATCCATCGCTTGATTCACTCCGTTATTCCAAATAACTCCATAAGACTTTTAGCACATTCCAGCCTGACTGTCCATTTCAAACGAATTTGTAACTACTCAGCTTGCCTACTTTGGGCGACCACAAGGGTCGCCCCTACCCAAAATTCGTGGTAGGGGCGACCCTTGTGGTCGCCCGGTCTGAGTAGTTACACGAATTTTGAAAACTCGTCAAAATAGGCGCTACTTTGGAGCTTTTTTTGCGTTCAGGGATGTCGAAGGTAATTTAATAATTGGTTTATTCCAAGAAGGAGCAGATTTGATGTCATTGAACAAGCGGTACAAGGTCTTATTAAGTGTAGTAGCCCTGGTGATGAGTGCGGCCCTGCTGGTCGGTTGCGGCGAAAATAACTCTAAAGGGGTGGCCTGGGCCAGCACCGACCAACCGGGGAGCAACTGGGAGATCGAAGGGGTGGTCGATAATATTACCAGCGATGGCTGGCTGGTCGAGGGTCGCAAGATTTATAATCCCGGCAATACCGTCGTGGTCGGCCCCCTCACGCCCGGCACGCTGGCTCGTATTCGAGGTCTGACCAACAAAGACAAGCTTTTGATTGCGCTTCAGGTCAACGTATCCAACCCAAATTCAGCTGTCGCGACGGTCGTGCCGACCGTTAATCCACTCCCGACCGTTACGCCCATGCCGAGCCAGACTGCCAGCGTCAGCCCGACCGTCGTTGCGCCGACGGCTACCCCTAGTCCGGCCCCGACCCATATAACCGATCCGACTAGCACGCCGAGTCTAACTGCGACTCCTACGCCTGCCGCCACTGCCGGACTGGTTGTAGTCGGCCCGATTGTGATTGACGGTATAATCCAGAATATCATCATCAACAACAATGTGACCGTTATAGTCATCAACAACATCCAGTACGTCTTGCCTCCCGAAATAGTCGTCCGCTATGGCCCTTCGCTCAAGATCGGCCTAAAAATCAAGCTGGATGGTAAACGTTCGGCGGATGGGAATGTTATTATAATTAACGTGATCGCCATTAATAATGTCGTAGTCGCCCCGGTCGTCGTAGTCGGTGGTGACGACGAAGAGCATGGCAAAGACAAGGGCAAGAAGGAAAAAGACAGCCCAAAAGATCACGATAACGGCAAAGGCAACGACAACAAAAAGCCCAAAAAGTAAGCTAAGAGGCGAATGGAACTGAGTGATGCGGAACTGGTAGCGCGTTTACAACAACGCGACGGCGAAGCGGTGGGCCTGCTCTTGCAGCAGTATGCCCACCGCTTATATAACTACGCCTACTACCATAGCGGCGATCATCACCTGGCCGAAGACATCGTTAGCGAGACCTTTACCCGCATAATCGAAAAGGTTGGCGGTTATGTTCAGCGCGAGGTGCCTTTCAAAGCCTGGGTCTTTCGCATCGCTCATAATCTGCTGGTCGATCATTTTCGCCAGCGCAATCGTCACAAAGCCGTCTCGCTAGAGGCCGTCGATTGGGATAACAGCCTTATCGTCAACCCGCCCAGCGATTGGGGAGCGGCAGATGGTGGCGAAATGGCCGAACAACTGGCCGAGCGCGAGGAATTACAACAGGCTATCGTGGCCCTGCCGGAAGACCAACGAGCGGTCTTTGTCCTGCGCTTTGTGGAAGGCTTTGAGCTAGAGCAGGTCTCTACGATGCTTGAAAAAAGTGTGGCGGCGATCAAAAGTCTCCAATATCGGGCCGTCCGCAATCTGCGCCAGGCTCTCGATGAGGCGAACGATACGCCGATGGTCGGTAAAGGTAAAACAGCTAAGGGACAGGGCGAGACAAGATGAGCAGCGAAATGCGGCTGGAAGAAATATTTGATAGTGCGGCCGCGCTTTTAGAGCGTGGGCAGGACCCACAGGGTGCGATTAGTTCGGCTATCGAAGCTATCGAAATCTTGCCAATGGTCGAGATTGTGCGAGAGGCCAGAGCCTTGCCGCGCTATTTTCTGCCTGCCGCAACCTTTGCCGCCCTCAACACCAGCCTGACCGCTCAACTGCTGGGAAATCCGCAACCTTACCAACCGATTGACCAACCACCCGCCCAACCTGCGCCACCGCCTACACCACCGCCTATGCCGCCCCCGACCCGACCACGCAATTGGTCAGGCTGGACGCTCCCCGGCAAGCTTCAACTGGCGCTTATCGGGGCCGTACTCGTGGTGCTGGTCACGGTGGTCGTCTTAGTAATAACTTTGCCTTCGTCTTCGCCACTTGTCCGGGCCGGAACCCTTGAAGAAGTTGGGCAGGGCTATATTGTAGTCGATGGACAGCGCATTCTGACCGATGCTTCGACCGTTTTCAACTTGCAAGATGTAAAGCCGGGTCAAGCGGTGCGGGTGGAAGTCAAGCCAAACGCAGGCGGTCAACTCTTGGCTCTCTCGGTCGGGCCAGCCCCTCTGCCGACAGTAACGGCCCTACCCGGCAAAACAATCCTGCCAACCCAGAGTCCGCAACCACCCCCTTCGGCTTCGCCTTTGCCGACGGTCACGCCCATGCCCAGCGTTACACCTACGGCTATACCGACGCTTACGCCTGCTCCAACTACGACTCTACCGCCCACGCCCGTGTCGGTCGAAGTCGAGGGTGTGGTTCAAAATATAACGATTGTCAATAACCTGACGGTAGTTGTCATCAACAATTTGCAATATGTGATGCTGCCGGACTTAGTAACTCAGCTTGGCCCGTCGCTCAAGATTGGCTTGCGGGTCAAGTTCAAGGGCAATCGTTACAGCAACGGCTCGATAGTAATCGTCAATCTAACCGTAGTCAACCCCGCCCCGATAGCACCGGGCAACGATGAAGACAAAGGCAAAAAAGACAAAGAAAAAGATAAACCGGACGACAAAGGCAAGGGCAACGACGACAAGAAACCTAAAAAATAAAACTGACTTATCAATATGACACAAGATGTCAAGAAACTCCTGTTATACTTTATTGGTGGTTAACAACCGATTAAACAGGAGAGCATACAATGGCAGAACAGGAACAGCGGCCTAAGTTTGTACTACCAAAACCAGGCCGCCTGCAAGTAGTGAAAGGATACGGAATTGACCAGACCGACCTGGAAGGGATGCTGCCCTGGAATTGGGTGAGCGAACGGATGGATCAATCACGTAACTACTGGATCGGGACAACCCGGCCCGATGGTCGTCCCCACGCCGCGCCCGTCTGGGGAGTCTGGCTCGACGAAACCTTCTACTTCAGCACAGGCCGTCTCTCGCGCAAAGGGCGCAATCTAGCTGCCAATCCCCAGGTGGTTGTACACCTCGAAAGTGGTGACGAGGTCATAATCTTCGAGGGTAGAGTCGAAGTCTTGACCGACCGCCGCTTATTTGAGCCAATGGCGGAAGCCTATGGCGTAAAATATCCTGGCTTCAAACCCGAATTTGACTCCAACCCACTCGATGCGCTTTATTATATATTGCGGCCCGGTGTAGTCTATGCCTGGCTGGAAAGCGATTTCCTCAAGAGTGCGACACGCTGGCAATTCGATTAGTACTGAGTGGTCTAGGGGTAAATCGTAAATTTTTGTAACTACTCACACCGGGCGACCACATAGGGTCGCCCCTACCCGAAATCGGTTGTAGGGTGCGACCCTGTGTGGTCGCCCAAAATGGGTAAGCTGAGTAGTTACAAATTTTTACCTCTACTTTATCCTTGCAAAACTTGCCAGGTCTGCTCAACGCAGCGTTCCCAGGAGAAATGGGCGGCCTGTTCAAACCCTTTGCGGCGCAATTCGTGGGCCAATTCTGGCTGAGTTAAAAGGCGGCGGATTTGATCTTCCAGGGCAAGGGTATCGAGCGGATGATGATAAAGAGCGGCATCACCGGCTACTTCCGGCAGGCTGCTCGAATTGGAACAGACCACCGGGCAACCGCAAGCCAACGCCTCTAGCACCGGCATTCCAAACCCTTCGTAGAGCGACGGGAAAACAAAAGCCGTCGCGTCGCTGAGTAAAGCGGGCAAATCCTGATCGGACAGGTAGCCCGGCAACAGCAAGCGGCCCGGCCATCTATGCTGCATAAGGGCGGCTTGCTCCAAAATCGGCTGGCTCAACCAGCCCGGCTTACCCCCCAACACCAGTTGCACATCCGAAAAGGCCGGATCGACCACCAACCGCTCGAAAGTTTGGAGCAACCGAATCAGGTTTTTGCGCGGTTGAAGCGTCCCGACATACAGCAAAAAACGGCCAGAACCGATCCCATAATGGGCGCGGGCCTCTTGTCGGGCTTGCCGGTCGGTAATAGGCCGGTAGTGCTGTCGGTCGAAGCCGTGATGAATGACGGTTATTTTCTCTGCCGGAATCGCATAGTGACGGATCAAATCGGTCTTGGTGGCCTGACTGACCGCGATCACCCGGCGGGCGCGGCGGGCGCTCATCCGGGTAGATAGATCAAGATAGCGTCGAGCATTAGGAGTATGCGCCTGAGGGTAATAAAGATAACCTAAATCGTGAATAGTGACGACCGAGTGGGCCGGATGAAGCAGGGGTAGCACGTGGGCCGGGATAAACAGGCGGTCGGGAGGGTGGCGCATTAGATCAAAACTTAACCGGGCGTGGGTCCAGACCCTCGGAAAAGGGATCGTGCGTAATTCGACATTGTTATGGCTGAGACCAAGCCCGTGCAAGACCAGCGGAGCAGGCGGTTGGTTAAAGTAAAGCACAAATTGGTCTTGCTGCCCGGCAAGCTCTACCAGCCCACGAATCATCTGAAAAGCATAATTCTCGGTGCCGGTGCGTTGCCCCACTGCCAAACGGCTGGCATCAATCCCAATTTTCATTTTGATTTTTCTAGCTATTTTGCACTAAAAACGGATTTCAGTAGGGGCGATCAGGCCCGTTTAGCTGCTTTTGGGCAGGGTGCGGGTCGGCTCGGCTTCCACCAACGGACGTGGTTGCCGCCGCAAACTCAGCCACCACCAGCCCATCCCTCCCAACAATAAGATTGCCAGCGGCCCCCCAACCACCGGCGCGACCAATGTCAGCAAGGCCAGGCCCGCTGCCAACACATCTTCGCCCATACTGATAAGCGGTTCTAGCACGACTGCTACTTTGCTCCGGGCCAGCATTGCCGGTCGCCAACCATTTTTGAGCAAATAAGTCCCTTCGGCCAAAATCAACCCTAGTACCAGACTCAAGGCGGTCGGAATTTGGGAAGGTGGCACGATAGCCGAGAACGCGATTGCGCCTGCTATCGGCCTGATAACATAGTTCAGGTTTAGGTAGAGCTTTTCGACCTGGGGGAATTTATCGGCAAAAATGTCGATACCGACCAACAACGCCAGTATGATTACGACCGGCCAACTTCCCAAAAAATCGAATGGGCCGTAGAGGGTCGTCTTACCACCCACCCCTGCAATTGCCACTACCAGCAAAGGCAGGTAAGGGTTTAGCCCACAGGGTATTGCCAGCCCGGCCCCTGCCAGCAGCTTTATTACAAAATCCAATCCGCCTCGATCCTTTCTCTACAATCACCCTTTAGTACAATAGATTAAATAGACCTGAAACATACTCATCTTCATATAACTCAAATCATAACAAAGTGACCGTCCAACGTCAAACGCGCCTAGAAGAAATGCAGAATAGAGAATAGAGAATGCAGAATAGAGAATGCAGAATGCAGAATGAGTAAAGCGGGTTTAGTTGAGACCTGACACCTGACACCTGACACCTGACACCTGATACCTATTCATTCAAAAACCGCTCTCCTTGCATGAGGAAAGCGGTTCTACAGTTCCGAGATGGTGAAAGTTAAAAACGCTGGGAAGCTCCGACTAGCTAGGGAGTAGGTAAGGCCGCACCTTCCCCAACCAATTCAGGGTGGGTGCTACGAGCTTCGACATCGAGCATGTCGTGGAGGATGCGCTGCATAGCCATAATGTGGGGGCAGGTTTCAAAGCCGGTAGCGAAGGTATGGCAAGTACAATGCCAGTTGGAATCCTTGAGCGTGACGGTGTAGTTGTCATGATTGCCACGAAATTCAGCTTGAGCAGTTTGGAAGTGAATGCGCCCTGGTTCTTGCTGGTAACGAATGGCCTTCTCGATCTTCCCGTATAAGCTGCTATTCATAAAAGCCTCCTTCGATGCTTTTGGCCTCCCCCTGAGTGCGTCTTTGCAGTGGGGGTCAGCCCGGTCGGCTACATAACCTTAGTCGGGGGTAAGTCTAGCCGTGCCGTTTATACTTGTTAATAACTTAGAATCCCTTCTTCTCACCTATCCCGCCTGGCTTTCAATCCTCCCCACCAGTTTCAATCTTTAGTCTTTAACTAAAGCCGAACCCCGCTTTTTGTGCAACTAAAAAAGCGACCCAGGTTCTAATTCGTGAATTACCTGTGTCGCCCTTTTACTTTCCGCGCAGCCCCGGCTTCCATCTCACACACCCGCACAGCTTGCAGGCTGCCGGATAAGACGGTTTTAGCCGGTACGATCTCATTATTATGTTCCCTGGCTATAGCGGTTGCCGAGCCAGCATCTATCGGTGCTGTCTTCATCGCTGCACCCCGTGGAGAGATTGGACGGCCCACCCCTAGAGTGTGCCGAATTAATTCCAGGCCACTGGTAGAAAACCCAGTTGCTAGAGTAATTATAGAACCATTAACAGGTAGAGTCAAATTAATTTTTTGTCACTCTTGCGTTGACCGCAAGCCGACGAGCCATTTTTCCCGTCTCCGATCCATATGCTTTTTGAATAATTTGACTATCAAGAAGGCCCAAAATAGCCCAAGTACACCCATAACCACCAGCGTTCCCACCAACTCAAAATTATCCTCCTCGATGCCTATCAACCGGTTGGTGTTAGGATGAGAAGGCAAATAACTTATCGGTATCTGGGAACCGTCTAGCAGCCGATTATAAATTTCTTCTTTAATATTTTTCTCCGTATAGATTTGGATTTCGCTTCCCCCAACCACTGCATTATAACGGTATATAATAGAGTATTTTTTTACGCCTTTGCTGCTTTTGCGGATAACATGGCTGGTTATAGTCGCCTCAGTCTTCAGTCCCTCCTGATCTAGCTGGCGCAAAACATCGAGGGTGAAAATAGCATAAGCGGCGCATAAGCCGATCAAAAGCAGTACCAACAAGCTCAACAAGTATAAACCGATCAAATGCCAGATTGAATTGTGCGCAACTCTTTTAGTTCTCATTGTATACCTTTATCCTAATATCGACTATGAATAATATATCAATTTAAGGCAGTTGTATATAGTGTAAGTCACTCGTTGAAGGGATATAACAAGGGCAAAAGGCAACATCATTTGACCTAATCGGCTATAATATGGCTCTAACTTGGAATAGGTTCCGAGCGAAATAAGCATGAAAGGTTAAATTGATGATACGAGAGCGAATCGCCGACGCTCTGAAAAAGAGCAAGGCTCAATATACCGAAATACGGATTGAAACCAAAGACTCCACCAGCATTGCCTATCGGGGCAAGATACTCGAAACGGTTAATACAGGCCGCGACGTGGGTGGGGTTGTACGGGTGCTGCACAACGGCAACTGGGGGGTCAGCACTTTTAACAGCCTGGACGGGCTAGACCGGCAGGTTGCCCTCGCGCTCGAATGTGCCAAAGCCATGAGCGATGGCGACACCAAGCTGGCCGAGGTCGTGCCGCACGTCTATGAGATGTCGGTCGAGATGGAAAACGACTTTCGCAAAGTCGATCTTTCGACCAAGAAAGACGTTACCGACCACTATAACAACGTATTGCTCTCCAATCCTGGCCTGCAAGACTCCTCGGTCGGCTACAGTGATACCCTGCTGACCGTCCATTATGGCAACAGCGACGGCACTTATATCAAGCAGGAAAAGCCTTACAGCAGTTTGCGTTATAGCGCAACCGCCCGCGAAGGCTCGAACGTCCAATCGGCCTACGATAGTACGCACGTGGCCTGGGATTTTAACCAGATTTACAACCAGGAAGAAAAGGTGGCCGGTATCGCCAAACGAGCCGTCGATATGCTTCAGGCCAAGCCCGTCCAGGCCGGGAATTATACCGTTATCCTCAACCAGAAGCTGGCCGGGGTCTTTATCCACGAAGCCTTTGGACACCTCTCCGAAGCCGACCATATCGACCAGAACCCCCGCGCCCAGGAGATGATGCGATTGGGACGGCGTTTTGGAACATCGCTGCTCAACGTCAGTGACGGCGGTACGCACGAACATCTTTACGGTTCGCTGGCCTATGACGACGAAGGTACCCCCAGCCAGGAGACTTATCTGGTCAAAGAAGGCGAACTGGTAGGCCGGTTGCACAGCCGCGAGACCGCCGCTAAATTGGGCGAAACCCCAACCGGCAACGCCCGCGCCCTCAGCTACCGCTACGCCCCGCTTGTGCGGATGACCAACACCTGTATCAAGCCGGGTGATACCTCGTTCGAGGATATGATTAAGGATGTCGAACTTGGCATCTACGCCGTAGACGCTATCGGCGGACAGACCGCAATGGAGAACTTTTCGTTCAGCAGCCAGTACGGTTATATGATCCGCAATGGGCAGCTTGCCGAACTGGTCAAAGACGTAATTCTGAGCGGCAACGTCTTTACTACGTTGGAAAACATCGAGGCTATCGGTAACGACCTCGAATGGAGTCCGGGCGGCTGTGGCAAAGGCGGTCAAAGCGGTCTACCGGTTGGGACGGGCGCACCCCACGTCCGCATCAAAAATGTGCTGGTCGGCGGTCAATCGAGCAAACAACCGAGTGCATTCCAGGCATAGGAGCGAACATTATGGATCGAGCAATCGAAATTCTGGAACTTATCCAGCCCCACGTTGCCAGTGCCGAGACTTACGCGGTTAGCGCCGAGTCGGTCAAAGTCGAATACAAAGGCGGCAAGTTGCGGTCGAGCGAGGTGCAGGAGACCAGCGGGGTTAGCATTCGGGCTATCGACGACGGCAAACTCGGCTTCTACGCCACCACCGATCTGACCGAAAAAGATCGCCTGCTGGAGTCCACCTTAACTTCGGTCAAGTACGGTGGGGAAGCGACCTTTGAATTTTCCAAACCAGCCCAGGGTGCGGTCTTTGATGGCTACGACCCGGCCACCGCCCGCCTCGATATTCAAGAGCTTTCCGAGTTGGGGCAACGGCTGGCATCCAAAATAGAGGATAAAACCAACCGCGACGAGGTAACGGTCGAAGTCCAGCTTTCGCGTGTTACCTACACGCAGCATCTGGCAAATTCCTATGGAGTTAGCCAGAAAGACCAGCGTAGCGCCCTTAGCGCGGGCCTCTCGGTGCAGCGCGTTCATGGCGACGATGTGCTGATTACCTATAACGCTCACAGCGCGGTTTCGATGGAAGCGGCCTTTGAGCAAATCACCGACAAGGTGCTCATGGTTCTGGAACGAGCCGCAAAGCTGGTCTCGCTGGAGACCAAAGAGGGCGCGTTGCCGGTGGTCTTTTCGCCTGCCGGGTCGATTTTGCTATTCTACCCGCTTATGCTGGGCCTGAGTGGTAAGAACGCCCACCTGGGGGTCAGCCCACTTGCCGGTAAGATCGGGGAGCAGTTGCTGGACCCGCGTGTAAGCTTCCTGGACGAACCTATCGTGGCGAACCGCCCCGGTAGTGCTGGGATCGACGACGAGGGCGTACCAACCAAAACTACCGCCTTCTTCGATAAGGGCGTGCTAACCGGCTACTACCACAACCTCAAGACGGCAGGCGAAGCCAAAACCACCAGCACCGGTCACGGTCAGCGCGGCATGCTGGGACAGCCCGGCGCATCCTTCCACAACCCGATGATCCCAGGCGGGGATGTGCCGCTCAAAGAGTTGATCGGCGACATCAAAGAGGGCTTGCTGGTCGAGTCGGTGCTGGGTCTGGGCCAGACCAATATTCTGGCGGGCCAATTCAGCAACCCGGTCGATGTGGCCTTCAAGATCGAGAACGGCGAAATCGTAGGCCGGGTCAAAGACGTGTCGATTGCCGGTAACGTCTACGAGTTACTCAAAGACAACCTGGGTGGAATCAGCCAGGAAGTCGATCTGGTCTACGGTCAACTCCGTCTGCCCTACATCCGCATCGACGGCGTTAGCACCGCCTCGAACAACTGATTTTGACTTATAAAAGTCGGGGATAGGCTTTTTGATTTCGGTAAGGGCGATCCTGGTGGTCGCCCTTGTGAATAAAGACTACCTTTATGCTCACATATGAAGAATTACTGACCGAGGTAAAGCGACGACCTTTGGAAGAGCGTCTTTATGAAAGTCTTTGGGGGCGAGCTTGCCCGCTCTCACGCCCACCGCTTTCTTGCAGCAGCTACCCTAACCGCAATGAAGAATAATTCAAAATCTAAAATCGCCTTTATCGCTCCATTCGGGCTGAAGGCTAAAGGGACGGCGGCGGCGCGGGTGCTGCCCATAGCCGAGGTACTGGTCGAGCGGGGCTATCGGGTGCGGGTAATCATACCGCCCTGGGACGACCCGGCAGGTTCACCCGATTTAGCGTTGCAAAAGACCCGGCGGGAAGTAGCGAACGGGGTAGAGCTTGCTTTTGTCCCAGTCAGGCCAGGGCCACAACCGCTTTTGATCCCGGCTCGATTGGTACAGGAAGCCTTGTCCTTTAAACCTGATTTGATCCATGTCTTTAAGCCGAAAGCCTATAGCGGGTTGGCGGCGCTCTGGCTGACTTTGCGCCACATTCCTTTTGTGCTGGACACCGACGATTGGGAAGGGCGAGGCGGCTACAACGAGGTCAACCCCTACTCGCCGCTCCAAAAGCGCCTGTTCGACTGGCAGGAGCGCGATTTGCCAGGCCGGGCCGCTGCGATGACCGTCGCCAGTCGCACGCTAGAGGCTCAGGCGTGGGGCTTCGGGGTTGCGCCGGAGCGGGTGGTCTATCTGCCCAACGGTATCTCACCACACAAATACGCAGGCTGGAGCGGAGCAGAAGTCGAGCAAGCGGCCCAGGAGCAACGTCATAAGCTTGGGCTGGACGGCAAATTGGTTTTGCTGGCCTATACCCGCTTTGTTGAATTCAAACCGGAGCGGCTATTGCAAATCGTGCGGCTGATACTGGATAGGCTACCGCCTGAAATCGTTGATAAAGTGCGGTTGCTAGTAGTGGGAGGCGGCTTCTTTGGGGAAGAAAAAGGATTGTCCGAACTGGCTACTTCCTACGGTTTAGCCGATAAAATTAGCACGACCGGGCCGGTCAGCCTGTCCGACCTGTCTGCGCTCTTGCGTTGTGGGGATGTAGCGCTTTACCCTTTTGATGATAACTTGATAAACCGGGCGCGTTGCTCGGCCAAGTTCCTCGACCTCTTGATGGCCGAGCGTCCGGTCGTGACCGAAGCAGTCGGTGAGTTGCGCGAATATTTACAAGATGGACAGGGCGGCTACAGCGTCCGACCCGACGATAATGTCGCCTTTGCCGAAAGCGCCGCCAGTCTGATTGAAATAACCTCAGAAACTCGCGCCGCATTCGGAAAGCAAGGTTCGGAACGCCTGAAAAGGCTCTATCCCTGGGAACGGTTGGTAGAACCACTGGAACAGCTTTACCGGCAAATAAAGGTTGGTTAGGATTTTTCTTGCTCTGTTTGTGCCGTTTGCTCCGTGAGTAGTTTTAGCAACTCTTGACGTTGCTCCTGACTAAGCCCGGTCAATAGTTCCTGCGGGTTTAATCCAGCCAACCGCTCCTGCGGGTTTAATCCGGTCAACCGCTCTTCCGGGTTTAGCTCCGCTAACACTTCACTCAGGTTAGGCGTTTTTCTTTTAGCCAACCACCCTAGCAAAATCTGGGCGGCGGCAAGCTGATCCCGCTCATAACGCTTATCACCTTCAAAGTTCAGTAACCCTTTTGCTTCCAAGTGTTCTATGATGTCTTTAGTCATATCGGCATACTCCTTTGGCCTCATTCGCCTGATAGTATTCAAACTTGCTATATCACCGCGTAACAACAATAGCTCAAGATATTTTCGCCATCTACGGCTATCAGTTGGGATAAATATTAGCCAATCATTATATTTTTGATCTATCGGCAAATCGCGGCAAACCACGATAACTACATTCTGGAAGCCAGCCTGGCAGCGTAAAAGCCAGGGTCTATCTGGCTCCGGCTCAAAGGCCAGACCATGTTCACGGGCTTGTTTGAGAAAGCCGTCCGGCGAACGAGCTGACACTATCACGTTCAGAATATTATCGTAATTTTCTTGCTTGCCTTGCAAAAAACGAATAATCGTCCGCAATTCGTTTTTTGCATACTCCCGCAAGTTAAACCGGTCATTCTCACTCTTAAATTCTACCACATTAACGGCCCGGAAGAAATCGAACATCGTATCTTCCAGGGCTAAACCGGGCGGCACAGTCAAAACTAAGTCGGCCCGCGTCGTGGTTTGCTGGAATTCGGTCTCGGAAGCTTGAAGTCCAAGCTGAGTAGCCGCAAGACGAGTTATTTCTTTGAATATAAGATCGGCCTGACTGGACGGCGTTGGCTCAATAGGTTCCGAAGGTTGGTCTATCGTCATCGCAACTTGGCTTTCAATGTTTCAGGCTCGCCAGCAATTGATCGAGTTCGAGCGTGTTGAGGATTTCGGAGGCACGCGCCCCACCCCGCCGGGCCGTAATCACGCCATATTCCAGCATATCGAGGCCACCGGTCGAGTGTGCGTCGCTACTGATAACCAACTTAACCTTTTCGTCGAGTGCCTGTTGCACATGCTCGGCCTTCAGGTCAAGCCGGTCGGGACCACTGTTGATTTCGAGAGCCGTGCCAGTCTCGCGGGCCGCCACAAAAATCTTTAGCATATTCAGGTCAGCCGGTTCACGAGCATTGATGATCCGCCCGGTCGGATGGGCAATAATATCGACGTGTGGGTTGTGTAGCACGCGCAAGAGGCGGTCGGTAATCTTTTTATGTTCCTGCCGCAAACTGCTATGCAGCGAACAAACCACAATATCCATCTTCGCCAGCACTTCATCCGAAAAATCCAACTCACCATCAGCCTTGATCTCGACTTCGGCTCCGCTCAACAGCCGGAAATTAAAACCTTCCGAAGCCAGCACTTCGTTGACACGGGCAATCTCGGCCTGTTGCTGCCAAAGTTTTTCTTCGTTCAGACCGCGTACCATCCCAAGACTTTTGGTATGATCGGTTAGCAACAAATAGCGGTAGCCTTTGACGGCCGCCGCCCGTGCCATCGTCTCTATCGCATTTGTGCCATCGCTCCAGGTCGAATGAGAATGCAAATCGCCCTTGATGTCGTCCAGCGTCACAAGATCAAGCGCCATCTCACCCTTTTGGATTGCCTTGATCTCACCGTTACCCTGACGCAATTCGGGCGGAATATATGGTAGGCCCAAATAGCGGAAAACCTCCTCCTCATCGTGAGCGGGCCAGATTTCCTCGCCTTTGAGAAAACCACCCAAACTTAGTTCGTAGCCGCGTTTCCAGGCCAGGTCGCGCAACTCCTGACGGTGTTCAGGTGTACCAGTCGTCATCACCAGGGTAGTAGCCAATTGTTCGGGAAAGCAGGTGATAAACTCGACCTTCAAGCCATTCTTGAGTTGAGCTTCTATCTTGTAGTCGCGTTCTTTAGTGATTTCGCCGATTACAGGCAGCTTTTTAAAAGCTTCGAGCGTTTCGTAAGTATCCTCGGTTGAAGCTACGATACTAATATTATCAACGGTTTCCTCGCCTCGGCGTAGCGCCCCGGTCGGCGAAAGCTGACGCACATTCGGGTCTACTTTCATCATATCGATCATAAGCTGACGGGCGCACGGCAAGGCGATCCCTAGCAAAATCTTTTTATCGCCTCGCCGATGTAACGCTTCAATGCTTTTCAAAATCGCCTGCTGCTTTTTCTCACCCATACCGGGGACAGCCGCAACCCGCCCATCTTTAGCGGCCTGCTCTAACTCGCCGACCCCCTTGATCCCCAGGTGTTTGTAGAGCAGCATAGCAGTTTTGGACCCGATCCCCGGCAATTGTAGCAACGTCACCAAATCAGGTGGCACTTCCGCCTCCAACCGCTCTAAATAAGCCAGATGACCAGTCTCGATCAACTCCTCGATCTTTCCGGCAATTGCATCACCGATATTGGGCAACTCTTTGACCCGCTTTTCCTTCCAGAGCGTCGCTACATCTTCGGTCGCATTCAAAATAGTATCGGCCGCCTTACGATAAGCCGATATTTTGTAAACATTTTCACCTTTCAATTCCATCAAATCGCCGATTAGCGAGAATATGTTGGCAAATTCCTGGTTAGTCATGGTTCCTCAACTTTCCGCTTTACACTCTTCCAGCCAATGCCTTTGCGCTATGCAAATAAAAGCAAGGGTGGCCGACGCTGGCACCCGGTTGGAACCGTAGGCAGGGCAAACCTCTTTACATCACCTGGTATTATACACCCTGCTAAGCTTCTAAAAAAGCGCTATCGTCAGATTGGGTGAGCCTCAGTTTGTTGCACGGACTCAAACAATAAGAACAGGCGACCGTGAAAATCTCGGCCCAAATCACTAAAAAATATCCAAACCCAGTTTAGACGGTGGTCAGCCTCGCTAATATGCAAAAATCTGACGCACTCCATCAAATTGACTAAGATTAAAGAACACATCGCTAACCAACTTGACACAAATTTTTAACGAAAGTATAATTTTTGTGGATATGTTGAAACGCCTTACCCACGCACTATTTATACCAGACCGTGAGGAAGAACAAGGGGAAGTTCTACCAGAGGGGAAACCCCTGTAAAATCTACGGGCGCGGCTATGTCGCCCAACGCTTGCAAAAATGCAACGCCGCAGGAGGTCAGGTTATGGCACGCAACGACATTATTAACCGATCAAATCTAACCGCTTCGCAGACTAAGGCAGTCAGCGAAAAAGGGGCCAAAGGAACTACTGTCAAGGTCTGTACCAATTGTGGCGGCTCGCTCGAACCGGTCGCCAATCGGATGTTTTTGATGTACAAACGAGCCAGGCTGCCCCAGCCTAACCCCGAAGCTTTCGTTTGCGTCCATTGTGGCTGGGTCGAAGGCGACGCACACTTTCAGGCCCTCCTGGAAGAACGCATTAACCACCGCTAGAATTATTTTGCATGCAAGAACCGGATGCTTTAGAAGCGGCCCAGGCCGAACTGCTCAAAAACCCTAATTCGGCTGACAATTGGAACCGGGCCGCTATCACTTTTTTAAAACAGGGCGACTTAGCTTCTGCCGCCGATTATATCGGGCATGCTATTGCGCTTGAACCGGCTGAACCAGTGCATTATAACAACCGAGGGCGCATCTTATTTGCGCTCGAACGCCACGCCGAAGCCCTGGCCGATTATTCCAAAGCGCTTGAACTGGCTCCCTCCGCAGAGCTTTATTCCAGCCGAAGCGTCGTAAATATGGTGATGGGCAAGGACGGCGCGGCCCTCTCCGATCTCAATGCTGCTTTTGAACTCGAACCCTCTGTTACCAATCTGCTCAATCGGGCCGCTTTCTTTACCAACAAAGGTATGGCTGCCGATGCCCTGCGCGATATGACTGGGGTAATCGAACTGGAACCCAGCAACCCCTCCTACCGACTGGCCCGTGCAAACCTGGCTTTCGCACTGGCCCACCACCAACCCGAACTATATCAGCTTGGCATCTCTGAGGTTGAAAAAGCTATCGAACTCGATCAAACCGGCATCCTCCAACCAACCCTGGCCCAACTTGCCGACCAACTCGAAACCTATATCTCCAGCAGCCCCAATCCCGAAATCTCCCAACGCCTGATCGACTTGATTAGAAGCAAAGAGTGAGGGGATTTACGATTTACGATTTACGATTTACGATTTACGATTTACGATTGTAAGGGGTAGAGCTTGGGTTGTTCTATGCAATTTGTTGTAAAGGGGCGCGAGATCGCATTCTCGCAAGAAATCAATATAACAAAGTGTGAGACTAAAAATACAAGAGCAAAAGTTAGTATTGTTACGGGAGCCAACACCGGACTGGGGTTGGCATTAGTAAGGGGTTTGTGTCAGTATTATAGGAAGCCGGAATAGTCTACCTCACCTCTCGCAATTCACTCACCAATCGGCAGGCCGTTGAGCAATTGAACAAAGAGGGGCTTCAGCCCCATTTTCATTTGTTAGATGTGGCTGATACTAGCAGCGTGGAAACTTTGATTAGGCTCACACAAGCCAGATGGGGCCATATCGCAGCGATATTTGGAATCAGCTTTCATAGAGAGTCGCTAAGGCTTTATCTTCCCTAACTTGCACGGGGCGCGTAGATGATGATCGCTGCGCCGAGCAGACAAATCGCCCCGCCCAGCGTATCCCAACCGTCTGGCGTTTGCTTATCAAACACCCAGCCCCACAAGAGCGACAGAATGATGAATAAACCGCCGTAAGCGGCGTAGAGCCGTCCGAACTGAGTAAACGGCTGTAAAGTCGGGATGAAGCCGTAACCGACCAGGATCAACCCACCGACCAGCGCCCAATACCAGGCTGCACTCTCGCGTACCACCTGCCAAACCAGCCAACCGCCGCCAATTTCGGCTAACCCAGCCAACCCAAACAACGCCGCCGACCAGATTATCATTCCTAGTGACATTATTATTTCCCTTTCTAATCCAATAGACTATCCGAAATTCGCTCTAAGCCCTTTGATCCAAAATTGCCTCTTGACTCTGACACCGTGTCAGACTGTATAGTACTGGTGAAGGTTTTGATACTACAAGAGAAGAAACCTTTTGAGAAAGGAGCGTCTTATGCTTAGATTAGATTTCAAAAAGAGCCTCAAGCAATTGTACAACCCATCCTCAAAAGAGGTTGTGCTGGTCGAAGTACCCCGGATGAATTTCCTGATGATCGACGGGGAAGGCGACCCAAACACAGCCCCTGAATATAAGGCGGCAGTTGAAGCTCTTTACAGCCTTTCGTATACCCTAAAGTTTATGTGTAAGAAAGCCAATGTCGCCAATTATAGTGTAGCCCCGCTGGAAGGTCTATGGTGGGCTGACGATATGAACAAGTTCAGCGTAGAGGATAAAGCAAGCTGGAAATGGACAATGCTGATTATGCAGCCGGAAAATATCACCTCAATCTTGGTGAAGCAAGCCCGCGAACAAGCCGCTCACAAGAAACCCTCCGCCGCACTGGACAAAATTCGCTTTGAAAGCTTCGAGGAAGGTTTAGCGGCCCAGCTAATGCACCTCGGCCCCTACGCTGCCGAAGGGCCTAACATCCAGCGTATTCACAGCTTTATCAAAGAAAGCGGCTACCAATTGCGCGGTAAGCATCACGAAATCTACCTGAGCGACCCCCGCAAAGCGGCCCCCGAAAATATGAAAACCGTTTTGAGGCAACTGGTTAAGAGGTAGGGTAAATAGGAGAGAGCTATGCTCAAGATCAGCGATTTTTCTAAGCTGGCCCAAATTTCGATCAGAATGTTACACTATTACGACCAGCTTGATTTGCTCAAGCCGATCCAGATCGACCGTTTTACAGGTTATCGCTATTACTCGGTTAGCCAATTGCCGCGCCTCAACCGCATTATAGCCCTAAAAGACCTGGGCTTTTCGCTCGAACAGGTCTCCAAACTGCTGGACGACGAGCTAACCCCAGAGCAAATGCGAGGAATGTTCAAACTGAAAAAGGCCGAAGTAGAACAACAGGTCGAGCTAGAACAAGTGCGCTTGCGCCGTTTGGAAGCCCGGCTAAGACAAATTGAACAGGAGGATAGTATGCCAGAATATGAAGTAGTTCTCAAGCGCGTAGCTGCCCAGCAGATCGTGGCGATCCGCGAGAATATCCCATCCATCAGCGAGATCGGACAGCAATGTCAGGTACGCTTTAACGAATTATTCGGGTGGATCGGTCAGGCCGGTCTCACCCATGCCGGGCCGCCTTTTGTGATCTATTATAACCCGGAGTATACCGAGAAAAACCTCGATGCTGAGATGGCTATGCCGGTCGAAGCGTCTTCTAAGGTCAAACCGCCCCAGGGTGCGGCAATCATTATGCACGAGTTAGCCGGCTCTGAGGCAATGGCAAGTGTTGTCCACAACGGTAGCTACGAGACCATCAATCTGGCCTATGCCGCACTAGGCCACTGGGTCGAGAACAATTCCTACCAGATCAGCGGCCCCTTCCGGGAAATCTACCTGAGTATGGGCGACGCGCAAGACGGCACTCTACCAGTTACCGAGCTACAAGTCCCGGTCGGCAAAGCCTGATTAGGGTTATACTACCAAAAACAGACGCAGGTTTTGGGATAATTCTTCCAAATCGATGGCAGCCATTGAAATCTGATGGCTGCCGTCGGCACTCTGGCGGGCGATACTGGTCAGGTCGCGCAAGGCAGTTAGCACCTGATCGGTAGCGGTACATTGTTGGGCAGTCGCCTCTTTGATTACCTCAATCAAGCCTTTGACTTCATTCGCCGCCAAACTGATGGAATTGGCCTGGGAATGGGATTGTCCGGCAACTTCGCGCATCTCGTGGATAACCACCCCAGTTTGTCCGGCAATTTCCTCCAACTCGGTTGCTTTGAAGCGACCGAGTTGAGCTACTTCCAGCACATCATTGGTGGCCGCTTCGATCTGCCGCACAATCCCCATTACTTCCTGACTGGCTTGCGCCGAGCGCGTTGCCAGACTTTTCACCTCACGCGCCACTACCGCGAACCGTTCGCCAAACTGTCCGGCCCCGGCAGCTTCGATAGCAGCGTTCAAACTTAGCAGGTGCGTCTCATTCGAGAGCATAGTTATCAATTTGAGGATCAGCCGCATATCGGCATGGCGCGATTTTAGCTCTTCTACCCTACCCAACAAAACCTGATAAAGCTCGGCAACTTCCAAACCGACCGCTATAGTACGTTCCACCGCATCCAAACCCTGCTCACTTCGATTAGCCGAAAGCGTAGTCGTATCTCTAATAAAACGACTATCGTCTGCTACGCCCAGGGCAGCGGTACTGACTTTATCGGCCAATACGTGAATATGGTTGGCCGCTTGCGAAAGCTCAACCAGCGAAGTGCCAACCTGGGTAACAACGGCAACCTGTTGGTGGCTACCCCCGGCCTGCTGGCTGGCGGTTGAACTCAGGCCGGTTGCCAGCGACAAAACCTCACTGCTAACCGTCTGCCCCGCCAATTGCTTTTGCTCTAAGGCTTCGTGGGCCACTTGTAAATCTAGCAGGGTCGTTTGCAACCGATTGTTTTGCGCTACAATGCGGCGCATGGTAGTCCAGGCCACTAAACTACCCAAAACGAGTGCCAACGCTATCGCTATAACAATCCACCACCGATACTCCGTCACCTGATTTTGAGCTATAGCCGAACTAAGGGTGGCTCGCTGGGTCAGCAAATCGGAAAGTCGGGTGACTCGGTTCAGGGTGGTATCCAAAACTGGCTGAAGATCGATTGCCCACATAGTCTGAGCTACATTATACTTTTTGGTTCTGGCAGAGTCGAGTAGGCGCTGGTACATGGCGACCAATTCGCGATGCCGGTCGATAATAAAATTTAATTGTTCTTTTTCAGTCGGGGCCAGTTGCACCTTCAACAATGACACAAAATAACCATTTTCAAGGGCTTTACGCTGGGCCTGGTATTCGGCTTCCAGTGAAACATCTTCTGTTATCAAAACATTGGCAACCGCCAACGCCTCGGCCTGTAACGAACTTCCCATCTCTCTGGCACTTAGAGCGGTCGTATTCAAATCTAACGACAAACTTACATCGTTTCGATACAAATCGAGGGCCAAGAAAGCCAACCCGGTTGCCAGTAAAAACAATACCATTGTGCCAGCAAAGCCCGCCAGCAGCCTGACCCGTAGATTATGTTGATAATGCTTAAACCATTTCACTAAAAGCCGCATCCATTCTAATTACTCCTGGAGCAAAATTTACTTCGATTCAATTGTGAATAATCTACGTGAGGGAAAAGCGATAAAGAACCCGCGACATAAATTTCCCCAAAATACCCACTTTAGCTTTTCAAACTAAATAACCTAATGAAAGTATAGCAACTTGACATTACGGTTTACATTACGCATAAATTTTGTAACTACTCAGGTCGGGCGACCACACAGGGTCGCCCCTACCCAAGATTCGTTGTAGGGTGCGACCCTGTGTGGTCGCCCAAAGGGTGAGGCTGAGTAGTTACTAAATTTTTTTTGAATGAAAATCAATAACTACTCAGCGTTGTCATTCTGGGGCGGGAGATTACCTCGATTTTTGCCAAAGGCAGTTCCCCGCCGAAGAATCTTAGACCCTGAGCCACAGCGCAGGGTGACAAGGCTGAGTAATTGCGGGAATTATTACATTTACTCGGTTGTAGCTGGAATAGTTACAAGCTGTTAAGGGTTGATCGCCGATAGTTCGTTATACAGCATCTCGTTGTAAGGGGTCGATACGCCAAGTTCGCGCCCCTTGCGGACGATTACACCATTGATCGCATCTACCTCCAACCGTTTACCCATTTGCCGGTCGCCCAGCATCGAGCTACCGACCGGCCCAAAATTGTCCGCCAGCTTCATGGTCTTTTCTACCAAATCATGATCGAGCTTGATACCGAGCGCCTGGGCGACCGCGACCGTTTCTTGCATAGTCGCTTCCAGGGCTGGGCGCACAGCAGGGTCTTGCAATAGCTTATCCAGTGTAGAGAGCCGCAAAGTCGTCCAGCCGTTTAGGGCGCTATTAAAAACCAACTTGGTCCATTTTACCTTCCAGATGTCGGAAGTAATTTCGCAGGGAACCTGAGCCGCCACACATAGCCGGGCTAATTCTTCGAGGTGCGGGACCGGGTTACCGCTCAAGGTTTGATCGGCCAACATCAACCGTCCGGTATTACCCGGCACCGAAATTTGACCAGGGCCGTCCAACAAAGCCGCAACGTAGGCGACCCCTCCGGCGGTGCGCTCAGCCCCAATAATATCGGCCAGCAATTCCTCGTTGCCGATCCCATTTTGGAGCGACAGCACGACCGTCGTAGCATCTAAACCCGGCAACAACTCACGCGCCACCGTTTCGGTGTCATAGGACTTGACCGCAAATAGCACCAGATCAGCCCCTCGCGCCGCCCCAGCCATATTGTCGGTTGCCAGATAAGCGGTTGGGGCCAGTTCAGTCTCCCCATCGCGGCTTTTGATCCGCAGGCCCTTTTCGCGCAAAGCCGCCAGATGCACCCCGCGTGCTACAAACCGCACCTCTACCCCTTGCCCCGCCAGTCGCGCCCCAAAAAACGCTCCAACCGCCCCGGCAGTCACAATCGCTAATTTCATCTTTTCCTCCAAAACTGGCCTCTAACCTAATTCGACAAATTCCAACCGATTACCCCAGGGGTCGCGGGCGAAAAAGCGGCGCTGACCGGGAAATTGATAGGTCTCCTCTAGCTGCGCCCCGCCTTCGAGCAAACGCTGTTTGAGCGCGGTCAGGTTGGCCTCTTCAAAAGCGGCGTGGCGGTTGCTTGGCCCGTTATAGCTACTGGCCTGCGGTTCGGCGCTAAGATGAATTTGCTGACCACTCTCGAAGGCCAACCAGTAGCCGGGCCGCCCATCGTCCGTCTCGGCAGGCCGTTCCAGTTCGGTCAAGCCCAACAGGTCTACGTAGAAACGCCGCGCTTCGGCGATAGCCTCCGGCCCCGGCGCAATCGTCAAATTAACGTGCAAAATCCCTTTGAGCATCGGTTATTCCTTTCCTGTTTTACTTTAGCTGTTTTATGTTAGTAAGACTATTATAACATTTGCCAGTCTTTTCAGTCAGGGTAAGAGATTGGTACGCTTTTTGCATCTCTATCTATGATGGCTATAAATACAAATAAAACCTGATAGGCAAGGAGGCTAACCAGATGGAAGAGCAAAAACCAGAAGAAAATAAAGGAAACCGTAATACAGAAATGTCTACCCAGAACAGCCGGCCAGCCAACAAAGGCTGGGCCGGAAATTGGGCGGTCGAAGTAACCGCGGAAGAGCAGCAAACCAGTGTCGATAAGGTCGGGCCGTTACTCGGCAAAGACGCACCCGGAACTCATTATAGCGGCTTACCGCCCGCCATCAAGCCCGCCGATTATAACCCCGAAACGCCCGAATTTATCGAAGGGGTCGTCTCGGATATTACGCCATCGACTTATTCCCCGACTATAAAATAAGCTTAAAAGCAAAAGAGGTGACGGATAATCGTCACCTCTTTTGCTTTTGTTTTAGACAGAAACTACTGCCCGATAGCAGATTTAGCGATCTGCACCAATGGGCTGGCTCCATCGCGGGCCAGGTTCAGGGCGGCATCCGGGATGATACCCAGCAGCAAAAGGGCGATACTGACTATCACCAACCCGGTCGCTATAAAGCCGCTCTTGGTCGGCTGCAAACGGGCCTGCACTTCCTCCGAGACCGGGTTAAAATACATTGTATAGATCACCCGCAGATAGAAGAAGGCCGAGACAGCGCTGTTCAACACCCCTATAATCGCCAACCAGGTGTATCCATTGTCGATAGCAGCCCGGAAGACATAGAACTTACCCAAAAACCCACCGGTCGGCGGAATACCGGTCAGCGAGACCATACACCAGGCCATCGCCAGGGCCGCCGCCGGGGCCCATTGGCCCAGCCCATCAAAATCTGTTACGTCCGCGCCGCCCTGCCGATTTTGGACGTAGATCAGAATACCAAACGCCCCGATGTTCATAAAAACATAAATCAGCGAGTAGATCAGCACCGACGAAATTGCGTCTTCTTGCTTCTGGGGGGAGGCGGTATTTAGATAGGCCGCCAGGCCGACCATAATATAGCCGGTGTGGGCAATCGAAGAATAAGCCAGCATCCGTTTGACACTCGGTTGGGCGATAGCGACCACGTTACCCAGGGTCATCGTCAGCACCGCCAGCACCGCGATAACCACCGCCCATTGGGCCGCCAGGGCCGGGAGGGCCTGAACCATCACGCGCAAAAGGGCCGCAAACCCCGCCGCCTTTGGCCCCACCGACATAAAAGCCGCCACCGGGGTCGGAGCGCCTTCGTAAGCATCGGGAGTCCAGACGTGAAAGGGAACTGCCGCAATCTTGAAGCCGAAGCCAATCACCAGCATTAGCATCGCAAAAGTCAACCCGGCATCATTAACCAGACTTGGGTTAGCCTGGATCACCCGGTTGATCTCGCTCAGGTTGGTCGAACCGGTCATGCCGAAAGTCCAGGCCATGCCGTAAACTAAAATCGCGGTCGCCAGGATGCCCAGCAAGAAATACTTGAGCGCCCCTTCCGCCGAGCCTTTGTCACGCCGGTCGAAAGCGGTCAACATATAGCTACAAACCGAAACCAGTTCGATCCCAACAAAGATCGCCATCAGGTCGCCGGACGCACCTACTACCATCATACCCAGCACCGAAAATGCCTGGAGCGAATAAGTCTCGCCGATAGGTATATTGCGCTTGAGCGAGTAGCTCGGTGTAATCAGTACGACCAGGATGCCTGTTACCAAAAAGACTATCTCAAAGAAGCAGCTAAAATTGTCGCGCACGAACATGCCGCTAAAAGAAGTCTTTTGGGCATTGTCATAATAATACAAGAAACCGGCAGCCACGATAGCCCCGGCATAGCCCGCGATTGCCAGATAACCCAAAACCGGACGCGACCGCCTGGGTAAAAACATGTCGATAATCACGAGCAGAACAGCCATTATCAGCACGATAAATTCGGGCAGAATACGGTAGAAATCGTCGCCCGAAAAGCCCGGTTTGGCGGTGCTGATTTGTAACAGGCTACTTTGTGTTAGAAGAAGCACTTTTCGTCTCCCCAATCAGGGTTACTTTATTAATAATTGGTTCAAAGCCGTCAAGGTCGTAGAATGTTCGAGCATCGTAATCGTTAGCTGGCTACCACTGGTATTCAAAAAGTCCAATACGATAGCCGGAACCACCCCCACTACAATTGCCAAAATGCCCATCGGGATCAAGGCCAGCCCTTCCGTCAGGCTCAAATCAGGGAACTTTGCCCCATTCGCCAGAATATCTTTGTCGGCGTGATGACCGTGTCCGTTGCCATGACCGGCTACCGAGTGGGTCGAACCGGCTTCCGGCAGACTATCGGTTCCAACCCGGTTTACATCCGCCCCACTCCGTCCGCCAACTGCCGCCATTCCTCGACTTTCGGTAACGGGGGTGGGTTGGCTGCCGTGTTCGCCGTGTTCGCTATTGTCGGCAGCGTGGGTCGGCCCGGATTGATTGGTAGCCGGACTATCGACGTGACTATCGTGTCCATGATCGTCGTGAGCCAGTGCCACCGCCGGGTCGTAATCACCGACCTTGCCAAAGAAAACCCGTTGGTACATCCACAGCAAATAGATCGCCGCAAAGATAATCACAAACGAAGTCGCAAAGGCCAGCCAACCATTGACCCGGAAGGCTCCTTGCATCACCAAAAATTCGCCGATAAACCCGGCAATCCCCGGCAACCCCAGCGACCCCATCGTATACAACATAAATATCGTAGCATAAACCGGCATACGACTGGCGACCCGCGTGGTGTTCTGGATCGTTTTAATATCGCGGGTGTGCAAGCGTTCGTAGACCACCCCGACCCCCAAAAAGAGACCGCCGGTCAACAGCCCGTGAGCAAACATCACGAAAACCGCGCCCTGAAAGCCCTGGCTGTTGGTCAAGAGCAGGTAAGCATCCGGGCCGCTTGGTCTTCCACTTCGCCCGCCTAGCCCATAAGCATAGGTAAACAGACCGAGTATGACAAACCCCATGTGGCTGACCGAAGAATAGGCCACCAGCTTTTTCATATCCGGCTGCACTAGCGCAACTAAAGCTCCATAGATGATCGCAATAATCGCCAGCCCGATCATCAAAGGAGCTAAATCCTTGCTGGCATCCGGGAATAAGGGCAGATTAAATCGAATAAAGCCGTAGCAACCCATCTTCAGCATGTTACCGGCCAGGATCACACTACCGGCGGTTGGGGCTTCGGTATGTGCGTCGGGCAACCAGGTATGGAACGGAAAGAGCGGGACTTTGATCGCAAAAGCCGCTCCAAAAGCCAAAAATGCTAGTATCTGGAAAGTATAGTTGAGCGGATTATTAGCCGTTGCGTTAGTTATGTCAACTATATCCAGCGTGTAACGCCCGACTATCGGCTGGGCCTGGAAATAGAGCGCGATAATCGCCACCAACATCAAAAGGCTGCCGACCAACGTATAGATAAAAAACTTGTAGGCGGCGTAGATGCGGTTCGAGCCACCCCAGACCCCGATCAAGATCGCCATCGGAATCAGCACCAGTTCCCAGAAGATGTAGAACAGGAAGAAGTCGAGAGCGCAAAAGACCCCGACCAACCCGACATACAAGATCAGCATCGAGACATAGTACTCACGCACCCGCTTTTGGATCGCGTTCCAGCTTGCCATGATTGCGGCCACGAATAGCAAGCCATCCAGCGCAATCATCAGCACCGACACGCCGTCCACGCCCATATGGTAGCCCGCTCCGATAGAACTGATCCAACTGGTCTTTTCCTCGAACTGATAACCCTTTGCATTGCGGTCAAAGCTCAGGGTTATATAGAGGGAAAGCCCGAAATTGATCCCGGTCGTCAGCAAGGCCAGCCACCGAAAGACTTCCGGGTTGCGGGTTGGCACGATTGCTATTAGCACCGCCCCGATGAGCGGTATGTAAGTCATCGCAGAAAGCATTTTTCTTTCTCTCTTAGCCTTAGTTTATTTTTACCTTAAAGCTTGGCTGGTTGGGCGCGACCTTCTGTAACCCAGTTATAACTTTGCTCGATTGCAAATCGCACATCCCCACCAATTGCTTTATTTTGAGAAACGTGCTGTTTAATGAGACTCCAGACATCCGCATCGGTAAAACTATCATCCTGTCTCAAAAGATCGTCCAATCGGTTCAATACGCGGTGCATTACTTCGTTTAACCACTTCATGCCTTCAACTTGATCGGTTAAAGATAAGTCAGCATCAGACCAAATTATGCGATTGGCCGTAGTCAGCCTGTTGGCAAACGCCAAGTAAAAGTTGATCTTTTCTTCCCGATTTAAAGCCTCTATATCGCGCATATAATCAAACTTCATAATGTACACTCACAACTAGCTAAAGTTGGTGATCTTTACTTCTTACAAGCCGTTATCTATCCGGTTCTGAAAAGAAAGACTCTACCACAGGATCATAAATTTCTATCGTGATTTCAGTATTATCATTAATTTTGCTATTGGGGTCAGCTGCCCGTTTTTTAAGCTCATAAGCTCGACCATTACCTTGCGCGAGCTTCCCGGTTCTTTTGTTTATCGAAATTCGCTGACCGTTACTTGGGTTGTTAGCAGCCTCCAAAAGTTCATCATCACTTAGCTTTTCAAGATTGGGCCTTCGGCCTGATGTTTCAGGAGAGTGGAGTGGATCAAGGTCTTTGACTCTAATTCTCATTGAGGAAGCCCGACTCCTTGATCCACCCTATTCTTACCTAGAACTTGATCCCATTCGTGAAGTAGAAAATTGCCACGATCAGCACCAGCCCGATTGCCATGTACAGGGCGTAATTGCCGAAGAAACCGGTTTGAGCCTTGCGTAACTGACCAGAAGCCTGTTTGGTCAGCCAGGCGACCCCGTTGACCGCGCCATCGATCACGTATTTATCGAACAAGCGTAAGCCGTTCATAAAGAGTAGCCCGCCCTGTACCAGCACTAGATTGTAGGCCTCGTCCCAATACCATTTGTTGCGCGAAACGGCGTAAAGCGGCCCGGCCACACGCCCCGCTTGCAACGGTGCGGTCGGTCGCCGCAGGTGGTACATAAAGAAGGCTAATCCTACGCCAGTCAGGGCTACAATACCGGAGACGATCAACAAAGTCAGCACCTCGCCGGAACTCTGGACTGGCACACCTTTGACCGCCAGGGCCGGTTCAAAAGCGCTATCCAAGAACGCCTCAAACTGGTTGGTTCCGGCCCCAAAGACGGCGTTCGGGAGGCCTACATAGCCCGCCGCTATTGACATAAAGGCCAAGAAGACCAGCGGCAAGCTCATATTGAGCGGGTTTTCCTTGACCTTGATCGGAGCTTCGACCCCAGTGGCAACATTCGAGGCTTCGTAGCCATCGGTAAAGTTGATGATCTCGCGCGGGTTAAAGTTGGCGATACCCATCTCAACCGCCTTGCGGCGCATGCCCTCGTGGGCCAACCGGTTCATGGCCGCCGGAAGTCGGAAGCTCTTGCTCCAAAAGACCGAGAAGATCATGCGGAAGCTGTAGAAAGCGGTCAGCAAGGCCGAGAAGATACCCAAAGCGTAGATCAGATAGTTTATGCCATCCTCCGCACCACGTGCAAAGGTGATACCCAAAATTTCGTCCTTGCTCCAAAAGCCTGCCGTAAGCGGAATACCAGCCAGCGCCGCCGCCCCAAAAGTCATGCTAAAGGCGGTCAGTTTCATGCCTTTGGACAGGTTGCCCATGTAATCCATGCTTTGGGGGTCAAGACCCATTCGGAACAGTTCGTCTTTGCTGTTCTTGTCTACGCCGTATTCGATGGCTTGTTCCGCCGCCTCGAATAGCTCGAAAGCGACTTCCCCAGCCTTTTCAGGGTCGTTAGGGTAACGCTGTTTGGCCCAGTGTTCGGCGTTATGCTGAATTTCGTGGAACCCTTCGTGAATGGTTTCCTCGTTGGCGTGGATCACCGAGCCGCAGCCCAGGAACAACAAGCCCTTGAAGAAAGCGTGGGTCATCAGGTGGAAGAAAGCCGCCACCCAGCCAAAGACCCCTAGTGCGAAGAACATATAACCAAGTTGGCTGACCGTCGAGTAGGCCATTACCGCCTTGATGTCCTTCTGGGTGCAGCCAACCGTCGCCGCAAAGAAAGCGGTTCCTACTCCGATCAGGGCGACTACTAGCATCGCGTCGCCGCTGTGCGAGAAGAGCGGGCTAACCCGCCCGACCATATACACACCCGCCGTGACCATCGTCGCCGCATGGATCAAGGCCGAAACGGGGGTTGGCCCCGCCATCGCGTCCGGCAACCAGACGTGCAACGGAACCTGAGCCGATTTACCCATCGCACCCATAAACAGCAGCAAACAGATCAGCGTCAGGGTCAGCGTACCGATAGTGTTGCTGGCAAAAGCCTCCTCGAATGCACCAAAAACGTTGGCATAGTTGAGGCGGTCGAAACCGTTGATCCCGCCGTGCTTCTTGGCATATTCCTCGCCAATCGGCCCCAGCATCGTCACGAATATCCACATGATGCCCAGACTAAAGCCAAAGTCGCCGACCCGGTTGACCACGAAAGCCTTGACGTTTGCCGCCGGGGGCAATAGACGACCCCAGTCATATTTCTTGCTAAACCAGAACCCAATCAGCAAATAGCTGCTCAAGCCCACCGCTTCCCAAAAGACATACAGTATCAGGAAGTTGTTAGCCAGCACCAGCATCAACATACTAAAAGTAAAGAAGGGCAAATAAGTAAAGAAACGGTGGAAGCCATTATCGTCGCGCATATAGCCAGTACTGAAAATATGTACCAGCAAGCTGATCGTACAGACCACGATCATCATCATAGCGGTCAACGGATCGAGCAAAAAGCCGACTTTAATTTGGAAATCGCCACTCGGTATCCAGGTGTAAACCGATTTTACTTCGACCACCCGCTTATTTTCTTCTTCGGCAGCCTGAACAGAAGCCCCTTCTTTGGGCGGTTCCGGCGCGGCTAGTTTTGGTACAGCCACCTCGTTCATGGCTACCTGAGCCGAATTGACCGCCGCCGCTTTTTTCTCGGCATGGGCTGGGGCAGGCTGTCCGACCAGATAAGACAGACAGATTATCGAGATCACCAGGGCCGAAACAATCGCCGTTATGCCGATAAACGAAGTGGCATAGCGAATACCAAGCTGACCTGAGTTCAAGCTGGTTTTGGGTTTGCTTCTCAAAAAGGTGATACTTAGAAAACCGTTTACCAGGGCTGCCGCCAAAGGAATAGCCGGTACAAGCCACAAAATACTTTCAATATCTTTAGCCGTCATCTCTACCTCAAGTAGATTTTAGTTTTTTAGTTTTTAGATTTTGGACTAAAAATCATCCAAGTTAGATCATGTTACTCAATCGGTGGGAGCGAGCAGCCTACCCACCCGATCTTCAGGAAGAACCGACGTTACTGCACTTATTCTTTGAGCATGTCAATTTGGTCGGCATCTATTGTATCGTCCGTCCGCGAGATATTAACGATAATCGCCAAACCAATCGCCGCTTCCGCCGCCGCGACCGTCACCACAAAGATAAAGAAAGCATCCCCGGCAAAGCGTACCCCGACAAAAGACCGGGCAAAAGCGACCAAACTGATGCTTACGGCGTTCATCATCAGTTCGACGCACATGAAGATTACCAGTACGTTACGGCGAACCAATACTCCTGCCAGCCCAATCGAGAACAGGAGACCGCTCAGGATCAAATACCATGCTACGGGAATCATCGTTAGCCTGCTCCTTGTCCTACTTCTTCATAATCAACTTGCGCTCTTCCGCCGAAGCCGCCTTATTTGCTTTGCGGGTTTCGAGGTCTTGCGGGCTGCCCGGTACTGCTCCGGCCAGCGTAATACCGCTTCTGCTGATATAGCGACCTTCTTCGTCCCTATCGAATTCGAGGCTACGGCGGGCAATTACTATCGCCCCGATAGCCGCCACCAGCAATATTAGCGACGCAATTTCAAACGGGTAGACAAAGGTGCTGTAAAGCTCCTTGCCCAATAGAGCCGTATGTCCGCCGGTCACGCCGGTGCGCTCGATCACCTTGCCACTGGCATCCTTTTTAATATCGTTGGGTAGGCCGATCCCGGTTCCACCGACAGTATTGCCGTTGGCATCCTGGAGCGGAACTTTGGTCTCGGTCACATATTTGACCGAAGCCGCTACCTGTTGAGCCTGCTTATTGTTGGCATCGGTGATTTTGCCACCGTTCAAGACAAACCCGGAGGCGAACACCACCAGTACCACCTCAACCAAAAAGCCGACCGCCAACACCGGGCCGAGACGACTCTGGAAGAAGCGTAGCGGGTTCAAGCTTGGGCCGGGCCGTACCTGTAACAGCATCATCACGAACAGGAATAGCACCACAATCGCCCCGGCATAGACCAGCACCTGGATTACCGCGATAAACTCCGCCCCTAGCAGGATATAAGTCGCCGCGATGTTAAAGAAGGTAAACACCAGACACAAGGCCGAGTGAACCGGGTCTTTCATCACAATCATGGCGACCGAGCTACAGACCGCGATGGTAGCCAGCACTATAAAAATTATTTGCTCAAGAACCATTTTCTTTATTCCTAACCAGACTTTTCTAATAGCCAGTTATGAGCAGTTTCTACCGCCTCTACAAGCCCTAATTCTAGGATTTTTGCTCTTCTTCGGTTCTTTTCAGTTCCGAATCGGCAATCGGCTCTACAATAATTCTATCTTTTGCCGGGTCAAGCCGGGTTCGTACTATCTCGTGTTCCTTGACTGGCTCGTTAATCTCGGCAGTGGTCAGCAGATGAGTACGTTCCTCGCGTTTTTCGTTCGCTTCAAGTTGAGCCGCCTTTGGTAGCGGCGTTTTCAGGTCGTCGGACAAATACTTATTCTGAATTTCTTTTAGTACTGGCGGCAGATTACCCAACGCCAACGGCTTACCGGCTTGCTCCTTTGCCAGATAAGCTTTGTATTCCATCGGGTAGCCGTGTGGAGCAGTTCCTAGTAACGGCTGATGGCTCTGGAAGTTGCCACGCTGAATTCGAGGGTCAAGTTCTGTATGCTTGGCAAAAGAGCTAGGAGACGCGATACCATTGGAAGTAGTAATTGCCGGGAAGCCCGGTTCCTCGATAGCCTGCCCGGTACGCTCTTTTTCGCGGTCGGCCAGTTTTAACATTGCTTCGGTATCGAGTACCAGATCGCTTCGGTCGCTTACAGCCAGTTCAAATTCATGGGTCATCACCAGGGCCAGTTCCGGGCAGACCTCAACGCACATCCCGCAGAAAACACAACGGCTCATGTCATAAAGATAAATCTTGGCATTGCGGATGCCGTGTTCATCCACGCCCGGCACGACCGTCAAACAGTTAGCCGGACAGACCGCCGAACACAACCCACAACCAACGCAACGTTCCTTGCCGGTATCCTGATCGCGCACAAAAGCAACCGCGCCCCGAAAACGTGGGTGGAAATTCCGCATCTGTTTAGGGTATTGGATCGTGATCGGCTTTTTAAACATATTGCCAAAGGTGATACTCAAACCCTTTGCAATTTCACCTAGCATTTTTCTTACTCCTCATCTCCACGCGGTTAATTTCGGCTTAGAGCCACCAACCCATTTGAATACCGATAATCTTGACTATCCCGGTTATAACCAGGTTCGCCAGGGCTAACGGGAACATTACTTTCCAGACCAATCCCATCAACTGATCGTAGCGGAAGCGCGGCACTGTAAAGCGCAACCAGTAGTACAAAAACAAAAAGAGGGCAAATTTACCAAACAGCCAGAACGGTCCCGGTATAAAATCCAGGAAGGGGGCCGGGGCGGCCCAACCGCCGAAAAACATTACCGCTGCCAAAATAGCAATCACGTTCATGCTGAAATATTCGGCAACATAGAACATACCAAAAAAGATGCCACTATATTCCAGATGGAACCCGGCCACCAGTTCCGACTCGGCTTCGGGTAAATCGAAGGGAGTACGGTTAGTCTCGGCGATCCCACTGACCATAAAGACCAAAAAGCCAACCGCTTGGGGGAACACAAACCAGACCGATGCCTGCTGTTGCAACACAATATCGTTCAGCCGCAAGCTCCCCGACTGGATCAAGACCCCCATCAACGAGAGGCCCAGCGTCAGTTCGTAGGAGATAACCTGCCCACTCGAACGCAACGCCCCCAACATAGAATACTTGTTGCCACTCGAATACCCGGCCATAATGATGCCGTAAACCCCGACCGAGCTAAAGGCCAGGATATACAAAATGCCAACGTTCAAATCGGCGATAGCGGGCCGGACCCAACCGCCCAGCAAGCCCTCGCTGCGGGTATCCCCAAAGGGGATCAACACCAGAGCCGCCATTGCCGGAACAAAGCTCAACAGAGGGGCCAGGGTAAAGACGGCTTTATCCGCCTCACGCGGCACGATCCGCTCTTTTATAAGCATCTTAACCAGGTCTGCCGCCGGTTGAAGCAACCCAATCGGGCCAGTGCGGTTCGGGCCGTAGCGTAATTGCGCCCGCGCCATCGACTTGCGCTCGAACCAGGTCTGGTAAGCCTGTACCGTCAGCATCACAACGAAAATAACCAGAATCGTGACAAGCGTCTGCAAGAACCAGATTATTGGTTCCTGAGTAGCGTTGACCGCCTGGGTCGGGGCGGCGGCTTGGCTGGCTACCACCGGATCAATTAATTGAGCAGTTGAAAACATAGCTTTTTGTTTTCTTCTCTAATCTAAAGTTTAGAACTTCTCACCACAAGCTTTTTTGAATACTGAGCATGTTGCAAAGGCCATGATTAACCCAGGCCCAAAGGAAACTTTTAACCCCTACCTAAAACTATTTCTGTAGGGGCGACCTTTATGGTCGCCCGGTTCGGAACAGGCAGGGCGACCACAACTTATCACAATAAACCCTAGCGGTCTACTTCTCCCAGCACGATGTCGATAGTACCGATACAGGCGATCACATCGGCGACCATCCCACCTTCGGTCAATAGCGGCAATGATTGCAAATTGACATAGCTAGGAGCGCGAATCTTCATCCGATAAGGGTGGCTCGAACCATCGCTAATAATATAGAAGCCAAGTTCACCCTTCGAGCCTTCGATCTTGCCATAAGCTTCGCCAACCGGGGTCGGAAAGCCGTGGATAACCTGATAGAAATGTCGCTGCATCGCCTCGGCCTGGCTCATCGCCAGTTCTTTAGGCGGTAACATCACCTTCGGGTCGTCCGCCTTGACCGGGCCGGGCTTGATGTGCTTCATAGCCTGCTCCACAATCCGGCAGCTTTGCAACATTTCTTCCATCCGGCACAAATAGCGGTCGTAGCAATCGCCGCGTGTGCCGACCGGCACATCAAAGTCGATCAAATCGTAGCCCAGGTACGGCTCTTTTTTACGAATATCGTAATCCACCCCGCTCCCCCGCAACGAGGGGCCAGTCAAGCCCATATCAATCGCGTCGTCGCCGGTAATAAGCCCTACATCGACGGTGCGATCCATAAAAATCGGGTTCTTAGTTACAAGCTTCATGTATTCGGCGTGAGCTTTCGGGAAAATTTTAACGAACTCGTTGACTTTTTCTTCAAAGCCGGGCGGCGTATCAGCCATCATACCACCAACCCGACAATAAGAGACGGTCAGACGCGCTCCCGAACACATCTCGAAAATATCCAAAATCATTTCGCGCTCACGCATGGCGTATAAAAAGGCCGTAACCGCCCCGATGTCCATCACGTGAGTCCCAAACCAGACCAGGTGGCTCGAAATCCGCTGCAATTCGCCCAGGATTAAGCGCAACCAACTGGCCCGTTCCGGCAGTTCGATACCCAGCAATTTCTCGACCGCCATTACATAGGCAACGTTGTTATTAAAAGGCGACAGGTAATCAAGCCGGTCGGTTAGTGGAATGATCTGGTTGTAATACTTGCCTTCGGCCAACTTTTCGGTGCCACGATGCAAATAGCCCGGTATCGGGTCGCAGCGCATCACTACTTCACCTTCGAGGTCAAGGACTACCTGTAATACCCCATGGGTCGAAGGGTGTTGCGGCCCCATATTGAGGCGCATCCGCCGTTCGCCCTGCTGATAATCTCCAGTGTGCGGATTCGTTTTCGTTTCTTGCATAACTTTATCCTTGAACAAAGCAGAAGCTAGAAATTAGAAGACAGAATTAGCTGCTCTATAATTTCTAAACTCTGCTTTCTCACATATCATAACCTTCTACCGGGTAATCTTTACGAAGTGGGAAGCCTTCCCAATCTTCGGGCATCAGGATACGACGCAGGTCGGGATGACCATCATAGATGATGCCAAATAAATCATAGGTCTCGCGCTCGTGCCAGTTAGCAGTGCGCCAAACCGGGACAAGCGTCGGAATGTGTTCGGCAGTCTGGGTTTTTGTTCGCAAGCGGTGGGTTTTTCCAAGCGACAGTAGGTGAACGATAATATCAAAGCGGTCGGGCCGGAGCGGATAATCAGCCGCGGTCTCGTCGATCATCATATTAAAAGCGCAATCCTCGTCTTCTTTCAAGAATTGATGCGCTTCGACCCAAACCTGGGGCTTAAACCGAACGGTCACTTCATCGCGGAACTCGGTCACGCCTAATATCGAGTCGCCGAACTTTTCCTGAAGCTTGTTTACTACAACCTGAAGGCTTTCCTGCATCGGCATAGCAAGCAAATTCCTTTTTTATTTACTCGTTCCCCTTCTGAGCAGTCCGGGAACGAGCCTTTTTACCAATTAGCTTATTAACACGCGGTCGAGATTACTCGACCGTACTACCTTTCAACCAGCAAACAGTTCGGTGCTACTTGGGCGCACCACCGATGCCATGCAACAAACGCTGTTGGGCGGCCTCGGCATCCACTTCGGTAATATCCTTATCGATAAAGGAGGCATAATCTTCAGCGGTCGGCATTTTGATATAACCGGGGCGCAAGATTTTGTGAACATCACCCAGCGGGGGAGCGGCCTGATCTGTAACTGGCTTTTTCTTGCGAAGGGTGCGTTCGTTCTGGATTTTATTTTGCAGTTCCATAATGCCATAAGCGAAGGCTTCCGGAATAGGCGGGCAACCCGGTATATAGACATCTACCGGCACAATCCGGTCGAGACCTTGCAAGGTGCTATAGTTCTTGTAAATGTTGCCGCTAATGGCGCAGGAACCAACCGCGATCACGTACTTGGGTTCCGCCATTTGGTCGTAGACGGTTTTGATAACCGGAGCCATTTTCTTGGTAACAGTCCCGGCCACAATCATTACATCCGACTGGCGCGGCGAAAACCGAAACAACATTCCAAACCGCTCCAACACATCAAAGCGGCTGTAACCGACCGCCATCATTTCGATCCCACAGCAGGCCGTACCCAAAAGTAGCGGGAACATCGAGCTTTTTTTAGCCCAACCGACCAGCGAGTCCACTGTAGTGGTAATGAGGTTATCTTGAAGTTTGTTATCTAAAAGACCCAATCTAGCGCTCCTTTCTTCCAGGCGTAGGCATAACCCAGCAAGATGATAAAGATAAACAGCAACATCTCGACCAGGATAAAAATGCCATCTCCCCGCCGTACAAATCCATCAAAATTGATGGCCCAGGGATAGAGGAAGACTGCTTCAATATCGAACAGTACAAATAACATCGCTATGATGTAGAAGCGCACGCTATAGCGTTCTCGCGCTCGCCCGACCGACGGCACCCCGCTCTCGTAGGGTAGGGACTTCATCAAGCTTGGTCGGCTAGGACGGATTAGAACGCCAACAATCAGGAGAGCGGCCCCAATCACCGGCACAATCAATAAGAAGATCGCTACCGAGAGATAAGCCAGGTTGAAATTCTCCAGAGTCATAGAGGTCTCACCTCATCTATTTTGGATTTTGTTGAGCTTTTGACTACGGTTCCGACAGTCAGAGTTCGTGACAGAGTGAACAATGTTACAATCCAGATTATAGCACAGTGGCTTTAGGCATGCAATGGAAATCAGGTAGGCAAGCTCAAAGTTATAGGGTATTTAGGGGGGCTAATCGGGGATGGATTGGTTTGCAAATAATAGCCAGTAGTACTCACAAATTTAGAGCTTATACCACTCGGTTGCTGGTCGGGGCGACCTTTACGGTCGCCCGGTTAAATAAGTATCCCTACTTATCTTTAATCGCTGCCAGACCATCCAGGGCCGGTTTGTAATCACCTTTGATCGCCAGGGCGCGGTTATAGCTATCGCGGGCTTTGGCGAAATCATTGAGCTTGGCGTAGGTATCGGCTAGATTGGTCAAATAGACGTAACTCTTACTAAAATTCTTGACGGCGGCGTTGTAAGCATCCAAAGACTCTTTGTACTTACCCTGATCGTAAAGTGCATCACCCAGCGCGTTTTGAGCAAAAGCACTGGTCGGTTCGAGTTGGACGGCTTTACGGGCATAAGTCTCCGCCTCGCTATAGCGTTTCAGGTTAATCAGGGCTGCCGCAGCGTGGGCCGGGAAACTCGAATCTTTAGGATTAAGATCGGCGGCTTTTTTAGCGGTATCAAAAGCCTCATCGTTTTTATCCTGGTTGCGTAGCGCAATGCTCAAGGCTCGATAAGCAAAAGCATAATTATTATCGAGTTTGACCGCCTTGCGAGCTTCGGTCTCGGCTTCCTGGTACTTTGATTGCGAATTAAGCGCGACAGCCACGTTGGTCTGAAAGACTGCCGAAGAGCTATTCTGGGAAGCGGCAGTCCGAAACTCCTTTTCAGCTTCGGGATATTTATTCTGCTCGAAAAGGGCGCGACCGAGCGCGTTATGATTATCCGGCTCACCCGAATTGAGTTCTATGGCCTTTTTAGCGGCAGCTTCCGCCTCACCATAGCGGCTTTGTTCGTAGAGCGCGTTTGATAAATAGCGTTGATAAAGCGATTCGCCTGGTTTGAGGCGGATCGCTTCCCGGAAATTCTTTTCAGCCTCAGCATTGCGGTCAGTCTGATAATAAAATAGACCCAACAAATATTGATAATAAGCATCGGTCGGTTGCAATTCAACCGCCTTTTTAGCCGGAGCTTCCATGTCGGCATACTGGTCAAGATTATAGTAAGAACGGGCCAAGAACTCATAATAAGTCACGACGGTTGGGTCGAGCTTGATAGCGGCCTTATATTTCTCGGCAGCATCTTTGTAATTACGCTGGTTGAAAAGAGCATCCCCATCTTTGGCAAGTTGAAGGGCCTGTTCTACCGGCTTGACGCTAGGGGCCACCGTTGGAGTCGGCGGGGCTATCGTTGGGGTCGGTGCAGTGGTCGCGGTGGCGGCGCGGGTGGCAGCCGGAACCGGCGTATTGGTTGGGACAGGCGTAATAGTCGGCAAAGCAGCGATAGCCTGGGCGGTGGCGGTCGCGTTCTTTTCGGTCGAATTGCCGGTCGCCAACAAAGCTATTATCGCAATTGCGGCTATTACCAAAATTGCCGCTACTCCACCCAAAACCATCGGCAGAGACGAACTTTTTTTAGGGGCAGTAACGTAAGGCGCAGGCGTATAGGGAGTAGGTTGCCCGGTCGGTCGGGAAGGGATCAAAGGAGTAGAGGCTATGGTTGGGGCCGGCCCACTGATATTAGGATTAGTCGCACCCCGATACAAATAACCCTGGTTGCGGTAACTTTGATAGCGCCGGGCAACCTCTTGCTCCTGCGGGAACTGCCTTTGCAACTCTTCCAACCGATCAAAGGCTTCCTGATAACGGCCCTGGTTTTCTAGCTGCCCAATATGCGTCAGTTGGGTATTGAGAAATGGCACCGACCCGGTCGTAATCGGCATGGTCTCGGCGTGGGCCGAGGAAGGCGAACTGACCTGCTTGATCGCCGCCCCAAAAGCCTGGGTCATTTCGGCAGCAATCGCGTAACGGTCTTCTTTGCGTTTTGCCATCGCCTTGCTGACGACATGTTGGATCGCCGGGGCGAAATTTGGGTTGGTCTGGCGTACATCCGGCACTGGCTTTTGGATATGGGCCATCACAACCGAGATCGGCGTATCACCCTTGAACGGCACCCGACCGGTCAGCATTTCGTACAGCACGACCCCTAGCGAATAAATATCGCTCCGTCGGTCAAGGTCTTCGCCCATGGCCTGTTCAGGACTCATATAGTCGGGCGTACCGACCCCCTGATTGACCGCAGTCAGGGCCGTATCGCTGGTAATACTCTTGGCGATCCCAAAGTCGCCCAGGGCGACCCGCTTGCCTTCTTCCAGAAATATATTGGTCGGCTTAATATCGCGGTGAACGATGTGAGATTTATCAAAGGCGTAATCGAGGGCCGAGCCAGTCTGCCGCAAAATATCGGCAATCTCGTCCAGGGTGAGCGGGCCTTGCAACAGCCTGTCGCGCAAGGTTTGGCCCCCCTCGATCAATTCAGTCACGATATAGGAGTCACCGTTCGGCACTTCTTCGTAATCGAAAACGGTTACGATATTGGGGTGCTTGAGGTCGGAAGCCAATTCCGCTTCGCGCCGAAAACGTTCAAGCGCTCCTGGCGTAGCGGTAAACTCGGCCTTGATAATTTTCACTGCCACGTAACGGCGTAGCGGCGGTTTGAAAGCTTTGTAAACCGACCCCATTCCGCCTTTACCCAACAAACCCACCACCTGATAAGGCCCAATATGTTCCGGCAGCGTCTCTGTAGCCATAATCCTATCTGCTCCGTCTTTCCCGCTGATAATAATTAACCAACAATTCCTAAACTTTTTATTTTTAAATCACTTGAGCCAGGTCAGGCTCAAATGAATCGCTCGCATGAGGTATGTTTAACTGATCGTCAAAACAACCTCGCCTTTATATACGCAAAAAAAGGCCGCTTCATTACAAAATTTTACCATAATTATTTTTGATTGGCTATGACAAATTACACAATCAGGGCAGGCGGTAGAGGGCCGCTTGTTCGATTTCGACCGAAACCAGACCAGGAGGTACTTCAAGCTGGATTTCGCTTACCTTATCCTTATAAAGGAATGGACTCATGTCGAGCGGTCTGATCCGATAGGTGTGGCTACGCCCATCGCTCTGGATCACCAGGGGGGCGCTGGTGCGTTCGGCGCTGCCACCGGAAGTCTCGACCAGCCAATGAACCACGATTTGAACCGTCCCGGTCGAAGGGTTCAGCGGGGTCGCCCGTAGCTTGATCTCAAAATTGGAAAGCCCAGGAGCCGATAGCTGAAAAACCGGCGGTCGGAACGTCCCGCCTTCCGGCAAACTGAACCTGAGCGTCTGCTCGGTCGGGCTAAGGTTGCCTTTGCCGTTTACGATAGCCCAGGCTGCTTGGCCGGTGGCTTGAAGCGGTTTCCAATCGATATAAAGCTGTTCTTTTTTATCCTTAATAAAATCGTTACGCTGCTTGAAAAACTCGATCAAATCGGGGCGGGCGACCAGCCGTCCGTTCCCATCAACTTGATACTGATACTCGAACAGGTGGCCTTGCAAGAGGTGTTGCTCGATAATCGGGAAATTTGGTACCGACTCACCCACCAGAGTCGGGTTGTTATAAACTATTTGAATAGCCTCCGGGAAGCCGGTATTAAAGATCGAAGCTTCTTCGTTGGCACGCGGTAATCCAGCAGCATAGATATAAGAATAGTTCACCAAGTCGGGCAAACTCTCGCGCAGCTGGGCTAAAATTGAGCGGGTAGTCTGGCTTGATTGCAACCAGCGACTCTGGTGTAACGTTACCTCTGGCAAAGCTAACCCTAACCAGACTAGCGCCAACAGCAATTTTAGACCGCTCGTGATTGGTGACTGCTGAATTTTCTCTAGGAGTGTCCGCCCCTCAAAAAACTTACCAGTCCGTAACGACTTCAAGCCAAACTCGCCCAAAGGAGCCAGCAGTGTAGCAAGCAAAATCGCTAATCCAACGCTCGAAAGGTAGACAAACCGCACGCTAGGTGAGGTCGTGATAGTCGGTAGCAAAAAGAGGATAATCCAACCAAAGCCGAATAGTAACGTGCGGGTAAACCGAAAAGCTAACTCCGAGGTGGTTGTGCCTGCCTTCTCCCTCGCTTGCTGCCTTTCCCACCAAAGCAAGCCAACCAACAATCCAAGTGCCAAAGCCAGCAATCCAAACCGAAAAAGGGTCCGTTCGAGGTTCAACGGACTGAGCAGCCAGCGTCCATAGGACTCGATGAAAAGGTTTAGCGGAACGAGTTTATCGGTGGAACTACCTTCATAGCCGCCAAGACCACCGAGCAAAACCAACCGCAACCCCAAAAACAGTCCTAGCAAAACCCAAAATGGTAACTGCCAGACTGCCAACCGCCCAATCTGCCGCAGCCAACCATCCGATCTGCGCCACTTTGCCAGGGTTGCCCGCGAGTAGGGTGCGAAAACCACCTCGTAAAGCAAAGGCACTACAAAAAACCCGGCTGCCGATTCTTTGCTCAACATTGCCAGAGCAAAACAGGTCAGCGCCAAGCCGTAGTTGACCAGCACTTGTCCCCTGCTGCTTGCTTGCCGAGCCTGAATATAGAAAATTAGTCCACTCAGACCGAAAAGGGCGGCCAGTAGATCAGTCTGAGCCGCGATCCAACTTACTGGTTCGGTATGGGATGGGTGCAGAGCGAAAAACAACCCAGCAGTTAAAGCTGGGATAAGTCTCTTAGTCAATCGCCATGTCAGGAGATACACCAGGGCGGCATTTGCGGCATACAGCAGTACCCCCACTAGATGCCAACTACCGGCATTATCCCCAAACAAGTTATACTCGGCAGCCCAGAATAAGCGTGCCAGAGGCCGGTAAAACTTAACTCCCAGACCCCAATCCTGCCCAAAAAAGCTAAAATTGTCAGCGAAACTGGAATATTTAAAGTGTAACTGGTTGAGGAAAATAAAATCGTCCGCGACAAAAGTATACTCGATAGTACCGAGATAGAGCAGAAAAGTAAGGAGCGCCACCAATGCCAGGCCCAAGTAGAAAAATAGCCCGGTTCGGCCTTGTGGCTCGCGCGTTTCGGCTTGTACATTTTCAACGCCGGGAACTAGCAGGGGGCCGACTGATTTACTTTGCCAACCTTCCAAATTGGGACGCGACACTCCTCTCCTCAGGTAAATCTACTCAAAAGCCTTTCGCAATTATTAGCTCGATTAAAGATAGCCACCTCAAAGGCTGTCAAGCTGTCGGACAAAGCTAAAACGGTGTGAAACTTTAGTCTGAATGCTTGCTTACTTATTTTCTAATTGGCGTAGCTTTGCGTCCATTTCTTCCACCTGCCGCTGCAAAAGCTCTTTAGCCTGTCGCTCAGCGGTCTCGCGTTGGATTGCCGCTTCTTTAGCTTGCCGTTCTGTCGCCTCGCGTTGGATTGCCGCTTCTTTAGCTTGTCTCTCCGCTTCTTTAGCCTGCCGCTCGGCTGTTTCGCGCTGCATCGCTATTTCCTTAGCTTGTCGCTCGGCGGCCTCACGTTGCATTGCCGCTTCTTTGGCCTGACGTTCGATTTCTTTGGCCTGGTGAGCAGCCTCGGCATCGGTTAGCCGCTGGTTGCCCTCCCGATCAAACAGCCACGGCATTTTGTCGTCTGGGACCAGCCAGCTATCCAACTGCTCACTCCACATCCGACCTGCGCTGTCCGCTTTAAGCTGCTCGTATTTGCCCCCCACTAGTCGCCATCCGTACAAGCGTGGCTCTTTGTTCTTACGTAGCCTGCTGCGTGGGTCGTACACAAAGTATTCCTTTACGCCCCACCGCTCGTACCGCTTCGGTTTCTCTTCCAGATCAGTTTTCATCGTTTTCTTCGACACGATCTCGAAGATGACCGCCGGTGGTGGCCCATCTACCCCCAATCGATAACCCCGCTCTTGCGGAATTTCTTCGTTCGTTTTCAACACAAACACATCGGGATAGAGCGGGGTTTCTTTTTTATCGGGGGTTTCAAAGAAATTGACCTCGCGGTCGATTTGATAGCCTTCGAGATGGTAATGCCATTGCAGAGTCTGCTTGAGATAATCGACCACCTGGTTGTGTTTAGGGTTTGGCATATCGCCGCGCTCCTGGCGTAATTTGAGATAATTATTCTGGTCGTCGTAAAAGTAATCGATCTCGTCTTCCTCAGTTTGAGCGAGGCTGAGGGATTGAGTGTGTAGGACTGTATCAGGTTTGGCAGTCATAATGCTACCTGCCTTTCGTTAAGTGAAAACAAAAATAAAATAATTACGGCTGATCGTCGGCCCTATTATAACCTATTCGGGCAACGGTTACATGATGACGGGTTGAGGGGCTTAGAGTATAATTAAGGTTAATTGTATAAGGTTTTCTAATAAATTAAAGGTATCGCCTATGTTTGAAACAAATCGAGCGTTGCTTGCCGGGTCGCGCCGCCTGGGAGCTTTTGTGATAATTGTCCTGCTGGGAACCCTACTGACAGGCTGCCAGACCTATGATGGCTACCCGACCACCACGCCGGAGCCAACTGTAGCGCCGACGGTAACGACTGCCCCGGCCCCAACCGCCCGCCCGGTTCTGGCTTCTCCACCAACCGCTACGCCCCGTCCGCCTTTGCCTGCTACACCGGGCGGAGTGCAGTTGCAAAAATCCGCTATTTTGAAAGAGGGTTTTGATGCGTTGTTGAACAACTATTTTAATCGGCTCGATAGCGCCGACTTGTATGAGGTCGGTTTGCGATCAATCGAAAACGGACTTCAGCGGGCCGGAATACAAAACGCCAGCGTCCCGCTCCCCCAATTTGGCACGCAGGCCGATGCTAACTGGAATGCCTTTTTGCAAGCTTTTACCATCGCGGTGGATAAGTATAAAGCTCAGGCTACCGAAGAAGACCTGGCTCAGGTAGCCCTTTTGGGGGCGGCTAATTCCTTGCAAGACTGTCAGACCAGTTATGTCCCATCCAGTCAGGCCGAAAGCTTCATGAATTTGAGGTTAGGTCAGTATAGTACGGTCGGGGTAGGTCTTAATTTGCAAACCGGACAGCTTACCAATGGTCGGAACGCCCATTTCGTTTTGCGGGTAACACCTAGTGGCCCTGCCGAAAAAGCCGGTCTCAAGCTTGGCGACCAATTAACCAGTGTAGATGGGCAGGATATTGGTACCAAAAGCTCAACCGAAGTAGTGGCGCTTTTGCGTGGAACTAATGCGGTTGCCGGAAGTAAAGTACTGGTAACGTTTCGCCGCCCGAATACCAGCCAGGATCAGGCGGTTGACCTCGTGCGAGGCCCAATCCAACAAATTCTAATGGAGCGCAAAACGCTGCCCGATAACATCGGTTATCTGCGGTTCAACATTTTCCCGCTAATGGATCAAAAAGAACTCGAAACCCGCACCAAAACCCTCGATACATGGCTTGCCGATTTCGATAAAGCCAATGTAAGCGGTCTAGTGCTGGACTTGCGCGGCAATAGTATCGGCAGCATCGGGGTCGTTCAGGCTTTTTTAAGCCGCTTTATCACCGGCGACTCGCTCGTTATATTATCGGGCGGACGGGCAGGCCAAAATAATACCGCCCGTCAGTATGGGGCTTTCCCAATGCCAAGCGTCGAAGGTATCAAAGCCACCGACAAACCTTTGGTAGTGCTGGTCGATGGCGGAACCACTGCCGAAGCCGAAATCTTCGCCTATGCCATCCAGCGCGGCAAGCGTGGTACTATCGTCGGGCAGGCGACCGCCGGATGTCTGAATGCTTCCAGTCCGCTGTTGCTCAAAGACCAGTCGGTCATGAATATTACGGCTTACCGAGTAATTTCGGATCAGCAAAAGCCGGATAGCATCGTGGAAAACGTCCAGCCCCAGGAAAACGCCGCTATTGATTTGCAACAACTCAGCCAGGGCAAAGACAGCCAGCTTGACGCAGCAGTCAAAGTTTTGAAAAAATAATTATTAGCCAGGAGGAAGAAATGAGCGCAACCGCCATTGATACAAGTCTTTTTCAGGAACGCTGCCAAAAAGCCCAGCAGGTGATGATGGAGCAGAATTTGGATTACCTCTTTATCGGGCCGGGAGCCGATTTGCACTATCTGATCGGCACGCCGGGCATGGAAAACGAACGCATGATGCTTTTCGTGCTACCCCAGCAGGGCGACCCGGTTATGATCGTTCCGGCCCTCGAAAAGCTGACAACCAGCAAATATGCCACTTTCTTTGAGATGCTGGACTGGCGCGACGACGAAGGGCCACAAGTCCGCCTCAAACAATTGCTAGGCAAAGCAGGCCAGACCCGCAATGCGGTTGGCGACCACCTCTGGAGTATGTTTCTTTTGGAGCTAGAAGCGATCTTGCCGGATGCAAATTGGATTACCGCCGGGCAGGTGCTTAAAAAGCTGCGTATTACCAAATCAGCCGAGGAAGTCCAATTGTTGAAAGACGCGGCGATTATAGCCGATAAAGCTTTTAGCGAACTGGTCACGCTTCAGTTTAGCGGACGAGCCGAACGCGATGTAATGGGTGAGATCAACCGACTGCTGCTCAAGTATGGACAGGAGCAGATGTATTTTGGGATCGTCGGGAGCGGCCCGAACGGAGCGCAGCCTCACCACCATACCGGCGAACGGGTGATCCAACCGGGTGATATGATCGTGCTGGATTTTGGTGGCGGCTACCGGGGCTATTGCAGCGATATGACCCGGACGGTGCTGGTTGAGGGTGGAACGCCCGACCCGGATTACCAAAAGGTGTACGACATCGTGAACGAGGCTCGCGCTGCGGCCCATCATCAGGCTCGGCCTGGTGTCACTTGCGAATCGGTCGATGCGGCGGCCCGGAAGGTCATCACCGAGGCGGGCTATGGCGAATATTTCGTGCATCGCACCGGGCATGGCATTGGGATGGAAGTTCACGAAGAACCCTATATCGTCGGTGGTAACGCTCTGATTTTAGAGCCAGGTATGGCCTTTAGCATCGAGCCGGGTATTTATTTGCCGGGTCGCTTTGGGGTTCGGATCGAGGACATTGCCGTCGTCACCGAAAGTGGTGAGGAAAATATCAACCTTAGCACCCACGAACTGGTGCGGGTGAGATAATAGTGCAACCAAACTATTACGGAGAAAGGCAGGTAGCATTATGACTGCCCGGACCAATCTGGAAATGCAGATCGATCAGCTAATCCTGGAGCAGGCTGAACAAGCTGAACCGCCCCGCCATTTTTATGATGTTGAAGAGAACTTTTGGCAATTACGTGAGGAGCTTGGTGATATGCCTGACCCTACCCATAACTTGTTGGTCGATTACCTGCTCCAAATCTTGCGCTTCTTTTACCGACTAAACCGCTTTGTGATCGAGCGCGAGATAAAGATTTACGGCACTGGGCAGTACAAAGAAAAGCCGCTCTACCCCGATGTATTCGTATTAAAAACTCGCGAGGAGTTAAGCGAAGGGAGCTATCAAATCGGGGCAGATGGGCCAGCGCCCGAAGTAGTGATCGAGGTGATCTCGAAGAACAAGCCTTCCAACGATTTGATAAAGAAGCCGCCACGTTACGAAGCGTGGGGGATTGCGGAGTACTTCGCCTACGACCCTAGAGAGCGCAAGATTGAAAGCCACGCACCACGCTTGTACGGCTGGCGGTTGGTGGAGGGCAAGTACGAACAGCTAGAAGCGGACAGTGCCGGACGGATGTGGAGTGAGCAGTTGGATAGTTGGCTTGTTCCAGACGGGGAGATGCTAAGGCTGTTTGACCGGGATGGCAACCAGAGGCTAACTGATGCCGAGGCTGCCCACCAAGCCAAAGAAATCGAGCGTCAGGCTAAGGAAGTCGAGCGTCAGGCTAAGGAAGTCGAGCGTCGCGATAAAGAAGTGGCCTTGCAGCAATTAGAAATCGAGCGTCAGGCTAAAGAAGTTGCTCTACAACGTGAAGCGACCGAACGCCAGGCCAAAGAAGCTTTGCAGCGTGAGATTGAGCAGATGGGCGAGAAACTCCGTCGGTTGGAAGAAAAGCAGGATAAATCGTAGCTTTGTGTGCAGGGTAATACAGTCATAAGCAGTAAAATCGTCCGGCTGTCCTGGGGTAGACAGCCCAAAAATTGGTTTCGGATGTTGGTTGATAGGAAAGGAAACAATATGCCGAAGGTTATCATCAATGGAAAAACCTACCGGGCCAGCGAGGGCGAGAATTTAATGGAAGTAGCCCGGCGTGGTGGAGCGCATATGGGGTTCGTCTGCGATGGGCGGGGGTTTTGCTCGACATGCGAATGTAAAGTGCTGCAAGGGGCGGGGCATCTAAACGATTATACGCAGGCCGAGTTGGATTGGTTGGGCCAGTCCCGGCTAGAACGCGGCTACCGACTGGCTTGTCAGACGGAAGTAGAGGGCAATGGCACAGTGGGCGTGCTGACGCGGGCTGAATTTCTGCGATGTCAGTTTTTGGCGGCTTTTGACCCGCCTGCCGGAGAAGGCCGGATTGCAAACACGGCCAGATTTTTCAGCAACCTGACTACCATCACCACCGACCATCTTTCGCAAGCTCCAACTGGGCTGGTCAATACAGTGCGGCGGGTAGGGCCGTTCAGATTTCTTTTCCCCTGGCGCGATGTGTCCGATTGGCTGGGCGATACTTCCCGAACCCTAGACCACCAATTAAACGAACCGGCCTCTTGCCGCCCGAACGCAAAACGAAAAGTGGTGGTAGAGGTATTAGAGGAAATTGACGAGATCGAAAAAAAACCTGACTCGCAACCCTCGGTAGACCTGACTGCCGATCCGACCCTCTCTGAGGACACCACCATAATAACCGAGGCAGTGGCCCCAGCAGCCACCGAAGCAATTATAGTAAACGAAAGGGGTAAGCCGCTCATCTTTATACCGCCGACCGTTCCGTTTGATTTCCTACCTATCGAGGACATTGGCGAAGTATTCAACCGTAGGCTTTTCGAGGGTGGAGTGTATTCCTATCGCGCGTTCGCAGCACTCTCGCCCGAAAGACTGGCCGAGATTTGCCAGAGCAGTACCGAGCGGGTGATACGCAACCAGTGGCGGGAGCAGGCTACTAAGCTGGCAGACGAAGCCGGTGAGCCGTCGGCTTAAACCACATAAGTATCACAAAGGCATGGAGAAACGAGCAGTTTTCGTTATCTTTATGCCTTTAGGTCTTTTGGGAGCTTGGGATGACAGAATATGATGTAATTGTGGTAGGAGCCGGGCCGGGGGGTAGTGCGGCGGCTTTTGGACTGGCAAAAGGCGGAGCGCGAACTCTCTTGCTCGATAAGTTCGATTTTCCGCGCGACAAACCCTGTGGCGATTTTATCGGGCGGCAAGCCTATGGGTTGGCCCGCAAAATGGGGGTAGCCGCCAGCCGGTTTGAAGATTATCCACCGCTCGAAGGGGTTCAGATGCGAACGCCGGGTGGGGCCGATTTGCATCTGCCGGGTCGTCGGGCCGGGGCCGGGTCGCGGATTATTCCACGTACCGTCTTTGATACCGCGCTGGTTGAGCTTGCCGTTCAGGGCGGAGCCGAATTTCGGCAGTTCCAGGCCACCGGGTTGCTATGGGAAAATGACCGTCTGGCAGGGGTAAAAGGCCAGGAAGGTCAGCTAAAAGCGCCGCTGGTGATCGGGGCGGACGGTTGGAGCAGTATCGTAGCGCGGGGGCTTGGCCTGAATTTGAACGAAAAAGCGACGACCGGCGTAGCGATCCGGGCCTATTTTGAGGGCGTGAAGGGGCTGGACAAGATGGTCGCCTTCCACTTCCCGGAGACGATTTTGCCCGGTTACGGCTGGCTTTTCCCGGTCGGGCGTGAGGGCGGCGCAAACGTCGGGTTGGGTCTGATTGCCGAAGAATACGGCAAAGAAGACAAAGGTAGCCTGGGCCAGATGTTCGACCGCTTTATCGCCCAGACCGAAGCGTTAGCCGGAGCGCACCAAATCGGCAGGCGACGAAGTTGGCCGCTTGCACTTGGCTGGCAATCCGCGCGGCCTTTGGTCGCACCCGGCGCGATGCTGGTGGGGGATGCCGCTTGTCTAGTTGGGCCACTGACCGGAGCAGGTATTTACCCCGCTATGCGAAGCGGTTTGCTGGCTGCCGAAACTGCCTTGCAAGCCCTGGCCCGGCAAGATTATACTTTGAATACTTTGGGTCGGTACCAAGAGCGAGTGCGGCGGGAATTTCGCTGGCGCTTGAAAGCCGAAGAAGCCGCCCAACACTGGTTACGCAACCCCCGGCATATGGATGGTCTGTTACGCAAGTTACCCCACATCCCTTTCTCGAATGTGGCGGCAACCAATCTTCTTTTTAATTTGGGATAAGCAATTATAATCGCTAAGTTTTACTGCTGGTAAAACTTTCAAATCATTCAATTTGACAGGGAGGGCTAAATTGGACGACAAAAAAGAACGGGCAAAACACCTCGAAGACCTAATCTCGCAAGCCTTTGACATCATTCAGGACCTCGAACAAAGCCTGCTGGTCTCCGATGAGCCAATCGAGAGAAGGCGTTGGAAAATGCAAATCAAGGAACGCCGGGTCGATGTTGAGGAATGGGAGAACGAATTAAATCAGATCACATCCACCACTACCACCACCACTACCGTAACCGTTACCTCGAACGATCAGCCTGCCTCACCTTCGGCAGACACCACTTCCAAGCCGGAAGCGCAACCGCAGCATTCGGTTGAGGTAGAACAAACGGTGGTAGAACAAACGGTGGTGAACAAACCAATTGAGACACAGCCTGCAACTCAACCTCAACCTACCAGCGACTTGCCGGGGGCAGATTTGGTGCATACTTTACAGGGACATACCAAAGAAGTTACCCGGTTGGCTTTTTCGCCCGACGGCACAATTTTGGTCTCGACCTCGGATGATGCAACGGTACGTCTATGGGAAGTAGCCACCGGCAAAGCTTTGCGTACTTTAGACCAGGGCAACCAATTCGACGGAAGCGTTCAAGATGTAAAATTTGTGCCAAATAGCAAGTTGGTAGCTGGTGTAACCCAGTTCAAAGTGCTGATCTGGAATGCTCTAAGTGGTGTTCTACAAAACACGCTAAAAATACATTCGACTATTTTTAACACCATAGAGAGTCTGGATTTCACCCAAGATGGAACTCTTATGGCGCTGTCGATCAGCAATGGGGCAAATCAACTCTGGAAGACCTCCAATTGGTCGCAACTTGGTACGGTTAAGAATAAAGGTTTTATGATAATGGGTGGGAACCTGGCTTTTTCGCTGGATGGTCAGGTTTTAGCGACAACCAGCGTCAATGCCAACAAACTCTGGCTATGGCGAGTTGCGGATGGTTCGCTGTTGCATACGCTGGAAGGCCAGGCTGGAAATATAACCGATCTGGCTTTTTCACCCGACAATACGCTCCTGGCTTCTGCTTCCGAAGATAAAAGCGTGCGCTTGTGGAATGTTCGGGACGGTACGCCCCAATTCGTGATCCAGGCCCACACCGAGCAAGCGCGAGCGGTCGCCTTTTCGCCCAACGGTCAATTTTTAGCTTCCGGCTCCGATGATAAAACCATCAAGTTGTGGCGGATTGCGGACGGCTCAGCTCTGGCAACTTTAGAAGGCCATGCCGGTGGTCTCAACTGTGTTCTTTTTTCGCCAGATGGCACGTTACTGGCCTCCGCCTCCGATGATAAGACTATTCGGCTATGGAAAATAAAATAGCCCAGATCAGAAAGGAAACCTAGCGCGGTGTATGTAATTGGGACTGCCGGGCATGTCGATCACGGCAAAAGCACGCTGGTCAAAGCCCTGACCGGGATCGACCCCGACCGGTTGGAAGAAGAAAAGCGGCGCGAAATGACGATTGACCTGGGCTTCGCCTGGCTGCGTCTGCCGAGTGGCCGCGAAATCAGCATCATCGATGTGCCGGGCCACGAGCGGTTTATCAAGAATATGCTGGCGGGGGTCGGTGGTTTTGATGCCGCTTTGCTGGTAATCGCTGCCGACGAAGGTGTGATGCCTCAGACGGTTGAGCATATCGACATTCTCAAGCTATTGCAGATCGAGCGCGGTGTAGTGGCCCTCACCAAACGCGATATGGTGGACGACGAATGGCTGGCCCTGATGACCGAAGAAGTCCGCGACCGGTTACAGCAAACCGGAACCGGGCTGGCGAACGCTCCTATCGTGCCGGTTTCGGCCCGCACCGGGGTCGGTCTGCCCGAACTGCTCAAAACCCTTGATACGGCCCTCAACGATATAACCCCGCGCATCGACACCGGACGGCCCCGTCTGCCTATCGACCGGGTTTTCAGTGTAAGTGGCTTCGGGACGGTTGTGACCGGGACGCTGGTGGATGGCAGGTTGACGGTCGGCCAGGAAGTCGAAATCCAACCGGGCAATCTGCGAAGCCGGGTGCGCGGCCTTCAGATGCACAAAAGCAAATCGGAAAACGCCCCGCCCGGCAATCGGGTCGCGGTCAATCTGACTGGCCTCGAAGTGGACGACTTGCACCGGGGAATGGTGCTGACTGTCGCGGGCTGGCTGGAAGCGACCGACCGCCTGGACTTGCGCGTGACGGTGCTGCCCGACTCGCCGGTCGAGATCACCCAGAATAGTCGTTGGGATTTTTTTAGCGGCGCGGCGGAAGCCCTAGCCGGTGTGACGGTGCTGGACAAGTCAAAACTGGTGGCGGGTGAAAGCGGCCTTATCCAGGTGCGTCTCAGCCAACCATTAGCGGTGGCGAAAGGCGACCGCTTTATCCTGCGGCTACCTTCACCCAGCCAGACTGTCGCGGGTGGAGTTATAATCGACCCCCGCCCACTCCGCCACAAACGTTTCCAGGAAGAAGTGATCGAAAGCCTCAAGACGCTCGAAAAAGGTAGCCCTGCCGAAATACTGCTTCAAAAGCTAAACGCAGGCGATGGCTTGCCCCGCGACTTACGCACCCTCTCCGAGGAAGCCGCAATTGGCCTCAAAGAAACCCAGGCCGCCATACTCGAACTGGTGCGTCAGGAGAGCGCCCGGTTACTAGCCGAAGATGCCACCGCCCGCGAACAGGCCATCCGCGAAGGTGCGACCGTCGAACTACCACCCGCTCAAATCGTCGTTGGGGCTGCCGCCTGGGAACGGCTCAAAGAAAGGTCGGTTGCGCTGGTCAGGCAGTTTCACGGGCAGTTCCCGCTCAAACGGGGGATGGGCCGCGAAGAACTCAAAAGCCGCCTGGGGATCACCAGCCCCAAGACGAATAACTTATTGGTCAACCGATTGCTAACCGAAAACGCACTGACCGAGGCCGAAACCAAAAGCGGAACTGGCACTGTTTTGAGCTTGCCCGATTTCGAGGTGCGTTTCAACCCGGCCCAGCAAAAACAGGCCGATACGCTTCTAGCCGCCTTTCGTAGCGGCCCCTATACACCCCCCAATATCCCGGAGCTTGGCACTGACCCTAACATCGTCGCCGCTCTGGTCGATAGCGGACAGCTAAAAAAGGTTAGCGATGTAGTTTACTTCCTGGGCGAAACCTACGACGGGATGCTAACCGCCATTCTCAAAGCTTTAGACGAACGTGGCAAACTCACCCTAGCCGAAGTCCGCGATATGTTCAACGCCAGCCGCAAACCTGTCCAGGCGCTGCTCGAATACCTCGACGAGCAGAAGATTACCCGGCGCGTCGGCGACGTGCGAACGAAATGGTAAAGAATAGCAAGCGGAAATTGGCCTATGCTATACTGTAATAACGATTAGGGATTGCTGAGTTTCGTGTTTTATGATGTTTCGCAAAAGGTTGTTAACTTATGCTGGGTAACAAAGTACTGATGAAATATAAAATTGTATTGCAAAAATCCGAAGAAGGCTACAGCGTGTCGTGTCCGGCCTTGCCCGGTTGCTGGTCGCAGGGAGAAACTGAGCAAGAAGCCCTTGAAAACATTAAAGATGCCATCCAGGAATATCTAGCAGCAGTTACCGATGCCATCAAAGGTGGCGATGTACGTGAAGTTATAGTAACTATCTGATATGCCAAAACTCCCAGGTATTAACCACCTTGAGGCGGTCAAAGCTTTAGAAAAAGCTGGTTTTCGAGTTCTTCGTCAAAGCAAGCATATCATAATGTCAGATGGAATTCGATATATTACGATTCCACGCAACAACCCCATCAATGCCTATACTATGGGTGGTATTGTGCGTGATGCTGGTCTGACGATTGAAGAATTCAAGAAACTACTTTGAACATAAAATTATTAGCCTATGCTAATTTGAAGATAATACAAATCGTCTACATGTGAACAGGTGAAGAGCTACAGGGATGTCGCGGCGAATCTGCTCAGCAAAGCTGCGCTCAGGGTAAGATGTAAAGCTGGAAGATTTAGCAATAGCAAGGTGTAACAGTGATGGAAACAAAAACAATCGAAATAGAAGCAAATCAAGCCCAAACGCAGCTTACCGAATTGTTAGTTTTGGTAGCAGCGGGAGCCGAGGTTATTATTACACAAAGCGGAATAGCGGTCGCCCGGCTTTTACCCGTAGCAAAATCTAACAAGCCACGTATCTTGGGTCTACATGCCGGGTCAACCTGGGTTAGTGATGATTTCGATGATCCTTTACCAGATGAGTTTTGGTTGGGAAAAGAATGAAAATACTTTTAGATACGCACACATTTATATGGTCGTACAATGAACCTCTTAAACTTTCCGCACAAGTTCAGGCAATTTTACAAGATCAATCAAATGATTTGTTGCTCAGTATGGCAAGTTTATGGGAGATACAAATTAAGCTCCAACTAGGTAAGCTAAACTTTAACTTGCCTTTAGCACAAATCATTGCAGAGCAACAACAAATTAACCAACTTGGAATACTTCCCATTACTCTGACGCACGTTTTAGCGTTAGAAGGGTTACCTGCTCATCACAAAGACCCGTTTGATCGTCTCTTGATTACTCAGGCAAATGTTGAAGGGGCTATTTTAGTCAGTAATGACGCAGTATTTAGCAAATACTCGGTCAAATTAGTCTGGTGAAAACAATCGCAAATCTAAAATCGTCTGCACCCGACCGGGTGAAAATATATATAATTGTTAATCCGGCGGCGGGCAAGGGCCGAAGCGCGGCTAGGTGGGTCGGATTGGAGCCTTTTTTAAGGCGGCTTTCGGTTGACTTTGAGGTTGCTATTACTACTGCGACCGGACATGCTTTCAGGCTGGCTAAGGAGGCCGCCAATAGTGGACGGTTCGGGGTGATTGCCGCAATGGGTGGGGACGGGACGGTCAACGAGGTTGTGAACGGCATAATGGCGGGTCAGCCCGAAGGAGTGCGGCCTGCCCTGGGAGTGCTACCGAGCGGACGTGGGCGCGACTTTTGCAAAGCTCAGGGCGTACACATCCCCGGCGACCTGGAAGAAGCGGCCCGTACCCTGATCGGGCGACGCGAAGTACAACTAGACCTGGGCCGAGCGACCTTCTTGAACGGCAACTACTCTGGCCTGGAAAACGGCCTGGAAGCAACTCATACTCGCTACTTCATCAATATCGCCAGCCTCGGCTTTGATGCGCTTGTGACCGAGGAAGCCAACCAGCCACCTACTACCTGGGGACGCAAGTTCGCTCCCTACTACGCCAGCATTTACACCACCTTGCGGGCCTATCGCAATCGGCACGTCCGTTACCGGCTTGATGGGCGACTTGTAAGCGGGCGGTTCAACAGCCTGATCGCTGCCAATGGTAACTATTACGGTAGTGGTATGCTGATCGCGCCGACTGCCAACCCGCAAGATGGCTTGTTCCAGGTCGTTTTGATCGGCGACACTACGAAGTCGGAGGTGCTTTCGATTGCCCCGCTGCTCTACCTCGGCTGGCATCGATATTACCCTAAAGTCAAACTGCTGACCGGGCGCATCCTGGAAATCGAACCGCTCGAAGGCGAAGGTCGGCTCCCATTACAAATGGACGGCGAAGTAGTCGGTCATGCCCCGGTTCGCTTTGAGATTGTACCCGCCGCCATCAGGGTGAAAGTACCATGAAGAAATGCAAAATGCAGAAGAGGGGAGTTATAACACAGATGAACACAGATAGGACGGATGAACACGGATGAACAATGCAGAAGTCAGAATGCAGAATGCAGAATAGGGAAGGCAAAAGAGTTAAAAGCGAAGCATGTATTGAAATCTGAAATCTGAAATCTGAAATCTGAAATCTGAAATCTGAAATCTGAAATCGCCATGTATCACTTTATAATTGACGGCTACAACTTGATGAAAAATGACCCGGAATTGGCGATGTTTATTCGGAATGGTTTGGAATTCGCTCGTGAAGGGCTTATCAAGCGGGTGGAGATGGCTGCCGGACTGAAACAGGCCCGCTCTATTACTATCGTTTTCGATGGTAATAAAAACGGTCAGGCGGTCGAAACTCGCCAACGTCGAGGCCGGATCGTGATTATTTTTAGCAAATTGGGAGAGACTGCCGACGATATTATCAAACGGCTAGTAGCCGAGCATACTACTCCGGCTGAGGTTAAAGTAATTACCCGCGATTGGGAACTCAAGGATGCGGCACGCCAGGCCGGGCAGACTTCCGGCGTAATTAAGCGCCGACCGAGCCAGATCAAACCGCCCGTCAGGGAAGAAGACGATAGTGATGGCTGGGGCGGTAGTACCAAAAAGAAAGGGCCGGGCAAGCGTAACCCCAAGAACAGCCGCAAGAAAGGGCCAGGTAATGATGTTTATTGGTAGAACCTGAATATATTTTCTACGACTGGCTCATGGCGTTGCCGATTATCACCGAGAAGGTGAAAATAGCCGCCCCTAACGCGATCCCGATCACGAAACTAATCAGCGTAACCAACACCAGCGCATCCAATAACAAGCCCAGGATTATCCCCAGAACTATCGAGACCACTACCGCCACTACCGCCAGCGCCAACAAAACGCTCCGGCTGACTATCGCATCGTTTTCCAAAACTCGCTCCTTTGAGCTTCACTATATCAAACAGCCAATCGGGTTCCCTACAACGCTGCTAAGCTTACCATACCTAGCGGGCTTTTGACAAATTGATAGGCGCATCAGGGTGAGCGTCAGATTTTTGCAAACTAGCCAGACTGTACCACTTCTTAAACCGGGCTAAACGACTGACGCTCACCCAGGCGACAAATTTTCGTTGACACCTGCGAGCTTAAATGTTATATTACAACCAACTAAGAATTACCCTGTTTTGATCTGCTACTCTTTCAAGCGGGCTTATTTTGAAGCTTAGCCCGGCTTTCTTGCAGCTTTCTCAAGTTATGGATATTTTATCCGTACAAATCCAATGGAGGTGGTTTAGAGTGAGTCCATACGTATTTATGCGACAATTCCGCACCAGTGCCAGCGAAGGTTACGCCATCATGCAAAGTGAGGAGCGGATCGGGCGGGTGGATTTGCACTTTGCCGCCGAAAAAGTTTACGCTACAATTGTGCTGGAACGCGATATGGAAGAAGGCGAGGTCGCCCAGATCATTGAGGAAATTGACGCGAACCTGGTCGTGAGCGCCGCAGTCAAGCGTGATGACCTGAACGTCTGGGTCTATCAGGGTCGGGAGGTCGGTTTTTATACCGATGAAGACCCCTATAGCGACGAGTTCGACGAAGATGAAGATGATGATTTAGATGATTTGGACGATGACGAAGATTTAACCTAACCTCGTTTCTTGCAGATTCAAACCCATTGGAGTATAATAAATTTAGAGAGAAGATACTCTTTGGGCGCTTTTTAAAATGTAAACTCGTACTGAGAGCTTGCCAGCTTCCCAACCTAGCAGGAAGGACAGCAAGCTTTTTACGTGACCAGGCGCAGCCGGAAAAATGGGTAAATCTCACACAGCCCTTACCGCCAAAGTCCCAATCCTCTCTCGACGATAAGAGGTGTTTCTAAACATGATGGATTTACAAGAATTATTTGAAGCCAGCCCCGCCCCAGAGGTCAAGTTAGAAAATGATGCGCTCTATACCCCCACGCTTCTGACCCCGACCGCCGCCGAGGATGGCTATTCTTTGATGGAGCAGTTACTCAACCACCCGTCCAGTCGGTTGCGCCGTCTGCAATATGGCGAAGTGGTCGAGGGTACTGTAATGTACAAAGACCGCGACGAACTTCTGGTCGATATTGGCCTCAAAAGCGAGGGTATTGTCCCTAACCGCGAACTGCAAACTCTCAGTAGCCAGGAGCTACAGGAAATAAAGATCGGCGAGAACGTGCTGGTCTTTGTAGTGCTACCCGAAAATCAAGAGGGTCAGGCTGTCCTATCGATTGACAAAGCGCGGCGAGAAAAAAGCTGGTTACAGCTTCAAGCTCAGTTTGAGGCGGGCGGACTGGTCGAAGCCCAGGTAAGTGGCATTAACAAAGGCGGCTTACTGGTTACATTAGAAGGCATCAATGGTTTCGTACCGACTTCCCAAATCAGCCGATTGGGAACTATCTCGGAAGCCGACCGCCAGACCGAAATGACCCGTCTGCTAAACACTAGCCTGCTGCTCAAGATTATCGAGGTGGATCGCAATCGCAACCGCCTGATCCTTTCCGAACGGCAAGCCGCCCAGGAACGGCGCGGAGTCCAGCGCGAACACTTGCTAACCGAACTTGAGGTTGGGCAGGTGCGCGAGGGCGTGGTTACGAACCTATGTAACTTTGGAGCCTTTGTAGACATCGGTGGCGTAGATGGGCTAGTCTTTTTGAACGAACTATCCTGGAACCGGGTCGCCCATCCGAGCGAAGTATTGCAATTGGGGCAGGTGGTCAAAGTCCAGGTAACACGGATCGACGAGGATGGCAAGAAAATCGCCCTTTCCCTCAAACGGCTTCAGCCGGAACCCTGGCAGCAAATCACCGAGACCTATCAGCCCGGTCAGTTGGTGGAGGTTACTATTTCGCAGGTCGCCAACTTTGGGGCCTTCGCCCGCCTGAATGAGGGCATGGAAGGTTTGATCCACATTTCGGAATTGTCCCAGGAACAAGTCGCGCACCCCGGCGATGTGGTAAAGCCGGGCGACGTTGTGACCGTTCGCATTCTCACCCTTGACTCGCAACGGCGGCGCATCGCGCTTTCCCTCAAGCAAGCCGCTCCAGATTACGAAAATAACCAGGCTGAGGTAAAAGCCGAGGTCGAGTAGTCCAAAGCTTAATTATAAAAGATATGTTACCGATCACCAACCAATAAAGGTGATCGGTTTTTTATTAAGAATGTCTTCAAAAAGCTTCTTGCGAACAGCTACGAAAATCAGCCGACTTGGGGTATAATTACGATGAAGATAAGCCAGCTATAAAAAAGAAAGGCAGGTAGTGAAATGACTGCCCGGACCAATCTACAAGTGCAACTCGATCAATTAATCTTAGAGCAGGAAGAACCGCCCCGCCATTTTTATGATATTGAGGAGAATTTTTGGCAATTACGCGAGGAACTTGGTGATATGCCTGACCCTACCCACAACTTGTTGGTCGATTGCCTGCTCCAAATCTTGCGCTTCTTTTACCGACTAAACCGCTTTGTGGTCGAACGCGAGATAAAAATTTACGGCACTGGGCAGTACAAAGAAAAGCCGCTCTACCCCGATGTCTTCGTGCTAAAAAGTCGGCAAGAGTTAACCGAAGGGAGCTATCAAATCGGGGTAGATGGGCCAGCGCCCGAAATAGTGATCGAGGTGATCTCGAAGAACAAGCCTTCCAACGATTTGATAAAGAAGCCGCCACGTTACGAAGCGTGGGGGATAGCGGAGTACTTCGCCTACGACCCTAGAGAGCGCAAGATTGAAAGCCACGCACCACGTTTGTACGGCTGGCGGTTGGTGGAAGGCAAGTACGAGCAACTAAAAGCGGACAGTGCCGGACGGATGTGGAGCGAGCAGTTGGATAGTTGGCTGGTGCCAGACGGGGAGATGCTGCGTTTGTTTGACCGAGATGGCAACCAGCGGCTCACTGATGCCGAGGCGGCCCACCAAGCCAAAGAAGTCGAACGTCAGGCTAAAGAAACCGAGCGACAGGCCAAAGAAGCTGCCCTCCAACGCGAAGCCGTCGCTTTGCAGCAGTTAGAAACCGAACGCAATGCGAAAGAGGTTGAGCAGCGTGCGAAAGAAACCGAACGCCACGCGAAAGAGGCTGCTTTACGGCAAGCTGAAGTCGAACGGCAAGCCAAAGAAGCCGTCCAGCTTGAACTAGAGAAAATGGCTGAAAGCCTACGTCAACTGAAAGACAAGCAAGACCAATCCTAGCTAGAAATCAACACAAAAAAGGCAACCCAGTGAGGTTGCCTTTTTTGTATTACAAAGAATTGTTAGGCTTTGACCGGTTCGCCACCCTCCGCTTCGGGAGCAGGTAGAACTGTAACGGTCCCTGCCGGGAGCGCGGCCAGTTCAGCGTCCAAAGGTATCGGGGTCAACACGAACTTATCCTCAACCGCATCGATAATAACCTTGCTGTGAGGCTGGAAACTCTGGTTCAAAATGCCTTCTGCCAGACGATCTTCAAGCTCGTTCTGGATTACGCGGCGCAACGGCCTTGCACCGTATTGCTTGTCGTAACCCTTCTTGGCGATCAAATCCATCGCAGCATCGGTCACTTCCAACTTGATGTCCTGCTCGATAAGCTGGGTTTGCACCCGGCGCAGCAACAGGTTTACAATCTGCCGAATTTCAACCGAAGTCAACTGATGGAACACGATGATGTCGTCGATGCGGTTAAGGAACTCAGGCCGGAACATGCGCTTGAGTTCGTCACGCACTTTCGTCTGCATCGCGGTGTAATCAGCCTCGGCTTGCTTACCTTCATCGCGGTGAACCGAGAAGCCCGGCCCCATGCTGTTGCGGCTGATAAACTCGGCACCCACGTTCGAGGTCATAATGATGATCGTGTTGCGGAAGTCTACCCGGCGACCTTTAGCATCGCTCAAATAGCCATCTTCCAAAATTTGCAGCAGCATGTTGAACGCTTCGGGGTGAGCTTTCTCGATTTCGTCGAGCAGCACCACCGAGTAGCTCTTGCGACGGACGGCTTCGGTCAGTTGTCCGCCCTCTTCATAGCCGATGTAACCCGGAGGTGCACCGACCAACCGGCTGACGTTGTGGCGCTCCATGAACTCGCTCATATCGATCTTGATAAGAGATTGCTCACTGCCAAACATAAACTCGGCCAGAGCCTTTGCCAGTTCGGTCTTGCCTACCCCGGTCGGCCCCAGGAACATAAACGAACCAATTGGACGTTTGGGGTCTTTGACACCGGCCCGGCTACGCTGAACTGCCTTCGCAATCTTGTCAATCGCCTCTTCCTGCCCAATGATGCGTTTGTGTAGATCATCCCGCATGTGGAGTAAGCGTTCGCTTTCCTCGCCCGCGATCCGCATAAGCGGAATGCCTGTCCACATCGAAACAATCTCGGCGATGTCTTCCTCGGTTACATAAGGCTTCTCGCCTTCCTGCTGGTTCTCCCACTTCGACTCCATCTCCGTAATACGTTCGCGGAGGCGGTCTTCGCGGTCACGCAGGTCAGCCGCCAGTTCAAACTGCTGGGCGCTTATAGCGGCTTCCTTCTCCTTGCGGATGCTATCGAGGCCGCGCAAAGCTTCTTTCAGGGTCGGTGGGCTGCTGCTGCGGTGCATGCGCACCCGGCTGGAAGCCTCGTCGATCAAGTCAATCGCTTTATCAGGCAAGAAGCGGTCGGTCACATAGCGGGCAGCCAATTCCGCCGCTGCTTTGATGGCTTCATCGGTAATAATCAGGCGATGATGCTCTTCGTAGCGGCTCTTGATCCCGCGCAAAATCTGAACGGTCTCTTCAACGCTTGGTTCGTCAACCTGGACTGGTTGGAAACGGCGTTCCAGGGCGGCATCACGCTCGATATATTTGCGGTACTCGTCAAGGGTAGTCGCACCAATCGTCTGCAATTCACCACGCGAGAGGGCCGGTTTCAAGATATTGGCGGCATCAACCGCCCCTTCAGCAGCCCCGGCTCCCACCAAAGTGTGAAGTTCGTCGATAAAGAGGATCGCACCGGTATTCTTAACCTCAGCCACTACCTTCTTTAAGCGTTCCTCAAACTCGCCCCGGTACTTAGTTCCAGCGACCAATGCCCCAATGTCGAGGGCCAGCAACCGCTTATTCAACAGGTTTTCCGGCACATCGCCGCTGATAATGCGCTGGGCCAGACCTTCGACGATAGCGGTCTTACCAACGCCCGGCTCACCGATCAAGGCCGGATTGTTCTTGGTGCGGCGCGAAAGAATCTGGACTACCCGTTCAATCTCTTTCTTACGCCCGATCACCGGGTCAAGCCGATCCTGACGAGCCTGCTCAGTCAGATCAACCCCCATCGCATCCACGAAAGGCGTGGCGCTCGACTGTTTGGGTTGACTGCTGTAAGTACTCTGGTTCAAGACCTGAATGACCTGCTGGCGTACTTTCTCAAGGCTGACACCCAGGCTTTCCAACACCCCGGCGGCAATCCCTTCACCCTCGCGCACCAGACCGAGCAGCAAGTGTTCGGTACCGATGTAGTGATGATTCAGGCGGCGGGCTTCGTCAACAGCCAGTTCGATCACCTTCTTGGCACGTGGGGTAAGCCCAATCTCGCCCATCACGGCGCGGTCTCCCCGACCAATAATAAACTCTACTGCCGAACGGACTTTGTGCAGTTCTACGCCCAAATTATTCAGCACGCGGGCCGCTACTCCATCACCTTCCCGAACCAGGCCAAGCAACAAATGCTCGGTACCGATGTAATTGTGATTAAAGCGCTGAGCCTCCTCCTGTGCCAGGGTTAGGACCTTCCGCGCCCGTTCGGTAAATTTCTCGAACCTATCTGACCTTTCTGACATAAATTCTATCTCCCACTAGATTACAGGCTTTTCGTCCTGCCTTCCGCCTTACTAAAGCCTAACATCGCAACCGATTGTTGTCCAGCGAATTGAAGTCTGCTAATCCAATCAGGGTTGTATTTCTAAAAAGTCTTGTTTACTATACGGGTATTTTTCGATAATGGCTACTTCGCTGCGTTGTGAAGCCGCCGGGTATCTGTTATAAGTAATATTTCTTGATAGATTTGTGTGTTCCTCTTCCCTTATTATACTCTTTTTTGTACTGCTATTCCAGGAGAGTAACCCTCAGAAGCGGTGAAGTAGCGTGGCTACCTGCTTGATTTATTGTATTTGCTGTACCACCCGTGGGGACTATAATTGGCTACCCGATCAGACCGAAAAGCCATTTTAGATTGCGGGGGGTTAAGCGATCAGGGTTATCAAATTGCCAAAGCTGAAGCCAAACTTACCAGCCTCAATTGCAAGTATTCTACCACATCTGTCTACAGCACTACGGGGTTATTGTGTTAGCGAAGTGTTTGAATCGGCCCTTTTGGAAAGCCTTTAATGAGGCGTTAATCTGGATGAAAGCGTTATGAGCTAAGGCAGGCAATGTTAAAAACCAGCCTATGCCGCTTCTACAACCCTCAGATATGCTTTCCAAAACCAATACTAGGGTTTGTCCTGCCCTTGCTCTAGCCGACGGATTTTTTCGGTCATCTGCTCAATCTCACGTTGCAGGGCTTCTTTGGCTTGACGCTCGGTTTCTAGCTGCTGCAAAGCGATGGCTTCACGTTGGAGGGCAGCTTCTTTGGCCTGACGCTCGACTTCTTTAGCCCGACGCTCGACTTCTTTAGCCTTCCGTTCGACTTCTTTAGCTTGCCGCTCGGTCTCTTTACCCTGGTAGGCAGCTTCAGCATCGGTTAGCCGCTGGTTGCCCTCCCGGTCAAACAGCCTTAGCATCTCCCCGTCTGGAACAAGCCAACTATCCAACTGCTCACTCCACATCCGTCCGGCACTGTCCGCTTCTAGCTGTTCGTACTTGCCTTCCACCAACCGCCAGCCGTACAAGCGTGGTGTGTGGCTTTCGCTCTTGCGCTCCCTGGGGTCGTAGGCGAAGTACTCGGCAATACCCCAGGCTTCGTAACGCGGTGGCTTCTTTATCAAATCGTTGGAAGGTTTGTTCTTCGAGATTACCTCGATCACCACTTCGGGCGCTGGCCCATCTGCCCCGATTTGATAGCTCCCTTCGCTTAACTCCTCCCGACTTTTTAGCACGAATACATCGGGGTAGAGCGGCTTTTCTTGGTACTGCCCAGTGCCATAAATCTTTATCTCGCGCTCGATCACAAAGCGGTTTAGTCGGTAAAAGAAGCGCAAGATTTGGAGCAGGTAATCGACCAACAAGTTATGGGTAGGATCAGGCATATCACCAAGCTCCTCGCGTAATTGCCAAAAATTCTCTTCAATATCGTAAAAATGGCTAGGCTGTTCAGCCTGTTCAGCCTGCTCCAGGATTAGCTGATCGATCTGCATTTCCAGATTGGTCCGGGCAGTCATAATGCTACCTGCCTTTCATTAAGGTTGGCGCTATCCAGTAAAATTTAGCTGATTAACTATATTCCGAAATTAGGTAAAACGCAATGAGAAAAGTATACTAACCCAAAACCCGTTCATATTATTAACACCACGATTGTATCATTTGCTAACTCGGCACTTTGCTAAAACTGGTATAATAAAGAGCAAGTTGAAAAGACTTGACGTGATAGAGTAAAATATATTAAATATCTTTAATACGATATAAGAGGCACTTGCCAAATATGGAAATTAAATTAGCGGAAGAAATGGGCTTTTGCTTCGGAGTACGCAAAGCCATTGAAATGGTCGAGCAGGAAGCTACCAGACGTGTTGATACCCATATCACAACTTTTGGACAGCTAGTTCACAACCCGATAGTGGTCAACCGCATGGAAAAGTTAGGGGTTGGCGCAGTCGAAGACCGAGATTGGAATAAAGTACCGACCGGGATGATCGCCTTTACCGCTCATGGGATTGCCCCGGATGTGGTAGAGGAAGCCAGAGCCAAAGGGCTGGAAGTTATGGATGCCACCTGCCCACTGGTAACATTGATCCAGCAAGCGGCAGCCCAGATGGTCAAGGACGGCTATCGAGTAATAGTTTATGGCGATCCAAAACATCCCGAAGTCAAAAGCATCGTAGGTTGGTCGGGTAGCAAAGATACAATTGCTACCACCAATTTTGAGGATGTCAAAGATATGCGCCCGCCCAAACGGATCGGGATCGTCTCGCAAAGCACCCAAATACTCGAACACTTTCGTCAATTCGTGTCGGATGTCAACGATCACTTTTTGGGCAAGACCAAAGAAATTAAAGTACACAATACTATTTGCGCCCCGACCACCCGTCTGCAAGGCTCGGCCCAGGAACTGGCCCAGGAATGTCAGGTGATGGTTGTAATCGGTGGCAAGAAAAGCGCTAATACGCAGCATCTGGCCGATATTTGCCGAGCGGAAGGCACGACCACCTACAAGATTGAACGGGCTAACGAAATCGACCCGGAATGGTTCAAGGGGGTAGAAACGGTTGGAGTAACCGCCGGAGCCAGCACCCCCGATGAAAGTATCGAAGAAGTGGTAGCCCGTCTAAAGGCTATCGATCTAATGCAGCAAATGAACTAACAGGTTTCGGCTAAATCATTATTATGTAAAGTTAAATAGCTGATAGTTCAAAAATGGGTTATTCTCACAGGACAAGGGACTCTTATGGCTTATAATCTCGATTACGATCTGGTACAAAACACGCTGTTTGTCTCTTACCCAGGCGAACAGCTTAAAACCGAAGCTGATGTTGATGAGTTCTACCAGCGTCTTTACGATAAACTGGCTCCTATCGGTCACAAAGTCTATTTTGTGGCCGATATGAATGATTTCGCGGTTGACCCGACCCTGGCAAATTATTACTCCGAAGGCTTGAAAAAGCTAATGGAAAAGTACGTAATCGCAATTTTCCGCTACAATGTGAAGCCCGGTTTGCACGGTCTGGCGATTCGGCTGGCCTCGTTGCAATCGGGCCTCCCAGCCAATATCTACTCCGACCGAGAAGCGGCCCTGGCTGCACGCGATGAAATCCGTAAGCAATCGGGCGAACGCTAATACTTGATACTCATAAGCAAGATGTGGGATTGTTAACGACTGCGGTCTAAATGTGAGGGATTACCAAGAGAAAGGCAGGTAGTAGCATGACTGCCAGAAGCAATCTGGAACTGCAAGCGGATGAACTAGGCCTGGACGAGGATGAGCAATTCCAGGAGCCTTATTATTTTTACGATAATGAAGAAAATTACTGGACGCTACGCCAGGAGCGTGATGATATGCCTACTCGCCGCCATAATAAAGTTGTGGAATACCTCAAGCAAGTCCTGGTCTGGCAATACCGCAAAGAGGCATATATTATTGATCGTGAAATTAACTTTTACGAGACGCTTGATCGGATGGAAAAGCCGCTTTATCCTGATGTTTTTGTGTTAAAAACCCAAACGGAATTTCCAGAGGGTAGCTATCGGCTTGGAATAGACGGGCCTCCCCCTCAGCTTCTGATAGAAATCATCTCTAAAAACACACCGGGTAATGATCTGAAAAAGAAACCACCGCGCTATGAAGCGTGGGGTGTCGCTGAATACTTTGTGTATGACCCGCGCCCGCGTAAACGCAATCTCAAAAGATCACGACTGACGGGCTGGCGGTTGGTCGAAGGCAAATATCAAAAGCTTACACCAAATAGCGCGGGCCGGATTTGGAGCGAGCAACTGGATAGTTGGCTTATGCCAGACGGCGAAATGCTGCGCCTATTTGATCGGGAAGGCAACCAACGCTTGACCGAAGCGGAAGAGCGCACCCAGGAAAATCTAACTAGCTTACGACGCGAAGAAGCTACGCGCTGGGAAAAGGAGCTTGCCGAACAACGTGCAGCGGCAGCTTTACAGCGCGAAGAAGCCGAACGTCGAGCAAAAGAGGTTGCTTTACAACAAGCCGAGACTGAACGTCAGGCTAAAGAAACTGCCCTCCAACGCGAAGCCGTCGCTTTGCAGCAGTTAGAAACCGAACGCCAGGTCAAAGAAACCTTGCAACGTGAGATTGAACAGATGGCCGAAAACCTCCGTCGCCTGGAGTAATCCTTTTAATCTGGCTTATCCCTATTTATTTCCTCTTGCCGCACTTGTTCTAACAATTTGCGCTCTTGCTTGGTTAGTTCCGGCTCAAGCTTTGCCAATAGATCGGGACGACGTTGCAATGTGCGACGGAGCGACTCTTTCAAGCGCCACTCGGCGACCTTAGCGTGATGGCCTGATACCAGGATGTCGGGGACCGACCAGCCTCGGAAGTTGGCCGGACGGGTGTAGTGGGGGTATTCGAGCAACGGACGGCTGTGCGACTCTTCTCCGGCGGAGTCTTCGGCTAATACGCCAGGCACCAGACGGGCAACGGCATCGACGATCACCATCGCCGCCAGTTCGCCGCCGGTCAGCACGAAATCGCCGATACTCACCTCACGGGTGACAGCGTGCTGCACAATCCGCTCGTCCAACCCTTCGTAATGACCGCACAACACGGCTACACGGGGACAGCCCGCCAGTTCGTGAGCCATCGCCTGATTGAATACTTCGCCCTGTGGACTCATAAGTAGAATAGGAAAAGCGGGAGGGGTGACTATTTCTTCCACCGCGCCAAAACTGACCCCTAACGCTTCTTCGAGGGCGGCGAAAACCGGCTCAGGCCGAAAAACCATCCCAGCCCCACCACCATAAGGATAATCATCCACCTGTCGATGTCGCCCCAAACCCCAGTTGCGAATGTCGTGAGTATGCACCTCAAACAAACCCTGCGATCTGGCCCGCCCCAGGATACTATCGTTTAATGGTTCCTCGAACATCCGAGGAAATAATGTCAATATATCAAAGCGCATATTTTATGCAGGGTGCCAAGTAAAAATCAAACGCACCTATTCAGCTTACCCACTTTGGGCGACCACATAGGGTCGCCCCTACCCAAAATCCGTTGTAGGGGCGACCCTATGTGGTCGCCCAGTCTGAGTAGGTACAATCAAACTACAAATGAACATAGCTAAACACGACTAAAAGCACCTTCCCAGATCACCATCGGTTCTACTCAGTCCTCAGTTCTCATCCCTCAGTCCTGATTTCAAGCTGCAAGACGGGCGATAACACTCAAAGCCATTTCAATATCGGTGCGGCGTAGGTCGTTATGGAAGACGAAGCGCAGGCGACGCGGCCCGGCAGCCCCGGCCAATACCTCTTGCTCTCGCAAACGGGCGACCCATTCTTCGGCAGGCCAGGTCTTTTCGGTCAGATTGACCGCCACGATATTGGTCTGAACCGTTTCCATATCGAGGTCAAAGCCATCGACCAGAGCCAGACTTTCGGCGAAACGGCGGGCGTTATAATGGTCATCTTCCAGCCGTTCGGTCATTTCGGTCAGGGCCAGTAGCCCAGCAGCCGCCAACACTCCCGCCTGACGCATCCCACCACCCAGCATTTTGCGGTTCTTACGCGCTTTCTGGATAAAATCGCGCTGTCCAACGATCAACGAACCTGCCGGGGCCGCCAGCCCTTTCGAGAGGCAAAATTGCACCGAATCCACATTGGCGACCAATTCTTTAACCTCGATCTCAAGATAGGTCGCCGCATTAAAGATACGAGCGCCATCCATGTGAACCGGCACATTTTTGGCGTGGGCTACTTCGCACAAGGTGTCAATCTGAGCCTTGCTCAAAACCGTGCCGCCACTGCGGTTGTGGGTATTTTCCAAACAGAGCAGGCCAGTCGGGGCCAGGTGAATATCGGAACCACGAATGGCCTGTTTCACGGCGGCGGGGTCAAGCATGCCAAAGCGGTCGTTGGGCAGAATATGATAGGCCAGTCCGCCGACGACGGCTGCACCACCTGCCTCATAATAAAAAATATGCGAATTGTCGCCCAATAAGATTTCCTGCCCACGCTGGGTGTGGCTTAAAACTGCCGCGAGGTTGCCCATCGTGCCGGTCGGGACGAATAGGGCGGCTTCCTTACCGAATTTTTCGGCGGCTAATTCTTCCAAACGGTTGACGGTGGGGTCTTCACCATAAACATCGTCGCCGACTTCCGCTTCGGCCATCGCCCGGCGCATTGCCATCGTGGGTTGTGTGACCGTATCACTCCGTAGATCAATTGGCATCTATTTACCGCTTTCCAAAAGGCTAAAGTTGATATAACTATTTAGCCTACACTTATTCTTACAAAGCTATTTTCTTTACAGCTAATTATTTTGCAGAGCGGCCCGCAATTTGGACATGGCCTCGGCGACGGTTTCGTCTTTGTTGAAGACGGCAGAACCGGCTACGATCACATCGGCCCCAGCCTCGGCAACTTGACGAATGTTACCAGCCTTGACCCCTCCATCGACCTCGATTTCTATATCAAGATTTAGTCGGTCGATCCACTCGCGCAGGCGGCGGATTTTGGCAGTGCTGGTTTCGATATAACTTTGACCACCAAAGCCGGGATTGACGCTCATAATCAGTACTCGGCTGATATAGGGCAGGATTTCTTCCAATGTAGCGATAGGCGTAGCCGGGTTAAGAACGACCCCCGCCCGGCAGCCCAGACTAATGATGTGCTGGACGCTACGATGCAGATGGGGGACGTTCTCCTGATGCACCATCAGCACATCGGCTCCGGCTTTGGCAAAATCTTCCAGGTAGCGGTCGGGCTGCTCGATCATCAAATGTACATCCAGCGATACTTTTGTGATCGGTCTGAGGTGTTCCAACACAACCGGCCCGACCGAAATGTTAGGTACATACATGCCATCCATTACATCAAAATGGATATAATCGGCCCCGGCAGCCTCGGCCTCTTTTACCTGCTCACCCAACCGGGCGAAGTCCGCCGACAAAATAGAAGGTGCTAGTTTTATTTTTGATAAATCTCTTTTAGTAAAAGGGCTGCTCTCCACAACCTCTTGTAATTGAGAAACTGCTTCTGTCATTTTTATCCTCATCGGTTGTTCGTTACTACTTACTTTTTGCACTTCAACCCCAAACAAATCGCCTAATATTTTATCGAACAGTAACCGTTGTTGCTCAGAGCTTAAATTTGGTCGTAGATCGTCGTAAGCAAGCCGGAACTGGTTGGCTATATCACGAACGCTATGGTCATTTCGTTCTAAACCTATATTAGGATTAAGACCCGCCCGGATGCGCAGGACAAGCTGGCTACGCAAATCTGCCAGTTGGTCAAGGTCGGTGAGTGAACTGATATTTGCGCCAGATGTACCATTATATCCAGGTGAGTTAAGTATATCGATAACCTGTTGGCGCACCTTTTCCAACTGGACACCCATACTTTCCAGCACTCCGGCGGCAATCCCTTCAGCCTCCCGAACCAATCCTAGCAAAAGATGTTCCGTCCCGATGTAATGATGATTAAGAAGGCGGGCCTCGTCAACAGCCAGTTCGATCACCTTTTTGCCGCGAGGGGCGAGGCTGCGATTTACGATTGGAGTTACTCAGGATAGCCTGATTGTGGGAGGGATTTCTAATCCCGATAGAGCCAAATCGGGATTAGAAATCCCTCCCACCCCCAGATAGTCCCAATCGTAAATCGCAAATCATAAATTGCTAGATTTTGCCACCCGTAATCCAGCAGCCAATTATGGGTGTGACGTTCGCCTCCATTATAGCGGCAATTAGCAATAAAGGCACGACTAACGCCATTATTTTGACGTAATTGACGATAGCAAGTTGAAGGCTTTGCCCAATACTCAGACCGGCAGGCGGAGCGATAATCGAGGTGCTGACCCGCATCCCAACCGCGATGCCAATGATCGCCGCCGGTATCTCGAAAATGCCGTGCGGCAGGGTGAAGGGCAACACCAACAAGAATGGGTTGAGATTTACTTTCAGGAAAATATTGGCAATAAACCCGATTGGCCCGATTGCTACCATCGTCAGACCGATCCCGCCGACCCCTAGCGAAACCGCCGCCAGACCACTGGCTAAAAGGACGGCCTTCGTATTATTAGAGAAAAGAAACTGCCATGTGATGCCCTGAGTACCAAGATAATCGCCCTGGCAAATCGCAATCGGGTCGCCCGTCCGACTGGCGGTGGAAGCGATCCCACCAAGTCGGTTTATCAGTTGGGTAGCCTCATCCCAACTACCGATCCAAAAGCCAATCCCAATCGCGCCCAGAATACAAATCGAAATGAGGACGATAGCGCCTTTACTCATCCCGATAATTTGGGGTATATCGTGACGGTAGAAGCGCCAGGGTGTCCAGCGCATCCCGGTTTTCTGGTTAGCCAGAGCCTCGTAAGGAGTGCGCTTGAAATAATAGATAAACCCCCGGAAGATACCCTTCAAGGTTACGTTATCGCCTTCGCGGGCCACAATTTCTTCCCGATTGAAAATCTGCACCCCCGACCGCAAGAGTAAGGCCAGGATTACAAGCAGTGCAAGTAGCATAAAATATAAGCCGAGCCGCAAATTGTTTAGCAGCAAGACCGCCTCTAGCTGTACCGCCACGCTCATCGGCAAAATAATAAAGCTTGCCATGATGTTGGAGGCTCGGACACTGGTGGTATGCGTGCTGACCAGCACCGAACCGGCTACCATCACCAGCCCTTGCGTGATGTTGAGGCCCAAAAAGACCAGGAGCAAATCGAGCGGCACCGGGAAAGGCTGCCCATATAAGGTGATAAGCAAGCAAAACATCAGCGAGGCACTGGTGCTGGCAATGATGGTCGGGACGGTCGCGGCGATAAACTTGCCCATAAAAAGTTCGAGATCGGTTAGAGGGGCGCTCAAAAGAGCTTCGAGACTATTACGCTCTTTCTCACCTACAAAAGTCTCCAGCGCGATCACCAGACAAAACGACATCGGCAAAAAGCCAATCGCCAGGGTCGTAAACGGCAGTAACTTGTCATAAAACGTAGCCCGACCCAGGTCTTTTATCAAGTTCTGGCTGGTAGTCTGCAAAATACCGCCCAGCACGAACGGCAGTAGCACGACCAGGATTACAATAGGGCTGACGATCCGCCAGTCGCGCAAGGTATCACGCAACTCGCGGCGGGTCACGATCAAGGCTCGACGCAACGACGAGCGCGGTTTGGCTACTTTGTAAGGTTGAGCTAAGGCTGGCTGCAAGGTTGATTGGACACTCATTTCAAAACCTCCTGGCGCGGCGCATCAATTTGTTTTAGCAAGGACTGTTCGATTTCATCACGATTTTCATCGACTGCGCCGGGGGTTCCGGCAATCTTGAGATAAACCGCTTCGAGGCTGCGCGAAACCTGGCTAAGGGTCACGACTTCCAGGCCACTTTCGCCCAATGCCCGCAAGACCAGTGGGTTAGTAAAGTTCGGATGGCTCGTCTCATAGGTAAAGCCGTCCGAATGAAGCTCGATCACACGCAGGCCATCCAGGGACAGCACACCCGCTGGTATCTCGCCTGAGGTGCGGTTCAATTCGACCCGGTAATGAGGTGCGCCCAATAACCGTTGCTTGAGTTCCTCGGCAGTACCCTCGATAATGATCTCACCTTTGCGGATGATAGCGATGCGGTCGGCCAGGATTTCAGCTTCCAACAAGTTGTGGGTACACAATATGACGGTGCGTTTGGTGCGCTTGAGGTCTATGATAGCATCGCGCACCATCTTGGCGCTGTAAGGGTCCATTGCGCTGGTCGGCTCATCCAGAAAAAGCACCTGCGGTTCGTGGATCATGGCCCTAATCAGGGCGGCTTTCTGACGCATGCCTTTGCTATATTCGCCCATCCGCAATTGGCGAGTATCCCACAAATCAAAGCGGCGCAACAATTCTTCGCTTCGTTCGAGTAAGAGTCTGTAAGGAATTTGCTGCAATTCTCCAAAGAATTTTAAATAATCCATGACGCGCATACGGTTATAAAGACCTGGTTGTTCGGTCAAGTGACCGATCACCTTGCGAACTTCGAGCGCTTGTGTAACCGTATCGTACCCGGCGATCCGGGCCTGACCGCCGGTGGGAGTCAAAATTGCCGCCAACATGCGAGTAGTGGTCGTTTTGCCCGCCCCGTTGTGACCCAGCAAGGCCAGCACCTGCCCGGCCCCAACTTGCAACGAAACATTTTTTACAGCCGTAAAATCGCCAAAGGTTTTTGCCAGATTACTGGCTTCGATCACAGGGGACAACGGTGTATCAACGTGGTGTAAACCGTTAGAGTTAAAAGTTGTTGTCATGCCTTAATGCTTTCACTAATAAAAATTAAAGAGGAGTAGCCAGGACGCGCACAATATAGTTCTTTGGTAGGGGCGACCCCAGTGGATCGTCCGTGAACACCCGGCACGGTCTGCGAGGGCGACCACCAGGGTCGCCCCTACCAGCCCAATGTTTTTGCAATTTGCTGTAGAGGTAATAAAGTTCACCTCTACTCTATCTACGTGAAATCGTTCCGAAGTCTAAAGAGGCGCTAAGTTTACGCCTCTGCCATCAATCATTATAACGGCTTTTACAAGTTTGTTAATCATACAAAGGAACTAATTTACGATTTACGATGGTAGGTACTGATTTGTGGTAGAGATTAGAAATCCCTACCACAGCGAATAGCTACAATCGTAAATCGTAAATCGTAAATCCCTTATCCTTGTCGTCTTTGGCGCATCAACCAATAGGCCAATCCACCCCCGCCCGCTATTATAAATAACCCTCCCAAAAGAAAGATAATAATTCCGCCGTTATCATCTTGTTTGGGAGTAGCTGCCGGTACAGGCCGATTGACCGGCGTAGCGGTGAAGGCTGGACGAGGAGCGTTGGTAGCCGCCGTCACGCCCGGTGTTTCGGGTACGGCAGCCACCGGGCCACCAGTAGCACCTGCCGCCTGAGTAGTAGGACGAGCGACCGTAGTTGCCCCCGGAATAGGGGTCGAAGTCGCCGGGACCGCCGGGGTAAAAGCCGCCGGAGTCGGCAGATTGCGCTGTTGAAGATAGGCCAGTGCATCTCGCTTGAGGGCCGTGTAGACTGGCTTTGGCGCGAAATCCTTTGTCACCAGTTGAAAATACTGCTCCGAACGGTTGTCGGGAATATCACCGACCTGCCGAAAGAACCAGACGAAGATAACACCAGTCCAGGGCCAATTCTGCTGGGCATATTTAATGCCGCGTATGGTGTAATCGGACTGTTGCTGTTCGGTCACGCGCCGCCAGGTTAGCTGGTCTTTTGGGATAGTGGTCGGCGAAGCATTCCAGCCGTATTCGTTAAACCAGACCGCTTTGTTAGCATCACCGTTCTTGACCATCACATTCCGCAAAAGCTCAACCCGCCGGAAGTTGAGTACCTTCGGATCGGGCGCGGCTTCCGGCTCAAATTCGAGACCGTAAGCATTGGCAGGCATCAGATCAAAATAATCTTTAGCACCAGCCTTGTACATCTGCTCAAGATAAAGTAGCTCGTTCAGGGCGATGTTGGTGCGCTCTTCCAGCGTAATCGCCAAAGGTGCCGCCATCACCCGTACCGACGAATCGGTATCTTTGATCGCCTGATACGACAGTTTGAGCATCTCGACGTACTCTTTGGGGTTGACTGGCTCACCGGGTCGCCACTCGCGCCCCAGGTTTGGCTCGTTCCAGACCGTGATATAGGATACCTTACCCTTATAGTGCTTGACGAACTCTTTGAGGAAATCGGCATAATCCTGGAAGTTAGCCGGACGACCACCCGGTACACCCCCCGCCGGTTTTGCCCATTCGGGGGTCTGATCGACCCGCGCCACGATTTTAACCCCGTACTTGTTCGCTAAATCTACGATTTCATCGAACTTTTGCCAGCCGGGTTTCTTGTTCTTGTCGTCAGTAAAGTAGCCTTTTTTGAACTCGATCTCGTTCCAGGCAAAGATTTGCTTGATCCACTTTACGCCGGACTCGCTAATCAATTGCATGGTACGCTCTTTTTTCCAATACTCGACCTCTTTATCCAGGAAAGTATTGACACCATAGGGGATCACATTTGTATCGGGGATCGGGTTAGTTTGGGCGGCTGAGGCAGTTCGGAGGCCACTCGCCACCTGTAAAACAAAACCCACTAATAATATGACACTGATCACCAGACTGACCCGGCGATAAGACGAGGCAATATTCAAAACGCGATAGTCTCCTTTCAAGCAAAGTTATAGCTTGTTAACAATCTTGTCGATCAAAGAAAGCCGCTCTATTATAACATAGCCGCTTCCCTGCCCCGATTGTTCCACGTGAAACATAGAACACCGAAAGCAGGTAAAGCTCACCTGGATACAGATAAAATGCACCCGCCGACCGAAAGTAACGCAGAATAGGTCTGGAATAGTACTAAGAAAGTACTATTTTATATAAATTTATTAACAACCAACCCTGGTCGGTTGCTTCTTAACCTGAATGGATACTTACCAACATACAAGCGCCTATACCCATAGCAGAATGCAAAGATATTTAAACCATGTCTGTATGAGCGAGCTTCTGCTCGCGATGGAACACCTAGCCGTCCTGCTATCACAGGCAGAAGCTCGCCCTTATATAGGGTAGATAATTTTGCAAATTGCTATAAGATAGCGGACTTTCCCGTTTCACGTGAAACAAAGGTCATGCAAAACGGCTTCGATTTTACCCCATTTGACCTATGGGCTAATCGTTGCCAAAGATGATATAATAAGCCTTGCAAGACTAAGAATTGTCGCTGTAATCTAGTCAGATGGTTTCGAGTAAATATAAAGGCACAGCATGTCTCGAATCAGTTCTTACGCTTCCAAATTACGTAATCGTATCCGACAAACTGAGGTGGAGGAAGACCCTCAATCGCTTTCGGTGCGGGCTTTTCGGCGGCGGGTGCTGGACGAAGAAAGTGAGATCAACCCACTAGCGACCGGGCAAGTCGGGCCAGAACTTAAAGTAGCGGTCTACCGGGATAGAGGAGCGCAATTAAGGCGTGGCCTTCTAAGGTTCTTACTGGTCATCGTTGCACCCCTCGCCGCGCTTGCCTTGATCCTACTTATCGTATTAAATATCGTCAACGACAACAAAGTAGCCCCGATTGTCGAAACCGAGTCGGTAGTGATGGCTAATATTCCGGTTCCAGGTGGAGTACGCCCGATCAGCCGAGCCAGAAATCTAAACCAGAAAACCTCGGCCCAAATTTATTATAATAGTGTCCTATCCGGTTACAATCTCGATTTCAAAGGAGCGGCTACCTATATTACAGCCAAATCGAAAGACGAGATTAAGCAATTCTATGATAGCAAGCTAGTAGACCCCAAACCACCTCCCTGGCAAATCTATGGCAAGCCCGGCAATATTCTCAATGTTTTCAGTATTTTGTATTTACGGGCCTTGCCCAATGGCCCCCCCAATTCGCTGGAGGGTCTGGCAGTACAGATCGAACCAGTTGACCAGGAGATTTTGAGGAAAGACCCAGAGTACTACGATACCAAAGCGCAGGTCGGCGAAAATGTAATAACTCTATGGAAGGGTTGGTTAACCCTAAAATAGAGCGAAGCGATCTCCAACCAGTAACGCCGGTGATTTAGCTGGAATGGAAGCCTACTATAGTAAAACAGGAGAACCAGAGAGTGAAGCGAGTTTTAGGATTTTTGATAGGGGCAGGCTTGAGTGCAGGCGTAATCTACGGTTTGCGCCGATTGATGAGCGGTCCCGCACCCGTCGCGCCAACACCACCTGCTACCCATCCGGCCTCACCGCCACCGGCCCCCGCCCCGGCCCCTAGCAAGGCCGAAAGCAATGGCAAACCAAATATAAGGATTCATCGTAGCGGGTCGCGTCCGCAAACGTCCAGCGCCGAAAGTAGTAACGGAAGTGGTTCACCAGTCACCCCGGTTGAGGGTGGTTCCACCGAACCGCTTGCTTCGGGCGAAATCATCAGCCCACCGATGGAAACTGGTGAGCCAGCTATCCCCCAAAACGCCGTAATAGAACCGCCTGCCCCGGCAGAAACCCCAACTGCCGAGCCAGAAGCGACCGATAGCTCGTGGGGTTCTCATTTCAATCGTCAATCACATTTAGACCAAGCAGCCGATACCAATAAACCGGCCGATTTCACCCCGATCAAAGATATTGGCCCGGTTTTTAACAAGAGGTTGCGCGAAGCCGGTATTATTACCTATAGTGCGCTGGCGACCCTTACGGCAGAAGAGATTTCAGAAAAGACCGGCATCCCGGCAGAGCGGATCGAACGTGGCAGATGGCGTGAACAGGCTGCCGAACTCAATCAGGGCCGCAAAGCCGAGGGTTAGAGGCGCGTCCGTTGAGAACTAGCCATAACAAAAAAGAGCGGTTGATTAACCGCTCTTTTTATTACTCGGCAGAGGGGTGTCGTTCTATAATCTGTTCAATCTCTGCTAATTCGGCTCGCTTTTTACCCAGTTCCTGATCGCTGTATTCGACGATAGTTAGCATAGCCACCAATTCGGCATCGCGCCTTTGTAATTCTAAGTCCCGGATCGTTTTTTTGTAGACCTTAACCAGCATGTGTAGTTTTTCTAGCGGTAGTTTACCAACTTTTTCACGATAATCTTCCATTTTTGTTACCCTCTGTTCGTGATACATATTAACTGTTAGTTACTATAACACGATCTGAGCCAATCCGCCCGCTATGCAACGGAAGTGTTATAATCTGGTTCGATGATTGGATGATAATGAAAAGAATTTTTGATGCAACCCTTGAATGAACTGGCTTTACAACCTTCGGCGGTTTGGGCAATTGTTCCAGCCAAATCCCTAACGGAAGCTAAATCGCGCCTGGCGCAAGTATTGTCGCCCGACCAACGCGCAACCCTGGTGCTTAACTTGTTAAAGCACACTTTGCAGGTCTTGAATATACTGGTGGAGGAGCAATCCCTGCGTGGGATAATAGTGGTCAGTTCCGATCCTTTTATTACCAGCCAGGCCGAAAAGTTGGGTGGGTTGCCTCTACTCCAATCCCGCCCCGGTTCGCCCGAAACCGAGACCGATCAGCTTAATCAGGACTTGCACGCCGCTACGACCTGGGCTGCCAATCAGCTTGCCGCCACCCAACTCTTGATCCTGCCCACCGATCTACCGCTATTGGCTCCGACCGATGTAAGAGAAGTGCTGCAACGTCTTGCCAAAAACAAAGCAATTCTGGTTCCCGACCGTACCAGACAAGGCACCAATGCGCTGGGATTAAGGACGTATCTGGCCCTAAATTTTGATTATCGGTTTGGCGAAAATAGCTTTGCTCAACATCAGGCCGGGCTGGAAAGTCGTGCAATTGATTACGAGGTTTACGAACGGGATAGTTTGGCCTTCGATTTAGATCAGGCCGAGGACTTAAACAGGTTGCCCAAAGCACTCCGCGCCGCTTTAATGGAGCCGTAATCCAGGGTTATACACAAACATATCCACATTAGTCGGCATAATGTGGATATACCTATTAGAATTCGTTTAAATCGGAGACTTCAAGCTCGTCTCCATATTCATCTACGACCGAGTTATTTTGTTGGGCCGGACGACGAGTAGCGGCAGCTTTACGGTTTTTGCCTTTAGCATCTTCGCCTTCTTTGGGGATCAGAGCGTACTCAAGAGCATCTTGCAAAGTAGCTGCACCGTAAGCCTGAAAACCGGGCGGCAGTGCGAGCGGCCTTCCGTTGATGGTCGCACTGCGGGGGTAAACCGCCCGCGTAAAGCCCAGTTTGGCGGCTTCTGCCAAACGTCGCTCAAGTTGGCTGACCATCCGAATTTCACCGCTCAACCCAACTTCCCCGATCAACACTGTATTAGGGTCAATCTCCGTTTCGTAAAAAGAGGATACAATAGTCGCGGCTACGCTCAGATCGGCGGCAGGTTCGGTAATCTTCAAGCCACCCACTACATTGACATAGACATCCTGACTGCCAAGCTGCAAGCCCATTCGCTTACTCAAAACCGCGCTCAACAACAACAGCCGATTCATGTCGATGCCGTTGGCCGTGCGGCGCGGCATCCCGGTATAGCACTGACTGCACAAAGCCTGAACTTCCACCAAAATCGGGCGAGTACCTTCTAGCGTCACAGCTACACTAGAACCGGGCGCACCTTTGATCCGCTCAGCCAAAAACGCCTGACTTGGGTTGCTGACCTCGACCATACCCTCGCCATTCATCTCGAACACACCGACCTCGTTGGTCGAGCCAAAGCGGTTCTTGACTCCGCGCAAAAGCCGATACTGATGAAAGCGATCACCTTCCAGATATAAAACAGTATCAACCATGTGTTCTAGCACTCGTGGCCCGGCAATATTGCCTTCTTTGGTCACATGCCCGACCAAAAAGATGGGGATAGATTGCTTTTTAGCCAGCCGCATGAGGGTTGCGGCACACTCGCGCACCTGGGTAACACTTCCGGCGGCGGCGGTCATCTCGCCGCCTAGACCATCGTCCCAACTACCAAGCCCAAATCCAAGCGCTGTATCCTCCTCACCGACATTGCGTTCTTTGCGGCTCAAAAAGACCGTCTGGATCGAATCGATCACTACCAGCGAGGGTTTCATTTCTTCGATTTGGTCAAGAATGGTATTAAGGTTGGTTTCGTTCAAAAGATATAATTCGGGAGGGGCCAGTCCAAGCCGTTCGGCCCGCATCTTGATCTGGTTAGCCGACTCCTCCGCCGAGACGTACAATACCGAACCGAGCGTCTCAGCCAGGGCCGCTGTAACCTGGAGCAGCAAGGTCGATTTACCAATACCGGGGTCGCCACTGATGAGGGTTAAGGAACCGGGAACAATTCCACCGCCCAACACTCGCTCGAATTCGCCAATCGGGACTGGGATGCGCTTAAAATCTTCCGCTTGCATGACGGCGATGCTCTGGGGTCGGTTGCCAGTACGGGTTCCGTTCGCGCCTTCGCTTTTCAGGCCGTTGCCAGTGCGAAAATTCACCCGGTCGGGCGCTTTGATCGTTTCTACATAGCTGTTGAACTCGCTACACTCCGGGCAGCGACCCAGCCACTTAAAGCTCTCCGCGTTGCATTTGCTGCAAATATAGACTATTCTGGGCCGACCCTTTGCCATCTTTTCCCTATCCTTTTCCTAGCTGTCCGCTAATTTGGGTTCCGCCCAGGCCCTAAAACGCCGAGGCCGATTTCCCCTAATTATACCACGTCCGGCTCAATTAGAAAACATGTTCATATTTGATGGGTGAGCGTCAAATTTTTGCAAACTAGCCAGACTATGCCACACCCGAAACCGGGGAAGTAATTATATATTAGAAAATTTTCTAATATATAATTTTGAGTGGTTTGGAACTAGGTTTTCACAATCTCCTGCTAGTACTGTTTGAACCCGTGCAAAAATTGACGCGCACCTATATTTGATCGGTTAAGTTAGTAACACAGATCAACACGGATAGCCACAGATGGACACCGATGAATTAAAAAATCGGCCCTGATAAGCCGATCAGTGTGGGACAGATTTAATGTGAATATTCTGTGTTTATCCGTTCCATCCGTGTTCATCTGTGTTACTAACCCTCCTACCCTGCCTCAAAATACTAACTCTCTATCAAAAAAGGCGATTACCCGCCGGGCATATTCGGCAGGGTAGCGCTCAAAGCTCAAGATATGGTCGGCTCCTGGAACCAGCCAACTTTCGGTCACGTTAGCGCCACCCACCTGCCGAAGCCGTTCGTACTCGCTAACTGGCACATAGAAATCTTGGTCGCCATGAATAAGAAAAACGTGGCGTTGCCCTAGCTTGCGGATCGCATCTTCCGGCTTAACCTGGTCAATATCGACATCCAACAACAGACGGTCAGCCGCCAGCATCCCCGGCAAGAGTAATCCGGTCATACTGGGGCCAGAAGCGTAGCGCGTTTGGGTCAGTTGAGCATAGTTAGCGTAACTCGAATCGCTCACCACCGCTTTGAGGTCGGCAGTCTGGCTCATCGCCATAATTGCGCTGGCTCCGCCCATACTCCACCCGACCGCCCCGATTGCACCCGGCCCAAACCCTTTGCTTTTTACAAAGTTGACCGCGCCTATCACATCAAATTGTTCGCGCTGCCCGAACGAATAATGCTCCCCATCCGACTCGCCGTGTCCACGCAAATCAAAAAACAGCAAGCTATAACCGCTATCCCACAACGGTTTACTCAGGCCAAGCAACATCGTGCGAGTGCCACCCTTGCCATGAACCATAATCAGGGCGCGGCTTGCTTTAGGATTGGGTAGCCACCAGCCACGCAGATTTATTTTATCCTCGGCAGCGCTTTGAAAACTGACATTCTCGTAGGAAAGACCATACTGCGTGGGGATAAGCGGGCCAAGCGTGCGGTTGGGGGCAGAAGTAAAACTATTGGCCCACGAAATCGATATGCTGATATAGCTAAAGGCGAGAAGAAACAACACGGCTACTGAGATTAACCGTAAAAACTTGATCCAACGCAAAGACTTTTGGGGAACGCTAAGAGTGACCTTCATAGAACCTCGTGTGCGATAAATAGTGTGACTAGGCCCGACCCAAAAGCGGACGGGCTAAATACAACGTAACGAAATCTATACCGGCGGCTTTGCCTGCTTCTATTGTCCGGCCTCTGTCAAGAGGGCCAGGATCGTCGGACGAATTTTACGCAATCCATTACCCCGATGGCTGACCGTATCTTTCTCGATTGCGTTCATTTCGGCCAACGTCCGCCCATTACCGGCGCTCGGCACGAATACCGGGTCGTAACCAAATCCGCCAGTACCACTCGACTCCCAAAGTATATGGCCCTCGCAGACACCCTCTTGAGTTTCCAAAATCGTACCGTCCGGCCCGGCCAGTGCCATAACAGCCACAAACCGCCCCCCGCGTCGCTCATCCGGTACATCGGTTAGCTTCGAGAGCAAGAAAGCGATCCGTTCTGCATCGGTCGCGTCCTCCCCGGCGAAGCGTTTGGAATATACTCCCGGTTGTCCACCCAGCGCATCCACCTCTAAGCCCGAATCATCGGCCAGCGCTAATAAGCCAGTGGCCTGAGCGTATTGGGTAGCCTTCAAAATAGCGTTTTCCTCAAAGGTCGCCCCGGTTTCTTCCGGGTCAAACTCGGCAGGCAGACCGGCCTCCTGCGCCGTCAATAATTCGAGGCCCGGCAAATCAAGCAGCCGTTTTAATTCGGCGATCTTACCTTGATTATTGGTAGCTACAAGTAATTTCATTGTTTTTGGTCATTCTCTAACTTTGAATATTCTAATCTGTAATTAACCGATTGGGATAGGCTCTTATTATAACCTACTTGCTCTGAAATTAGAACGGAGAGATCAACAGGCTGATTTGCTCGCCACAAATCAGCCTGTTGATTATACCTTGCCGGGTCTTCTACGATCAATAGCCTAGTTTTTGGCAGATTTCTAGCATTGGGCCGGTCGGGGGTACTTCGTTGATATGGTTATTATCAAGGTAGCAGAGACGGCCTTCGGGATCAATTAGCATCATCACCCGGTCGGGGACACCATACTGATTTAGAACACCGTAGGCTTCACAGATTTTGCCGTGCGGCCAAAAATCTGCCAGTACTGGAAAGGATAACCGACCTAACCCAACCGTCCAGGCATTCACCGAATCCGGGTTATCACAGCAGATGCCAAAAATCTGGACGTTCTGCTTGATAAGATCGCTGGCGATGCTTTCAACTGAAAGCACCTGCCGGGTTCAGGTGGGGGTAAAAGCAGCACTAAAGAAGACCAGTAGCACCGGTCTTCCCCTGTAATCTTCCAGTCGGTAGGTATCTTTATCGTGTTTGATAATACTTCCCGCTTTTTCGGAGGTGCCGGGAAGCTCAAACAAGGGAGCCTTATCACCTAGCTTCAGACCCGACCGAGTTTTCTCCTGGATTGAGGTTGTCAAACTTCTTCTCCTGTTATATCACTTCTCACTTTATCGTCACAGGTTTAAGCCAGGCAAACATCGTGCCAAGCTTAGCTAGGTTTGACCACAAAAGTGCCGTCTTTAACACGTACTTGCAAACGGTCTTCCACTTGCACCTGACCGACGCTGCTAACCACCGCCCCATCGGTCTCGCGGCTAACGACGGCATAACCACGTTCGAGAATCTGCTGGGGGTTTAACACTTTGAGGCGACTCAATTCGCCATTGAGTTCGGCCCGCCGCAGTTTTATCAGGTGGCGAAGTTGCAAAGTGCGCCGCTCGGACAGATCGTACAAGCGCAGCCGTAACGAAGCGATCCGGGTAATCGGCGAGCCTCGATCCAGGCGGCGGTTAGTTTCTTCCAGTTGGGAGCGGTAATCGTCCAGACTATTTTGCAAGAGGGTGTAAATTCGGTCGGTCAGGCTGGTCAATTCGTCGCGCAAATCGGCGATGTTGGGGACAACCAGTTCGGCGGCAGCACTGGGGGTGGGCGCACGCAAATCAGCCACATAATCCACTATCGTAAAATCGGTCTCATGACCGACCCCGGTCACAACTGGAATACGGCTGACAAAAACGGCGCGGGCGACCCGCTCATCATTAAAGGCCCACAAATCTTCCAGCGAACCGCCCCCGCGTGCCACAATAATCACATCGACATCCGAGCGCCGATTGAGGGCCTGGAGTGCCGCCACGATCTGAGACGGGGCCGCCTCGCCCTGTACCTGAGTGGGCGAAAGGACTACCTGGGCTAGTGGGTAGCGCCGACTCAAGACGTTTAATATATCTTGCAGAGCGGCGGCGGTCGCCGAAGTAACTACCCCAATGACACGTGGACGTTCGGGCAAAGGCCGCTTACGTTCCGGCGCGAACAACCCTTCTTCATTCAGCCGTTGCTTCAAGGCTTCAAATTCCAGGTGTAATCGGCCCAACCCGTCCGGCTGCACCAGATCAACATAAAATTGAAGCTTGCCGGTTGCCTCGTAAATATCGAGCCGCCCGTGCATCACAAAGCTGGAACCATCGCTGGGGAGATGAGTTTGCCGCAGAGCGTTCGTTTTGAACAGCACACAAGGTAGCTGACCCGACCCGTCCTTGAGATTGAAAAAGTAGTGACCGCTCGAAGGACGGCTACAACCCGACACTTCACCTTGAAGCCACAGGTCGCTCATGCGCTCGTCACATTCGAGCATTATTTTAAGGTAATATAGAGCTTCTGTTACCGAATAAATTTCCATTTTTACGCTAAATTTTTGATAAAGGCTAAAGGTCTATTATGGATTTATCCCCATTTAGTACCAGTTATCCAGATTTTATCCCTACTTATCCCCATTTATCCCAAATTTACCCAAGTTTATCCCAATTATCCCAGGCCGCTAAATGCCTATCCGAAAATCAGTTTGTAAGAGATTGGTCCGCCTAAATCGAGGAGTGGATATATTAGAAAAATCTTCTAACATATACTTTTGAGTGGATTGGAGCAGGGTCTTCACGGTCACTCGTTTTTAGGGTTTGAACCCATGCAAAAATCTGACGCTCACCCGCTACTAACTATTAAGTTGCCTATTACATTCTGCATTCTGCACTTACTTATTGCGCTTTTTGCGCTTGCGGGCCAGGTAGTCCAGGATTACCAGGGTAGCGATTTCGGCCCGCTGGATCGTCACGGCGTGGGCCACACCGGGCAGAATACACAACTCGCTATCCTTGATCGACCGCTGAATAGTAAGGGTTTGTTCCAGATTACCATAAGGATCGCGCTGACCAGTCATAACCAGAGTGGGCGCACTGATCCGGCCCATCCCCTCCGGCGTAAAGTTGGGGTTTTCCAGCCACATCGCCCGTAGCTGTAGAGCCAGCGATTTCCAATAACCGGCCCCGCGTGGCGCGTGCTGCTGTTCGAGCGTCGCAGCCCAGGCCGCATAATTTTGCTCGATGTAATCCGGGTGCAGCGTTTCCAGCCCAGTCAGCACCGTCTCATCGTTGCAATAATTAGCCCCGACGATCACCATTAGATCGACCATCTCAGGGTAACGCTGGGCCAGATCGAGCATGGTAATGGCCCCATCGCTGAACCCGACCATATGAGCTTTCGGAATATTCAGGTAGTTTAAGAGCGCGACCGCATCGTCCGCCAGCACGTCATAGCCGGTAAAGCGGTTGGCTGGATTATTGGTACGCCCGTGACCGCGATGCTCGAAAGCGATCACCCGATACTCCTGGGCGAAGCGATCAAATTGGTAGCTCCAATCGCTATGCGGGCCGATAATCCCGAACGCGCCATTATGTAACAACAAAGGCTCGGCCCCTTCCGGGCCAAGCAACTCGTAATAAAGCTCCAGATCACGAATAGATGCGTATGGCATTTTTTTAGATGTTTGATATTAGATATTAGAAATCAGATTTTAGAAGTTTGATATTGTAACTACACAGACCGGGCGACCACAAGGGTCGCCCCAACCTAAAATTCGTTGTAGGGGCGACCCTTGTGGTCGCCCAAAGTAGATAAGCTTAGTAGTTACTTGATATTAGATATTAGATACAAGCTCAACTGCATCATTGATAATTGGCTGAATCCTAATTTCTGACTTCTCTATTCCTAAGCCGGTTCGAGCAGCATAATGGTTTGACCGTATTCGACTGGCTGACCATTTTCGACCGAGACGCGAGCGCAACGACCCCGATGTTCGCTTTTGATCTCGTTCATAATCTTCATAGCCTCGATGATCCCGATGACCTGATCCTTCTCGACCATATCGCCTTCTTTGACGAAAGGAGTATCTTTGGGGTCGGGCGAACGATAGAAAGTACCGACCATAGGGGCTACGACTTTATGGAAGGAATCCTGCGGCGGTGCGCCAGGGTCCGGAATGACTGAACCAGGGGTCGGGGCCGAAGACATGGAAAGCGGCCTGGGTGATTCGTGAGCCGGGGCGGGAGCCGCATGCGCCACCTGGGGAGCCATCATAACCGGGGCCGGGGCCGGGTGTTCCCGCTTGATAACCAACCGATGCGCTCCGTTATCGCGTTCGAGCAAAAGCTCGGTAATCGAGTGGTCGTGAACCAGTTTAACAAATTCACGGACTTCCTCACTGCTAAATGGGCCAGATGAAGCAGGCGGAGAAATAGGAACCGTCGGTCGAGGGACGGTTGGAACAACCTCTTCGGCTTCTTTGACTGGCCTAAAATTATCGGGGGCAGGCGGGTTGGTCGGGCGAGGATAGCCCCCTCGCCCGCTTCGGTTGTCATAACCGGTAGACCGATTTTGACGCGATCCAGGTATCGCCATTTTATGCACGCTCCACATACTTGCCGGTGCGCGTATCAACCTTAACTTTGTCCCCGGTATTAACAAACAAAGGAACCAGCACTTTTAAACCGGTCTCGGTCATCGCCGGTTTGGTTGCGCCGGTGGCAGTATCACCTTTAATACCCGGTTCGGTCGAAGTGACCTCCAAAATTACCGAAGGTGGAATTTCAAGGTCGATTGGCTCACCGTTATAAGTCAAAATATCAACTGTGTCACCCTCTCGGATGTAATACTTTACATCTCCGATTTGATCGTCCCGTAACATTACCTGATCGAACGTCTCGGTGTTCATGAAATGGAACTCCTCGCCGTCCTTATACTGAAACTGATCGGTCTCGCGCTCCAACCGCACATCATTGAACTTGGCTCCGGCCTGGAACGTATTAACCGTATTAGAACCGGTCCGCAAATTCTTAAAAGAAATCTTGACCTGAGCGCTACCACGCCCAATCTTCTGGTGGTCAAATTCCAGAATTTTGAGCAATGCTCCGTCAATATCGACTGTCATTCCGCGCTTAATTTCACTGGTCGAAACCATAAGAAAATCAATCCTCCTGCTAATAAGTTGTCAGCTATCAGGTGCCAGCTTCTGGGTAAAGAATTAGAAGGTTCTACTTCTACCACAAGACTTAAAGCCGATAGCTGACACCTGCTAACTACTGATAAAATCCATCTTTGATCGCGCCAGTCAGGTTCTCGTAACCATCCGACGTGACCAATACAAGGTCCTCGATCCGCACGCCGCCCCACCCGGTCAGGTAGATACCCGGCTCGACACTATGTACCATATTGGGAGCCAACAAAAGCCGGTTGGTTTTTCGCAGGCTAGGCGGTTCGTGAACCGCTAGACCGATCCCATGTCCAAGTGTATGCCCAAAATTATCGCCGTAACCATAATTGCTGATAATATCGCGGGCTACTGCATCGGCCTGTTCGCAAGCTAGACCGGGTCGGATCGCTTCGCAAGCCCGCAATTGGGCTTCCAACACAATATTATAGATTTCCTTGAAACGAGCGGTCGGCTCCCCGATGCAAACCGTCCGAGTCATATCACTATTATACCCCAGATACCGCGCTCCCATATCAATGATAAGTGGTTCGCCCTCTTGCAACAAACGCTCGCTCGGAACGGCGTGCGGAGCGGAACCATTTGGGCCACTGGCGACAATCGTATCAAAGGCCAACGCCTCGCCGCCATATTCACGGATACGCCGCTCGATCTGCCACGCAATATATTTTTCGCTCACACCGGCCTGGAGCAAGGGCCGCGTCTCGTTAAAAGCCCGGTCGCTAATCGAGATTGCTTTGCGGAGTAACAGCAATTCTTCCTGGTCTTTGATAAGCCGCAGCGGTTCGACAAAACCCTTCAGGCCGATAAGTTCGGCGGCGTTTTCGAGTTGCTGCACGATCTCGGCATAAAAATCAAAAACCAGGGCAATCGACTCAAAGCCAACCTTTTTCAGCCCGTTCTCTTTTATCAACCGGACAATCGTAGCAGCGAACGGTTCAGCCTGATTGTAAGTTACTACTTCAAAACCGGCCGGGCCAGCTTCTTTTTCGGCTTCATCGGTATACAGAAAATTGGTAATCAAAAAGGCCGAGCGCCGGGTAATCAGCAAAAACCCGGCTGTCTCATTGGGTGGTAAGTCGCCTGCACTGTAGCCACTCAGGTAACGCCGATTGGCAAAATGGCTGACCAAAAAGCCATCCAACTTTTGGGCTTCCAACCGGGCCTGCAAAGCCGCCACCCGCGCCGCATAACGAGCAGGACTGCCATTCTGTTTTATTTCTTCGCTCAGAAGTTGCATTCTGCTTGATCCCGTTTCCTATTCTAAAAACTCTCTTTCAGGTTCAAGATTATACCATAAACCGGGCTTCGCTGGTGCAGTCTTCTTTGTAACCTCTGGCTCCCATGATATAATACCTCCATTGATGGCAACCAAACAAGGAAAGCGAGAAGGATGCAGGCAAACCGAACGAATGGCTATAACCAGAACCTAAAAATGAAAGTAACTACGGCGGCTCCAGCCAAAACGATGACCGCCACCCAAAACCGACCTCCCAGACGGCGCAGTCGGCTCCGCCTCTGGCTTATCATTCTGCTGCTCCTACTCCTAATATTGCTCCTGGCCCCCTTTGTGATCGTCCAGCTAATCAATTCTACCAACGAAAACCGAATGTACGATAATGTCGAGCAAATCCCGGCCCGACCGGTCGCTATCGTTTTTGGGGCCGGACTACAACGCAACGGCAACCCTAGCCCGATCCTGGCCGACCGCCTTAACGGAGCAATCTCGCTCTACAAGGCTGGTAAAGTGCAGCGCCTTTTGCTAACCGGCGACAATGTGACTAGCATAGAAGTAAACTCGATGCGTAGCTACGCCATCCGGCAGGGCGTACCGGCCTCGGCCCTTCTGAGCGACAACGCCGGGTTGCGTACCTACGATAGTTGCTACCGGGCTTCCCACACTTTTGGTATAACAAGCGCAATCCTGGTCACACAAGCCTATCACCTGCCCCGCGCCCTTTATTTATGCAACGCGCTTGGCCTGGAAGCAGTCGGCCTCAAAGCGGGCCTCAATAGCGAGTACCCCGGCCAGACTTACAATAACAGCCGCGAATTCGCCGCCACCTTTGTCTCATGGCTTGACATAACTATATTTCGCCCTAAGCCGGAGCAGGAAAAATAGGGGATAATGCAGAATGATCTATCACCAAACCACCAGATAGAACGACGTTGCATACAAATCTGAAACCGTGTATATTGTGGTGCATGGGTTTTTATTGTGATAAGACTATATTCACAAAGGGTCTGGTGAATGGCTGAACGCCCTACCGCCCCGACGCTCAACTGCCGGAACTGTGGTGGCCCCGCAAGGCCGCTAAAAACGAGCGTCGTGACTCTCTCAATCTCTCTCTCACTGTTGCTGATCGCACCGTTGTGGTTGCAAATTGCGGCCCCGGCGGAACCAAACAGCCACTTTTCGGCTGCTTCCAAATCGCCCCGGATCGCAAAACTTGCGCCATCCTCGACCGAACCGAACCCGGCCCCCATTCCAGGGGAAGCCCTGGTGCGCTTCGATCCGCCCATCGCCGCCGCCCTGCTCAACCAACTGGCCGAGTCTACTCAGCCCTTCGGACAGCCACCCCTGCCGGAAAGCCTGTTGATCGGCGCACGGATGCCAGGCGACCGGGCCAACCGCGCTGCGCCCGAACTGGCCCCCCTGTTTAACCAGCTTGGAGTCTGGGCCGCTGATGCTATCGACCCGGTGGCGGGGATGTGGCGGCTAAAATTGAGCGAGGACAGTGACCCTTTGCTGGCGATCTCAGCCCTGACAAACCGGCCTGGTGTAGCTTATGCCGAAGCTAATTATCCCATCTATGGCTTCAGCCGCGAACCGAACGACCCGTTCTTTACCCGCAACAACCAATGGGCTTTGCGTAAAGTCGGTGCGCCGGAAGCCTGGGACATCACGACCGGCTCTGATAAGATTACGATTGCCATATTGGATACTGGGCTGGCCTACGGTCATAACGAGCTACGTAATAAGATCATCACCGAGCGCGGACGCAATTTTGTAGCCGAACCCGCCAACGAATTCGCCTGGGACGATAACGGACACGGCACTTACGTAGCTGGGATCGCCGCCGCCGAGACCAATAATAGCACCGGGATTGCCGGGGTGGCCTGGAATGCCCGGCTTTTGCCGGTCAAGGTGCTGGACTACGGCTACCAGGGCAGCATCGCAACGTTGGCGATGGGCCTGACCTACGTCACCACCCAGCCAGTACAAGTCGTCAATATGAGTACTGGCGGGCCGGTGCGCTCTCGTCTGTTGGAAGAAGTCGCCCGCAAAGCCTACGATCAGGGGATCGTCCTAATTGCGGCGGCGGGCAACGATGGGGTCGAAAAGTATAACTATCCGGCGGCGTTCGATACCGTGATCGCAGTCGGCGCTTCCGACGAGCAGGATAAAGCGGCAACCTTTTCGAGTTATGGGCCATACCTCTCGCTGGTCGCGCCCGGCTCCAATATACGTAGCTTGAATTGGGCCAGCGATACCGATTACGCCGATAACTACGGAACCAGTCCGGCCTGCCCTTTCGTAGCCGGAACGGTCGCCTTGATGCTTTCGGTCAACCCGAATCTAACCCCGCGTCAGGTTCGCAATATTTTGGAAGGAACGGCCGATTTACCCGCCAATACGCCGCCACTAATTGTCACACCCGGCGCTTTCCCGACTCCGGCCTCGGATGCCTTCCCAACCGCTACGCCGACCCCCAATGCCACACCTATTCCAGTGCCGTTGACGGCTCCCGCCAGTTCGCAAACCGCTACCACTGGAGCGATCCAGGCGACTACGCTGGGGTCAAACTATACGGCCCGCCTCGGTTGGGGACGACTCAATACTTATCTGGCGGTAGTGGCAGCCCGCAATGGCGACTCGTTCCCCGTGCGGCAAGCTGTCCTGACTGGCTCGATTTCTGGTCTACCCGACCTGCTTGATTTGACCGTAACAACTGATCCGGGTGACACCCGTTTTCCAGACCGTAGTGGTCGCTTTGAATTTACCCATCTGCCGCCCGGCACTTACCGGCTGGTGGTAGAATCTAAAAAATATAATTTGCGCTCGGCCTCCGAATTTACCGTCCAGGGTGCCGATGGCGAGATTGTCCGGCGCGACTTTGACTTTAGTACCGAAGTAAACCAGGCTCTGGCTAATAGCAAAGCGGTGGGCGCATTTCGCGGTCTGACCCAGATACCAACCGGCGATAATGTCCGTTACTTCCCGACTACCCAACACTCGATTGCTGGCCCATTTAAAGAGTTTTGGGAAAGCCGGGGCGGTCTGCCAATTCTGGGTTATCCAATCAGCGAACCGTTCCAGGAAAACGGCCTGACCGTCCAATACTTCGAGCGGTTTGTCCTCGAATATCACGACGAATATGCCCGCACCCGTACCGAAATCCAGCCGCGTCTTCTCGGTACGCTGGCTGCCAAAGACCGTCCTGAAGTCGCCTTCAAACGTTTGGCTGAACCGGGCGCAGCTTATACCCCCAGCCCCAACACGCTCTATTTCGACGAGACCGGTCATACCCTATCCGGCTCCTTCCGCACCTACTGGGAAGCCAACGGTGGGTTGGCCCTTTTCGGCTACCCAATCAGCGAACCGTTTGGAATGCTCGGTGCCGACGGCATCGTCCGGCAGGTTCAATATTTCCAACGTTGCCGGGTGGACTACTTCCCCGAATACGAAAGTACTCCCTACTACGTCCAACTCGGTCTCCTCGCCCGCGACCTGGCCCAGGCCAATCAGCTACTTAAGTAGGACTGAGGGATGAAGGGACTGAGGACTGAGGGGATTGGCCTTCCGATGACTAATTTCTGATCCCTAATTTCTGCCTTCTGCCTTCTGCCTTCCCTATTCTGCCTTCTGCCTTCTGCATTCTGCATTGTTCATCTGTGTTATAACTCCCCTCTTCTGACTTCTGATCTCTGATTTCTAATTTCTGCCTTCTGCATTCCCCAAAAAATGGGCCTAACTTACCATAACCTTCCTATTGCACAAATCCAAAAATAGTTGTAAAGTAGATAGGTACAGTTATGGTAAGTTGGACATTACTATCTTAACTTCACGCGCAGCCGGAACTTGTTAAACTTAGGAGAATTTGGGATGAAATTGAAAAGCTCTGCCTTGAAATCAAGCCTGGTGCGGGCCTCGCACCCTGCTAAATTTATGCGTTATCTGCTCGCTCTAATCTTAGTCCTGACCTTAGCCGCCAGCTTTAACGAACAAGCGAGTGCCGCCAGTATCTGGGGCGACGAAGCCCGCTTTACGCCGGGCAGTTTCAAGCCGGGCGAAGTTTTAGTCAAGTTCCGCGAACCCCTCGCTGGCAAACGGGTCAACAACAAAGACATTCAACCCGACCGATTGCTGACCAATGCCCTGGCCCAATCTTATGGCTTGAACAGCTTTAAAGCTACCTTTAATATGCCCGGCGTTTACCAGTATTTCGCCGATTCTAAGGCCGATATGCAAAAATTGGTTACGGCCCTTAGCCTCGACCCACAGGTCGAGTTTGCCGAGCCGAATTACATTTACCGCGCTGCCAGAGGAACCAACGATCCACGCTATAACGAAACCTTCAAAGATAACAACGGTGTTGACCAATCGCGCCAGTGGTATCTCAAGAAAATCGGTATCGAAACTTTCTGGGATACGACCACCGGCAACAATCAGGTCATCGCGATCCTTGATACGGGGGTCAACCCCTTCCACGAAGACTTGCTGGGCAAGGTTGCCCAGGATCGCTCTTACGACTTTGTAAACGGTCAACTACCTTCCCGTACCCAACTTTGGGACGATGAAGGTCACGGAACGGCGGTCGCCGGAATTATCGCCGCCAATACAAATAATGGCATCGGCATTGCGGGAATCAACTGGAATTCAATCTTACTTTCAGTTAAAGTTTTGGACTCGAATGGTGAGGGAACCACTGTCACGGTCGGACAAGGGATTGTTCACGCGGCAGACAATCAGGCCCGTCTGATCAATCTGAGCCTCGGTAACGATCAAACTTCCAAGATTTTGGAAGGGGCAGTCCAATATGCCCAGAAAAAAGGCGTGCTGTTGGTCGCGGCGGCGGGTAACAGCCCCAACGCGAAACCAAACTTCCCGGCAGCCTTCCCGGATGTTATCGCGGTTGGAGCAACCGATCTCTATGACAAAGTCACCAGCTTTAGCAGTTACGGCCCTTATGTATCGGTAGTTGCACCCGGCAAGGATATTTTCACCACATATTGCGACTTCCTCTCCGGCGGATATGATCCGGCCAGTGGGAGAACAACCACTTGTGTCAACCCTAATCCAAGCAAATACCCTGGCCCTCCCGTACTATGTAACAATAAGGACACCCTAAGTTGTTACTATAGCCCGGTTGGTACTGCATCGGGTAATGTCGTTACCAGTCGCATGTATGTTTATATTGATGGAACCAGCTTTGCTGCTCCGATTGTAACCGGCCTTGCCAGTTTAGTCGTGGCAAGACGGCCTGACCTGGCTAACGACCAGATCAAAGCCCTGATCGAAGCCAGCGCAGTTGATATTGATGCACCGGGCCGCGATAACCGCACCGGCTATGGGCGGGTCAATGCCGCCGCTTTGATCCAGAACCTCAACGGAACCAATCCCTTTGTAGGGCGTGGTTCGGTCTTGCAAGGGACTGTCACCGGGGCTAACTTCGCCGACGTTATTGTCAACCTCGATCCACCCAACGTCAACCAGAACCTCAACGGGGCCGGTGGCTTCCGCTTTGATGGTCTGGGCAGTGGCGTATACAATCTGCGTCTGGCAATACCCAAACGTGGGATCGTCCTCGGCCCGGTAGCGGTCTACCCGAACGGCAAAGTCGGCAATGTTCTGAGCGTCAATTTTGATGTCGCCAGTGGTACTATCATTTGTGGCGAAAGTACAGTCTGCCCCGGAACGCAAAACCCGGCCCCTGGTCAACCACCGACGATCATTGTGCCACCATCGCAGCCTTTAGCACCCAATTCAGGCTTCTTTGGGCCTGCCGCCCCACTACCGGGTTCGATCTTCTTCCCAGAAACCAGCCACAACCTGAGTGGGGGCTTCCGAGGTTATTGGGAAAGTAATGGTGGATTAGCCGTCTTTGGCTTCCCACTCTCGGAAGAGTTCGTGGAAGTCTCGGCTACCGATGGCAAAACCTACACCGTCCAATACTTCCAGCGTAACCGCTTCGAGTTCCATCCTGAAAACAACAATGCGAACAAGATTCTGCTCGGTTTGCTGGGGAGCGAATTGACCGTCGGGCGTAGTTTCGCGCCCGGTGCGCCGATCCCCAACACCGGGACAACCCAATATTTTTCAGAGACTCAGCATACCCTGACCGACCGCTTCCTGGCCTACTGGAAAGCTAACGGCGGGCTGGCAATCTTTGGCTACCCGATCAGCGAACCGCTCCAGGAAGGCGGCTTATTCGTCCAATACTTCGAGCGCAACCGCTTCGAGTATCACCCTGAAAATGCCGGAACTCGCTTTGAAGTCCTGCTCGGCCTCCTGGGAACCGATCTAGCCCGCAACCGAGGCTATCTGAAGTAGGGATGAAGGATGAAGGATGAGGGATGAAGAAATGCAGAATTCAGAATGCAGAAGGCAGAATGTTAATTCTGAATCTTCAATAGTAAATCGCGGCCTCGCCCCTCTAGGGGTAAAGCGTAAATCCCCCTCATCCCTCATCCCTCATCCTTCATCCTTTCCTTTTGGGGGTTGTGAGTTCGGTACGGTTTGAGATATAATTGTCTCAGAGCGCAAGGACTCACAACTTTTTCTTTGTTCTCGATTTGCAAGAAGAGAACTTACTCTAACGTAGTAATTAGACAAGAGGTAGCCAAATGAGCTTTACAGCAATGCCGCCGGACGAGGAAGCTATCAATAATCAACTGGACGAATTGCAGCGCACTTCGCAACAGGATGCCGACCGGTTGGCCGGCGAATTGCGCGAGATTGACTTGATTATCCGCCAAAACCAGAGCGAAGTAGATAAGCTAGGCCAGCGCGAGTCTAGCCTGAGCGGGCAGGTCAAGGCGATGGAAGCCAATTTGGATAGCTATGATAAAAACGATATTCGCAACCTTTACAACCTGGTTATCGAACAGCGTATGCGCTTGATCTTGATGCGCCAGCAATTGGATAGCCTGCAAACCAAACAACAATTGCTCAAAGAGCGCCGCGAGCAAAGCTACAAACTGGCCCAGGCTCTCAGCCAACGCCCCAAGTACGAAGCAGGCCGGAGCGGTGGGCGCGTCGGGGGCATGGGAAGCGGCGATGCTCAATCAATGCTCAGTAAGATCATTCAGGCCCAGGAAAACGAACGGCTACGGGTCTCGCGTCAGTTGCACGATGGCCCGGCCCAGGCTATGAGCAATTTGGTCTTGCGGGCCGAAATTTGCGAACGCTGGATGGAAGCCGATATGAACCGGGCTAAATCCGAAATAAGCGGGCTTAAATCGATGGTCAACGATACCTTGCAAGAAACCCGCCGCTTTATCTTCGATCTGCGCCCGATGATCCTCGACGATCTGGGTCTGCTGCCGACGCTGCGCCGCTATATCAAGGATTATGTCGAGAAAAACAAAATTGAAGTTAATTTTGTGCCTAGCGGACGCGAACGCCGGATTGCCGGTCACGTTGAAACCGCTATCTTCCGCATCATTCAGGAAGCTCTTATCAATGTGACAGTCCATGCCAATGCTGCCCACGTCCAGGTTGTCCTCGATTTGGGTGACACCCACGCCAATGTTACAATCGAAGATGACGGGGTTGGCTTCGATGTCAACAAGTTGAGCCTGGATGGTCAGGAAAAATCACTCGGCATCACTAGCATGGGCCAGCGGATCGAAATGCTGGGCGGTCAACTCAATATTGATAGCACCCTCGGTCGGGGGACGCGGGTGGTGGCAGTCATACCTCTTATCCAGAACTAACTTCAGCAGGTATCGGCTAAAAATCGATTTTGGCTGATACCTGACGCTCTTATAGTACTTTTAACCTAAATGCAAAGTACTAATCGGCTATTGCCAAGCTAATCGATTTTCACTATTATGAACTAAACAGGGCAAACTAATTAACTTGTAGCACTCATTGCAGTAACTTTTGAGAAGAAACCCTGATTCGGCAAGCAGATTGAGATTTTTTATCTTTCCGGGCAATCATTTTATTTTGTCCTCAACCTTCATGCTCGATCATCTTTCCTCTTGGTAAACTATTTTGTGCCACATGTTTATTTGCCATGTCCTGTTGTAGGTACTTGTCATAAACAGGTTTCCATTACTCAATAAGGAGGTAGATAAATTGTTGGATTTCAAAAAGCTGTTCAAGAAAAGCTCTGAACAAAAAGAAGAAGGCCAGGGTCTAGTCGAATACGCCCTGATTTTGTTTTTGGTGGCAGTCGTAGTTATCGCTATTTTGATCGTACTTGGCCCACGTGTCGGTTCGGTCTTTAGCGCCGTCACGAAAGGCCTGAGCTAAGATTTCGTATTCTAGTGCTTATGTCAAAAAGCCCTGCCAGTTCGGTGGGGTTTTTTGTATATATTCACATTTTGAGAGGACCTGACTATGGTCGTGTTTTAAAAAGCCTCAAAATTTAACCTGTTTGTAATGTACTTCGTAATGTTCTGTTGCTATAATCACAAGTGTAAGACATTTCTGAGCGACCGAAGTGCAACGATTTAGCCATAACAACGTTTTTCTACGTTACGGTACACTGAAAAATTACTTTCGTAACAACGATTTAGCCCGATTTTTAACCTGACCCGTCTTTACACTTAGTCCTAGTACTGCATTTCGGCTCTCAGAAGTACTTATCTCCTATTGCGGAAAGGCAAAAGCTTCTCTACAATGGGTGGAGCAAGTGAACAACGCGCAGTCCTAAATCAGTCTTTAGAGAAGAAAAATTTAATATGTTCAGGCGATTAAGGTACTTATATTTCTGGGGAATTCATCCATCCGCCTTAACCTACTGTCCAAACTCAACCCTTCTTCTTAAAAAGCTAAACCCAATCCGCGTGTTACTCGGTTGCTAACAACTTGCAGTTACAAAATTAACATTATGGAGGTTACAACACCATGTTGGATTTCAAAAAGCTTTTCAAGAAACGTACTGAAGAGGAAGAGGGCCAGGGCCTAGTAGAGTATGCTTTGATCCTGTTCCTGGTCGCGGTAGTCGTTATCGCCATCCTGATCCTGCTTGGCCCCCAGATCGGTTCGGTGTTCAGCGCCGTCACGAAGGGCCTGAGCTAAGATTTCGGAATTTGCACGGCAAAAAAGAAGGCCCCACTACGGTGGGGTCTTTCTTTTTTGTGCGTTTCGAGTTATGCTGGGCCGAGGTCTAAGCTTTCTGGTTCCCCAACAATCTTTTTTACACAAGTCTTATAAAGATAATGATTGAACCTAAAATCCAGCGTTCACCACAAAAAACGACTGAGTGGACCCAACTCAATATTCTGACAGCCCATCCTTACCTGACGCTCGTAGTAGCGGCGGCGATCTTGCGATTGGCGGCGGCTCTGGTCGTGCGGCAACCTGGCTTTGTGGACGCTTACTATTACTATCAAGTGGCGGCGAACTGGCAGGCCGGGCGAGGTCTGACCGAAAGCACCGTCTGGAACTATCAGGCCGGAGGATTGTTCGAGCTTGCCGCACCGGGCCAACTTGACCACCCGGCCTTTACCTACTGGACACCCTTTGCCAGCCTGCTGACGATTGCCTCATTTAGCTTGTTCGGGGTATCTTTTTGGGCCGCTTCACTGCCGTTTATCCTGTGCGGGATGGCTTTGCCGCCGCTCTCTTATTGGCTGGGTCGCTTGCTCTTTGGCCCGGAGCAGCGCCGTTATAGCTGGACGATGGCTCTTATCATGCTCTTTCCGGGCCGCTACTTTCTCTTTTGGAACGCCCCAGACAATTTTTCTTCTTTTGCCCTCATAACGCTACTAGCACTCGCCGCGATCTACGGTGGATTGCACCACGACGACCGTTGGCTACTGGCAGCAGGTGGCTTGCTCGGTCTAGCCTACCTCAGTCGCAGCGATGGCCTACTTTTCACCGTCACGCTCGTTCTGTGCTTCCTAGGGCGGAGATGGCAGGTTAGAAATCAGAAATTAGAAATCAGGGGTCAGAAAGCCGCTCTCGTCAACCCTCTCACCCCTCAGTCCTCAGTCCGCCCGTCCCCGAATGGGGGCAGTCCTCAGTCCTCTTACCGCCCGCGCTGGACGATGTTGTTAGCGGCTTTGGCGATTGCCTTGCTGGTGGTTGCACCCTGGCTGGGGCGGAATGTAGCTCAATTCGGTACGCTCTTTCCGGCTAATAACCTGAAGGTGCTGTTCTTACGGAATTATCAAGAATTTTTTAGCTACGGCCTAACGATAGATGCAGACCATTATTTTAGCTGGGGCGTGGGTAATATTATCGGTCACAAGCTTGGTACGCTGTTGGTGGATGGTCTGCTACTGGTCTTTCAGGGGTTGTTTTTAGTGGGGCCGCTCTTTGTAGTTGGGCTATGGGCAATCCGAAAGCGACCCACTTTTGGCCCATTTATAATCTATACGAGTGTGCTATACTTGGTAATGGCCCTCGCTTTTAGCGAGATCGGCAGTCACGGCACGATTTTTCATTCGGCGGGCGGGCTATTACCCTTCCAGGCCGGGATCGCGTTGGCCGGGCTAGAATGGCTCGGTCGTGGCAAATCAAGGCCGCGTGGAGCCTCTATAATGGTTCTAGTGGCTCTCAGCGTAACGCTCTACTTTGTAGCAGTACAGCAAGCGCCCGGCTGGGATACCGATTATAATGCCGCGCTCAAGCTCGAAAGCTGGTTTGAGCGTAACGCCGGGGCGAAAGATGCTATAATGCTTGCTGAGCCGTTAAGCTTCCAGTATGCGACTGGTCGCCCGGCGATCAGCCAGTCCAGCGATGGATTGGAAGCGAACCTGGCCGCAGCCCGGCGTTATCAGGCCCACTGGTTCGTTTTAGGGCCGGAGCGTTATGCCGGTCTGGATGACCTGTATCGTACCCGGCGGCTCACTCAGAACGGTTTGGATTTCCGTCTGGCTGCCGAGCTAGAGGGCGGTATCCAGATTTATGAAGTAGTTGTTATTGCTAGATAGGGAGCGGGCAAGGACTGACTTTTGCCCGTGATGGTTCCAAGAAGTTGCGAATAGTACGTTCTTCCCCGGTCACAATCGAAGATAAGCTTTACCGACGCGATCTATTGCTGGCCCTTTTGCAGGGTGGAGCAGGTTTGCTTTTGCTTATCATGCCGGTAGTAGGCTTATTGCCCAGCGGGGGGTTGGGCTTTTGGATCGTTTTGGTGATCGGGCTGGCTTTGCTGGGGAGTGGCACGTGGTTCGGCCTATCGGTGGGAGCCTACTTGCAAAACCGGCGCGTACAAGACCGCTTGAGCGAAGTGTTATCCCGCAACCTGAGCGATGATTTTATTTACTTTCGTAACCTGACCCTGCCCGGTCAGCGTTCGGTCGGCGAGATCGACGGGGTATTGCTAGGGCCATTGGGGGCCGTCGTTATGCAAGTCGAAAATTATCCGGGCGAATATGCTATCGAAGGCGATACCTGGTATCGTTATGGGCGCGGCAAGCTTGATAAACCGGTTGCCAAGCCACTTTCGATGGTACAGCTTGAGCCAGCCAGCAACGAACCGCGCCGCCGACTGGACGATAGCCCAACCTGGGCTGCGATCCGGGCTGCCCGTGAAGTCAAAGCCTGGTTGTCGGTGCGGGGGTTGCCCCAGGTGGTAGTCATTCCTCTGGTGATTTTGGGAAGTGGTAAGCTTCGGAGCGTCAAACGCCCCAGCGCCCCGGTGATCGAATTCGGGTCAATCGAAGAATATATTGCTACCACCCTACTGGTCCAAAAGCCTCCCGAAGGCGAACCGTTAGCCGAAATTGTCGTTGAACAAATAGCCCATCGTTTACAAACTAATGGCGAGTGATTTTCAAGTAAACCTTCAAAAAGCTTATGATTTCCTGGCCGCTTCTCAAAACAATGATGGCGGTTGGGGCTATCGACGCGGCAGCATGAGCTATGTTGAGCCGACCGCCTTCGCGTTGCTGGCTCTTTTCGGCCCCGAAGGGGCGGGTGGTCAGAATGTGGCGGATGCTCGTTTTCAGGCTGTCCGGCGCGGACTGGCCTTTTTGCGGGCGCAACAGCATACCGATGGTGGCTGGGGTGTCATGCGCGAGGATGAGATTAGCGGTTGGATGACCTATCCGGCAACCTGGATGTTTAACGTTTTGCTCAAGATCGCCGAGCTTTTTGCCTATTACGGCGAACCCGAAGATAAGAACATCCGCGACCGGGGCCGCACCTGGATTTTGAACCGGGGCCGCGAAGGTGGGGTAGACCGGGCGACTTTCGATCAGGTCAAAAAACTCTTTCGGATCGATTCGGATTTGCGAGGCTGGGGCTGGGGTTCGGGCGAGGCCGCCTGGGTCATCCCAACTTCACTGGCCCTGGTGGCCCTGGTGGTCGAAGACCCACCCATCATGCGCGAAGATAAAGATATTTTGAACGCCAAAGATTATCTGCGCGACCGGGCCTGCCCGGATGGTGGCTGGAACGTCGGCAATCCCTGGATGCTTGGCAAAAAGCTGCCGCCGACTGCCGATGCGACCGCCTTTGCCCTGATCGGGTGGCGGGTCTGCCTGACCGCCTCCGACTTCGGCCAAAACGTCCAGGTGGTCAATGCCGGACTGGACTACCTGGACGACTATATCACCAAAAGCAACTCCGACCATACGGTGGCCCTGTGTGCCTGGGCCTTGAACCTCTACCGGGAGGCCAAAGACCGCGAGGATAATCGCAATCGGTTGACCCTCGGTCTGATGCGCGATGGACAGCCCCAGGAGCGGACTTTCCCCTATCGGGGTAAGGAAATCCGCAAGCGTACTGTCCAGGGTCAGGATAAAACTACCGGCGGATGGGTCAACAGTCCCTACACTACCGCTATCGCCGCGCTCGCCCTGAGCGACAATCGTTATTATCTGGAGCCAAAGTAAGCGATGACCACCAAATCCAGCAAAAAACGTATCTCCCGCCGCCAGTTTACCCGTCTGATGTTGACCGGCGCTATCGGTGGCTCGGTCGTAGTAGCCGAACTCGCCAGCCGTCCGCTTGGTCTTATCAAGTGGGCCGGGATTAGCTTCCGACGGATTGGCAAAGGCTTTGGCAATCAAACCAAAGTCGCTATCGTCAACGCCCCTTCTTATGACATCGACCTGCTAACTCCCCTCCGTTCGGCCTGGGAACTGATCGACAGCCCTTCGGTGGTCGGTAAGCGGGTCGTCCTGAAGCCCAATATTATCTATAACGTCCCTGATCGGGTGATAAACACCAACCCGGCGGTGATCGAGGCTGCGATCCAATTGTTGCAGGAAAAGGGTGCAAAAGAGGTAATCGTAGCGGAAGGCACGGCCTACCAGCGTGATATTACCGACCTGCTTTATTCGAGCGGGATCGGCCCAATGCTGGACGATTTGGGGGTACGCTTTGTCGATCTAAACCACGACGACATTGTGAAGGCTAAGAACAAGGGTGGTTACGCCGGACGCGAAGTAACCTGGCTACCCAAAACCATCGCCGAAGCCGATCTGATCGTTTCGATGCCCAAGCTCAAAACCCACCACTGGGCGGGCGCAACCCTCAGCATGAAAAACCTCTATGGGGTTGTGCCGGGCGTGAAGTACGGCTGGCCCAAGAATACCCTGCACGTCACCGGCATTGAGCCAAATATTGTCGAACTCTACGAAACGATTGCCCCCCAAGTCGCCATTGTGGACGGCATTATCGGGATGGAGGAGGACGGCCCGCTCTTTGGTAAGACCAAACCGGCCCAGGTGTTGGTCGTCGGTACCGATCTGGTGGCGGTCGATGCGACATGCGCCCGTATAATGGGCCTCGAACCGATCAAAGAGCGCGTCAAGCATATTTGGTACGCCGATTGGCTCGGCCTCGGTGTAATGAACCAGGACCGGATCAAAATCGTCGGCGTACCGATCAGCAGCGTCAAGCAAGATTTTGAGCTACCACCCGATATTGGCAAAGAATTAAACCGCTATTAACCTCGACCCAAAGTTTAACGGCTGACTACCAGCTTGGTATGGTAATGCAGGAAAGCTTCGCCCGCCTCATCCCAACTCGCCCGGTCGCTGGTAATCAGGTCGGGTTGGAGACGGCCCGATTGTACCAATTCAAAGATTTTGGGGATAGTCGGGCGGGACATCACTCGGCTGGTCTGAAAAGTGACCCCGGCAGTGTACATTTCCAGTAAAGGCAGCGTGACAGGCTGAAAATAGATCGCGGCGCTGGTGCAGACCCCGCCCGGCTCGGTCGAACGGAGCGCACTGACCAACCCTTCCGGGTTGGAACCGGCATCGACCGTAATCGGGTACACGCCGAACCTGCGCGGGAAAGCCGCTTTAACCTCAAGCGGATTAGCCCCTAGCTTTGAGGCCACTTCCAACCGGGCGGTATCGCCATCGACATAATCGACTTTCGATGCCCCCAACGCCAGGGCGATAGCTGCCGCGTACAGGCCAATACTCCCGGCGGCAGCCCCGCCCACGATTAAGACCGGCGCACCGGGTCGCTTTTCCAACTGAGGGCCAACCGTCCGCCAGGCATCCGGCATATTGTCGCTGGTACTGGCAAGTGTGGTAGGCGACAGCCCAACCGGAACCGTCACCAGCATGGCCTCGGCGAAAGGAACCCGCACCAAGTCGGACAGCGCCCCACCCCATTCTCCGCCCAAAGGCGCAAGACCGTACATCGCGCCCGCCTTGACCGTCGTGCAACTCCCGGTCAACCCTTGCAAACATCGCGCACACTTACCACACGAAATCTGAAAAGGCACAATCACCAACTGACCCGGCTTAAAATGCGACACTTCCTCGCCAACCTCAACTACCTCGGCTACAAATTCGTGACCGAAAGCAAACGGCCCGTGCCAGGGTGTGCCGCCATGCACTAAGGCACTATCGAGGTCGCAACTGGCGACCGCTACCGGGCGTACCAGAGCCTCCCCCGGCCCCTGCAACTGCGGTTCCGGCACTTCCCACCATTCCAACGCTTGACCCGGTTTAACAAAGGTTAGCTGCCGCATTTGGTTTTCCTTTCGCTGTTATTTCAACTCTTTACTCAAACGTCTATAGGAACTTGCAGAATGATTGACCCGTTTTTGGTAGGGGCGACCCTGGTGGTCGCCCGTGAACACCGTGCCGGGTCTCCGAGGGCGACCCTGGTGGGGTCGCCCCTACAAAGGAAAAAGGAAATTTTAGCGGCTTGTGGGAAGCTAAGTCAAGGCCGCTTCTAATTCTTTGTAACGTGGGCTGTTCGGGTCAACCCCTAAAATTCGGGCGATGTCCAGCAGCCGCAAAATCTGACCGCCACTACCCCAATTGCCTTCTGGCACTTCCTGGATCAGACAAAGTACCCGAAAGCGGTTCAGGTCGTTGTAGGGCGCTCCCTCGGCCTCAAGCATCGCGCGGGTCACTTCCTCAACCAGTCCTAGCTTGCGTTCAGCGTTAAAACCGCCAAAAGGAACCGTGATTACAACCCGATAGCGGGCCGGATCGGTCGGCTGTTGCAGTTTGCCACCGATAGCAAAGGTTCCCGTTTTGGCTTCGTAGAGATAGGCCAGCGTACCAGCCGCCGCACGCGGATTACCCAGAGCGCCTTCCCACTTGAGAACAATATTACTTAGAGTGTTGACAAGCTGCTCCTGGCGGTCGGTCGTAAGCGATTCTTCTGGCAGACTAATTTCGATTACAGGCATAAGATTTAACTCCCTTCATAACGATCAGCTATTTTAGATAGTACGAGGTTTTTTGTTCCTCATATTATTAGACTGGCGCAAAGACCAGTTGTGACCGCTATCAGGGTTGTGTTTAGAAATTAGTTCAAAACCTCAAATTTGCCGCTTTCAAGTAATTGCTTGATCGCATCGACAAAATCGTGCGGAACGGCATAAGCCGGGTGAGTCCGAAAGATCGCAACCGTTCGATCCAGCTTTTGCAATTCGGCGACCCGCTCTTTAATAAGGCTCTTAGAATAAGGCGAAGCAGGCGCATCGGCAAATAACAACCGACCTGGCTCCAGCTTTTCGTGACGGATTTTGTAGCCGACTTGTCGCTCGCATCGGCAAGGATTAGCCGGGTTGACCAACCCGCAATTGCTCTGCATAAAAGAGCGCATCCGCACTCTGGCCCGCGAAAGCCGTTTGCGAAAGTTGGCAGGGGTGGTTTCCATTATATACGCGCCTTCGTCACTGCTCACACCCAGGATTTCGCCCAGAACATAGGTTACGCGCTGCTCTCGATCCAGACATATAAGCATACCAAACGTACAACGTATTTGGGTTTCTTCCACCAAAAGGTGTTGGTCGATAACATCCGGCGGCATAAGGGCCTCGACATCCATCCGAGCTTCCAGTCCGGCCCCAAATTCTTCAAAAGTAACCTGCCTTAATTCGGCCCGACGTTGGCGGGTGGTTAGCAGATAATTAGTGGCGATCCGATAGACCCAGGTCGTAAAGGCGCTCTCCTGGCGAAATTGGCTCAGGTGAGTGATGACTTTGATAAGAATTTCCTGAGTGGCATCCTCGGCATCGGCAGGCTGCCACAACATTCGCAAGGCCAGATTATAAACCTGATCCTGAACTCGCCTCACGATAGCTTCGAGAGCAGCTTTATTGCCTTCTTTGGCCTGTTCGACCAATACCTCAATCGTCGGTTCTATAATTATATCTTCCATTCTAAACCTATCATTCTAAACCTATTTCTGTCACCTATTGACTTGCCATATAGAGTTAGACTCTTTTGAGAACCGATTGTGACCGATAAAGCAGCAGATTTATAAAATTGGTTAAATTTAGTAACTACTCACCGCAGAGACGCAGAGAACGCAGAGAAAAACTGAAATTTAGTAATTACACCGGCAGGGCGACCACATAGGGTCGCACCCTACAACGGATTTTGGGTAGGGGCGACCCTATGTGGTCGCCCAAATGGGGT
>JBBQWM010000016.1:0-126116 GCA_038210655.1 Chloroflexia bacterium
TAATACCAAGTCCGGTAAGGTAGATGTCATTCTGAACGAAGTGAAGAATCTTTTTCCTGTACCTGGCTCTAGCCCACGAACCGAGACCCTTCACTTCGTTCAGGGTGACATGAGTTTACTACTTAGCAGGACTTGGTATAACTCATTTCAAGAAATTAAATTGCATGTAACTACTCCTGGCTTCATCTAGCGATTACATTTAGCTTGTTTGCTCACAAACGCAGATGGCTGTAATTACCAGACTGCTGTAGGTTGCGCCTTATTATATTTTAATGTATAATTTGGTCATAAAGCTGCTCTGACATCTACTCCAATTTAGCAGTTTCAGCGTCAGATAGCCTTGACATGGGTCCCACCAGACATACTCTCAAGTTAATAAATCGTATCTGCTCCGCTCCATTTACGTTTAATCCCCAAGCCGTGTATTGATTCGATTTGCGTTTTTTGTTTATGGTTGCTTTGGCGCACTTTGTTGACAAAAAGTTGCCGCCACCTTTAGCACCATTCAAATTAACTACTGAAAAACCGATCATTTACTATCGAAGGAGATAGCAACATGAATTCTAGGCTTGTTTTAGGCAGGCGGCGAATAGCCTGGCGCTTGCGTTTATTACTCGTGCTGACTGTAATGTTTTTTTTGATGTCGTCGAGTGGGTTGCTGGTAGCGACCCAGACGGCTTCTGCGACGGCAGGCGTAACGACCTATACTGGCACTATCGACGGCTCGAAATACCTGATCGAAGTTCCGGCTAACTGGAACCATACCCTGGTGCTATATAGTCACGGCTATGAGGTTCCTGGCTCACCCATCGTCGCGAAGGATGCGGGCGACCCGATTACAGGTGCTTACCTGCTCTCGCAAGGTTATGCGTTAGCCGGTTCTTCCTTTCGCAGCCAGGGTTGGGCGCTAGAAGATGCTTTTAAGGATCAATCGAACGTGCTTGATCGATTTGATGATCTGGTTGGTACGCCCGACCGCACGATTGCCTGGGGTCATTCGTTGGGCGGCATCATCACGGCAGGTCTGGTTCAGAAATTCCCGAACCGCTTTGTGGGGGCGTTGCCGATGTGCGGGGTACTTTCGGGCGGGGTTGGCACCTGGAACGTAGCCCTCGACTCGGCCTTTGTCTTCAAGACCCTATTGGTTCCATCTACGGTCAATCTTCAGCTGGTGAACATTAATAACCCCAGCAATCTGAATACCGCCGAAGCATTCCTGGCAAATGCCATGAGTACTCCGCAGGGTCGGGCCAGGGTAGCAATGGTGGCGGCGATGGGGGATACACCGGGGTGGATCAACCCGTTTGGGCCGGAACCCGCCGCGACGGATTATGCCAGCCGATTGCAAAGCCAGTTCCTCTGGTTCCAAAATGTAACTTTCCCATTTGCCTTTGCATTACGGGCCGAACTAGAAGCGCGGGCGGGTGGCAACCCCTCCTGGAATACCGGGGTGAATTATAGCCGCCAGCTTGATCGCTCGATCAATAAGGCCGAGGTGCAGGCCCTGTATGCGGCGGCCGGTCTTGATCTTAATACTGACCTGAAAGCCCTGGCGGATGCTCCGCGCGTTGCTGCCAAAGAAAGTGCCTCTGATTATCTGGTCGATAATATCGCCTTTACCGGTGCGTTGAACATTCCGGTCTTGACCATTCACACTACCGGGGATGGTTTGGTTCCGGTTGAGAACGAGCAAGCTTATGCCAAAGCCGTCAGCGATGCCGGTTACGACCACCTTTTGCGACAAGCTTTCATCCACCGGGCCGGACACTGCACCTTTACCCCGGCGGAAACGATTACCGCTTTTAATACGCTGGTCAAGCGTATTGATACCGGCAAGTGGAGTGGCACTCCCAATCCAACCCAGCTAAACGCTCAGGCCGCCGCACTTGGCCCTGGCTTTAACATCCAGTTTGGGCCAAATAGTTCCCTGGTTCCGACCGCTCCGGCCTACTTTGCCTACAAACCGGCTCGCTTCTTGCGTCCGTTTACGTTCGAGTTTGCTTCTAACGACGATTAAAAGTGGATCAAAAAGCGTCCAGGACTTGCTCATATAGAGAAGCCCTGGACGCTTTTAAGCTGAGCTAGTTGTTTTTAGCCGCCGCTTTACTTTTGTTGGTAGCGCTTTTGCCGCTAACTGCTGCCTTCAGTTCGCTACCGGCGGTAAAACCGGGCAGTTTGGAGGCTGCAATCCTAACCTTCTCTTTGGTTCGGATGCTGGTTACTTGCCGTTCGCTGCGCTGGCGGACTTCAAAAGAGCCAAAGCCCGTTAAAGTAACTTTCTCACCACTTTTCAAGGTATCTTCGATTACCTTGAGGCTGGCCCGCACCACCTTATTGGCTTCGGTACGGGTTACACCGGCTTCTTTGGCAACTTGCTCGATAAACTGGGTCTTCTGCATCGAAAACTCCTTTCTTGTTTTGTAAGAATTTACTCATGCGGCTCTAGTGCGTATCCCTGTTAGGAATCCGACCACTGAGCCACCCCTGTCAATACCTACTGCAATAATTGTACCATCCTATGTCAAGTAGATATGTCAAGTTGAAAGCGGTTAAAGAAATCTGTTAGCAAGGGATGAGGGATGAAAGCGGACTGAGAACTGAGTAGTCCGGTTGTAAGAGCTTGCTCCGCCAATGGATGTTCCCCCTTGATCCCTCATTCCTCATCCCTCATCCCTTGTAAGAGAGTGTTACTACGGACTGGAAGTACCCCTCATCGTAGTCGCTTGCAAATATGTAAAATATTTGTTATTATTTTAGGTATATCCGACTCAGTTGGTGCGAGTGTGACAAGCTCGCTCAAAGCAGGTTCATCATAACCTTACAACTTGGAAATCCTCTCCTGCGACTAACCTTTGATTAGGGATAGCTAAGTAAGCGTAAAGTATTAAGTCTGGGTGTAAGGGTAGCTTTTTGTAGCTATCCGTAAGGGCGAGTCTAGGCTTGCCTCTACGCACAGAAAGTTAGTACTTTATACTAAGGGTTAGATAGCTATAACTGATCGTGAGCTTTGTATTAAAGGACAGTAAATTAACAAAACACCTGAATTTCAGGAGGAGACACGATGTCTTACAAACGTGCTTTGCACCTTTTAGTCCTGGGCTTGATGGTAGCTGCTATGCTGGCAGCTTGCGGCGATCCGACCGCTACCACCGCCCCGGCTACTACCGCTCCGGCCCCTACTAAGGCGGCCACTACTGCGGCGGCGACTACGGCTGCCGCTACGACTGCGGCTGCGACAACTGCCGCCGCGACAACCGCGGCTGCAACGACCGCTGCCGCGACAACCGCTGCCGCGACAACCGCGGCTGCGACAACCGCTGCCGCTACGACAACCGCGGCTGCGACGACTGCTGCCGCGACCGCTGCGGCTGGTGGTGGTAATGACCTGATTGATACCATCAAATTTGATGGAACTAGCGGCAAGAAAGGCGGCCAATTGGTTTACACCTTCACCGGCCAGTTCCCCTCGGCTTTGCAGCCCTACTACGTCAGTGAGAGCGTTGCCAGCATGGCTTGGCAGCAGATGTATGCTCCTCTGATCGGTCAGAGCAACAATGCCAAGTATTACGCTTATCTGGCGACTAGCGTTCCGACCACCGACAATGGTGGTGTGAAGCTGAGTGCCGATGGCAAAACGATGGACATCACCATCAAGCTGAAGCCGGGCCTGAAGTGGAGCGACGGTTCGCCGTTGACCAGCAAGGAATTGGCCTTCACCTGGAAGTGGATGACCGACAAGGATAACGGGAGCCTGGCAGTTGAAACCGACTCCTGGAACCTGATTAGCGCCGTTGAGACCCCGGACGACACTACGGCGGTTTTGAAGTTCAAAGAGGTTTACGGTTCTTACCTGAACTTCCTGGCCGGTTATTATCCGTTGCCAGAGAAGGTTTGGAGCAAAATCCCGGTTAAGGATGCCGACAAGAACCCTGAATCGACCAAGCCGACCGTTGTCAGTGGCCCGATGAAGATGGAAGAATTTGCCGCCGACGACCGGGTGGTTCTGGCCCGCAACGATAACTTCAGCCCGGTGTTTGGCTTCAACGCCTATCTGGACAAAACCATCATGCGCAACAGCGCCGATGCTAACTCCGCCCTGGGTGCTGTTACCAAAGGCGACATCGATATGGTAGACAACCTGGACGACAGCCAGTGGGAAGCTGCTGCTAAGGTGCAGGGTGCTACTGCTTACATTCTGCCCGCCTTTACTTACGAGTTCCTGGAATTTAACCTGACTAACCCGCTCTTCCAGGACAAGGCCGTCCGTAAGGCCATCAGCCTTTCGGTTGACCGCGCCGCGTTGGTCAAGCAATTCCGCACCCCTAAGACCGAAACCTTACCGGTAAATATTCCGGCCAGCAGCCCCTTCAACGACAAATCGATCCCGCAGATTGCGTTTGACGTAGAAGGTGCCAAGAAGTTGCTGGACGATGCCGGCTGGAAGGCTGGAGCGGATGGTATCCGCGCCAAAGATGGCAAGAAGCTGAGCTTCACCCTCTCCAGCACGACCGCTGCTGTCCGCAAATCGACTGCTGAAGTAATGCTGACCTATTGGAAGGCTATTGGTATCGATGCCAAGTTCCAGCCTTACAAGAGTACGGAGTTCTTTGGCCCCTGGGGTAGTGATGGTATTCTAGCGCGTGGCAAGTTCGATGTTGGGATGTTCGCTCAGACCACCCCAATTGACCCGGATAGTGGTTACTCGAACTGGCACTCCAGCCAGATTCCGACCGATGCCAACAAGGGCAACGGTAGCAACTACGCTCGCATCAACGACCCGGCCCTGGACAAATTACTGGCCGCCCAGCGGGCGACCGCCGATCAAGGCCAGCGCAAGCAAATCTGGTTCCAAATCCAGAAACTCTTCGCTGACCAGACCTACGAAGCGACCCTTTACACCCGCGTTACCAACCTGGTAGTGGGCGGCAAGGTCAAGAACGTAAAGCCGAACCCGACTACGGACGGCAACCTGTGGAACGTGGTTGAGGTTTACCTCGGTTAATCTCAGTTTCGTACCATAGTAAAATCAGCCCCGGACGCAAGTCGTGGTAATCACCCACGATTAGGGACTGGTTTCTCGGAAGCATCTAATACTAGCAAGACTCGATAGTAATATCAGTCCTGCTAGTATTTTTATACTCCTGATTATCCTCTCTAAAATACCTGGGTAAACAAATAAAAACAATCGTTCCAACGTAGGGGCAACCCTGGGTGGTTGCCCGTGAACATCTTGCGCGGTCAACGAGGGCAACCACATAGGGTTGCCCCTACAAGGGATATTTTATTATTTGCGAGTCCCTTACCAAAATTATTGCCTATACTAATTTTCCCATTGAACAAACAGGATGTTAATAAAACCCTGTTAATAACTCTAGCTTATACTTGAGGCAGTTCACGACACTAAGCTCACCAATTTTATTTTACGAGTAACTATTCAGCCTTGTCATTCTGAGCGAAGCGAAGAGTCTAGATTCTTCGCTTCGCTCAGAATGACAAGGTTGAGGCTGGCTGAATAGTTACTTTTACGAAAGGATGGAATTTGGCAATGCGGTTTATTATATTGGGCGATTTACACTATGCTATTTATGCTGACCCGCAGATAGCGGACAGCCGCGACCGGGTCTTTGAAGCTTTGTTTGGGCAGGTGGCGGGTCATCAGGCTGATCTGGTCTTTGCTATTGGCGATAATACCAATCGGGGTACTCCGACCGAGTTTGCCGGTCAGGACGAAATCGCCCGAAGCGTCGGGTTAAATCTGGTTCGCATTACCGGCAACCACGACACCGACAGCTACGAAAAAGCCGAGGTCGCCGCGTACTTCCTGGGAGGCCATCCCTCCGCTTCCGATACCGAACTTTATACCACGTTCGATTTTGGCCCGGCCCGGTTTGTTTTACTCGATACTTCGCGGGTAAAGGTCAGCAGCCAGGACTGGAGCGGTTACGTTTCTGTTGAGCAGCTAATGTGGCTAGACGAAACTATTGAGCAATTTAACCAGACCAGCCAGCCGACAAACTTGATAGTGCTAGGTCATCATCCCCTGTACAACACGACCGACCGCAGCACCGAGGACAAGCTTTATATTGCCAACAGCACCGCCGTCGAGCAGACTTTTGCCCGGCTGACCCGTCGCCCCGGCATTTATATTTGCGGTCACAATCATAGCAACAGTCTCGCTGGGCCGGACACTCATGGCTGGTATTACGTCCAGGCGGGCGCACCACTGGTCTGCCAGAGTTATCGGTTGATAACGCTTGATGAGGAAGGTATCCGGGTCGAAACAGTCGATTTCAACCTGAGCGACCCGGCGCTACGGGCGGATTTTGAGGCGACCCGCGACAACTTTGAAGGCGGCTTTACCGTCCAACCCTTAGAGGCAGTCTACGGCTCGGCAAGCGACCGCACTTTAGTTATAGCTCGGTCGTAAATTAGGCAAGCTTCCGTCAAAGCTTTACAGCAAAATGCAGCGATACTGACCCCCTGTAGGAGCGAGCTTCTGCTCGCGATTGACGCGACGGCTGGGTGTTCAATCGCGAGCAGAAGCTCGCTCCTACAGATAAGTGGATAGCTCTAGCGTTCGAGTTATTACCGGGCGGCCCCGACCGCCGAAAGTTGCTGGCTGATCGTCGATGGTTGAGCGCTCATTACAATTCGGCGCTTCCACTCTTCACGGGCGGTTGGGAAGTCGGTACGGTACTGAGCGCCTCGGCTTTCCTCGCGGGTTAGGGCGGCGTAGACCACCAGTCGTCCGACCGTTACGAGGTTAGCCAACTCGCGTCCGGCTTGGTCGGTTGGCGGTTGCGCTTCGAGCGCGGCTTGCCACTGGTCGAGTTGAGTGAGGGCCGCTTGCAGCCCAACCCGGTCGCGCAGTAGCCCAGCCTTTTCCCACATCAGCTTTTGCAAGCCCGCCAGAGTTGGCAGGCAGGCTCTCGGTTGGGCGGTCGGTTCGTCCAGGGTATACTCGCTCAGGGGGAGGGTGGCCGTTCGGCTGTATACATCCAGGTCGAGCGGTTCGACCGAAGCTCCAGCAGTGTAATCGTAGAGGCGCTGCCCAAAGACCAGCCCTTCCAAAAGTGAATTGCTGGCGAGCCGGTTGGCTCCATGAACGCCGGTGCAAGCCGCTTCCCCGCAGGCAAACAGCCCTGGCAAAGTCGTCTCACCCCAGCGTCCGGTCAGGATACCACCCATAAAGTAGTGGGCGGCGGGCGAGACCGGGATCATATCTTTCGAGATGTCCAGCCCGTGCTTCAAACAATGTTGGTAGATCGACGGGAAGCGGTGGCGCAAAGTCTTTTCGCCCAAATGCCGCGCATCCAGGTAAACCGCCCCAGTACGGCCCATTTCTGCTGTGATCGCCCGCGCCACGATGTCCCGCGAGGCCAGTTCTAGCCGCTCGTCGTAACGGATCATAAAGGCTTCGCCCTGGGCATTTCGCAAAATCGCGCCATCGCCCCGCACCGCCTCGCTAATCAAGAAAGTCTCCGCACCGGGCAAATTAAGGGCGGTCGGGTGGAACTGGAAAAATTCCATATCAGCCAAAGCTGCGCCTGCCCGCCACGCCAGCGCCAGCCCATCGCCGGTTGTCACGCTTGGATTGGTGGTATAGCGGTAAAGCTGTCCGGCCCCGCCGGTCGCCAGCACTACAAAGCGGCCTCTTATCTCGAACTCCGGCCCGGCCCCACTATCGGGCATCAGCTTTACACCGACTACCCGACCTGTCCCGGCTTCTTGCACCAACTCGGTCGCAAAGTGTTGCTCCAACCGCTCGATCAACGGCGATTGACGGACGGCGACCGCCAGGGTGTGTTCGATATGCATGCCGGTCGCATCGCCTCCGGCGTGCAGAATACGGTTGGCGCTGTGCGCTCCTTCCCGGCCTAGTTCCAGTTCGCCACTGGCTTCTTCGCGGTCGAACGGTACACCCAGGCGGATCAACTCGGCGATCCGGGTCGGGGCATCCTCGGTCAGGGCTTCTACCGCCGCCGTGTCACACAGCCCGGCCCCGGCATTCAAGGTATCAACCTCGTGAGAGCGGGGTGTATCGTCTTCGGCAACCGCTGCCGCGATCCCACCCTGAGCGTAACGAGTATTGCTTTCTTCCAATGCACTCTTGGTCACGATCAGGCTGCGCTTGCCGCCCCGTGCCGCCGCCAGCGCCACGCTCAACCCGGCAATCCCGCTCCCCACAATGATATAGTCATACTCTTTCATGGTCTTCCCCCAAATTAGGAAATTTACGATTTACGATTTACGATTTCAGGTGCAGATTTTATATTCTGCATTCTGCACTCTGCATTCTCTATTTATTTCACTGCCAACATTCGGTCGAGTGCGACCCGCGCCCAGCGTGTAACTTGTGGGTCTACTTTGATCTGGTTAAAGACCTGACCTTCGACCAACCCTTCCAAGACCCAGGCAAGATAGGCCGGGTGGATGCGGTACATGGTCGAGCAGGGGCAAATCACCGGGTCAAGGCAGAAGATAGTCTTGTCGGGATGCTCGGCTTGCAAGCGACGCACCAGATTGACCTCGGTTCCAATTGCCAACACCGTCCCGGCAGGAGCCTCCTCGACGACCTTGATAATGTATTCGGTCGAACCGGCTTCATCTGCCGCCAGTACTACATCCATCGGGCATTCGGGGTGAACCACCACCCGTACACCGGGATACTCGGCGCGGGCCTTGTCGATCTGGCCTACCGTGAAGCGCTTGTGAACCGAACACCAGCCGCGCCACAAAATAACTTTGGCGTTCCGCAACTGCTCCGGGGTGTTGCCACCCAACGGCTTGAGCGGGTTCCATAACACCATCTGATCGAGTGGGATACCCATTTTCAGCCCGGTATTGCGGCCCAGATGCTGATCGGGGAAGAACAGTACCCGTTCGCCACGCTCGAAGGCCCATTTCAGGACTGCTTCGGCGTTGGACGAGGTGCAGACGATCCCGTTGCGCTCACCGCAAAATGCTTTCAAGTTGGCTGCCGAGTTCATATAGGTAACGGGCAGCGTCGGTTGGCGACCGTCTGCGTCCGTGTCGGTTCCCAAAACTTTCGCCAGGGTGTCCCAGCAATCCAGCACATCGTCGAGGTTCGCCATATCTGCCATCGAGCAACCGGCGGCCATATTGGGCAGTACCACTTTTTGATGCGGGCCGCTCAGAATGTCGGCGCTTTCGGCCATAAAGTGAACTCCGCAAAAAACGATATATTCGGCTTGCGGTCGGGCGGCGGCCATTTGCGATAACTTGTAGGAGTCGCCTCGCAAATCAGCGTATTTAATTACGTCCTCGCGCTGATAGTGATGGCCCAAAATGACCAACCGGTCGCCCAGCGTCGCCCGTGCCGCCTCGATCCGCCGTTCAAGCTCCGCCGCATCCATCTGACGATAGCGGGCCGGAATTTCACGTTGCAAAGGAGTGTTCGCGGGGGCTTCATCCCATTGGCTGGCCCCCGCTCCATAGACCGGCTTAACCTTTTTTTCGCGGCCTTCTTCAACATCTAGCGTCCAGGTCGGCAGCTTGAGTTCAGGGCTACAGGCGGCTCCTTCGGCAATTTCGCGATCTATTTCTATCTGGATCAGACTTAGACTGGTCATCGTCTTTTCTCCTTCTTATTTTAATAGTGTATTTTCTACTATAACTACGTATAAACAAGAGTTTTTGTTACATTGACATTAACAGAATTTGCATGATGTGCTAGTGTCAAAATGACTTTAACTCGGCGCTAAAAAAAGAACCTTTTAGGAACGAGGCCCACGTTGGAAGGGGTCGTTCGACTTGGTAAGGACCGCCCGGTACAGGCGCGGAGGACGATGCCGCCCACCTTCTAGCCTTTCGTTAGTTTCAATAATCACGCCGCTGGCCTCGACCTTACGTTTGAAGTTAGCCGGGTCTTCCGGTTTGGCTTTGTGGCCTTGAATGACATCGTAGACCTCGCGCAACTGAGTCAGCGTAAAGGTCGGCGGCAGGAACTGGAAGGCGATATTGGCATACTTGACCTTATTGCGTAACCGCCAAAGGGCATAGCCCAGAATTTCGACGTGATCGAAAGCGAGTTCCTGGGGCAATTCGTCCGCCGGGAACCAGCGAGCCTCGATAGTATCGCGTCCGGCCTCGACCTTCTCGCGGTCGGTGCGTACCAGGGCATAATAGGCCACCGAGACGGTTCGTCCACGTGGGTCGCGGTTTTTCTGCCCGAAAGTGTAAAGCTGTTCCAGGTAGGAAGCCTGCAACGAAGTTTTCTCGTGCAATTGGCGGGCCGCCGATTCTTCCAGACTCTCGTCCGAGCGCACTCGCCCCCCTGGTAAGGCCCAATAGCCTTCATAGGGAGGTCGGGCGCGACGTACCAGCAAAACTTGAAGTTCGTCGCTGGCCCGACCTGCTTCTTCGTCGATTTCCCAGGCGTGTTGATAACGTGGGCGCAAGCTGAAGATAACGACATCAACGGTCAGCGAAATGCCGTCTTGCGCGTTGTAACCCCGCTTTTCAGTTTTGTTCGCTTCTACTGTCACGCTTCAACCCAATCACGTCTAGTGTGTCTTTAACAATAAGAATGTTATCACCACATGCTGTTCTTGTCAAGAACACTAAAAGTAATTCGCCCTAAAATTCACAAAGTCGTTACGCTATATTTCAAAATAAGTCCTTTTGGCGACCTCCGCTATTTTGCAAATCCTATTAGAGAAGCAAACAAAAATAATTGCCCCTAGTGGTGTTTATTATTTTTGAAGCCTTCAGTAAGTTTTAACTGGCTAATATCTCAAGAATAGTCCGGCGTAGATAATAAGGCGGTCTTTCAAGCACTTCGGGCCTGAGTGTGAGGCGCGGATGAATGGCAAGTTGGGCTAGAGAAGTATCTATGGGCATCCCTATCAGCTTTTCAAGTGCCGGGGTGGGGATAAAACCATCCCGGATCAGTTTCGGGCCGTCCTGGTCAATCCGAATGATTGGGAGCGAGCCTTTAGCCTTGCCGGTGTTGAGCGGATCGATCAAGAAAAGCGGAACCCCGCCAACTTTGTGGCAGTATTCGATCCCCTCGACCTGCTCGACTATTTCGGGCTGACCACTAGCATTCAAAGAGCTTCCGGTCAGGAATTTGACCCCTAATTGCCGGGTAACATGGCTAAGCAATTCCAAAGCTGAATTTCCATATGGGTCCAAGCCCATCATAATCGGAGTGCCATCTTCGGCATAGGACAAATGATGCGGCGCGATAGTGTGGGCAAGCTCTTGGCGAACTGGCAGCTGTAAGAAGCACAGTGCGCCAAATCGGATCGCCATCTCTGCCGGGTTTAGAAAGATCGGCTGTAAAGCTGCCGGGATTTTAGTCGGGTCAATTAGTTTGACTATCTCATAGGAATTTGTAATGATCGATAACTGTTTGGTTTTACGTTTTTCGCCTTTGACCCGTACCACCTCATTAAAAAAGTTGAGGTCGTCTCCCTTTCCCCAAAAAGTGCAGACGCTACCCATAAAAAGGCCGACCGTCTCTCCCTGTGCGATCAAGTTGGCGGCGCGGCGTTGGCTGGCTTCATTCCAAACCGACTCAACTTCGACCGCTGAGATTTCCTTTTTGTTTAGGGTCTTTTCGACTAATGTTGACATTTTATCCTTTTTTTTGATTTATTAAATTTATCCGACAATTCGTAATCTGCCTTACCTCAGTATAGCTAGTAAAGTTTTTCACAACTTACCTGTGAAGGATAACAAAGAAGCTTACTTATGGCTTCTAGGAAAACCTATAGATTTGATGCTGAATGATTGCTTTATTCTCGCCGGGTCAAGTGACATCAAATTTAGCCTGTGCCTACTTTCAAGTTAGTTGGTGGGGTTTAGTTATCTAAAATTTAGCTTTTCTCTGTGTTTCTGGAGCGAGTAGTTCCAAAAGGTCTGTAATTGGTTAGAAAATGGCTATTCAAAAACAGACCGAGTTATGTTATGATAAGTTAACTTATAGCGATGGATAGCTTTGGGTCGCCAACAAAGACGCTGGACAGTGGTTTCCCCCAACCGAATATCGGTTGTTATTCGCTAAGTAAATACTAAAATAGCACGCTTCACAGCCTTGCTTTACCAACAATGGGCATACAGGGAAAGGAATGTAAGTCCAAATGCAGTTTCTAACCGATCAGGGAGCCGTCGATGAGATGATGCAAACCGACCTTCCCAATGATTGTTATACACATGGGCAGGAATATCCGCATCATTTTTATATAAATGGTGAAAAAGTTCTGGTGGTTCGCGCCCTTTATAATGCGATTAAGGATGCTCAGGCCCGCAAGGATGACGTAGCCATGTCTCATCTATTGCTGCACGACGAACAAGTGCGCGGTTGGGCGGCGGATGTCGAGCGCCAAAAACAGGGCTTGCCTCCTTTGGAAGGCCACGAGCATTATCGCCGCGCTCAACTGCCTGCCGATTGGGATTTGGATGACGACCGCCCGACCGCTCCACCGTCTTTTATCCCACCGGTTCCTTTTACGATCCAGGACCTCGATATTCAGTATTCTTTTATTGAAGATATGGTCATCCGTACCCTCTACTTCAAAGGGAATGTTACTGGCGGTCAGATCGCCACTTTCTTGCGAGTGCCGTTTTACGGCTTGCTCTCGGTTGTTATGGAGCAACTCCGCGCCCAGGAATTGATCGACATTAGTGGACAGGTTGGGTTGGGCGATGCGGCCTACCAATTCACCCTGACCCCCAAAGGCCAACAACGGGTTGGTGATGCGCTGGACAAAACGAGTTACAGCGGCCCGATGCCGGTCTCCTATAACGATCTACTGGCTTCGATCCGGGCGCAGACCATCAAAAGTTTGGTGGTGACTCGTCAGTCGATCCGCAAAGCTTTTGCCGATTTGATTATTTCCGACCTGATGTTTAACCAGATCGGCCCTTCGGTCAACTCGGCCTCCTCGATCTTCTTTTTTGGGGCGGCAGGCAACGGCAAAACCTCGATTGCTGAGCGTATTACCCGTCTGATGGGTGATAGTATCTTTGTACCTTATGCAGTCGAGGCCGACGGTCAGATCATCAAGCTCTACGACCCAATCAACCATACGGCGTTGGACGATGGCGATATGCAAAAGATCGATTATGATGCGCGTTGGGTCAAGATCAAGCGGCCTGTGGTGGTGGTCGGTGGTGAATTGACAATGGCAAGCCTCGATCTGATCTATAATGATAGTGCCAAGACCTATGAAGCGCCCTTCCAAATGAAGGCTAACGGTGGAACTTTCCTGATTGACGATTTTGGGCGACAACTAATGCGCCCGATGGAATTGCTCAACCGTTGGATCGTGCCGCTCGAAAAACGCTATGATTATCTAACCCTGGTAACGGGCAAGAAGTTGGAAGTGCCGTTTGACCAGTTGATTGTTTTTAGTACCAACCTTGACCCTGGCGACCTGGCGGACGAAGCGTTCTTGCGCCGTATTAAGTACAAAATCAATATCATTGATCCTAGCGAAGAACAATTCCGCAGTATTTTCAAGCTGGTTTGCAAGGGTAAGAAAATACCCTACGATGATAAAGGGGTCGATTACCTGATTAAACGCTGGTATAAGCCTTTTAATCGACCGTTTCGCAGTTGTCAGCCCCGCGACTTGTTGGAGCAAATGATTGCTATGGCAAAATACTCCATGGAGCCGTGCGTCATGACCCCCGACCTGATCGATAGCGCCTGTTCGACTTACTTTATTACGTTCAAGGAGGCTAATAAGCCGGACGAAGCTAATCGCGCTCGGCCCAAATTTGGTTAAAAATAACACGGGACACCGTTTTTTAATATAGGCTGCCGGAGTTAGAACGGTAACTTCGGGCTAATCAACCCTGGTTAAAATGGGACTTTACTTAATTGTAGCACTTTGAGTAGGGGTAATCTTATGATTTCAAGTAGCAGCCAGTCTGGCAATGCTGCCAGCACCGATCAAATCCTCATCGAGAAAGTAGCGGCTTATTTGCCAAGCCTGGCTCTACCCGACCCTGGCCGCGCTCCGGCAACCTCAGAAGGGGCCGTTATTCGGGCCGAATTAGAAGGTTTTTCGCCCTTAGCCGAGTCGTTAGCCAAGACCGGCCGCGAAGGAGCCGAAGTCCTAACTGGCATTTTGAACAATTATTTTGGCCCGCTCAATCAGGTCGTAATGCAGCAACAAGGTCAGGTATTACATTTTGATGGGATGGGCCTGCTGGCTTTCTTCCCCCAATCGTCAGTCGAAACCGAGGCCGAGCTATTAAAACGAGCGGCAGGGGTAAGCCGGGCGCTGGTCAAGCTAAATGATGGTTTCCATAGCGTACAGACCCCTGATGGTCGCTATACTTTCCAGATGCGGGCCGGGGTCGCTCTGGGTCAGCTTAATGTGCTGGGTTTGGGGTCGGATATGATGGGCCGCGCCCTGGTCTACAGTGGTGAGGTTCTCGAACGTGCTCGGCAAGCCTGCGAACAAGCTCAGTGGAGTGAGGCGTTGACCTGGCACGAGAGCGGTATCGCTCCGGCCCAACCGGTCGAGACCGGCCCTTTGAACGTTCTGCCCTCTCTAGCCGATTTATTTGGAACCGAACACCCGCTTTCGGTTTTCAACCGACTTTCGCCCTATTTACCCCGCGCGATGGCCCAGCGCCTCAAATCCGCCCCGGAAGTTCCAATTGGCGGTGAGTTTCGTCGGGTGGTCAATATTTTCGTTCATCTGTCCAATCTCGATTTAAACCAGCCTGACGACGTGAGCGCTCTAGGCGCTTATTATCTGGCAGTGCAACGGGTTTGTGCCGGGTTGGATGGGCGGGTGCATCAGATCGTACCCTTGCCCAGGGAAGCCGCCGTTCGGTTGCATCTAACTTTCGGGGCCTTGCTCTCGAATAGCGGGGATGCCGAACACGCTTTGCGGGCGGCTCTGACCGTGCGAGATTTGCCGACTCCTTCGGGAGGGCCACCCACGTTAGGGGTCGCCAGTGGCAACGTTTTTACCGGCAGTGTCGGGAGCGCTTTGCGCCAAAAGTATGTCGTACTGGGCGATGTAGTAAACCTGAGCGCCCGTTTTGCCGAGGCTGCCTCTGGCGAAGGGGCCGGAACCTTACTCGTAGACCGTTATACTCGCGAACGGGTCGGCCTGACTTTCTTGTTTGGCGAGGATATTATTCTAAACCTGCAAAGCTGGCCTTTCCCGGTGCGGGCCAGTCGGTTGTTGGCTCCGCGCCCTTCGGCCTGTAGCCTGTCTACTTTTGTGCGTGATCTGGCTCCGACTGGTTCTCTGCCGACTTCGACCCTCGGTACGGTGGACGAGGTGCTGGGCGGACAGCGCCGGGTCTTGCTAGTGCGTGAAGCCGGACAAGCCGCTCATCTGGCCCAACGCTGGCTCAAGCGGGGCGGACAAGGGGCAGCGGGGGTTTGTCTGCTCAATGCAACCGATGTACCCTATCTGGCCTGGACGGGGTTGTTGGGTGGGTTGATTGGCCTGAGCGATACCGATAGCCGTACCGAAAAAGCAGCCAAGCTTTCCCAGGCGGTCGCCCGCTTTGCCCCCGATTATACGCCCTTGACCGGGTGGCTCAATCAGTTGGTTGGATTGGCTCAGGAAGAACCGGGCTTTCGTCATCGGATCGGTGGGCCTCAGCGTGGTCAGTTCGGCAAAATGGTCGTCGAGTTGCTCAATGGCATGGCGAACGATAACCCGCTTTTGTTGATTTTCAAAGATTTGCACTGGAGTGATGCGCCCGGTCTGACTTTACTCGAACAGGTTGTACGTGACCTCAATGGTACGGCAATCCTGTTTTGCCTGACAGCCCAGCGCGGCAATGAGGATATTGATACACGGTTGGCGGCATTACCGGGCCTGATTAGCTGATACTCTGGAACTACTCACCGCAGAGACGCAGAGAACGCCGAAAAACTAAAATATTGAAATAAGGGCGGTTGTCTAACCTGCTCCAAGTTATAGAGAGTGGAAAAGATAGCCTTTTCCACTTTTGTTGTGGTAGGGCAGATGTTCACGGCTTTTGGTGTTGCTACTCGAAATCGGCTTTGTGCTATAATAAGCTCCCTAAATTCTAAAAATTAAGAGCCGCCGATGACGGCAGGAACGGTTAAAAATGTCAGTTGTGAGCTTAAAAGAGCCGATTTTAAAGCTCTCGCAAAGCAATAAGATGAAAGGCTTTGTGAGCGATAACAGGGTCGGGCGTAAATTGGCTCGGCGCTTCGTAGCCGGGGAGACGGTCGAAGATGCGGTAAATGCCAGCCGCGAGATGAACCAATTCGGTATTCACGCTAGTCTCGATCATCTGGGCGAGAATACAACCACAATTGAGGAAGCCCAAAGGACGACTAAAGCCGCCCTGGATATGATAGCGGCTATCGAGCGCGAAAAACTGGATGCCAATATCTCGGTCAAGTTGACCTCGCTAGGGCAGGACATCGACCACGATTTGTGCCTGGAAAATATCGGCAAGGTGGTAGAGCAGGCCGACCGACAAGGCGAAATGTTTGTCCGCCTTGATATGGAAGGTTCGGCTTATACTCAGCGCACGCTTGATATGTTCCGCGAACTGTGGAATGCGGGGCATCATAATGTCGGGGTCGTGCTGCAAAGCTATCTCTACCGCACCGAAAAAGACGTAGAGGACGCGATCAAGCTAGGAGCGCGGGTGCGGCTATGCAAGGGGGCCTATCTGGAACCGGCTACCGTAGCTCACCAGGAAAAAGCTCAGGTCGATCAAAATTATGTGCGTTGTATGGAGCGACTGATGAGCGAGGGGCATTACCCTGGCCTGGCAACCCACGATGAGAAGATTATCAACCACGCCATCGAGTACGCCCGGCAAAACCGGGTCGGGGCGGAGCGCTTCGAGTTCCAGATGCTCTACGGGATACGCCGCGATCTGCAAAAAAAGCTGGTCGGGCAGGGTTACAACGTGCGGGCCTATATCCCCTACGGCTCCCAATGGTATCCCTATTTGATGCGCCGTATGGCCGAGCGGCCTGCCAACTTGTTCTTTATCGCTTCGCAGTTTTGGAAAGGCTAAGACTTAGGGATCAGTAACTTATTGATCCCTAACTACTTATTTACGCCGCATGATAAGACCAGGAGTAAAGAACTGTCTTTAGTTTGGTATCGACGGCAAAGGCGGCGTGGTTGTGGGTCTCGCATTGTACTGTAACCCCGCATGCCCCTGGTTGTACAGGCCGAAAGACCGATTCATCCAGGGCGTAATCCAAAATCCACATCGGACGGTTTTCGATACTCTTTAAAACTTCCCCTGTAAGAACACACTTCCGACTATCATCACAGGTTTTGACGGCTATATTTTGCGGCCCCATCCAACGTTGAGTACCATCGGGAAAAGCTTTGCCAAAGGTTGCAATCCCGTGTATAGCTGAAATTGGAACTGTTTTCCCATTGTACACTGCGTCAACTCCTACAGGAACCCCAGTGTTGTAAACTATTCGCAAAGCTTCTTGCGGTGTAATTAATGGTGGAGCGCTACTGTAAATCAAATTCAGGCCAGGGCTATAGCCAGAAGGCAGGTTAATAGCTTGACCAACAATCCGGGTTGGAGTTATTACACTTAACCCAGGTGCCACAGGTAGGGTTATGACTGTTGGTGATGCAGACAACGTCGTTGGGACGGGTGAGGGCGGGATGGAAGTTGCCGATAGAGTAGTAATAGCCGTTAGTGGTGGATTAGCAGTTGGCTGGGCCGCTATAACGGTCGATTTTAGATTGTCATTTTTGGAAGAGCCGATAACGACAAAACCAATAATGATTAAAGCCACAAGAGTAATAACGGCAACTGTTCCCAATAATGCTCTACTATAGACTCTTTGTCGCATAAAGTCCTCCTGCAAAAGTTAATATAATCTGTTTGTCCACACTTCTACAAACCACCTATTACCATCAGCAGCATTACCGTCAGAATGATGCTGATATTCACAAGAAGTACCCCCCACAATGTTACAAGTACCGTAAACCCCTGGCCCAATTGGAGGAAGGGTGAAAGCAGAAAAAGCACCATTGGAATTGGGTTTGTATTCGATACGTGATAAAGAAACTCGACCTAGCCACCCAAATCCACCCATTTGAATCCTTGTATCATTTGTTTCACCGTAGGCAGCTACTTGCTGAGTAGAGGTAAAACCAGTTGGTCGTATACCAGGGAATATAGGATTACCAGTAGCGGCCGGTGCTGATTTATAACAAATACCATCATAAACAAAACACCAGTAACCACCGTTAGCTGTATCATATTCTTGACCATAGATGTGACTGGTTCCAGATGCAGGATAGTAGTCAACACAACCATTATCATAGGGATGATTCGGGCCGGGGCCAGAAAAATCAATATACTCCCAAAAGACTTTGGGATTAATTCCGCCACAGTTAATCCAGGGAAAATTAACCCCTTGAAAAGGGCCTGATTGTATGAAGGCTTGAGGGCCTAACCACCAAGGGGTTTGTGAGTTAATGAGTATCCATGATAGTAACACATCGCTGCCAGAATTAATCCATCCTACATTGGGAGTTATTATTTTAGCTGTGCTTCCAAAGTTCAGTTGATTTGTAATTCGTCCTTCATAACACCGATTAGGATCACAGGCTGCTGCGAAAGTTGTTTTAGGCATAATGAGCATTTGAGTAAACAAAGTAGTAAGAAGTAAGGTCGCAAGTGTTATCGAAACGAGTGAATAATTACAACCTAGAAACTGTTTGTTTTTAAACATTCTATTTCCTTTCTCTTGCTTCCAAATAAGTTTTAACATAGACAGTTGGTGTGCATGAGAGGCTTTTGCATTAAAAAGTTGAAGTGTAGAGGTTGTTTTAGAATTGTAGAAGCATTCCAACGCAAACAATTTGCTTTTAGCAGATTGTTTTGGAATAAAACTTCACTAAATACATCCAGAGATTTACACCATAATAAAACTATTCAAACTATTCATATTATATATGTAATATGTTAAGAATTACTATATAATCTTTATACCATCAATTTAAAGTGTTGTCAATAGATATGGAATAATTTACGTAAACTCAATTAGAGATTTTATAAAGATAATTTTCAGCATTTCCAACCTATATTTTATTTCAAGCTCACATAAGTTCAAGGTGTTGTAAGTTTGAGAAAATTTGAATTATTGGACTCTAGTATGAAGTACATCCCATCTTGATTGTGAGTATTATATCAAACTGGCTTTGTGTTATAATATGCTCGATAAAGGTTAACTGTCACAACCTGTCATTCTGAACACTAACGAAGAATCTCGACCCGTTAGGCATGCCACAATCTATATTGCGCCAACGGCGCGAGACCCTTCACTAACGTTCAGGGTGACATTAGCTGGGAAATTATTACTATTCCGTTCATTCTATTAGCCCTGTTAAAATAAAAATTTATGGATAAAGTTAAACTAAAATTCTTTGCGGCTTTCCGCGAAATAATCGGGCAAAGCGAGTTGGACTGGCCTTTGGGGGCCGGACAGACCGCCGCCGGGGTGCTGGACGGGCTGATTGCCGAGTATCCGACCCTGGCGGCAGGCGCAAAAACCGCCCTGGTGATGGTCAACCGGCGCTATGCCGACCGCAATGCCGCTTTGCAACCGGGCGACGAAGTGGCTTTTTTGCCGCCGGTGGGGGGTGGCGCTTAATGTTGCCACGCCGTTCGCGTCCGGCCCGTCCTGCGCCCAATATCCCGCCTTATGGGGTGTTGGTCGGGCGCATGATTTTTATCGGTGGGTTGGTGCTGGCCTTACTGGGGTTGGGCTTTCTGGTCATGCTGGGGATCGCGGGCGGTTCATTATTGGCCTGTTTGCTTTTTGGGGCGATTGCCCTCGGTGGGGGGGCGATTAGCTGGCTGGCAGTGCGCGACTTGACCGGCCCACCAACTGAGCATGCGGCGGTCGTTACTTTCAAGCAAAAGCGAGCCGAATCAGGCAACCCCATTTACGCTCTGAAATTCCGCACCCTTAATTCAGGTCTAAAGAACGCTGGAACCGAGATAGAGTATAATGTAACCCAGCAAGACTGGGAGCAGTTCAAATTAGGCGACCGGGTGCTGGTACGCTATTCGGCTTATTTCAAATTGTTGGTAGATATTCAGCCTGACCGCTCGTTCAAATAAGACTTTAACCGATAGCTAAAATCCGAGGAATAGAATGATTATTCGCATAACCGACCGCCCGATAGATTTGCAAGAACTGATCGCCGCTGTAACGACCGAAGCCAATGGCGGGGTAGTCGCCTTTTTGGGTGTCGTGCGGCGCTGGAACGATGGCCCGGACGGTCAGCCCCGCGAAGTTCATTGGCTCGAATACGAAGCCTATCAGGAAGCCGCCGAAGAAGTGATGCGCGACATCGCCCGGCAGGTCGAAGAAAAATGGGGGCTGACTAGCCTGGCGATGGCTCATCGGGTTGGTCATTTGGAAATAGGGGAACCGGCGGTAGGGGTAGCGGTAGGAGCGCCGCACCGGGGCGTAGCTTTTGATGCTTGCGAATACGCTATTGATACGCTCAAGGCAACCGTCCCGATCTGGAAGAAAGAGTCGTGGGAGACGGATGCCCAAACTGGCGAAAGCTGGGTCGTGAATAAAGAAGCGCCCAATAGCCAGGTATAAAAGGGGTCAGGTGTTAGGTATCAGGTGTCAGGTATCAGGCTTGAAAGAGGCTATCTTGATAGGCTTGATCTGGGGTGTGGGAATTTTCTTAATTCAGGGGGTTATTTTACAAATGCACAAAAAGTACAGTGTGGCAGTCTTTATTGCGTCGATTTTGTTTGCGACCCTTTTTAGCGCAATTGCTCAGGCTGCCGACCCTGACTTTGGCGGAGTTTCACAATTTCGGGATCGGTGGGTCGAGCAAGATCGGTTGGTCGGGGAGCGTCCTTACACCTGGGGGCCGAATGTTCCGGGCGCTCCGACCGTCTTGAGTGAACCGTATAGCAGCAGTCCCGGCGGGCAGCGTCGGGTGATCTATTTCGATAAGGCCCGGATGGAGATCAACAATCCGGCTAATGGCTTTGTGACGACCGGCCTGGTGGTTAAAGAGTTGGTCAGTGGCTTGCGCCAGGATGGAGACAGCACTTTTACCCAACTAGCTCCTTCCAAGACCCAGGTGGCGGGCGACCCGGTTTCGATCAACCCGAATGGGCCAGTCTACGAGTCGTTCAAAAACGTTGTGACCCTCGGTAATGCCGACGAACGGTCGCAATCCAACGGGGTCGGCACGGTCATTACTAGCTTTATCAATAAAAGTGGTACGGTCAGTCCGATCAGTCCGCCCGAAACGGTGACAATCGGGGCTTATCAGAATCAGACTGGGCATAATATCGCGGCTCCTTTTGAAGCGTTCAAGAACTTGCGTGGGTCGATCACCAATCCCCAAACTGGCGCGACGCTCTCGAACCAGCCCGTTTATACAAACGACCCGACCAGCAACGTTTTCGGGCTGGCGATCAGCGAACCCTATTGGGTTACTACCAAAATCGCCGGGGTCGAGCGGACGGTGCTGGTGCAGTTGTTCGAGCGGCGCGTGTTGACCTATAATCCGGCCCTGGCCTCTAACAAGGTCGAGATGGGCAACCTGGGCCAGCATTACTACCAGTGGCGCTATGTCGAGACCGGTAAGCCACCGCCGCGTCCGCTGGATGGCCTAGATGCCGAGGAAGCCGCCTTTTTAGAGCTTATCAATCAGTACCGGCAAGCCAATGGCAAACCTGCCCTGAGTATAAACCAGAATCTGGTCAAGGCCGCCAAATGGCAAAGCAACGATATGGCGAGTAAAAACTATCTCGATCATACCGACTCGACCGGGCGCGACCCTTTTAAGCGGATGGCCGATTTTGGCTATACCGCCAATACTTACAAAGCCGAGAATATCGCCGGGGGCTATACTACCGCCGCCGAGGCTCTGGCGGGTTGGAAAACTTCGGTCGGGCATAATACGAATATGCTCGATGGCAACTACAAGGTTATCGGGATCGGGCGGGCCTACAATGCAAATTCGACTTACAAGTGGTACTGGACAACCGATTTTGGTGGTGAATAATTTTGGGAGGAATAATGGCAACTAAAGAAGAGAAGGCCCTGATAAAGGCCGAAAAGCAGGCTGTGAAAGCTGACAAGCAAGCTATAAAAGCGGAGGCCAAAGCCGAGCAGCAGGCTCTGAAGGCGGACGAAAAGGCCGAAAAACAGGTTGTAAAAGCCTACCAGAAAGACCAGCAGGCCAGCAAAAAAACTTACGTAAAGGCTATTACGCAATCTCACAAGGCTCCGGCCAAAGTAGCCCGCAAGGAGACCAAGCAGGAGCGCAACCGCAAAAAGGCTATTGATAAGGCCCGCACTATCCCGAAAAACTTCATGGATTTGCCGCCCGCCCTCTGGCCTCTGGTGATCCTGGTCGCCTTTAGCTGGCTGCGTAACGCGCTCGACAAAGAGCGGCAAGAGCGTGATGTTCGCGAGGCCCGTCGCTTCTTGCGCGAGTGGAACGACCCCCGTCGCAAACATCAGCTGTAATTTGGGCTGAGAATATTAAGGGAGCAAGTGTTTATGGCTGCTATGCGAGCTAGAACCGTCGAAATTGACCGCCACCGGCTTTATACTACCGAGGAATTTATGAACCTGACGCTGGACGAGGGCAAGCGTTATGAGTTGGTGGAAGGAGTCATTGAGGAAATGTCACAAGCAGGGGTTGGACACGGCATTGTCAGCGACAATCTCTATGGCGAGTTACGAGCTTATGTGCGGGCCAACAAACTAGGCCGAGTATTGCCTCCGACCAGCTTTGATCTCAAGCTTCAGCCAGATAAAGATACGGTTCGCGCTCCCGACCTATCTTTTATCCCTGCCAATCGCACCGCCCAAATTGGGATTGATACCAACAATGGCGCAATTCCTTTTCCGCCTGCCCTGGCCGTCGAGGTCTTATCACCTAATGATCGGCCCGGTGAGTTAAGTAAGAAATTACACGAATATCAAATTGCCGGATGGGATTTAGTCTGGGTCATAAGCCCTGAAAAACGCAAAGTAGAAGTTTATCGGCTAAAACAAGCTACTAAACCTGCCCAAATTTTGGAACTGGAAGACCGGCTTGAAGGTGAAGAGGTGATCCCCGGTTTTAGTATCCCGGTAAAGGTCCTCTTTGAAGAGTAAAATTATATTCGAGAAGTGTAACTACTCAGCCATGTCATTCTGAGGCGGGAGATTACCTCGATTTTTGCCGGAGATAGTTCCCCGCCGAAGAATCTTAGACCCTTCGCTGCGGCTCAGGGTGACCTAGCCTGAGTAGTTACCGAGAAGTTAACCTAATTTGATAACATAAATTGAAAGGTCATAGGGCAAGAGCATGTCAGCACGAAAACCACCATCCAAGTCGGGCGGCAAACGTCCGAACGATAACCAACCCAAATCCGACCAGCACTCGTCAACTGGCCCAAACGCCGGACTAAAAGTGACTGGCAATGAACAACCTAAAGTTCGTTATGCCGATGAGCAACCGGCTAAGGAAGTAAAACCGGCAGGAGCCTCCAACCCGCGAAATGGCTCTCGCCCGTTATCCAGCACTACTGTCCGGCGCAAATCTGCTGCACCGCCACCTCCACCCAAAGGCAGTAATTTACCGATTTTTATTATGGGTGGCATTTTGCTAGTAGCAATTGGCGTTTTTGTGGCAGTCCTGGCCCTGGGAAGCAAACCCGCCGACGTTACCCCAACTGCCGCTAATGTCACCCCCGCTCCCAACGATATTGCAGTCGGCCCCGACCCGACCGCCCAGGTTCAGACCTTTGCCGATCAGGGTAACTATCACCTGGACAAATCGAAGGGTGAAACCGCCCAGACCATTATAGGTAAGCCCTACAACTCGAACCCACCGACCAGTGGCCCGCATCTACCGACCTGGTCGAACTGGGGTGTCTTTAACCAACCGCTCAGTGACGAATTGCAAATACACAACCTCGAACACGGTGGGATAGTCATTCAATACGATTGCCCGCAGGGTTGCTCGACCGCTATCAATGCGCTTTCGGCCTATGCTCGACGCTACCAGCCCCAAAACTTTACCGGAATTTTGCTGGCTCCCCGCGCCGGGGGTTTGCCGGATGGCGCACGAATCGCCCTGACTTCCTGGACGCACCGCCTGTTGCTCAAATCGCTTGATACCGATAAAATCGGTCAATTTGTCAGTGCTTACATCGGCAAAGGCCCGGAACGCGATCCGAATTTCCAACCATAATGAGATAGGTATCAGGTATAAGGTGTCAGGTGTAAGGTATCAGGTGTTGGTTATAAGGTGTCAGGTGTCAGCCTTAAACCTTAAACCTGATACCTTACACCTGATACCTTATACCTACCCCAGTGAGGAACTGCGATGTTTGAAGGTTTTGAACGGATGTCGCTTGAGACTGCCGGTGCGACGATCAATCTGATGAAGGGCGGGACGGGCTATCCGTTGCTTTTGATGCACGGCTACCCGCAAACCCACGCGATGTGGCACAAAATTGCGCCCCGGTTGGCCCAGGATTTTAGTCTGGTAATCCCCGATTTGCGCGGCTATGGTGATAGCTCTAAGCCTGATGGCGGCCCCGACCACATTAACTATTCCAAACGGGCGATGGCTGCCGATCAGGTCGAAGTGATGACCCAGTTAGGTTATGACGAGTTTTTCGTAGTCGGGCATGACCGGGGGGCGCGGGTCGGGCATCGTATGGCCCTCGATCATCCTGGTCGAGTCAAAAAGCTGACAGTGCTGGACATTGCACCCACCTACAAAATGTTCAAAACCACCAATCAGGACTTTGCGACTGCCTATTACCACTGGTTCTTTTTAATCCAGCCTTTTGATATGCCGGAGCGCATGATCGGAGCCGACCCCGAATATTATTTGCGAACCAAGCTAGGCCGCTGGAGCGCCGACTCCCAGGTCTTTACTTCGGAAGCAATGGCCGAATATGTACGCTGTTTCCGTAACCCGGCTACCATTCACGCCAGTTGCGAGGACTACCGGGCAGCGGCTTCTATCGATTTGCGGCATGACGAAGAAGATATGGCGAATAAAGTAAATTGTCCACTGCTGGTATTGTGGGGTGCTAAAGGGGTAGTCGGGCGGCTTTATGATGTGCTTGAGACCTGGCGCGAACGGGCCTCGGATGTACGCGGTCATTCTTTACCTTGCGGTCATCATTTGCCCGAAGAAGTTCCCGCCGAAACTTATTATGCGGTTCGAGAGTTTTTAGGCCAACCTTAAAAGTTGTCTCAAAAAAGGTCTAATAGAATACGAGAAAGCAATTGTGATCCGCTCTGAGGCGATGGATATTTTGATGCAACGTGGTTACGATGTCTCTAAGCTGGTAAATCAGTTTACATCCTCCTAAAGATTGACTTTAGCTGTAGCGCTTCAAGCTGGGCCATAACTCCTCCAACGGCGTTTTCGGCTTGCGGCAGACATAAATATTATAGTAGCTCTCCTCGTTTTTAACCCCGTAGCGATTGGTAACAGTCGCAACTTGTTTAACTTCCCCGAATATCGCTTGCAGATTGCTCAAGCCGCGTTGCGAATAGCCCAACACAATATAGGTATCCGCTTTCAAGCGGCCCTGTGACCAATAGTAATAAGTATTGACGGGACTGATCGCCTGGGGCAAGCCTATTGCCGAGCCATAAAAGTTAACCGCCCCAGCCTCGCCATAATTCCCGGCCAAAATAGCAGTATTGGCCCGTTCCTGGGCTGGCAAATCCTGGTAAATCCGCCCGATTGTCGCAACCAGGTCTTCCCAGCCGATCATTTCCGGGAAGGTATCGTTAATCTCGCTGATCGTTTTCCAGGGCGGCGAATCAATTGGCAAAACTGGCAATAAGACCGGCGCAATTAGCAGATTACCGAAGACCAGCAAACTAACCACAGCAATCTTCCAACCAGTCCGTTTTACCAGCCATTGTTCCAGCCAATAAGACCCGCCCGCCAACAACACGGAATAGGCCGGGCCAAGATAATACGACCGCCCTTGCAAGGCTACAAATAAGACTAGCACCACCAGAAAAGATAGACCAAGTACCCGATAACGTTTGTCTTTGAATAAAAAATAGTATAGCCCTGCCAGCCAAATAGGAGTGGTAACAGGATTCATTACCTTGAAAAATTGTTCGGGTAGAAACCCTTCGGTGCGCCCGACCGAGGTATCGCGGACATTGATCGAGCGCGTATAATCGAGCGATACAAAATTATGCTGAATTTGCCAGATTAGATTTGGCAAGAAAATCACCAAAGCAATTAGCACCCCCATCCATAACCAGGGGCTTAGAAAATACTTGCGGCTGGGAGTGAGTAGCAAGGCCAGCGCCAACCCAACCACGTAAAACGCCACCGAATATTTATTCATGGCGCTCAGACCGATTACAAGGCCGATCCAGGGCCACAGCTTTGGATTATCAGTTTTGAGTAGCCGTACCAACAGATAAGAACAGATCACCCAGAAAAGTAACTCAAAAGAGACCGCCTGGAATAATACGCTGGAAACCATATAAATGGGCGCGGCCAGCACACAAAGAGCGGTTGCAAGTTGGGCAAAGCGACCTCCACCCAATTCACGAGTCGTTAGACCGACGACAAAGACGGCCCCGGCCCCGGCGAGGGCCGGGAAAAGCCGAAAGCCGGTAAGCGAAGTTCCAAATAAAGCTTGAGCAAGACTGCTTAAGACTGGTGCAAAAGGCGGATGGTCAACATATCCCCAGTCAAGCCGTTTCCCATCGTCAACATAAGACAGCTCATCCCTAAAATAGCCGTACTGCCCATTTACCAGCAATTGCAGGATCAGTTTGAATAGTGCCAGGTAGAGCAGAATTGCAATGTCACTTTGGAAAAAACCGGGGGAGAGAACCAAACGTCGCCCATCATTAGCTTTCATCACCGACTGCCTTTGCTTATTTATAATTAAATTTGAATTTGCATATAAAGGAAAAACGTTTCCGATTAGTATTCGCTGAGATACTAAATCCTAACGAGCTTTAAAGAGTGTAAGCAATCGAATTGGCTTTGTCAAACCGCTATAACCTGTATTTCCAAACCGGCAGGTCAACTAAAAATATCATAATTACTGCCCTCACAAGATGCAGAGAAAAGCTAAATCCAGGTAATTACTCAGCCCGACTGAAAGCAGCGACAAAGCCTTATTTTTACATTTCGGCTATAATATTATGAGCCAGGAATGTCGAATAAGGGATAAGGGATGAAGGATGAAAGGAGAACATCCATTGGTGGAGCAATGCCCTACAGGGTTGGGGTTCTGAGAACATTTGCAATTTAGCTAAAAAGTTGCTCTTTGAGGTAAAAAGCGGTAAACTCCCGCTTACAAAAAGGTGCTTAAAAAGATAGGGAGATACAATTAACATGGCTAGTAAGAGTAAACGTGAAAAACGGGAGCAGGCTTTCGAGGAGCGTAAGCGCCAATTGCGTACTGGGGCAATGGTGGCTGCACCAGCCCCTCAATCTAACCCGCCGCCTCGTATTCGCCCCAAAAAAGTTGCTAACGACCAAGATAACAGTACTATATTGACCTTTGTTTTGAATCAGGCGGAAGAGGATTTTCGGAGGGAGATGGTAGAGGAAGTAATCGCTAATCAGGCTGAGATGACGCAACGAATGGTGACGATGTTAAAGGATCAACAAAAACTGCTTGAGCGGCTAGAGCGGGATGAGCAAACTTTTGAAGACAAGGCCAAAGAACTGTTTTCCCAGCCGGAATTTAGCCAGTATCACTTCAATCACAAAGTGATCGATTATATCTTCCAAAAAATCGGTGGGTTCGACCGCTCGAAGATGGTGACCGACCCATCAGCTTTTGCGGCTACTTTACGCAAATGTATCCAGGTAATCCCCAAAGGGGAAATCTCCTGGTTACAAGCCATTTTGTTGTCGCAAATCAATAGTTTGATCGACGAGAAACGCTTTGAGCAAGCCATTATCCTTAGCGTTTGTTTTTACTCTATTGGGGAAGAGCCTAAAGAGGCTAACCCCTTTACCCTGGCAATGCTGATGCAAGGGTTGGACGCTTATTTTGCGCGGGGAACCGATAAAATATCGCAAATCCTGGCAAAAATGGGGCTAGATCGGGAAACGCTGGAGGCGGAAGGTGCGCCCGATATTGACTCGCCGCAATTTGTGGTATGGTTGAAAAAGAAATTAAGTAATAAGACTGTGCTGGCTCAAGCCGAGCAGCTTTTTGCGGCAGACCCCGCCAACCGAAAGTTCCTAGAGCAGATTGCCAAAGATAAAGAGCAAAAAGCTCTGAACGTGTTTGAGCAACCCGATGTGTGGGAGTTATTTTTCAGCTTTGATGAGTTGGAGGCGATTGGGGCGGGTGAACTGTTAAAGACAGGTGTAGATGAGGTGGCCCAGGCTTACCCTGGTGGTTCCACCGCTTACGAGCGCGATCTGGAAAGTACCAATAAAAAGGCCAAAGCGAATGCCTCGAAAGCCACTACTGAAGGTCTGCTTGAGATAATTACCACTTTAGCGCGTCGGCTGGCTACACCCGAAAACATGGAACTTCTCAAGGCAAAGCTAGAGCGGTATGAGCACCAGAAGCAGACGGCTGGTGCTATGCCGGCTAAGGAAGCCGCCGCTGCCGCTTTGATTGTTGTCAGTACTTTGTACACAATGTCCAATGAGAATCGTGTGGAAGCGGCTGCTACCAATCCATTCTTTAATCGCTTGGTTGGGCAGAGCGTCCAGGCGAGTCTGGACCCGCTTATGAACGTGAATGAGGAAGAAAATTGATTGCTTGAGCTATCTAAACGTGTTAAGATAGCTCAAAATCTCTCCTGGCTTTTGGCGGTGGACGATTAGCCACCAAAAGTATTACAACTAAAAATTTAAGCATGTGTTATGTCCTAGTCAACCTAAAGGCCGCAATCTGTACGGGTCTGTCGGCTTATTATATAAGGACAGCAGAATTAAGAAAAGGAGCCTGAAAATTATGCAATTGAGGAGAGGATCACTTACCCTGAACTTGTCGGTAGTGCTGGCCCTGGTCGCAATGACCTTGCTGGCGGCTTGTGGCGACCCCACCGCCACGACTGCCCCTGCCGCCACGACCGCCGTCGCGACGACGGCTGCCAGTGCTACAACCGCCGCTGCTGCCACGACTGCCGCCAGTGCTGCGACCACCGCCGCCTCCGCGACGACGGCTGCCGCAGGCGCAACGACTGCCGCCACTGCTGGTGGAAAATTGAGTGGTGAAATCAAAGTCGCGGCACTATTAACCCTGACCGGCGATAACTCGGTTTATGGCAGTTCGCAAAAGAATGCGTTAGAACTGGCAATTGGCGAAATTAACGATAACAAGTTTTTGGGTGGCGCAACCATCAAGCTGGTAGTCCTGGACGACAAGGGCGACAAGCAAGAAGGCATCAGCGTAATGACCAAAGCGCTTGAGCAAGAGAAAGTCAGTGCGGTACTTGGCCCAACCCTGAGCGCGACCGCGTTCGCCGCCGACCCACTGGCCCAAAAAGCCGGTATCCCGGTGCTGGGTATGAGTAATACCGCTAATGGCATTACCGAAATGGGCAACTTTGTTTTCCGCAACAGCTTGCCGGAGTCGGGTGTGATCCCCGGCGTGATCGACGCGGTGAAGGCTAAGTCCAGCCCCAAGAAGGCGGCGGTTCTTTACGAAGTAACCAACGAATTTACCAAGAGCGCCTATGATGTATTTAAAGCTTCGCTCGAAAAGAACGGCATCCAAATCAGCGGAACCGAAAGCTACAACAAGGGCGACACCGATTTCCGCACTCAGCTTAACAAACTGAAGGCTGGTGGCCCCGACATTCTGGTCGTAAGCGGTCTGATCGGCGAGGCGATCCCGATTGTCCAGCAGGCCCGTGAGGTTGGGATCACCCAGCCTATCGTAGGTGGTAACGGCTTTAACAGCCCAAATATCTACAAGCAGGCCAAAGATGCCGCCGAGGGGATTGTGGTCGGGAGCGCCTGGTTCCTGGGTAGCCCGAACCCCAAGAGTAAAGCCTTTGTCGATGCTTACAAGAAGAAATACAACGCCGACCCCGATCAGTTTAGCGCTCAGGCTTATGATGCGGCCTATTTGATGGCGACCGCCCTCAAAACCGCTGGTTCGACCGATGCGAAGGCGATCCGCGATGCGCTGGCGGGGATCAAAGATTTCGATGGGGTGCTGGGCAAGTTCTCCTTCGATGCCAACCGCAACCCGGTGCATCCGCCGGTAGTGCTGACCGTTAAGGGTGGCAAGTTCGATGTTTATGGCTAAAACCAATGGTTGATCCGTCCCTACTGACCAACCCGGTCTATTTGCTACAAAATCTGGTCGATGGTCTGGCGCGAGGGGCGGTTTACGCCGTCTTCGCGCTTGGCTTTACCCTGATCTTTGGAGTATTGGACATCGTGAATCTGGCCCACGCTGCCACCTATATGTGGTGCGCTTTTGTGGGCTGGATTGTGATGTCGGAATGGGGTCTGCCCCTGCCGGTTGGTCTGTTGGCGGCGATGTTAGCGGGCGGGCTGATCGCGGTCGGCCTTGAATTTGTAGCCTTCCGGCCCTTGCGCCAGGAGGGAGCCGAACGATTGGCTCCTATGATTAGTAGCATCGGGGCTTCGATCATTATGGTCAGCCTGGCCGAGACCTTTTTTAGCGCCCAGACCAAACGCTTCCCAAGTGGGGTACTCGACCCCAAGCCGCTTTATTTGGGTGGGACAGATGGAGTGCGGGTCAGTTGGGCGCAACTGTTGATCGTGGTGGTTTCTATCGTGCTGATGGTCGGGTTGGGTTATCTGATCCGGCGTACCCGTACCGGCAAAGCGATCCGAGCGGTCGCTTATAGTCAACGGGCCGCTCGGCTTTTGGGTATCAATGTCAATCGGATCGTGGTTATTACCTTTTTTATCGGCGGTTTGCTGGCCGGAGCCGCCGGGATTCTGATCGGCCTTTTGACCAACAATATCGCCCCTGGCATCGGCGCACAGATCGAGTTGCGCGGTCTGGCGGTTGTGATTTTGGGCGGGTTGGGCAATATTGAGGGAGCGGTGATCGGTGGACTGTTGCTCGGTCTGGTCGAGACTTTCACGATTGCCTATTTCCAGAAGGGCGGCGACTATAAAGACGCTATCGCCTTTTTGATTTTGTTTTTGATCTTGTTGGTGCGGCCTAACGGTTTGCTAGGACGCAAAGAGGCGAACCGGGCATGAACAAAAGCGGCCTCTATCTGCGTTACGGTTTGTATGCCTTGCTAGGGCTGGTTTTGCTGGGCAACGCCTTCTTATTTCTCCGTAGTATCAACGATCTTGATCGATTTCTGATCAACGCTATTTTGGGCCTGAGCGTTTTTATCACGCTCAATACCGGGTTGCTCTCGCTGGCGAACGCCGGGTTCATGGCGATAGGGGCTTATACTTCGGCGATCCTGGTGGCGAAAGTCGGGCTACCCTTGCCGTTGGGTTTGCTGGGCGCGATGGCTCTTTGCGGTCTGGTCGGCCTGCTGATTGGTCTGCCGGTGCTGCGTCTTAGCGATGTCTATCTGGCGATTAGCACGCTTGGCTTTGGTGAAGTAGTGCGAGTGCTAATCGTGACCAACCCCGACCTGACCGGCGGCGCAACCGGAGCCAATCTCTCGACTGGCTTTGCCTACGATACCATGAAGCAGACCCAGACCTGGATGCTAGTAGTCTTCCTGGGTTTCTTGATCTATCTTTTCTACTTTTTGGCCCGTTCCCGGACAGGTAGGGCTTTACGGGCGATCCGGCAAAACGCTTCGGCGGCTTCTACGATGGGCATCAACGTAGTTTTCTATCGCAATCTGGCTTTTGTGATAAGCGCCGTAATTGCCGGGGCGGGCGGCACTTTTTACGCCCATCAGGTCGGTTCGCTCGATAACGGCGATTTCCGCTTTACCCGCGCCGTCGATATTCTGAGTTACGCTGTGCTGGGTGGTAGTACCCATTGGTTTGGCCCGATATTGGGTGCGGGTCTCCTGACCGCTCTGCCGATTTTTTTGCGCGAAGTGCTGGGCGGCGCGTTCCAGTTTATCAAGGATTTCGTCCAACTGCCCAACATCATCAACGGTCTGGCCCTAATGCTGGTCATCATCTTTTTGCCGGGTGGTCTCTACGCCCCCGCTCAAGGTCGTGGCTTCCGGCTCAAAAGTCGAGAGAAATTAGAAATTAGAAATCAGAAGTCAGAATTAAATCAGCCTTCATCCTTCATCCCTCATCCGTCCCCCTCTGGCCCTTTGTTGGAATTGCGCGAGGTGCGGCAAGCCTTTGGAGGGGTGACGGCGGTCGATAACGTCAGTTTTACGCTTCCGGCGGGCGGGATTTACGGCTTGATCGGGCCGAACGGGGCGGGCAAGACGACACTCTTAAACTTGATTAGTGGCCTCTACCGTCCTGGTCAGGGCCAAATCATTTTCGCGGGCCACGATATTACGGGCAAGCCGCCTCATCAGATCGCCCGCCTCGGTATTGCCCGCACCTACCAGAATATCCGGCTTTTCCCGGACATGACGGTACTCGAAAATGTGGTGGTTGGGCATCACGCCCGGATCAAGACCAATCTGCTGACAACCTGGTTACGCTTGCCCCAGGAACGCCGCGAGGAACGGGCCGCTCGTGAAGAAGCCTTGACCCTGCTCAATCGGCTGGGTCTGAGCAGTTTTGCCAATTTGCCTGCCAGTAAGCTATCCTATGGCGATCAGCGCCGGGTCGAGATCGCCCGCGCCCTGGCTCTCGAACCCCAACTCTTGCTGCTGGACGAACCGGCGGCAGGCATGAACAACGTCGAATCGACCCGTCTCGCCGAATTTATCCTGGAGCTAAAGCGGCAGGGCTACACGATTCTGGTGATCGAGCATCATATGGACTTGATTATGCAGGTCAGCGACGAAATTGTGGTGCTAAACTTCGGGCGCAAAATCGCTCAGGACGTGCCTACCATCGTACAGCAAAACCCGCAGGTGGTCGAAGCCTATCTGGGGCAGGGCTAGAAACTTACCATTGTAAGTTTAGTTGTAGAAAGCAGGCTAATAAATGTTAAAATCTACCGAACATTATTATATTGTAACCGATGAGCAAATTTTAGGCGGCGAACCGATTATTAAGGGGACGCGCACCCCGGTAAGAGCAATTGTGGAATTGTGGCGGCAGGGTATCCTACCTGAAATGATACCAACTCGCCTACCCCATCTAACTTTAGCTCAGGTCTTTGCTACTCTTAGTTATTATAGCGATCATCAAGCCGAAATTAACACTTATATAGAACGCAATCGTATACCAGATGAACTCATTGATCCAATGGTAAAGGGTCAAAATCAGCTACGTTATATTTGAAATGATAGATGAAATGCTCGAAGTAAAAAATCTCTCTATAAATTATGGTAGTATCGAGGCGGTGCGGGACATCAGCTTCTCGATCAAGACCGGGCAGATTGTAACCCTGATCGGGGCGAACGGGGCCGGTAAGACGACCACCCTGTCGGCTTTGAGTGGTTTGCTGCGTCCGCGTCAGGGCCAGGTCGTGTTCGAGGGGCAGGAGATTACACGCTGGCCTGCCGATAAGATCGTGCGGGCGGGGTTGGCCCAAGTCGCTGAGGGTCGGGCGATCCTCAGCCCACTGACCGTCGAGGAAAATCTTGAATTGGGCGCGTTTATCCGCCGCGACACCGCCGCGATCCGGCAGGATTTGGAACGGATTTACAAGCAGTTCCCGCGTCTGGAAGAACGTCGCCGTCAATTGGCGGGCAGCTTGAGCGGCGGCGAACAGCAAATGCTGGCGATAGGCCGCGCCCTCATGAGCCGTCCTAAATTGCTCTTAATGGACGAGCCGAGTATGGGCCTCGCCCCGATCCTGATTAACACCGTCTTTGAGATTATCAAGAGCATCAACCAGGACGGTACTACTATTTTGCTGGTCGAGCAGAACGCCAACAAAGCTCTTCAAATCGCCCATTATGCCTATGTAATGGAGCAGGGCCAGATCGTTCACGCTGGGCCAGCCGAAGAAGTGCGCCAGACCGCCGCCGTAGTTGAGGCCTTTTTGGGTAAGAGCTAGTTTAGGTCAGATGTCACTTCCCCTATCCTTTGATGAAGAAATTGGTATAAAGCCGTTTTACGTTCGTTCGGTGAGCCGAGGCAGCGCGTTGTAATTGCATTATGCTCCCACTTTGCTTATAGTGTTTAGCAAACCCTTCGATTTTTGGAGCGGTTTTATTGCGGGAAAATTAAAAATAAAATGGAGCATGAAAATGATAAAATTCAATGGCATTAATCATCTGGCCCTGATTACCCCTGATATGGAAAAGACGGTGCGGTTCTACCGCGACGCGCTGGGTCTGCCGTTGGTCGCCACGATTGGTAACGCCTACTTTCGGCATTACTTTTTCGACCTGGGCAACCATAACACAATTGCCTTCTTCGAGTACACCGGGATTACCGATATTGGCCCGGAAAAAGGAGCCGGTACGCCCGGTAGCGGACGGCAATTCGACCACCTCTCTTTCAACGTCGAGAGCGAAAGTGCTATGCTGGAATTGCAAGCCCGCTTGCGTGAACAGGGCGTAAAGGTCACACGGGTGGTCGATCACGATTTTATCCAGTCGATCTATTTCACCGATCCCTCCGGTATTTCACTCGAAGCCAGCTATTGGGTGCAGGATGTAACCGAACAGTCTTCTTTTAAGGACCCTAACCCAGTTCCAGCCGTGCGAGAGCAATTCCGGGATTAGACGCACAATGCGAAAAGTATAGGCTCGTGCAAGCGCATAATAAAAGGCCCGCTCGGTAGTAACTACCGAGCGGCCCCTTTTATCGACCAGAGTTAGACCAAGTCTGGTAAAGTAGGGTAGTAGAGAATTTATTCTCTTTCCCTTTGCAAAAGGCTAAAGAGAATAAATTCTCTACTACAAATGTTGCCTACCTATCAGGACCTAGTATTAGACCGTAAAGGTAAAGACGTAGGGTGTCCTGATCTTTACGCCATCGTTTTGAACCGTGAGCGAGACCACGTTATCAACAGTGACGGTATACGTACCTGCTGTCAACGGGCTGCTCGGTGTAAAGGTCAGCGATTGGGTAGCCGAACTGTGCGAAATAGTTCCCGCAACTGCGCTGCCAGCTTTTGAAACCGCTATCGCATTGCTGAAATCGGTTCCGGCCGGTTGGACATCCCAATTGAAGGTAACAGTTATGCCACTCGCACCCTGCGTAGTGCCGGTAACGATGGCATCGCGCCAGTTCTGAACCGCTTTATGATTGTCGTCTGGATTGGTATCGCTGGTATCATCAAAAAGCTGGGTCAGATCGGACGGACTATTCGCCGCGACAGTCGCCACCCGGTTGGTAAAGCCTTTGATCGAACCCCACTCCTCTACATAATCGTAAGAACTGCGCGTGTACTTGTATTGGAGTGGAGTGCCATCTGGCAGACCCAGGGTAATTTGCCAGATATGAGAACCGGGCGCGGTTTCGGTCATCTGGGTAGCCGCCGTACCACCACCGCAGTAACCGCACAACGGGTCGGGTGAAGCCGCCTGAGCCTGTCCAGTGATATAGATTTTATCGCTGGCTGGTGTCCAGGCCGGAACCTTGACTTTGAAAGTAACCTGAATTACCTTCGCGGTCACTTTGGCTGACACTTCGTTCGAGAAGGTCGAAGCGTTCAGGTGGGTATCGAAAGCCTTGATCTTGTAGTAGTAGGTATTGCCCGAACCGACCGAACTGTCGATATAGCTAAGGGTGCTACCCGAAACAGTAGCGATAGGGGTGGCACTTTCAGCCCCAGCCGCAGTTCCCCGGTAAATCCGGTATTCCGCAACTGCATCATCCGGGTCGCTGACTGCCGCCCAACTCAGACTAAGACTGGTTGCACTGTAGTCAATCGCCAGATTGGGCGCACTGGGGGCAGTAGTATCACTGCTTGGGTTGACCGTCAAAACCCCGACCTGGTTGGTCGTACCTCGGAAGTAACCGTAGACAAAGGTTCGCCCACCGTCATCCGAGAAGCGCACCAGATAATTGTAGGTTCCTGGCGCGTCGGCTCGAATCTGACCCATATACTCGTAGTACTTGTCGCCAGTATGTCCGGCATTATACGTCATCGGTTGCCACAGCCAAGTTGCCGGAGTGCTACCCGCCGGGCCAAAGCCGACCTGGGCAATTATCGCTCCTGCCTCGCCCCCGGCATTGGTCAACCCATCAATAAAGACCTGACCATAGACGGTGTCGCCAACAGCACTGATTTCTTTAGTGATGGTCGGCGGCCACTGCAAGAAAGCTTCGTTGATCGGGAAGGCCGGTGTCGCATTGGCTTCGTTGGAATTAGCACCTTCGTTGCCAAGCGCATCCAGTCCACGCACTATATAGTAATAGGTCGTGCCGTTTTTGACGCTGCTGTCGGTGTAAGTTGTGCCGGTAGTGGTGCTAACTTTAACGTAACCGCCGCCCTGTACGACGCTACGGTAAACGTTGTATTTAGCAGCTTCCGGGTTGCTATTCCAGCTAAGATTTACCGTGCTAGTCAGGCCATTAACGGCACTGGCAGTCAGACCGGTACTAGCGCCTGGCCCGGTAATATCCTGGCCCTTCATGGTGAAGATTGCCCCGGCCAGTGGTGCTAGAGTCAGGCTAAATTTGCCACCGGCAGTCGTTACGTTGCTACCGCTCAAGGCATCTTTCAACGAAACGCCATCCCGCAAGTAATCGGCGGTCGGAACGGTAGTCGTCTGCGAGGCCGTTTCGTTGCGGTTGATTACGATAATTGCCAGATTGTTACCGTTCCGCATCGCATAAGCCAGGGTCTTGTTGGTATCGTCGGTGAGCAGGAAGGTCAGCTTACCCTCGCGCAGTACCGGGTTAGCCTTGCGAATAGCGGCCAATTTCTGATACCAATCGAAAGTAGTATGATCTCCACCGGCCCCGAAATACTTTTCGTCCTCGGATTCACCCTTCTTCTTGAGATCGTTCCACGGGAAAGGCCGCCGGTCGTCCGGGTCATCCGCGCCGGTCAGACCGACTTCATCACCGTAGTAGATCGTAGGCGTACCGGGTGTGGTAAACTGAACCAGGGCCGCCACACTCTGCCGCTTCTTGCCCAGGGCCAGGTTAGCCGCGTTAAACTCTTTTTCCTCCCGGTTACTCTTGCCGGGGGTCATACTCCAAAGCAACCGTTTGGTGTCGTGGCTATCCAGAATGTTCTGGAAAGTATAATAGGTCGCATCGGCGTAATCTTCTCGGATCGAACTCATCCGTTTGGCAAAAGTCGAAGGGGGTAGATTAGGGTCGTTTTCCTCGTCAAAGCCCTTGTCATCCACTGCACCCAGCAAACCGAATACAGCGTTGCGGAAGCGATAACCCATCGGCGTATCGGCCTGATCGCCGCGCAATAAAGGCAAATTGTCGTACCAGTGCCAGGCTTCGGCGATCAAAATCTCATCGGGGGCGATGCCTTTGCTAATGGTGCGGAGTTGCTGCCAGTAAGAAGCCGGGAACGAGGGATCTTGCATTACGTCGAACCGCCAGCCGCCGATGCCCTTGTTTAGCCAGAACCCAACCACGCTGGTGGAAGGATTTTTGTAGAAGTACTGGGCTACCGGGCCATAAGGCTGCGCTGGGTTAGCCGGATCAGCCTTGACGATAACCGGGATCGAGTCGAACCCAGCCCAACCATCATAACTGGCTGCATTGGGTCGGTTCTGGCTGTCCGCGCAAACACCCGTACCGGGCGTTACATCGTGGAAAATGAACCAGCTTCGGTAAGGTGAACCGGTATCTTCGCAAGCTCCAACCGTCGCATAATGGTGGTAGCGGTCAAAGAAGGGGCTATCAGATGAAAGATGATTGAAAACCCCGTCCAACACCAGCTTGATCCCGTGATCTTTGGCTTCGTCCACCAGTTCTTTGAAATCTTTGTTGCTTCCGAAGAACTTGCTGATCTGCAAATAATCGCGGGTATCGTAACCGTGATTCGAGCCGGATTCAAAGATTGGGTTGAGATAAACAATCGTGACACCCAGCTTTTGAAGGTATTCCAACTTCTCCTTCAAGCCCTTCAGGTCGCCGCCAAAATAATCGCGTCCCTTCGGGCTTTCGGTACAAGATGTCGCTGGGCTTTCATAGCCCCGGCAATAACCTTCCGGCAGATCGGTCCACAACTTGGTTATAATTTTGGCATCCGCCGCCGCTTTGATTTGCTGCGGGGTCGCATTGGGCGGGGCCGGATAATCGTAGCGTGGCTCAGTGCCGGTCGGGTCGTTTTTGGTCGTCCCGTTGCGGAAACGGTCGGGGAAAATCTGGTACATTACCCCATTTTCGACCCAGGGTACAACCTTAAATTCTTTGGCAACCGTATTAAGCCGATAGCCTTTGTCTTGTTCGGTGGGGGTAGCCTGTCCCACTCCACCATAGCGTGGCGCATTATCGGCATAGTAGGCGGTTGAAGTACCATCCTTGACGATAAAGCGGTAGTAGGTTGTACCTAAAGCCTGAGGTGTATAAGTAAATTGCCAGAAGTCGCAGGTATTACCACCTTTGGTCAGGGCCGCATCGTAGCAATCTACATCGCTGGCGACCCGGCTCATCGGCTCTTTATCTTCCTGCGAAACGGCCGTATCGTACAGACGGATAATCACGCTTGATACGTCATTATGGAAAGTACGGAACCGCAAGGTGACAGGCGTATTAGGATTGACCACGCCGAAAGGTACGCGGTAAAGGCTATCGCGCGAGTCGTGGGCCAGCCCATCGTACTCGACATTGTTATCCAGACCATGCCCGGCACTGGCCGAACCGATGTGGGAGACCGAGTCCCACTTGAATTTTACTTTGGCCCCATCGAAAGGAACCGAGAAGCCAATGTTACCGCCACCCGGTACGCCGCCCTGACCATAGTTGACGGCCCAATCTTCATTGATGGCAACCTTAAACTCGTAAGGTCCTTTCGGAAGGCTGGTGGTCTCAAAAGTGTAAATACCATCGCCGTCCGGGTCTTGTAGCCACGAAAGTAAGCAGGACGGTGTCCAATCGCTGGCACAACCCAGTTCACTCTGGAAGCTGCCCGCTGCCGTCGCAATGATCGAACCGATATTATCGGTGATCCAGTGCGAGTTAGGGTCGTAGTAAAACTTGACTTGTGCGCCCCCGGTCGGGATAACCAAACTAATATTGGCCCCACCGGATTGAGCGCCTTTGCCATAGTTTTCGTTCCAGCTATCATTAATAGCAGCTTTGTATTCGTACGCACCAGCCGGCAACGTGCCGCTAAAACGGTAAATACCGTCCGGGCCTGCCGTCATATGGGTAGTCGCGCAATCGGGTTGCCAATCCCCAGAGCAACCCAGTTCGCTTTGTAAACTTCCGGCCAGGGTTACGCTGGTAGGCGGCGCTGCCGTCACCAGGGATACCGGGCTAAACAGGGGCATGACAAAAGTGAGCAGCAAACCCATTAATACGACTAGGCTGCTCACCTTGTGATGATGGTCTGTCTTCATCGACCTCTCCTTGTTGGTTCTAATTCCTCTTCACCTGTTAAATCTTTTCTATACAAGGCTCAAGAATGTAAAACAAATAAGCCGCTTCAGCTTGAGGATGCAATAATAAGGCTTAAAAAGCCTACTTCTAGCCTTATTATGACTGGACGACTTACGTTCTTTTCCCAATTTTTGTAATCAAAGACGCTACTTATAACCTATTGGACACAGTTGGATAGAGACTTGTAGAACAACAAGTAGAAAACGTTTGGAGGGACTTGTTACTGTGCCAGACCCAATACTTATGATATTATGTGAACAAAGTTTTTGACGTTGAGCGAACGTCAGAAGGGTAATAACCGCACGTTAAGCGTTTAACGAACTTAATCTTAACGCAATTTTAAGGAATTGTCAAGGTTTATTTTTTACTTTGTAAATTAAATGGCAAAAGTCTGCTTCGGTTCGCTCGGATTAACTTATCCTAATGTTCTTGGTTAATCGAATGACAATTTTGTTATATCGGAGCTTTAGGGAAGCAAATAAAAATAATCGTCCCAATGTAGGGGCAACCCTATGTGGTTGCCCATGAACACCTTGCCGGGTCAACGAGGGCAACCACATAGGGTTGTCCCTACCGCAATGTTTTATTATTTTTGAGTCCTTTACAACTTGAGACCCCGAATAATCTTTGTAAGATTCTGGTAAGCTTTCTATTTTAGAATACTCTTAACTATCTCGAAACCAATCGCGCCCAACAGGGTTGCATTATGAATCGGAGGAGTTAACCGATGCTTGAGAAAAAAGTAAACCGAAGACGTTTTGTAGGGCTGCTGGCAGCTTTGCCGGGTGCGGCAGTTTTGCTTAATGCCTGCGGAGATGATGAGGTCAATCAAATGAAAAAGCTTGCAACGGTGGCGGTCAGCGAGGCGGGGGCGAGTGCCGCCCGCCCGGCAGTCAATTTGCCCAATCGAGGGGCCGCCCCGGATTTTGATAATCAGTCCTGGATCAACTCGACCCCGCTCCGTCTGGCTGATCTACGCGGCAAAGTGACCCTGGTCGAGTTCTGGACTTTTGGTTGCTACAACTGCCAGAACGTTATTCCAAGCCTGAAAAGCTGGTACACCGATTTTTCGGATAAGGGGTTGGTTATCGTGGGGTTTCACGCGCCCGAATTCGATCACGAAAAGAAGCTGGAAAATGTTCAAGAGGCGGTCAAAAAGGCCGACATTAAGTACCCTGTAGCGCAGGATAACGACTTTGCAACCTGGAACAAATTCCGGGTGCGGGCCTGGCCCACTCTCTTTTTAGTCGATAAGCAGGGCAACATCCGCTATAACCACATCGGCGAAGGCGCTTACGATGAGACCCGTGCAGCGATCCAGGCCCTTTTAGCGGAATAGCACCAGTACAACCGCCGCCGCCACGATCCGATACCATCCAAACGGGCTGAGGGTTGTGGTGCTTACTAGCCGGATGAAAAACTTAATGGCGAACCAGGCCGTGATAAAGGCTACTATAAAGCCGACTGCGAAGATAGGCAAGTCGGAAGGCTGCAATTCTTTGAAGCTTTTTAGTAAATCGTAGGCGGTAGCCGCGAACAAGACTGGAACGGCGGCGAAAAAGGAAAACTCGGCAGCAGTCCGGCGCTGCACCCGATAGAGCATCGCTCCAACTATGGTAGCGGCGGAGCGGGAAGTGCCGGGCCACAGGGCCAGACATTGGAACAGCCCGATTACCAGCGCATCCTTCCAGGTCAGGTCGTCCAGCCCGACTTTGGTCGGCTTGGGCAAGAACCGCTCAACCAAGATCAAAGCGATACCACCGACCAGCAGCCCAATCGCGACGGTGGTGGTATTAAAAAGGCTTTTCTTGATAAAGTCGTGCAGCACAAAGCCCAAAAGCAAGGCCGGAAGGGATGTAATCGCCAGCAACTTGATCCCGTTTAGCCCGACAAACCCTTGTGTTTGACGCACATTTGCCAGACCTGCGAAGCGCGGCCAATACAACACTACCACTGCCAAAATTGCCCCAAGTTGGATAAAAATCTCAAAAGTCGCCGCTTTGTCGCCTTCATAGCCTAACAAGCGTCCGGCGATAATCAGGTGGCCGGTTGAGGAGACCGGGATAAACTCGGTTACGCCTTCGACCACCCCCAAAATGATGGCTTGTATAAATTCAAACATTTTTTCTTAACTATGCTCCGGTTTTGGTCTTTAACTGAAATTTGTATAATCATCACACTATGCTATGGATAATGGGCGACTTTGCCACATCTGTCGGTATAGGTTGTTATTCCGCTTCATTAACAGCCTATCTTCACAAGCTTACAAGCGCTTCGATTGTAACACCATATTAAATTTTCTTCAACCTATTCAATAACAAAGGATAAGCGTCAGGTTTTGCAGACGAGCGAGGCTGTGCCACTCGCTAAACCGAGGTTGAGTATATATTAGAAGAATTTTCGCAGAAAATTTTTCTAATATATTTTGTAATTACTCAGACCGGGCGACCACATAGGGTCGCACCCTACAACGGATTTTGGGTAGGGGCGACCCTATGTGGTCGCCCAAAGGGGTAGGTTGAGTAGTTACTATATATTTTTGAATGGTTTGGAGCGAGGTTTTCACAATCTCCTGTTATTACTGTTTGAATCGGTGCAAAAATCTGACGCGCACCCAACCACAAAAAATAGGAGGAACATGTGTTCCTCCCATTTTGGTTTGATGTGAGAGTAAAGCCTCTGCTCATTACGGGCGCGGTTCGGGCAGTTCCAACGGCCCATCCGCTACCAGCTTGACATTAGCCGGATTAAAGTTAAAATGATGGTCGCTGCTGACGGTTGCGCCGCCGATTAGCCCCAGCGAGAGGCCCGCCAGAATCAGGAAAGCCAGGATTGCGCGTCGCCAGGTAGCAGGCCAAGTTTTAGGGTGTGTTAACATAATTCCACCTCCTGGGTAGATTCAGCCCGGTGTTTCCAATTGCCGGGGTGAAATTTATCTGGTTGTTGCTAAACCGATTGGAGATGGAATGGGCCCATTCCGCATTTCCACCAACTTATACGTGGCGAAATAAACGAAATTAAAAAAGCCGCCCGATTTTTTGAAAAATCAGACGGCTTTTTTGAAAAGCGGTTTCTTACAAATATTGAGAAATTTGTAGTCGTAAAGCGCGTCGCCAGACGGCCCCATTAGGTAGACGCGGCAGGGCTTCCTCACGATAGATAAAGATGCGTTCGGGACAGAGGGCAATTGGCATCCGTTTTTCGCAATAGATGCTCAGTTGGGGTGGGGTCAGTTTACGTCCGGCTTCGTTCAAGACTACAAAAGCAATCATCCGATTGCGGCCCTGCGAAGTGGTGTAGGGTAAGGCAGTGGCCTCCCAAATACCGTTATGGCTTAATAGCACCCGTTCTATATCCAGTGGCACCACCAATTCATTGCCCTTGAGCATCAAGACATCCTCTTTACGGTCGATAAGCTCGAAATTGCCGTCCGTCCTGAACAAAGCCAGATCATCGGTAGCAAACCAGCCATCGGTAGCCGGAGCCAGCAACTCTTCTGGCTGGGCGGCGTTGAAATAGCCCAACATCAAGTTCGGCCCTCTTACCAATAGTTCGCTGACCCGTTCGGCGGGCAGTTGTTCTCCACCGGCCCCCAACAGGGTTAATTCTACCAGTGGCAGGCTGGTTCCAATCATATCTTCAGCGGTATCCGGGCCGGTCTTTTGGCAGGCCAGCACCGGGGCGGCCTCGGTCAGGCCGTAGCAATTGAAAAGAGGGCAGTTGGTTTTCTTCTGCCAGGCGGTGCTTACTTCGGCAGGCAAAGGCGCACCGTAGGAAAAGGCGTGACGAAGGCTACCCAATTGGGCTCCGGCAAATTCTGGCGTGTTGACCAGTTCGCTAAAAGTGGCGGGCGAGCCATAAATTACCGTGCAATGATGCTGGTCGATCAAATCGAGGGCCTGCACCGGGTCGAACCGTTCCATCAATACGGCAGTTCCGCCCAGCTTATAGGTCAGATTGAGGCCGGTATTGAGGCTAAAGAGGTTAAAGAGCGGTAATGGCAACAGGGCGATCTCGTGCTGAGAGTTACCGGCTATGTGCAGCCCCGAAGCTTCGTCGTTCTCATCGTCGCCCCAAAAGCTGACCTGCGGTAAGTCCTGCATCTGCTGGCAATTAGCCAGCAAGTTAAAATGGCTCAAAACTGCCGGACGAGAAGGCCCACTTCGCCCGCCTGTAAAAGAGATTATGGCCGGGTCGATAGCATCTAAATCAACCTCGCCTATTGGCTCGGAAAGTGGTTCGCCCAAAATCTCAGGCCAGGTTATCGCGTCAGTTGGGGCCGGGCCATTGGCGGTAATCGCCACGACCCACTCGATTTCGGGCAAGGAAACCTGGGCTTCTAAAACACGCTGATAGTATGGGCCAATTGTTATAACCCCTTTGACCCGGCTTTGGGCCAACATATAATGCAGATCGCGGTCTTTCCAATAAATATTGATTGGAACCACAATCGCCCCGATCCGCTCAAGCGCATAAAAAGCGATTACAAAATGAGGCAGATTGTGCATGTAAAAAGCGATGCGGTCGCCTTCCAGCACGCCCTGGCGCAAGAAACCTTCGGCGGCCTGATCGATCATCCCATCCAGGGTCAAATAGCTATATGCTTCTTCGTGCCAGATTAGCGCCAACCGAGAGGGGTGGCGTTGTTTGCCCTCACGCACCAAATCACCTAAAAGCTCTTGTGCCACGGCAATCTCCTCTAAAATTAACAGGGATGTACACACCCATACGGGCGTTAACAGGATTAAATAAAATACCTATCCCTGCTGAATTGGTTAATTTGATTGGCCCACCTGCGCTCTGCGTATCAGGTCTCCTTTGAGGATTTGCTCCCCAATCAGGGATTTATAATTTACGATTGTCCCTAATTAACCGGAAGTTGAACGTACTTAGCTCTATCTTAGCCTCTGCCCAGCACTAACGCAAAGCGTTGTCGATCCAGGAGAGGGCAGGCGCGGGCCATACACCGATTAAGATCACAACCAGCACTAGAACCACAATTAGTAGCCTTGCGTTGCGTGGTTCGGGTAGGGTTTTCAAGCCCGGCACATCGTTGCCCATAAACACCCGGTGGAAGAAACGGAAGTAGGCTACCAAACACAGTAGCAAGGTCAGCCCGCCCACCAGTACCCAGGGTAGCCCTTCCTGCGCGGCAGATTGCAAAATCAGATATTTGCTAACCGAGCCGGAGAAGAAAGGTAGCCCGATCATCCCCATAAAACCGACCGCCAGTCCGGTCGCCGCTACCGGCATCCGCCGCCCTAACCCGGTCAGGCCGTTGAGCGGCTTGTCCTGGGTGCAGTAGTTGACCAGACTAAGGCAGCTAAAGATCAAGACCTGGAGCAGGGCGAGGTTGGCCGCTTCGAGCAAGGCCCCGTCCAGGCCGGTACGATGCGGTGAGGCGAGGCCAAATAAGATTAGCCCAAAATCGGCACTGGCAGTATAGGCAATCATCTTGCCCATTTCGTTCTGACCGAGGGCCAGCACCCCGGCAAAGACCGCCCCGGCTAACCCCAATATCATGACGGGTTGGGCCGCGCTGTAGTTATCAATAATCAGCGAAGGGTTTTTCTGCAAAAAGTCTACCAAAAAAACGACGGCAGCCACATTAATCAGACCCAGTACCAGGAAATTGGCGAGACCCGGCGCGATTTCGACCACTTCGGGCAACCACAAATTGAATGGGAAGACCGCCAATCGTAAGGCGAAACCGACGATTGCCAGCGCCACTACAACCTTGATTAGCCCGGTCAGTTGCGGGTCAAGCCGTAGCCGTTCCAAAAAGATCAGGGCGATAAAGAAGGCCAACCCGAACAACACCGTCGCAATCAGGTAGCGCACCGCCGCCTTGATCGCCCGTACAAAGCGCTCTTCGTCGGCAGTCCCGACATCGACGACCGCTACAATACTAAAGAACCCTGCCAGCACAAAAAGAAGTGTTTCCAAAAAGAGGTTGTTGATGTAAAGGGCCGCCAATATCGTGCCGCTCACCGCCAGAGTTGCCGGGCTAAACCTTCCGCTCAATAAAAAGCCAGTGTTGTAAGCTGCCAGGAGTGCCACCGTTGTCAGGCTAAATAGAACTGTCAGGAACAGCCGATCTAGCGCCGTAAAATTAAAGGTTCCGTCCTCGCTGTTGGCGGTCGGTTGCCAGATCAGCACAATCTCGACTGCCAGCGTCACTACCGGCCAGACGACCGCCAACAGGCGACTAAACCGAAATTTTTGCGGCGAAAAGACAAACTCGAAGCCGATAATAAAGAAGGTCATTATAAAAGGCAGCGCCAGGATCACAAATTGCATCAAAACATCCTTACAGAAAAATTCTCGCTTAAAGCCAATTGCACAAACATTGGGCTAGTAGGGGCGACCCTTGTGGTCGCCCGGTTTGGAACTTACGTCAGGCGACCACAAGGGTCGCCCCTACCCAAAATCGGTTCTTAGTTCAAGATTGCTCAAGACACCGAATTGCGCTTGCGCTGGAAGCCTTCACTAATTAGCAAAGTTTTCATCTTACCGTGATATAGGATCGCCAGATAGGAGATGAGCAGGGCCAAAAAGATTGTAATAGCGGCGCTGATGCCCAGCACTAGCGGACTATTGCCGTTCCGCAACAACGAATAAAGTAGATCAACCCCATTGAGCGAGACCAATAACCCGGCCCCCAGCTTTAATATATCGCGCCCCACCACCATAATGGCGATCCCGACCGACCCAAGCCAATAAAAGGCGAAGTCGCCCAGAAAATTGCCGGAGAAAGGTAGCAAAGTAGTTAGGGCGTAGGTCGCTCCGGCAGCGATAATAATCGCCCCTAGCGGCAAAAGATAATCGACATAGCGAAAGCGGTTGTAAAGGGCGGCCTCTTGCCGATAGAAAAAGCGCCGCAATCCTCCTCGGCCCGATGCCTCTTCTTCGGCTTGCTCCTGCCGGAACCCGCGTGTTTCAAATAAAATGGCGTACCCGGTCAGAAAGAGGATCAACCCGGCGATCACCCCGGCGACCCCCTTGAGAAAGACCGCCAGTGGCAATGGCCCCATCATCACCCGCGTCGAAGTCGTGTTAAGCTGATTAGCGATTATCGCCAGCACCACAAATTGGATCACCAGGGCCGGGGTCAACAACAGCCAGTTCTTGTAAACGGCAATCACCACCGCCGAGAGCAGCAGAGCAGTAACGTAAAAGCCGTAATTATTCGCATCTATCGTCAATAAGTCCATCGTAAATATTACTCTAACTTTTCCAGTTCTCCACAACAAGACCAAAAGCGCTCAGGCGATTGAAATGTTTGAGGTTATTTGTCACTAGCGTGCGCTGTTCAACTATTGCAGTTGAGCCAATTAGTAAATCGAAATCTTCCAGCCTTTGACCGCTTTGCCATAGAGTTGCCCTGATCTGTCCGCATTTTTCGGCAATAGCCTGATTTACATCAATCACCCGAAACTGGTTTAACAGACCACGAGTTAATTGTAATTCACTAACAGGATTGTTAGCGTAAAATGCGCCATGCAGCGCTTCGGCTACAGTTATGACTGACAATGAAATTGCACTTGGACCTATTTGTTGAACTTTGGCCTGCAATCCAACATTACTCTTTAGTAAGAAAATAAAGCTATCAGTATCGAGCAAGTAAAGAGTCATTTTCTATTTAGGTGTCCATCCGACCCGACTGGCTCGTATTTGGGCGATAATTTCTTCCGGGCTGGCGGTTTGCCAATCCAATTGTTTGCTCATAATTTCTTGTTGTAAATCTAACACTTGCTCCTGGGTGTATAAGTCAATATCCACCGCCCAGGAATCTTTCATACGTTTTGAGAGCGAGAGAATTTCTACTTCGATCAACTCGTCCTCTTTGTCATAGCAAAACACTACGCCAGGCTTGTCCTCGGCTCTTCTTGCGACCGGCTTGTCGCTGAACAAGACGCACAATCGGTCGGCTTTTGGGTCAAAGGTCAGTTTTATCATCGGGCTACCCCTTTCTGGTCAACGCTTTTGCTTATTATAGCGCAAACTAGCGCGTTAACAAGATAATAAAGACGATCAGGATAAAGGCTGCCAGAGCCGGGTAGAAGCGCTCGACCAGCCATTCAAAGACCCGCCGGACCCGATCCATAAAGCGCAGAAAGAGCAAACTGAAAAATCTGCCACCGTAACCCGTATCGAACAACTTGTAGACCTCTTTTAAACGATTGTTAAGTGGGCCAAAATAATCGGCAGTCGAAAGACGTGTGTCGGGTAGGGGACGGCGGGGAGCCTGCTTTTGAATCGGAGTTTTTTTGAAGGCGCTGGCAAAGAACTCATCCTCAAAGCCTTCGGGTACTTCCTCCTCTTCGATTAGCTTGAGGGCCATTTTGCTGCGTCCAGTACGGGCGAATTTTGGTTTGCTATCAGCCTGCGGCCCATAAACAAGACCACCGTTATAGGGGGTGGTTGTCAGACTGCGCCGACCGCGCCAGTACAATCCTAACCCTACCAGCAGCCCTAAGACCGCCAACACTCCCAGCCAACCGCCGGTCGCCAGGGTTGCCGCCGAGAGTTCGGTGGCCCCGGTCGGACGCACTCGCCCGACCGCATTAGAAAGCCAGCTACCGGCTAAAGCCGGGTTAAACCCAAGACCAATCGATAGCAAAGCCAGCAAGAGCGGCCCACCCAAGACCCAAAACCATTCTTCGCCGCGTGCGTCCGCCGTCCGGCGTGGCCCGTTCATAAAAAGCAATAGGCCCTGGGCCAGAGCCGGGAGCGTCAGCACTAGCCCGACCACCGCCAATCCAAAATAGAAGCGGTTGCCATTGGTCAATAAGGCGCTCAGGGTCTGCCACCGGGCGGCATAGGCCGGAGATAATGGCAACCCGGCGAAATTCAAAGCTCCTACCAGATATAACCCAATCACCAGCGCCCGGAAAAGGGCCGGACGGCCTAAAGGTCTGGGATTGGCTCGGTTGTCCGGGTTGGGTGGTGGCGCGTTCTCAATTTGAAGCTGGTCGGCACATAAAAAGAGCAAAGGAGCGCCGATTGCCAGACTGATAAGTTGTTGAAAAGCGGCAGGTAAATCATCCAGGCCCAGGGCCATTACAATAAAGCCAAATTGGGCTGCCGCCAATAGGCCGATTTTTGCGGTTAGCTGTCCGGGCGCGGTCAGCCGCAAAGCCGCTATCGCCGAGAAAAAGATCGTCAGAGCGCCGACCGGTAAAAGCAGCCACGACACCGAAGTTAACAAATCGGTTCGGTCGCCGGTTAGACTTATCAAACGGGTTGGCAAGTAGACCGCGAAGGGAAAGACAAAACCCGCCGTCAGCAGCCCGTAAGCGGCCCCCGGCAAATCCTCGAAACTACCCAGCCAGGCTTGAAAGGGAAATTGAGCCGCTTTCACTAGACAGCCCGCCACGATAAAAACAAAAAGAGTCGTATCTAGTACCGCTGGGATTAATTCGGTATAGTTGGAGCGTCCACCGTTGCGCGAGACGATTACCAATAGGGGCGCGAAAATCAACTGTCCGGCAAAGAAATTAACCCCCAACGCCCGGTAGCTGATCGGACGGGCCGAGGCTCCCCGCAACCCTGGCCCGCTCAAAAGATAGAGCGCCAGCCCAACCGCTTCCAACCAGAAATAAAGTAGCACCAGGTCGGCGCAGTAAAACGCACCCAACCCGGCTCCTTCCGCCAGCAAAATCAACCCGTAAAGCCGTCCTGCGGTTATGCCGTCCTGGGTTTCAGACTGGGGTCGCCGCGCCAGCAAATACAAGACGCAGAGCAACGTTAGGGCCGTCAGGGGTAGCGCAAACAGGAAGGCCAGCAAATCGCCTCGAAAGGCCAGCGCCACGCTAAATCCGCCGTCCCCCACTGGCGACCAGGTGTACAGATTAGCAACCGGGGTGCGAACTCCGCCCACTCTTGCAAAGCCCGCCGCCAGCGCAATCTGCGATAAGAAAGTCGCCAGCGCCGCCACAATCACGACCGTATAAAATAGACGCGAATTGCTCCCGCCCAGCAGCCTCCCAAAAAAGAATAATCCGGCCCCCACCACTACCAGAGCAAGGGGTGTAGTCGCTAAAATTATGTCAGATACGTTCATTAAAATTATCTCTCCGCACAGGCGAAACAAAAATCCAGTGAGGCGATAATCGCTGCCGCATCATCGGCTTCCTGGCCCGGCAAAGTCAGGGCTACCGTCGGCAGATTCGCCAGCGTCGGGGGGCGCAATTTCAATCGAGCCAGCTTACCTGCCTCATCCGAGGCGATATAACAAAGCAGTTGACCGCGTGGTGTTTCGACCAGGGCGCTGGCTTCCCGTTCTGCCGGGTAGAGGGCGGCGAGCAAATCGTCGTGCAGACCGCCTTCTGGTAAATTCCGCAACGCATTGTTGACCAGATTCAGGCTTTCGAGCGCTTCCAATGCCCGCACCGCCAATCGCGCAAACAAATCCCCCCGCCGCTGGGTCACGACCCGCACCTCAAAATCGAGGTACGCGCCATAAGGATCGCTTCGGCGGGTATCGAGGGCCAGTTCAGCGGCCCGCGCTATCGGCCCGGTCAGACCCCATTCCAGCGTATCCGCCGGATCAATCGCGCCTACCCCAACCGTCCGACGTTCTAGTTGCCGATTGTCGAGCAATTGATTAACCGATTCGTAGACATTCTTACGTAGTTTCTCGACGGCGGAAAGAAATTCGGCTCCGATTTGTGGCGCACGCATCGCCCCTCCCAGCACGCTGAAGGTGTCGTAGACCCGGTTGCCAGTAGCAGCCAAAAGCTGACGCACACCTTCGGCTTCCTCTTCCAGACGGGCGGCAGGCACATGAATACCGAGCAAGCGCAGGGTACGACCAATCGAACCGAGGTGGCTGGCAGCCCGTTCCAATTCAGCCGCCACCAACCGTAAATAGTTGGCGCGGGCGGCCGGTTGGATTCCGCTCAATTTTTCGAGGGCCAGCGCGACGGCCATTGTGTTGGCAAAGGAGCATTTACCGCAAAGTTGGGCGGCAGGGGCTAAAATCTGGTGTGGCAAAAGGCAAGGCAAGAGCTTTTCCACCCCCCGGTGGTTATAGCCTAGCTCAATCTCGACATGTTCAATCTTGCTTCCCGCTACCTCTAGCTTGTAGACGACTGGCTCATCCAGGGCCGGATGCCAGGGGCCAACGGGCAAAAGATACGCCATTTACAAAACTCGTTCCGTACTACTTACGACTTTGAATAGCGGCACTATCCCTACTCTCTGTGTCTTAAAATCCACTTCTGATCCTATTATAACTCAGGCCAACACCTATCTTCTCAAACTTTTCCAGCCGATTTCCCTATCAGGTTTTCCTAAGGAAAAAGCAGTCTGACCCGTGCAGGGTATACTAACAGCTACCCCCTTGCCCGTCAAGTTCAGACTAGACCGTAGGTGAGAGTCAGAATTTTGCACGGATTCAAACCCTAAAACGAATGACCGTGAAGACCACACTCCAAACCCACTAAAATTAACAGGGATAGACAGGATTTACGGGATAAAATTAATTGGTGAATTGGTTAATTGCATTAGTGTCCTTGCGCGTACCCCACCTCTTAGGGACGCAAAAATAATAAAATATCCCGGTAGGGGCAACCCTGAGTGGTTGCCCGTGAACACCTTGCGCGGTCAATGAGGGCAACCACACAGGGTTGCCCCTACATTGGGACAATTATTTTTATTTGCTTCTCTTATCAAAATTCGGCAAGGCTTCTAACAATTAAATCGCGTTCCGGGCCGGAAAGCTGGTAGAGGTCAAAGACCAGTTCATCTATTTCATCCGAACTTAGGTCGGGCCGGGCCAGACTTTTGAGTAACGGGTCGTCGGACTGGGCCGGGAAAGCCAGACGCTTGACCGGGTTGGCGTAATAGTCCCACTGTCCGCCGCCGACTTGCTTACCATAAGAGCGGAATTGAAAGGTAGACAGACGGCTATTTAGAAAATTCAGGGCCAGCCTTAGCTGCTCCAGACTCCATTCTGGCGGAAAGCAGACCGAGATTACATCGGTACTGAAAAAAAACTGCTGGTCATCCAGTGCGAAAATATTGCGGGGTGCTTTGTAGGGCGTAACCAATTTGGTGGGAGCCTCGAAAAGGGCCGGGTCGCGGGGCCATTGCAATTGATAATAGGGGAATGGCTCGTCATAGCGCAAGCGGTGTTCGAGCGCGGCCCGGTGCGGTTCCAGGTAGGCCAGCAGCCTCGGATGTAAAGCCGGATCGAGATCGGCAGGAGGATAGAGCAGCCATAGATCGCGCCAGTTGATCCGGCCCGGCCCAACATCGCCATTCTTGATCGCCCGGCGCACAAGGCCCGCTTCGATCTGTCCGGCCTGCGCCGTCGTCAAGAAGAAAACCCGGTCGAGGCCGGTCTGTACTCCCGTGCGGCATTCTGCAAGCTGACCAAGTGGGTGCGATTGTTCGGCGATCTTGGCTAAAAGCATTCTTTCGGCAGGCATCCGGCGTAGCCAGGCCCAGGGAGCGCCATCCGCCAGGGTCGTTTGCGACAGCCATTCCTCGCGTCCGGCGAAGTAAAACGGAAAACGTTGCTCCGGTTCGGCCTGCTCTCGGCTGGCAAACAGCAAACAGACATCCACTTCGGCTCCCTCGAAAAATTGTTCGCCGCCTAAATCCTCCACTCCCAGCAAGCGCGTTTGGTTGGCTAACCAGCGTCGGAGCGGGGCAGCAAAGGCCGCTTCTTTCCAAAAGCGGGAGGTTACAAAGCCCAATCGCCCACCCGGTCTCAGCAATTCTATTCCGCGTTTTACAAAATAATAGTGTAGATCGCTTTTCAAATTGTAAACCGGGGCGAAAGTCTGGGCGAAATAAGCCTTTTCAATCCCGCTATAGTCGTTGAAGCCGAGATAGGGCGGGTTGCCCACAACGACCCCAAAGCCGCCTTGCTCGAAAACTTCGGGGAATTCCAGTTGCCAGCCAAAAGGTTGCAAAGCCGCTAAACGTGACCCATCATCCGGCCCGTTAAAGATCGGTAAGCCTGCGATTTGTTCTGTCAGTGCCAGACGCGGCCCACTCAATTCAGCTTCTAATTTGGCGAATAAGGCCAGCGCCGCCCCGCTATCGTCCTCGGCCAGGGCCTCGAACAGTCTTTTTCGGATCGCAAGCGCCGTATTTGAGCTTTGCACGGCCCCGACCAGTGCATTGCCGGGCCGTACCTGCACGACCAGGGCCACCGCCAGGCTGCGCGAGACTTTGCCCCCGGCTAATTCGGATAAACGTCGCAAAAGTGCCAGCCGAGTCAGGACGACCGCCTGCGGGTTCAAATCAACGCCATATAGCTGCCCAATTACCGAAGCATTTGGTGACATATCCCCTTGTTTTGACAGACTTTCGAGGGCTGCCAGCAAGAATGCGCCACCACCGCAGGCTGGGTCTACGATTGGGCCGGACAATTCTGATGGCAGCGCTTTGGCGACGATATAGCGGGCCAGTTCGGGCGAGGTATAAAACGCGCCACTCTGTTTTTGCTGCCGGGTTTCGCCCGACCAAACCTGCAAGCCTGCCAGCGCCCAACCATTTAATACTTCCCCATCCAATTCGGCGATCTCAGTGGCGACCGTGTGGCTGGCGGTAGCCTCAAATTCAGTCAGGGTCGGGCCTGCCAGTGCTTCCAATAGTTCGGGCGAACTATTATCCAGGCAGAGACCCGCGACCCGTTCAGCTAACAAACGTAGCACTATGCGAGAGGCTTCCGTCGCGGTTGGGCGCTTACTTGAGCGGTGTTTATCCTTTTTAAGAGGGGAAATCTGCATCAGGCGATTTGAAGCATCTAGCCGGGGAAGTTGCTCTTCCAGGCGGCTCAACCAGCCATTAACCAGACCTTGCAAGCCCGGCCCAGTACGACTTTTCTTCGGTCGGGGCGCAAATTGCGATTTCATGCCGGGCGCGGGCTAAGGTGTGGTCGGGTTGGCGGTTGTGATCGCCGGGGTCGAAGGGCTGGCGACGGTCGTCGCCTGGGTTGCACGAGTAGTCGTAGGAGCGGCAGTGGTCGTCGCAACCGTCGTTGCAGCCGTTGTGGTGGCTACCGTTGTTGAAGGCGGCGCGGTGGTCGTTGGCGGGGCGGTCGTAACCGCTGGAGTAATAACTACGGGGGTATTGGTCGAAGCGCTAGTCGGTGTGCGTCCAGGCGGACGGTTGGGCGTGTTGGTCGGAACCGGGTTCGTTACAGTGTAAATAAGCGGTTGAGCAAAAGGAACCGTCTGCCCATTCAGCTTAACCACCACGATATATTGACCGAGCGGAACCGCCGGAGGTGGATTGTAGAGGGCGGCTATAAAATCTTCCTTGAGGGTTTCAGTGCGCGTCAAGACCACCTGACCTTCGGGCTTACCGTTTACCGCCCGGTAAATCTCTACCGTTACCGGGTCGCCTGCCTTTGCGCCATCCTGGAAATTTACCTTGCCATACAAAATGATTACGCTGTTAGGCAAAAAGCCAGTGCGAGGGGTAGCACTTGCCGGGTTGGAGAAATCGCCCGTCGTAAAAATCGTGGCAAAGATGGGCGACTTCACGGCGCTGGTACTTGGGCTAGGTTCGGGCGTAGGCGTATCAGTTGCCGTTGGATTAGGTTGGGGTGTCGCCAGGGCAACCGTCGTCACTTCGCTGGTTGCCGTCGCCAGGAGGGTCGCCGGTGGCGCGGTCGTGGCTGCGATTGCGACCGGAGCGGTAGCGGTCGGTTTTGATACCACCTTTTCGCCCGGAAAGACAAAAATAGCCAGTGCAATCATAATATCGACCAACAGGAAAAGCACTATAAAAGCCAGCACCCAGGGTGGGATACGGTTCCGCCGGGGCTTCTTATCGTCACCCCAGATCACCACATCCGGCACTTGTTCGCTGGTAGACGTATTGGTCAAGGGGCTATTGCCGTTACCGTTACCTTTACCGTTCTGAGTTTCAACCGGGACCAAAGGAGGCCGGGGCCTGACCTCAAAGGGATTGCCGCCGCTTTTTTCCAGACGGCTGTTAGGAATACTATTTGCCGCATCCGCCACCGCACCCAACCCTGCGATACTATCCAACTGACCGAAAGCCGGTTCAAGTGGTAACAGAGGTTCAACTGGGCCGGATTGTCGCTCCTTGATCGCAATCGGCGCTTTAGAATTAGTGGGCCGGGCTGGTTCTGGCTCCCGCTCTTTCTCTTTAGACGCTTCTTCACTATCCGGCCCTAGCCACTTGCGGGCCATTTCGCGGTGCGGCACTGCCTCGGCATAGTTCTCGTCTATCGCCAGTATTCGGTCATACAGTTTGAGTGCCTGGCTCCATTTGCCGACCGAAAGGGCCGCTTCGGCTTCCCGGTAAAGCCGGTCACGCTCGTTTTCAAGCTGAGTACGCACGCGCTTGAGGGCTTCGCTCACATCTTCAGCTACCTGATAGCGGTCGGCGATATTCTTTTGCAAACACTTCATGATAACGGCTTCCAGGGCCGGGGTCGCGTAGGGGTTATAACGGCGCGGGCGGTCTGGCTCACGGTCGCGCACGAGGCGGAAATTATAGGCCATCGTCTCGTAATCGAAATCACCTTTGACGGCCCTAAAAGGCAAGTAATAACGGCCTGTCACGGCGGCATAGAGGGTCGTACCGAGCGAATAAAGGTCGGCGGCAGGCGTTATGCGGTTATCGCCCCGCGCCTGTTCGGGAGCCATAAAATTGATCGTTCCCAGGTTGGAGCCACTGACGGTTACTTCGCGTTCCTGACCGGGGTGTGGCTGATGAGCAATCCCAAAATCGCTGATTTTGGCCCGACCCTCGGTCGTCAGCAAAATATTGCTGGGTTTGATGTCGCGGTGAACGATCCCAAGCTTGTGGGCCGCGCTCAACCCGTCGCAAACTTCGCCCATCAAGATAACCGCTTGCAATAGCGAAAGCTTGCCCTTGCTCTTTATCAGGTCGGTCAGGTTGCCGCCCCCCACCCATTGCATCACGAAGGCGTTATATTCTTCTAAAAGGTCGATCAGGTAGACGATGCTGGGGTGTTCGCTCAGGCGGGCCAACGAGCGCCATTCGGTCTCGAACAGGCGACGGGCTTTCGGGTTAGACTCGTCCGTTGTCCACTGTTCGTGCAACTGTTTGACTACCACATCGCGGTCTACCTTCAAATCGTGGGCGCGATAAGCGATGCCGAACCCGCCTCGGCCTATTTCTCCGACAATATGATAACGTTCGCGTATCAAACCCTTTAGGGCCATAGCTAAGACCTGTTCCCCTGCACCAGAACGAAAAGTGGTAAATACAATTACCCATTATCTAGTATATCATAATTTACCATCGTTACACACTATGTACTATGGTTCACCTCACATAAATTGTTTGATTTGTGGGTATTAGGTATTAGGTATCAGGTGTTAGGCGTCAGGTTTTGGTAGGGGAGACCCTTGTGGTCGCCCTGGTAGACCCGGCACGGTTTCCGAGGGCGACCACATAGAGTCTCCCCTACTACAGCAAATTGCAAAGATATTGGGCCGTCCGATTATCTGTAGGAGCGAGCTTCTGCTCGCGATTGGAAGATACGGCTTGGTGTTCAATCGCGAGCGGAAGCTCGCTCCTACAGGGGTCAATAAGTGTGCAACATGCTATAGGTCAATGTTTTTGCAAATTACTCTAACACCTAACACCTGATACCTGACACCTAATACCTGACACCTAACACCTGATACCTTACCCCTGACCTCTCTTCAAATTTAGGCCAAAGGGCGTATTGACCCTCCAAAAGCCGGTTGATATACTACAGACAGCTAACCACTTGAGAACTTTTATTGATATTAAGGAGAAGTTGAAATGCAAGTTCGACCTTTACGCGAGGGTGAAAGAGAGTTGTTCGGGGAGCGGGTACGAGATGCTTTTGTCACACCCCACGACTATATACAAATCTGGCTCCCAAATGTCCCAATGGAGGATACTCGCGGTTTGTTCGATGTTCATGGCAATCTGTTGAGCAGTTTGCAATTGCTATGGAACGATTTGTGGTTGGGGTCGAAAAAAATCAAAATGGCGGGCGTAACCAGTGTAGCAACTCCGCCCGAACACCGCCGAGGCGGACATCTCAAACGGTTGCTCCTGACCGTAATGGCCCAGGAACGCGAACGCGGTATTAATGTCTCAGGGCTGTATCCCTTTGAATTTTCTTTTTACCGAAAATTTGGCTACGAACAGGCCAGCGCCATCCAAAATATCAGTGTCAAGTTACCGGCAATGTCAGCTTTCAAGAGCAAAACGCAGGGACGTTGGACTCCACGCAGCGCCGAGGATTGGTCGCTATTCCAGGCCCTTTACAATCAATACTGTGTGGGTCGGTTTGGGCGGATCGAGCGTCCGACCGAATTTAGCTGGCGGCGCTCGATTTTTACGATGCGCCGCACCAAAGATACGCCCCTGAAAGCCTATACCTGGGAAGATGCCGACGGTAAAACACGCGCTTATATTTGCTACTACATGCAACCGACCAAAGGCGGTGATGAGTGGAGTCGGGAGCTTGTGGTGCGTGACATGGCCTGGTTGGACGAAGAAGCTCGCCACGAAATCTATAATTTTATCGCCAACCACGACTCGCAGGCCGAAAAAGCGCTCTGGGACACCGAGCCAAACGATGAATTCTTTGCCCTACTGCCCGATCCACGTCAGGCCGAAGTCAAGCTCATCCCCGGCTATATGTTGCGGCTTGTCGATGTCGAACGCGCTCTACTCGAAAGAAGTTGGCCCGCCAGGGAAACTACCAGCTTTAGCGTCGCCGTCCACGATGACGCGCTGGATTGGAATGACAATCGCACTTATCGGTTGGAACTAAGCCAGGGTCGCCCGGAAGTCACGGTGGTCGCGGGCAGCGAAAAGGCCGGGCTGAGTTGCGATGTTCGGGCGCTGGCCCAGCTTTATGCCGGGTATCTCAGCCCGCAACAAGCCGTCCGTCTTGGTAAGCTCGAAGTTCGCCAACCGGCAGACCTGGAAGCCGCCCAGCGTATTTTTAGCCCATCGGGTCAGCCCGCCTCTTTTATGGCTGACTTCTGGTAAGCAGTAATAAGCTTCTGGTACGGGACGAGCATGCCAGTCGTCCCGTTTTATTTTTATCAAAGAGAGTATATGACGGAGGTTGCCAATGGCAAAATTCTATACCGAGCTAAATCAGACTTTGCGCGAATTTATCGATCAGCAAAAGATTTTCTTTGTAGCAACCGCGCCCCACGAAGGCCGGGTGAACCTTTCGCCCAAAGGGATGGATACGCTGCGCTGTCTGAACGACCAGGAGGTCTCTTATCTCGATCTGACGGGGAGCGGCAACGAAACCGCCGCCCATATTACCCAAAACGGTCGGTTGACCATGATGTTTTGTAGTTTTAGCGAGAAACCGTTGATCTTGCGGCTCTATGGGCAAGGGATTTTGATCCGGCCCCGCGACCCGCGTTGGGAGGAATTTCACTCCCAGTTTGAGTCTTATTCGGGCGAACGTCAGATTATCCTGCTCAAGATCGAGGCCGTCCAGACTTCCTGCGGTTTTGCTATTCCGTTCTACGAGTACCAGGGCGAACGCCCGACCCTGACCGAATGGGCCGAGCGTAAAGGCGAAAGTGGCCTTCAGGACTATTGGCAGACCAAAAATCAAATTAGTATTGACGGTTTATCTACCGGGTTGTTGAGCGAGTAGTTTTATTTTTCGGCTAAATTTTAGGAGCCGGAATTATAGTTGTTGCGACTAAAGCGCGAGTTAGACCTAAATTGGCTGGCGATAAATCCTACAATCAGCCCGGCCACGAACCCGCCGATGTGCGCCCAGTACGCTACCCCGCCGCCACCTGATGTCTGAGCGGTGCGGTTGGAAAGCTCGGTAAATCCGTTGAAGAATTGGAGGACCGCCCAAAAACCGATCACCAGCAAGGCCGATAGGCGCGTCCAGGTAAAAAAGATGCCGATAAAGATCAAGGTATTAACCTGAGCGCGTGGGAACATTACCAGATATGCGCCCAATACTCCGGCTATCGCTCCGCTTGCACCGAGGCTTGGTAAGGTCGAGCCAGGGTCAACCAGCACCTGAGCTAAACCTGCGATAACCCCAGCCCCAAGATAAAATATTAGATACTTGATATGACCTAAAACGCTCTCGACGTTATCGCCAAATATCCACAAATAAAGCATGTTACCGCCCAGATGCAACCAACCACCGTGCAGAAACTGGCTGGTTATCAAGGTCTGATAGTCCTGACCGTTGCTAATATTAGCCGGTATGACGGCGTATTGCTGGAAGAAGTTGTTTAGCTGATTAGTGCTGTTCAGGCTGAGTTGATACAAAAAGACCAACACATTCAACGCAATCAAGCCGTAAGTTACAAACGGTAGACCACGACGCTCGTCATTTACGTCACTGATGGGTAACATTTGGGCCTCCTTGTTTCAGTCTTATCTTTAATACTTCTTTTCCAGGTCTTTTTCAAAAGATAAGCCTTTGCAAGAAGCGTTCCAGATTGAAAAGGGCCAGGTATTAGCAATCACAAAGGGTGAGCGTCAGTTTTTTGCAAACCTTCCAGGCTGTGTCACTTCCTAAACCGGGGTGAATATAGATTAGAAAAAAATTCGTAACTACACAGCCTCCCCCTTTGGGCGACCACATAGGGTCGCACCCTACAACGGATTGTGGGTAGGGGCGACCCTATGTGGTCGCCCGACCTGAGTAGTTACAAATTTCCGCAGAAAATTTTTCTAATCTATACTTTTGAGTGGTTTGGGTTGAGGGTTTCAGAGTCGCCCCTTTACTATTTGAATTGGTGCAAAGACTGATACTCACCCGGTATTAACCCGTTTCTTAGCCCCTTACTCACCCAATTTGGGAAAGAGGGTCTTGAGCCGGGCGTAAAGTTCGCCGTAGAGTGGGTAATAACGGGCGTAGACCTGGGCGGCTTGTGGGTTGGGGCTGGTGTGGGTTGTGACCTGGATCGTTGCGTCGCAAGCCGCCGCCACCGAAGGCCAGAACCCGGCCCCCACCCCCGCCAGCAATGCTGCGCCATAGGCTGGGCCTTCGCTTGCGTTGACCGTCACGACTTCTCGGTCAAAGGTATCGGCCTGAATTTGTCGCCAGAGTGGACTTTTGCCGCCGCCGCCACTGGCTCGGATTTCCTCGACCGCTACGCCCATTTCGAGTAAAATCTGGAGCGAGTCTTTCAAGCTGTACACGACTCCTTCTAGCACCGACCGAGTCAGATGAGCGCGACTATGGGCGGCGGTCAGGCCGAACCAGACTCCCCGTGCCAGGGGATCGAGAATGGGGGTACGTTCGCCCATCAGGTAGGGCAAGAAGAGTAGACCGTCACTACCGGGCGGGACTGCGGCGGCAGCCTCGGTCAGCAATTCGTAAATATCGCGTCCGGCCTGACCTGCGTCGGCAATTTCGAGCGGCCCGGCGACCTCGTCCCGGAACCAGCGCAACGACAGCCCGGCCCCCTGGGTCACGCCCATGACATGCCAGGCTCCCGGTACGGCGTGGCAGAAGGTGTGGACTCGCCCACCAGGGTCGCGGGCCGGTTGCTCGGCATAGGCAAAAACCACCCCGCTAGAGCCGATTGTACTGCTGACCGACCCGACCCGCACGATCCCGTTGCCGACCGCGCCCGCCGCCTGATCGCCACCACCGCCCACGACCGGCGTTCCAGCCTTTAGCCCAAGCTCGTCCGCGCCCGTTGCTGAAAGCCGCCCACTCACTTCGGGCGACTCGTAGACCGCCGGTAAAAGGGCGGGATCAAGTTCGAGCCGTTCGAGCATTTCGCCTGACCAGCGTCGCCCGGCTACGTCAAAAAGGAGCGTTCCACTCGCATCCGAAACTTCGCTGGCGTATTCCCCGGTCAGCTTATAGCGGATAAAATCTTTGGGCAAAAGGAACTTATGGGCGCGGCTCCACTGGTCGGGCCGATTTTCGCGTATCCAGAGCAATTTTGGGGCGCTAAAGCCGACCAGGGCCGGGTTTGCGGTCAATTCGATCAGATGCTCGGCCCCGACCGTCTGGGTAATAAAGTCGCATTGGGCCTGCGAACGTCCGTCGCACCAGATCAGCGAAGGGCCGACCACTTCTCCGCTCTTGTCCAGCAAGACTACCCCGTGCATCTGGCCCGACAGCCCGACCGCCGCGATCTCGAAACTCGGTCCAACCTCGGCTCTAGCTTTTTGGATCGCTCCTTGCACCGCTTCGACCGTTCCCCGCCACCAATCCGCCGGGTTTTGTTCGGCCCAAAGTGGACGTGGTGCATCTAAAGGATATTCGCTGGTTGCACCTGCCACGACCCGCCCATCTTCACCGGCCACGACAATCGCCCGCGCCCCGGTCGTACCCAGATCGATCCCCAAGAAATAGCTCATAGAACCTCATTTGGATTTACGATTTACGATTTTAATTGCTCAGGCCGGGCGACCACATAGGGTCGCACCCTACAACCGTTCTAACTGCCCTTGACCCCCAACACCAGCTTGCCGAGCGCCAGCGTGCTGACATCATCCATCGGCGGGTTGTGAAGCCCCGCCCGGACATCCCGGTAATAGCGTTGTAGCGGCCCTTCCATCGAAAGCGAAGCACCGCCTACAATTCGCATCGCCAGATCGACCGCTTCAATGGCCCGGTTGGTGGCAAGCTGTTTAGCCGCACCGACCAGGGCGGCAAGCCGGTCCGAGTTGCGCTCGGCCTCGCCCGCGTCGGCTAGGTCTGCGACGGCAAAGAGGGTGTTCTCCGCCGAAAGCAAGGCCAATTCCATCCGTCCAGCTTTCTCTTGAATATGCGCTAATTCGGCAATCGACTGGTTGAGCGAGTTCGGGCGACGGTCGCGGGCGAATTGTACGGCATATTTAGCGGCAGCCCGCCCGACCCCAAAATAGACCGCCGCGACCGGCAAAGTCCAGGCCGTGTTCGTCGCTGCCAATATCGGGGGTAGACGTTTGCTGCCTAGCACTCCCTCTGGCCCGACCAGCACATTTTCCAAAACTAGGTCGTGACTGGCGGTCAGGCGCATCGAAAGCGAGTTCCAGGTTTCCTCGATCCGCAGGCCCGGCATAGTGCGGGTCAGCAGAAAATTACCGACCTGGGGCTTTTCTTGCCCGCCGCTTTGCACTGCCGCCGTAACCGAAATAAAATGCAGCACCGGCGACCCGGTCGTCCAGGTCTTGCGTCCGTTTAGCACATAGCCGCCGTTAGCAAGGGGCGTGGCGGTGGTGGTGGGTAGTCCGCCCCGGCTTGGACTGCCGGTCGCCGGTTCGCTGGCGGCGTTGTTGTAGAGATGGCCGTGTTTGACGATGCCAGTCAGGAGCATTTCGAGCGGTGCGGCAGGCCACCCGGCGATCATCGCCCGCGCCGTCTGCACCAGGTGCATCGAGACCACCAGAGCGGTCGAGCCACAGCCCTCCCCCAACCGGGCCATCGCCCGTGTGACTGCCCCGACCGAGCCGCCCCAGCCGCCATATTCTTCGGGAACCGAGGCTAGATGAAAGCCGCTCCGCCGCAAATCGTCATAATTCTCGTAGGGGAAAGTCCCCTCCCGTTCGTGCGTTTCGGCCCGCGCCCCAAACAAATCGGCTAGTTCCGCCGCCGTCCCAATCATAAATTCCTGACTTTGTTTCCCGCTTGCCTTTGCCAAAACACTAACTCTCCTAATCTAGTTTTGCGGCCTACCAGCCCCGGTCTTTGCCCTTTACCAATTTGTATTGGTCTGCCTTTGGATGCCAATAGCGCTTAATAACCTTAGCTTCGGTTGGTTGACCGGGCCACAGGGCTATTTTGTAATAGTCTTCTCCGTCAGGGTCATCCCAGGCCGCAGACTCAAGGCCACCATAGTACACTCGAACTTGATAACAACCGGGATCAACCAAAATATAAGGTGAATCGTCGCCGAAAGCCGTACAGCCATCAACAACAAGTTTTCCCGAAGGAATCTCAATGCTACAATCCACAACGTGATCCCACTTAGCAAGATCATTTACAGGTTGGCTGTGACATAATTCGATTTCAACCGGGACAAAAGCATAGCGTGCCGTACTTACACCTATAATCCCAGGTTCGACCGCTAAAGCATCCAAATCAGATTGTGGAGTCCAAAAATTGCTAGGCCCTTGTGTTTCGGAGTCTGAGAGATAAAATTGGCGGTAGTCGGCATACAGCGAGAGTAAAACAATCCTTTTATCCAACTCCGCCTGGTTAGAAGCTGACGAAATAGACTCGACATTAGATTGGAGGCTATTTTCTCGCCTCTGTTTTAAGGCTAACAAAGCACGTTGGTCATTAAAATGCCTCAAAGCTTGAATGACCATTGATCGAACTTGCTCGTTTTCAGTATCCTCTAATAAAGACAATAACGGCTCAATTGCCTCTGGCGACCTCAACGCCCCTGCTAATTCGGCCCGGACATAAGAATCTTCGGTTTCATCTCTAATGATCGAAATAAGCCGGGACAGTGTTTGCATATCACCAAACTCACCCAAAGTTAAAGCTACTCTATAACGCTCATCCTCGTCCTCATTTTCATTTCTGAGAGTTTTGATGAGCGCGTCCACGACCCTTGTATCACCAAGCCGAGCTAAAGCCTCAATTGCTGCTGAACGTACTATTCTATCATTAGATTGACTGTTCGCTACTTTATTTAGCGGTTCTCGCGCCCGTTTGTCTCCTAAATAGCCAAGTCCTCGTGCTGCATTACAACGTACCGACGCATCTTCACTTGTATCTTGTAAAACCTCCACCAATGGTTCAAAAACTTGCGGGTCGCCACAGCCCATTAAAGCTGTACTCGCGCTCCGCCTCAATTCTAAATCGCTGCTTTCTAACCGCTTAATGAGGATTGGTATCATCATTTTATCGTATTCTCGTGGATCGACACTCATAATTTTAGCCCCCACTTACGCTTGCCAAAATTATTCCACCAGCTTCACCTGCAATATTACTCCTTGCCTATAATCCCGGCGGCCCGTAACCGCTCGATAGCGGTTTCGTCGTAGCCGAGGGCGGTCAGGATTTCGCGGTTGTGTTCGCCAAAGCCGGGGGCCGGTTCGCGCACGACCGCCTGCGGATTGAGGCCATCTAGCTTGAAGGGTAGCCCAAGCTGACGGATCTTCCCGGCCTTTGGATGCTCGGCCTCTACGACCATCCCCCGCGCCAGCATCTGCGGGTCGTCAAAGACCTCGTCCAGTTCGTAGGCCGGGCCGACGCAAACGTCCTCGTCCGCCAGAAGCGATAGCCATTCGGCCCGGGTCTTTTGCTTGAATTTCTCGGTCAACTTGGCCCGGATTTCAGCCGCTTTGGGTGGGTTGGCGTTGGTTTCGTCGTATTCGGACATATCCAGCAAAGTACACAGCCGGTTGAAGAATTTCGGTTCGAGCGCCCCAACCGTCAAATACTGACCGTCGGCGGTCTCGTAGACGGCGTATTCGGGCAGCCCACCGTTGAGCCGCCACTGACTGCGTCGGATCGGGTCGCCCGTCGCCAAAAACATAGCAGCCTGATAGGGCAGCAGCCCGACTACTCCTTGCGTCATCGATACATCTATCATCCGGCCTTCGCCTGTAATGTGCCGCCCCTGCAAAGCCGACAAAATCCCGACCAGTGACATGAGCGAACCGCCGGCGAGATCGGCGATTTGCACCCCCGGAATAACCGGCGCGGCCCCAGCAGGCCCGGTCTGACCGAGCGCTCCGGCATAGCCGATATAGTTCAAATCGTGACCGGGCCGTTGCTGGTAGGGGCCGTCCTGCCCGTAGCCGGATAGGGCGCAATAGATCAGCCGCGAATTAAGCTTTTTCAAATCCTCATAGCCTAACCCTAATCGGGCCATCACTCCCGGCCTGAAACTTTCCAGCAGCACATCGGCCTCTATTACAATCTTTTTAAAAATCTCGCTGCCTTCGGCCTCCTTGAGATTGAGGGTCAGACTGCGTTTGTTGCGGTTGAGTTGCAAAAAGGCCGGGTTCTCGCCGGGAGGCCAGCCCCAGCGCAAATAATCGCCAAGCTGCGGGTCTTCTACCTTCAATACGTCTGCGCCCAAATCGGCCAGCAGCAAAGTAGCGTGTGGCCCCGGCAAAAGCCGACTCAGATCAACTACTTTCAGGCCGGATAGCGGTAGCTTTGAATCCAGCACATCCGAATAAGGAAATATTGCGCTCATCCCAGTTTATCCAACTCCTCAATAATTTCGCGGGCCTGAGTAGCCAGTATCCCGTCCAGATCGTCCGTTAAAGTCAAATAAGCTTGCAAATCGGCATGGGCCGGTAGAACCTCGCCCTTGTCGATAAAAACCAACCCCCGGTAGAAAAAAGCATCCACCGCTCCATGCGGGTCGGTGGTCAGGGCCGTGCTGTAATCGGCCAGCGCCTCATTGTAGCGTTGAAGCTGATGTAAAGCCAGCCCACGGGCGATATACGGGCCGGTCGCCGCCGCTTCGGTCTGGCCCTGGTGAAGTTCTATCGCTTTCCCAGCATCTTCAACCGTCTTTTCAAACTCGCCTTTGGCAAACCAGATACCACCGCGCCGGAAGTACGCCTCGGCATCCTGTGGTTCCAGTTCAATCGCCCGGCTGTAGTTATAGAGGGCCGTTTCGATGTTACCTAACCCTTCCCAGGCCAGCCCCAGATTGTAATAGGCTCCCGCCATTTCCGGCCTGAGCGTTACGGCCTCTTCGAGCGCTTTGATCGCCTCACCGTAGCGTTCTAGTTCGAGCAGCGCGACTCCCCGCCCGTTTTGAGCCTCGGCCACCTCCATAGCGGTCGCCTCATCCGTAGTATGGCCCAAAAAGATCAGCGCTCGGTTAAACTTATCCAGGGCCGACCCCCATTCCTGGTTTACCAGAGCTAGTTCGGCCTGTTCAATCAAATGTAGCGGTGAGTCCTCCACCTTTGCCTCCTCTAAAATTAACAGGGATAGACAGGATGCACAGCATAGGATTAACTTTTCCTACCCTGACGAACTAGCTAATTTGATTGTCCCACCTGCGCCTGGCTCAGATTATCGCCTTTAGCTAGGTCTATCCCGGCCTGTTCATCATATACTCCCGGCGGGCATTATTCAAGCCAGATGGTAAAGATAGCTTATAAATGTCATTGCAATCGGCCTGGCGGTGTGGCAAAATAATGTTGGAGGATAAAGGGCGTGCGGGTGCTAACTTATAATATACTGGACGGTGGCGAAGACCGCTTCCCGGAAATTTTGAATGTTATTCGGCAGGCCGAGCCGGACATAGTGACCGTCCAGGAGGCCAACGACGAGGCATTATTTTATAATCTGGCCCGCGAATTGGGTATGCAAGCCGAATTAGGGGCGGGCAATCGGGGCTTCCACCTGGGCTTGCTTTCACGTTACCCGATTGTCGGTTGTATCAATCATCCCGACCGAGGTATTTTTCATCATACCTTCTTGGAGACCCATCTCGATACGCCGCTTGGCCCGCTGGCCGTTTTTGTGGCCCACCTCAAACCCGGCTACAACCCCGCCGATGAAGAATGGCGCTCCAAAGAAGCACGTCAGGCCCTCGGCTATATGCAACCCTACAGCGATGGCTTGATGTTTTTGGCGGGAGATTTTAATACGATGAGTCCGCAGGACATTTTGAACCTGGACGACTGGCCGCTACAATGGCGGGCCTATCTATGGGCCAAGGGTGGCAACCTGCCCCGCGAAGCGATTGCCGAAGTGTTGGCTGCTGGCTATCACGATTGTTACCGCCGCCTTTATCCGTCCCCTGCTTCTCCCCAATCCGAAAACCGCTACCGGCCCGGCTACACCCTACCTGCCTCCAAACCTAATATTCGGCTCGACTACTTCTTTGCCTCGTCTACTCTCGCGGCGCGGCTCCAAAGTTGTGAAGTTATCACCACCTACGAGGCCGGTCGCGCTTCCGACCATCTGCCAGTCCTGGCCGAGTTTGCGAGCTAAAGAATAAAGCACTGCATTTTCCATCTATTGCGACAAGTTTTAGCCATACAACGCTAATTTAGCAGTAAATACTCAGGCCGGGCGACCACACAGGGTCGCCCCTACAACGGATTTTGGGTAGGGGCGACCCTGTGTGGTCGCCCAAATGGGGGGTAGGCTGTGTAGTTACATTTAGCAAACAAAAATCAGGTGTCAGCTAAACCTGACACCTGACACCTCATACCTGAAATCTTACTTAATCACCGGCAGTTTGCGATGGGCCAGTACCGAGATACGGGCGGCCATGTTGCGGGCGGCGCTTTTGAACGCCTGGGCTACCGGCGAATCTGGCTGACTTACTACTATCGGCACGCCCGTATCGCCGCCGATCCGCACAGCGGTCTCGATTGGGATTTCGCCCAAAAAGTTCAGGTTGCGGCGTTGAGCTTCGCGGGCCAGGTTGCCGTGATCGAATATTTCGGTGCGAATGCCGCAGTGAGGGCAAACGAAATAACTCATATTCTCGACCAACCCCAAGATCGGTACGTGCATTTGCTGGAACATCGCCAACCCGCGCAAGGCATCCGACAGCGCGACATCCTGGGGGGTGCTGACAATTATCGCCCCGCTCAACTGCACCGATTGGGTCATGGTTAGCTGGGCATCGCCGGTTCCGGGCGGCATATCAACGATAAAATAATCGAGCGGCCCCCACTCTACATCGCGCATCAGTTGTTGGAGCGCTCCGTGTACCATCGGGCCACGCCAGGTCATCGAGGAACCCGCCGGAACTAGAAAGCCAATCGACATCATTTTTACGCCGTGATTTTCGATAGGCAAAATCCGATTCTCGTCGATCATCTTGGGTCGTTCGCTTGACCCCATCATCATTGGGATGTTCGGGCCATAAATATCGGCATCCAAAAGCCCGACCCGCGCCCCTTCCTGAGCCAGCGCGACCGCTATATTGACGCTGACGGTACTCTTGCCCACGCCACCTTTGCCGCTGGATACCGCGATAATATTCTTGACATTCGGCAGCAAAGGCGAAGCCGGTTCCGATACACCGCCCGTCGCACCCTTGCGGGCAATCGAGACATCGGCATCCCAGTTAATTTTAATGTCGGTCAGGCCTGGAACCATTTTGTGGAGTGCTTCTTCGCTTTGCTTTTGCATTACGTTTTTGAGCGGGCAGGCCGGGGTGGTCAACACTATCGTAAAGGTCAGGCGGGAGCCATCGATTTGCACATCCCGGATCATCCCTCGTGAAACCAGGTCGCCACCCAATTCCGGCTCCTGAACTGTGCCAAGCGCTTTTAGCACATCCTCTCGGCTCATTATTTCGGTTGTCATACTTTCTCCTCTATATGTAAAAGTTTGTTATAAGTGTAAAGCAAAGATTTACTATCGAACCAGTTCTAATACGTTTCGTGAAAAGTCTCTCAAACTTTTGCCCCTTATTATACCACCTGGATTACCACACGCCAATCTTGTGCGCTACAACAATCAGGGCGCTAACAAAGTCCTGAATGATGTAGGAGCGGTCTTCTGACCGCGATTGATTTACTATCGCCCGGCTTTACTTTGTTAGCGTCTGCTATAATAGCTGGGTACAGCAGAATTTTATGTTGCAGCTATTTTAGGTTGTAGCTATGGAAGGTTACGATCCAATGAACCCATCCGACGTTCAAGCTTTCACCCAGGCCGTTAACCTGGCTCAATTCGGTCAAACCGATCAGGCTCACTTTACCCTGAACCAGCTTTACCAAAAATACCCCCACGATTGCAATTTGTTGTTCTGGTTGGCTTTTACCAGTGCTAAGCCGGAGATGGCTCGTCAGTACCTTGAACAGGTCAGGCGCTTGGAGCCAAATAATACCAACCTTGTTCAAGCTCAGACCTGGCTGACCCAATCTGCCCAGGCTGTCTCGCCCTCTCCTGCCTGGGAAAACGTATCCAGTAGCCCCTACCAGCCTGACTATTTCCCACAAGTACCCGTCCAGACCCGCAAACCTCAGTCCAAAAAAACCCGGCTGATACTCTTAGGAATAGCGGTGATCGCCCTGATTTTCGTGGCAACGATAGTTTTCTTGACATTCACCGCCGTTTCGGATGTAGGAGAAATACCGGCCCCGGTCAACTCACGCCGCCTTAATCTCGAATCGCGCAACGAAATGCTGGATTTAATGAAAAATTTTGGGGTGGAGGGTATAGGAATGTACGCCACTTCCAACCAGCCGGGCGAGTTAAAAGTCTTTTATGAGGCCAAAATGCGTGAGAAAGGCTGGCAGCTTGCCGGGAATAATCAGCTTCAACTATCCCCCTCTGGTATAGCTCAACTTGGCGGCTCGATCAACTTGACTTTCCAAAAGGAAAAGAAGTTCGCCTCTATCAGCATAGTCGGGCCGTTGAACAGCCAAACCATTCAGGTTCTAGCCGATAGCGAGGGGGATTATCTCCGAAATCAGGTCAAGCCCGGTGACACTATTGTTGTGCTAGTCCAGACCAATATCGGTAATCTTCTAAAGTGAGCGGCTAATGATCCAGTGGCGGAGATGAGGGTTGAAGGATAAAGGACGAGGGGTCCTCCATTAGTGGAGCAAGGTCACACAAGGGTTGGGGTTCTTTGTTGGATAATGGCTCCGTCAATAGACCGTTCCCCTCATCCTTCATCCCTCATCCCTCATAAGATATGGCTCCGCCCATAGACCGTTCTCAAGTTTTGAAAAGCTTGCTTGCTTTGCTATAATTCAGTTGCGGCCTATACCAAATCTGGCTGCGATGTATGAACCAATCAGGAGTATTCACAATGGCTATCGAAGCAAACCCCACCACTAAAAATTTAGAAGCATTGGTGGCGAAAATACGAGAGTTGCCCACCCAGGATGTATTAACTCTATCAAGCTACATCACCGAGTTGCTACGAGAGCGGGTCGGTCAGAATGACAAAAGTGTGGAGCAATCGGTCGTTTCTCGGTCTGAGCCTATACCGGCTGAAATTGAAGCTAAAATGATAGAAATTTTTGGCGCGGAAGAATGGGCTGAAATTAAGAATACTAACATTACCGATTTGCCGCCTTTACCGAAATCGCTTTCTGAGTATGTAAACGAAGGCCGTGGCTCCTACTAATGGAGTACGCTTTTTTAGATACTAACGCGCTGCTAAAACTTTATCATACAGAGAAAGGTTCAACCTGGGTTAAAACGTTTGTGATAGGCAAACAAGTTATAATTTCTGAACTAACTTTTGCAGAAAGTGCCACGACTTTATCACGGCTCTATCGTGATGGTATTTACACCAAACGCCAGGCGGCCCGTTTGTATTTTGAAATTGAATCTAATCGCTCCAACTATACAGTTATTCCACTGGAATTGGTGCTGCAACTAAATCAAGTTGTTATCCTGGCTTTTAACTTGCCAACCGGTTTGCGGATACGTTCTTTGGATGCTCTACAACTGATAGCGGCAAAAAAAGCTCAAAGCGAAGTGATAGCTTTAGACCCGCTTGCCAACTTCAGCTTTGTAAGTTCGGATGCACAGCTATTAAAAGTGGCGCAAGCTCAGAGCTTTGTAACCGAAAACCCCGAAGATTACCCCTAAAAGTTAATACCCAAAATAGCCTCAAAATAATACCCAGGAAAATTGTTCAGGCTTGCAGGGTTTGCTATAATAGAGTAGGAGATTTTTATTGTTATTACTGCTTAGTAGTAACACGAGCGAACGGCCTGAATTGAACAACCACTAATAGGGTGATAGGAAGCGAACGAGAGGTAGTCGGTAAATGGTTCTCGAATTGGAAAAGCAAGTAGAGTACGAAGCTGTCATCGGATTGGAGACCCATATCCAATTGCAGACAGCCAGCAAGATGTTTTGCGGATGCAGCGCCGATTATGTGGATGCTGAGCCAAATAGCCACGTCTGCCCGGTCTGTTTGGGCATGCCGGGGGTGCTGCCGGTCATAAACAGCCAGGCGATTGAATATATCGTAAAGCTGGGGATGGCCTTGCATTGCGAAATCCCGGAGTATAGTAAGTTCGACCGCAAGAACTATTTCTATCCCGATCTGGTAAAGGGCTATCAAATCAGCCAATTTGATTTGCCGGTCTGTATCAATGGCTGGCTGGAAATTGAGGTCGGGGGCCAGACCAAAAAAATTGGGATTACCCGTATCCACCAGGAGGAAGATACCGGCAAGTTGGCCCATATTACCAGCGCCGACGGTCAGGAATATTCGCTGGTCGATTATAATCGCTGCGGCGTGCCACTGATGGAATGTGTGAGCGAGCCAGATATTACCAGCCCGGCAGAAGCCGCCGCCTATCTGACCAAAATACGTCAAATGGTGCGCTGGCTTGGTATCGGGACGGGCAACATGAACGAGGGCGCGATGCGTTGCGACGCGAACATTTCGGTCATGCCCAAAGGCTCCAAGACTTTCGGGACCAAAATCGAGATTAAGAACATGAACTCGATCCAATCGGTACACGACGCGATTGCCCACGAAATCGTGCGGCAAACCGAGGAATACCGGGCGGGTCACGTGCTACGGCAACAGACGCGCGGTTGGGACGAAGCCAAGCAAATCACGGTTTTTCAACGGTTCAAAGAAGGTAGCAGCGATTATCGTTACTTCCCGGAGCCAGATTTGCCGCCGCTTCAACTCTCCACCGCATACCGCGAGGCAATCCGGGCTAGTCTGCCGGAACTGCCGGAGGCCCGCCGAGCGCGATTTATCCAGGAATACGCTCTGACGGCTTACGATGCCGAAGTACTAACCGGGTCGCGGGCCACTGCCGACTGGTTTGAGGCGGCTTTGGGCGATACCAAAACGCCGGGACGGGCCAAGAAGGTTGCCAACTGGATTTTGAACGATCTTTTCGCTCGGCTCAAAGAGAGCGGTGCGGAGCTATCGGAAGTCAAGATTCAGCCGGGCCAATTGGCCGGCCTGATCGAACTGGTCGAAAAAGGGACTCTTACCCCGACGAATGCCAAAGAAGTTTTCGAGGAGATGTTCAATACCGGCAACGCTGCCGAAGTGATCGTCAAACAGAAAAACCTGGGTGCAGTCTCGGACGAAGGTACGATTGTGGCAGTAGTGGAAAAAATACTGGCCGACAATCCCAAAGCAACCGCCGACTTTAAAGCCGGTAAAGAAGCCAGCTTGAACTTTTTGATTGGTGGCGTGATGAAAGCCATGCAAGGCAAGGCCAATAAAGATGTTGTGACTCGGCTTTTGCGTGAGCGACTATAGATAAAGATGCGGGATGAAAGATGAAGGATGAAGCATTGCGAGAATTTCCTCTCGAATTTCATCCTCATCCTTTATCCCTCATCCCTTAATACATGTGGAGGCATTACGACAATGACGACGGAATTGCAGCAGGCGACGATGCAGTCGCAACAATCTCAGAACCCCTTTGAAATAGCCAAACAGCAGTTTAATATTGCCGCCGATTACCTGGGACTTGACCTGGGTTTGCGGAAGGTATTATCCAGTTGCAAGCGCGAGTTGACGGTCAATTTCCCGGTGCAGATGGACGACGGTAGTGTCGAGGTTTATACCGGCTACCGAGTGCAGCACAATCTTGGGCGTGGCCCGGCTAAGGGGGGTATCCGCTATCATCCTCAGGTGAATCTGGACGAAATCCGAGCGCTGGCGATGTGGATGACCTGGAAGTGTGCGACGGTCAATATTCCGTATGGCGGTGCCAAAGGTGGCGTAATCGTTGAACCCAAAAAGCTCAGTATCTACGAACTGGAAAACCTGACCCGCCGCTATGCGACCGAGATTTCGCTCTTGATCGGCCCCGAAACCGATATTCCAGCCCCAGACGTAAACACCAACGCTCAGACGATGGCCTGGATCATGGATACCTACTCGATGCATAAGGGTTATTCGGTAACGGCAGTTGTGACCGGCAAACCAGTGAACATCGGGGGGGCGGAAGGCCGTAACGAGGCGACGGCCCGTGGGGTACAATACGTTATCCGCGAGGCCGCCCGCGAGCGGAGTATGCAACTAGAAGGAGCGCGGGTGGCGGTACAGGGCTTTGGGAATGCTGGCTCGATTGCGGCCCGTTTATTATCCGAAGATGGTGCGACAATCGTAGCGGTGAGCGATTCGCAGGGTGGTATCTATAACCCCAAAGGGCTAGATGTGCGGGCGCTGCTGGCTTTTAAGCAGGAACATACCGCTTTAACCGGCTTCCCAGGCGGCGACCGAGTAACCAACCAGGAGCTACTAGAATTGGATTGCGACATTTTGATCCCGGCAGCCCTGGAAAACCAGTTAAACGGTGACAACGCCCGGCGCGTCAAAGCCAAAATAATCGCAGAAGCCGCTAACGGCCCGACCAACCCGGCAGCCGACCGCATCTTCTACGACCGGGGCATTTTCGTCCTGCCCGATATTCTGGCGAACGCCGGGGGCGTGACCGTCAGCTATTTCGAGTGGGTACAGGATTTGCAGTCGTTCTTTTGGAGCGAAGATGAGACCAACAAACGCCTCCTTCACATCATGACGCGGGCTTTTGCCGAGGTCTTTAAGATCGCCCAGCAGCGCAAGGTCGATATGCGGACTGCCGCTTATATCCTGGCAGTCGGGCGCGTCGCAGAAGCGACCAGCACGCGGGGCATTTACCCCTAGTCAGAAGCAGGTTGGGTAAGATCAGGTAAAGAAAGAGGACGCGCCATCCGGCTCGTCCTCTTTTATATAAGTTGCAGTAAACGAAACTTGATCGGCTCTAACACATTTTACATTATACTTTTTCCATTTCAGCCTCGGCTTTGGACCCGTTAGCAACTAGCTCAACCCGTTTTTCCTCAGACAGAGGAGTGGGGGCAGTCATCTTTTGCCGGTCGCTTTTGCGATTGGGTAGAGCCAGGGCCAGCACTAATACTAGAATTGAACCGAGTAATACGATAAAAAATACATCGTTGACCGCCATTGTCCCGGCCCTGGCTACCCCTTCTTGTAGCTGAGCCGAAGTTGGTTTGTCCTTAATACCACTATTTGAATTAAGTTCAGTAAGATGGAAAGTGGTTTGTTGTAAAAAAGTTGTGCTGGCAATAGCTGTCCCAACTGTACTAAAAATTTGGCGCATTACATTAAGGAGGGAACTGGCTTTGGACAGAGCCGGGCCAGTAATTTCTTGTAAGGCTCTGGTTTGCAACGGTACAAAAGTAAAGCCGAAACCGAGACCACGTACCACCTGCCAGGGTATTAAACCCCAGCCATCGCTATCAGATTGTAAATTGGTAATACCCCAGGTTCCTGCTATCAACAACACTGCTCCCATCACCACCAGATTGCGTACTCCCAGCCGGTTATAAAGTAATCGTCCACTTAATAAGGTGGCTAGGGCCGAGGCTATTCCCAGGGGTAGGATTAACAAACCAGCTTCGGTGGCTGAAAAATGCGGAGTGTGAACCTGCTCTAAAAAGACCGGCAACAGAAAAAAGCTACCAAAGATAGCCATCGCCACCGCACAGCATACTACCGTCGAAATGGTAAAGCTGAATTGCTTGAACAACCTTAAATCCAGCACCGGGTCGCGGCTGACATACAATTCGTAGAAGGTAAAAACTGCCAGGATTAGTACCCCGCCGCCCAGTAAAGCCCAGACCGGCCAATAACCCCAGCCATAGATTGTGCCGCGCGGTTGCTGGGTGGTTATCGTACTGGGTACGCTCTGGCTGACCAGCGATAGGGCATATACGACTAACAACACCCCTAGCATTGAGAGGGTTAAGCCTATCAGGTCAAACGCTTTTCTGATAGGTTGGCCCTGCTCGTCAGCCGGTACAATCTGCCTCACCAAAAAGATACAAAGCAGACCGACTGGTAAATTGATAAAGAAAATGGCTTGCCAACCAAAAGCATCGGTCAATATTCCTCCCAGGGTGGGGCCGAGGGCCGGTGCTACCAGAGCGGCTACTCCAAGGATGGCGCTGGAACTAGCCCGCTCGTGTGGCGGAAAAGCTCGCAGGGCAATCGCCTGCGCCAACGGAAATAGCCCGCCCCCACCCAACCCTTGTACCACCCGGAACACAATCAGCCATTCTAAACTAGGTGCTAATCCGCACAGCACCGAACCAAAGGTAAATAAGACCAGACAGAGAATAAAGAGCCGCTTGAGGCCAAAGCGATTGCCTAAATACCCTGCCAGAGGAATAATAGCCGCAACAGTTAAAAAGTAGCCGGTTATAACCCATTGAATCCCGCCCAGGTCAGTCTTGAAAGAAGCCGCCATCGGGGCAAGGGCTACATTAACAATCGTAGTATCGAGTACCGCCATAAACATACCGATTGCCACCGTCCAGGCAATCGCATACTTTGAATAAACTTTGTTCAATTTCTTAACTCAATCCTTTCCTGGCTAACCGAAGGTCAAAGTTAGACCTGGTGTTTCACATCCCGAAGCTGAGGCCAATAAGAATTATAAGCATTATCTTATATAGGATTTATCATATATAAGATGCAAGTAGTGTATAATAAGACTGAGGGTTTGTCAATAGGCTTGAGATAAACCTTCGCAAATTACGGTCTAAATGAAAACAAGCCAGACAATCAGTTAGTAAGGTTAGAAGAAGATGTCACTGCAACACGCCATTTTAGCGCTTATGAGTGAAGTACCAATGAGCGGTTATGATTTAAAGACAATCGGTTTTGACCGCAAAGTCAACCATTTCTGGTCGGCTGACCAGGCTCAGATATACCGAACTTTGGATAAATTAGTAGAAGAGGGTTGGGCGGATAGCCAGCTTGAGATTCAGCACGACCACCCTAATCGTAAAGTTTATTCAATTACCCCTTCCGGGCAGGAAGAGTTAAATCGGTGGTTAATTGAATTTCAGCCTCTCCCAGTCAAACGAGAGCCGTTTTTGATCCAGTTATTTTTTGGGGCCGGGTTATCCAATCAAAATTTGCTTTCCCTATTAGAAAGCCAACTTACTAACCATCAGCAACGGTTGAATTCCTATGAGCAAGTCAGTTTGAAATTACCAGGTGTGGATAACCCTGCCATAAGTCGGGCTGATATTCTACACCGCTTGACTCTGGAATGCGGTTTAAGCTCTGAGAAAGCTTTGGTAGAATGGCTTAAGAAATGTATCGAAGTAGTTAAAAATTTGAAAGAATAGCGGATATGGCGTAACTATACAGCCCTGTCATTGTGAGGCGGTGAACTAGCTGGATTTTTGCTAAGGGACTCAAAAATAATAAAATATCCCGGTAGGGGCAACCACCCAGGGTTGCCCCTACATTGGGACAATTATTTTTATTTGCTTCCCTAAAAATAATTTCCCGCCGAAAAAGCTTAGTTCGAGACATCACACACCCGTAAACGGCTACCGATATTCTGTAGGAGCGAGCTTCTGCTCGCGATTGAACACTTAGTCATTGCTTCAATTGCGAACATCGCAAGCAGAAGCTCGCTCCTACAGCGGGTCAGTAGCTAGACCCTGGCGGTAGTTTTGACCAATTTTTCGGCAGCGATCTTGCCACTTTGAACTGCCCCTTCCATCGAGTCGTAGAACCGTTGGTGAGTGTAGCCGCCTGCCAGCCATAGGTTCTTAACCGGGGTTTCCTGGCTGGGCCGGAAATGGTCGATATTTGGGCCGGGGTAATAGACCGAGGACGGTATCCGTACCACGACCGATTTGATGATTTTTGCGTCTTTGCTTCCATCCGGGAAGACCGATTGCAAATTACCCCAAACTATCTCGATAATCTCTTCGTCGGTCTTTTTTATCAGGTCTTTGGCGGGTGCCACGCAACAGTGGAAGCGACTTTTGCCCTCGCAGGTGTAATCCGGCACGGCGTTACCCATATCGGCATAGACCGGGATAAACCCGTCCGGCGAGAAAAGCAAGTTATCGGCGTAGCTGACCTGCCGATCCAGCCAGATTTGAGCCGAGACGACCGGCACGCTTTGAATGTTCCGCAGGTTTGAGAAGAAGGTCTCCCCGGCGTACAACTCTTCCGGGATTAGCTTCTTCAAGTTGTGGATCGGCAGGGCGAACAGATAATAATCCGCTTCGAGCCGTTCGCCATTTTCCAGTACCAGGCCACCGATCTTGCGCCGGTCGCTCTCGTCCAGCAGCACCTCGCGCACCTTCGCCTCGGTTCGGATTAGGCCGCCCTTACGACGTACATAATCCGCAATTGGGTTGGTCAAAAGATCGTTGGGTGAGCCTTTCAAAAGACCCATCTTGCTGGCTTTATTCTGCCGCAAGAAAATACCAATTACGTCCAGCACGATCTTGGCTGAAATCTCGTCGGGCGGCAAGAACTTGAGCGCCAATGCCATCGGCAAGAACATCTTTTTGAGCATACGCTTGCTGATACCCCAGCGTTCGTGCCACTCCTCGTAGGTATATTTGTCCTGACTGGCGTAATATTTTGGGCTACCGAACAGCATTGGCCCCAGCGCTTTGACTAGCGTCAGCCGTTCCCGCAAAGTAAAGTAGCGGTTCTTAAAAGCGGCAGGCAGCAAATGAAGCGGGCTGGGCAGGTTGACCGTCTTGAAAGAAAAACGCTCTCCATCGGCTAGGGTATAGGTTAGCTCGTGCTTTTTCCAGGAAATATTATCGTAAGTGCCGATGTCGCGCATCAGATTATAGATTTCTTCGTAGGCTCCGAAAAAGGCGTGCAACCCGGTCTCAATCCAATCGCCCTCGGCATCCCGCCAGGCCGAGACTTTGCCACCCAGGATCGGACGCTTCTCCAAAAGCGTCACCCGGTAGCCTGCGTCAACCAAATTTTTAGAAGCGGTCAGCCCAGCTAACCCCCCACCCAGCACTAATACGCTTGGTTTACTCGCTCCCCCCTGGCTATTATTACCCGTTACTCGCTCAAGCGTTTCCATATTAAGCCGTTTCCTCTCTTCTAGTTCTCCTTCTTAAGTAAGAAGTCTTATTTTTCACAATCATATTATGTATTATAGACCATAGATGAGGCAGTAGTGTAGGCAACGCATGATAAAATGATAGAGTATGGGTAATGAAGCTAAGTATTTTCCGCCGAGTTTGAGAGCGATTCAACCTCTGGTTTGTAAGAACCTAATACTAGGTCCTGATAGGTAGGCAACATTTGTAGTAGAGAATTTATTCTCTTTAGCCTTTTGCAAAGGGAAAGAGAATAAATTCTCTACTACCCTACTTTACCAGACTTGGTATAATATACTCTTGAGTGATTTGGAGCGGGGTTTTGATAGTCCCTTTTATTACTGCTTGAGCCGCTACAAAAACTGACGCGCACCCGTATTTGCAGGCCGATTTGTTCTATTGGGTCAACTTTGTTAAAATAGGGCTAACTTTGCGGCTGTAAGAAAACTTATAGCCTGGAAAATCTTAATAACTAGGTAACTACACAGCCTCATCCTTTGGGCGACCACATAGGGTCGCACCCTACAACAGATTTTGGTAGGTGCGACCCTATGTAGTCGTCCGGCCTGAGTAGTTACATAACTAGAACGAATTGGGAATTATTCTTTATCATGCAAACTGTATCTGCGCCTCCAAAAAACCCGTCCAGCCCCAAACCGCCCTCAAAACCAAAAGCACCTCAACCGCGTGGTAGCGGCTATTATGCGCCGGTCATCCTGGCTGTATTGCTTGTGATAGGCTTTTTTGTGGCTTTGTCTTTTGTAGTCGCGACCGATAATGTAGCGGAAGTGGTTAGAACGATTGGAATAGTCGGTTGGGGTATCGGTGGGGCCGGGCTTTTGCTGGCTTTGGGTGTGCTAGTGCGGCGCGGTCGGCCCCTACTTGGGCTAGGGCTAATTTCGGCCCTGGTGCTGCTGGTGGTTGGCGGCGCGTTTGTGGCAGTCGCCCCGGTCTTTACCGGCCCGGCCCACTACAGCCAGGGTCAACAGGCTTTTGTCGATCAACAATACGAACGAGCGATTGCCGAATATCGCCAGGCCGAAAACCCGGACTACTTTCGTAAGGAAATCCCGGAAGCTTATCTCAAATGGGGCGATCAACTGGCAAAGGTTGGTCAGTATGACAAAGCCTTAGCGCAGTACGATAAAGTAATCAGCCCGGAATTGCGGCCCAACCCCTTCGAGTTGCAAATCCCGGATGCCCGCGCCAGGGTCTATCTGGCCTGGGCTGACAAGTTGGATAAAGATAGTACCCGCAGTTTCTCGACCTTACCCACCCAACAAAAAACCGCTCTCGAAGCTGATCTGCTGGCAAAATATGATGCTGTAATCGCTTTGCAACCGACCGCCGCCTATGTTAATACGGCTAAATCCGGCGCACGTAACGTGCTTTACCGCCAGTCCGAAGACCTGAAAGCTCAAAATAAATATGAAGACCTCGATGCGCTTTATAAGCGAGTTGTAATCAAGTATCTGGACAGCAGTCCACAGGCATTAGCCGAGGTCGAAGTACGTCAGGCCAATAATTTCTGGGATTGGGGTCGCAAGGCCAGTAGCGAAACGGAATACGAGACGGCTTTGAAATACTTGAAAGAGGCCGAGACCCGCTTTGGCAGCTACGATCCGCGCCGTCTGGATAATGTCTTGCCGGATACTGTCCTTAATTATAGCAAGCTGGCCCCTCAACTTATTACTGCCGGCAAATATGACGAGGCCGCCGACCGACTTGCGACGGCTTTGCGCGATTACGGCTCGAAAGACCCGACCAGCTTGATCCCCAAAGCTTTGCTCAATAGCTATGTCGAGTACGGCAAAGACCTCGAAACGCGCCCTAGCCTGACCACCGCCCGTGATAAGTTCAAACTGGCGTTCGACCTGAACGACCGTTTTAAGTTGAACGATAATCGTCCCCGCGAAGGTTTGGGCCGGGTTTATCTGGCACAAGGGGCTGAAGCCGAGCAGAAGCCCGATTTCTTGCAGGCGATTTCGATTTACCGGGATGGCCTGAAAGCTAAATATTTTAGTCCGACCGATACCAATACCGCTAACTCGGCTATCTCGAAAAACTATTTTAGCTGGGCGCAACAGGCCGAGCAGAATAACGAATTGGAACGGGCTATCAATATCTACCGCGAAGGCTTGACCACTAACGGTTTTGATAACGCTGCTAAAACTCAGGCGACTGATGCTGCCGGGGCCATCTTCTTGAAGCTAGGGACGGCTGCCGAGCAGCGCAACGACTTGCAAGGAGCGATCAATATCTATGCAAACCTGGCGGCGGACGCACAGTTCAAGACCAGTGCTGCCGGTAAAAATTTGGTCAATGTTGCGCCCAAAGTAATTTTTGCGCTGGCCGATCAGTTTAGCAAAGAGGCCCGCTTGCTTCCCGACCAAATCGATACTGCCAAACTGGTCAAGGCCCGCGAGTTGCTCCAAAATATTGTGGGTAGCTACGGCACAAGCGATTTTGCAAAGCAGGCCAAAGACATCCTCAACGCTCAGGTCGAAGTTACTGGCAAGCTTCTCAATAATAAAGGCGAACCACTAAGCAACCGCCCGGTGCAGTTCTCGACCGATTGGAAGATTTGCAGCGCCACTACGCCGGACGACGACCCGGATTGCAAGGGCCGTAAAGAAGGGGTAGCCGCTAAAGGTGAGGTTTTGGGTATTACGATAGCGCCCGATGGCGGCTGGATCATCAAGTTAAACCCCAACAAAACCTATCTGGTTAGCTGGCAAGAGCGCGGCGGCAAATGGGTCTCGGCTTTCACCAACGGTCAGCCCCAACCGGGCGTACAGATCAAGGTTGAGCCGATGATCCCGATCAAATACGAGTATCGCACCCCGACCGAGGCTCCTCAGTAGTAATGCTATAAATAATTTGTAACTACTCAGCTTATCTACTTTGGGCGACCACAAGGGTCGCCCCTACAACGAATTTTGGGTAGGGGCGACCCTTGTGGTCGCCCGGTCTGTGTAGTTACAATATTTATCCATTGGCGGAGCAATGTCACACAAGGGATGAAGGATGAAAGGGAACGTCCATGCTATAGTCCTTAAGAATTTGTGAGATATGGCCCTGCCATTCGATTTTCCGAATAGGTTCTAAGCTTCACTCATTCTTTCAGAAGATTCTGCCAAAACTTGTTACAATGCTAAAAGTATGTTAAAGTCTAACTGTCATACTTACGCTTTATCTTCGTTTTCGCCTACCCTTTTTTAACCAAAATATAGCTTTTTCGAGGTAGCATCAAACAGCCGCTCCGTCTGCTAAGAGCGAACTTGGACTGACGAGAGCTTTGTTTATTGTTTTGTGCTAACGAGGCGATCAAGAATGCACGACAATTGGAACCAGTCCTCTTTTACCCCCAATCAAACTATTCCCAGCACTTATTTCGCGCAACGAGTGCTTATTGAACAAGCCGTCGCGCAGTTGCAATCCTCTTCGGCGCAAGGCTGGTTCAGTGCGCTTGAGGCTTTAAAACAATTACAGGCAGTCGCGGAGTTGGGCGAGTTTGGGCTTAATCATGTTGACTGGACGATCCGGGAACTGGCAGTTGATGCATTAGGCTACACAGAAAGTGTTCAGGCCATCCCGCTATTGATCGCAAAGCTGTCCGACCCGGATTGGAATATCCGCAAGAAAGCGGCTGAGAGCCTGAGTAAGTTGAACGCAAAAGAGGCTATCCCGATCTTAAACGAATGGTTGCGGCACGAAAATAGTTATGTGCGCTGGACGGCGGTTAATAACTTGAAAAAGTTGACCGCCCGCGAAAGCGTACCGGGCCTGATCGAGCTTTTGCAAGACCTGGATAGTTACGTGCGCTGGATGGCGGTTGAGGCTCTGGGCGAATTGGGAACCGCCGAGACCATCCCCGCTTTGATCGCAAAACTGCGCGACCCGGTTAGCTGGGTGCGTCGGAGTGCGGTCGAAAGTTTGGACAAGCTAGAGGCCCGCGCGGCGCTCCCCGATCTGGTGGGGTGCTTGCCAGACGGAAACGAGGAAGTCCGCGCCAGCGTAGTAGTTGCCCTAATGCGGTTGGGCAGTCCAGCCCTTATTGAATTGCTCAGGCCGCTCTACCGGCACCCTAACCGGGAGGTGCGCCGGGCGGTGCGTGATTTGCGCCATCATTTTAGAAAATAGGCGTAAATCGGACACACAAAAACGCAGGCTTACCTTCAAAAACTCGCAAAGAGTGTATAGAGGTGCTGGCCTGCGTTTTCGTTTTTCGCAATATTCAGTTGTGCTATTCGACTGATAATGAGGTACAGGGCGCGAAATATGAGATTTTGGATGATGCTTTATGCGGTTCGCTTACCTGAACTTGATGACTTTTGCCGGTACTTTGAAGTACCCCAAAAGCGTACAGACGGCCTTTACCAGGCGTTTTGCGGACGTTGCCGATTATCAAAGCGATAGCTGCTGCTACTATTGTTGCTGCTCTTGCGGCGGTTGTGCAAGGCTACACAGGCGGTTTGCCCGCAAGTCTGCGACCAACTGCCATCCCGTAGCTGGCGTGGCTGAAAAGGCCGATTGCAAGACATACAACGCGGCCCAGCATTTCTAGGCTGCTTCATGATTAATATCACCCCGTTTCTGTTATAAATTATAATATTCTTTCATCAGGACAGATTGGTATCAACCCAATGGTAGATTTTGAGCTAAGCCCCACTCTACTGGCGATGATAACATTGTACCAGATATTTGCCAGATTACAATGTGATTTCGCTCACGAATTTTAGAGTTTTCGGTTAAGTTTTTCACAAACCTGTGATCGTGATTGATGCGCGGAATGGATGATGCTTGACGCTGGGTATTGACCTTTACGTCTGCTTTAATTATACCCGCCTGACCCTTCCCTGACTATTAGCAGTAGGGCTTATCAGTTAGTAGGTCTTTTGGCCCATCACCTTCGCTAATATATCTAGCAAGAAGCGGGCCTCGAAATAGTCTTACACTCGTTAAATTTGCTTCGGCTTACCGTTTGTGTTACACCTATTATACGCCCATTTGGGGTAATTTGTTGCATTTCAGCAAGAATTCTAATGCAATTCAAACAATTACCCCTTACTCTTGTCTCAGGTTCAAACTGCCAAGCCACTCGCGGGTTTCATCGAGCAGGGCGTTAGCAGCCTCTAGCGCGTTTTGGACCTGGGTGGGGGCGGTTCCACCGTAGGTTTTGCGGGCGGCTAACGAGGATTCGGTGGTAATTTGCTGGACTTCCTCCGCGAAAAGCGGCGAAAATTGCTTATATTCCTCCAGCGACAGGCCCGCAAAAGTCTTATTATGATCCATCGAGTAGCGTACCAGTTTGCCGACGATTTCGTGGGCTTGCCGGAAGGGTAGCCCTTTGTTGACCAGATAGTCCGCCAAATCAGTCGCGGTTGCAAACGAGCCTTCTGCCGCCCGTGCCATTGTCCCGCCCCGAATCTTCATGGTCGCCAGCATCCCTTCAAAGACCGTCAACGAATTGAACAAAGTATCTGCCGCATCGAAAAGACCTTCTTTGTCCTCCTGCATATCTTTGTTATAGGCCAGGGGTAAGCCCTTGAGCAGTACCAGGGCCGCCGTCAGATGCCCGACCATCCGGCCTGTCTTGCCGCGTACCAGTTCAGCCATATCGGGGTTCTTCTTTTGGGGCATGATACTGCTGCCGGTGGAATAGGAGTCGTCCAGTTCGATAAAGCCAAATTCGGCGGTACTCCACAAAACAATTTCTTCCGCAAAGCGCGATAAATGCACGGCACAAAGGGCTGCCGCCGCCAGATATTCCACCACAAAATCGCGGTCGCTCACGGCATCCAGGCTGTTGCGACTAACCGCGCTCATTCCAAGTTGCTCGGCTACAAAGTCGCGGTCGAGTGGGTAGGGTGTTCCGGCCAGCGCCCCACTACCGAGCGGCGATACGTCCGTCCGGCTATAGCAATCCGAGAAGCGACCGGCATCGCGCTGGAACATCTCAAAATAGGCCAGCAAATGATGCGACAGCAAGACCGGTTGGGCGCGTTGGAGATGAGTGTAGCCCGGCATAACGACCCCGTGCCACTGCTTTGCCAGTTTGAGCAAGGTTTCTTGCAAGCGCAAAATACGCTCGACCGTCTGACCGATTGCTTTGCGGGTGTAGAGCCGCATATCGAGCGCGATCTGATCGTTGCGGCTACGCCCGGTATGCAAGCGTCCGGCGGCTTCTCCGATCTCCTCACGCAGTTGGGCTTCGATATTGAGGTGAATGTCCTCGCGGTCGAGTCGGAACTCAAACTGGCCCTGCTCGATCCGGGCGCGGATTTTTTCGAGGCCGGCTACGATCTTATCGGCATCCTCTTGCGAGATAATCTTCTGCCGGGCTAACATCCGGGCGTGGGCTACCGACCCGGTGATGTCCTCCTGGTATAGCCGCTTATCGAATGGGATCGACGCTCCAAATTCTTCTGCGGTCTGATCGACCGGCTTTTCAAACCGCCCGCCCCATAGTTTCATGCGCGTCCTTTCCAAATTGATTGATAAGCTTTGATTACGCCGCTACCTCACACACTGGAGTAATTAAGATAAGCTTTGATGGATAAAGTGTGATTGCTAATGGGCCGTTACTTAACGGGTCGGGCCGCTTGCAATTTCATCTTAAAATCGAGACCTGCAAAGCTCACTAGCGGTTTGCGTCCGGCAATGCCCAGGGCGGCCAGGGGGCTACCAACCGGAATGTTCATCCCGCCCCGGCAAATCTGGACTGCACTCCAATAAACCGCCGACGTAGCATGAGGGTGTCCATTGAGCATTTGCAGATTGGGAAAAGGAGTCGGCAAACCTAGCGCCGTCGGTAGACCGATAACCGACCGAAAATCACCTTCCGCCAGCAAGTTACCCCCCGACTCTCGTGCAGTAGCGGCAAAGTCACGGTTAGTCCGGCGATACTTAAATTCAAATTCAGCCAACTCTTTTGGTACGCCCCACAGCGCCCGCCCGCCCGCTTTGGAAGCTTCATCATCCACCCAGATGTCGGTCACATTAAAAGCAAATCGCCAGCTATTTCTCAATCGCACGACGACCCCGGCGATAAGCTCGTGATAAACCAGTGGACTTCCGGCTTGATAATCGACAAACCCGGCGAAAATCCCGATCCGCCCCAAATTGACTACCGGCTTAAAAGCGGGCGGCAATTTAGCCTTAAACTGCGCTGCCGGAACCGCCCAAACCGACCCGTAAAGCTGTCCGGTCAGTCGCCAGGGGGCCGGTGGATATTTTATTTCTGTAACAGACCCCTTTATTTTATCGGTATCCGTCATACTCATTGGGTTCACCTCTTTCGTCCTAAGAAGCTGCTTCATAACCAATTGTGGGAGACCCGCTCTGTCGGTGGAGCTATTGCGAAACAGGTTCTATGATTGAACCTAGCATAGCAGAAACCGATCACAACGGCAATCGCCCGGAATAAAGCTTTTAGAGCAAATTGCAGAATTACTGGCCCTATCAGACAAACCTCTTTACAACTTGCTGTAGGTCTGAGTTGGTTGCCCGACACCTGCTACCTGATAGCTAACCTTCAAATTTAGTTGTTAAAGTTACCCTCTATAGCCGATAGTTCCCAAGTATGATAAGATAAAACGATAGGCTGTATGTTCTAATAAAGATCAGGCTAGAACCCGTTAACCAAAAATGAAATGGACACGCTGCATTTTACATATTGACCTGGATGCTTTTTACGCCAGCGTCGAAGAGGTGGTCAATCCGGCCCTGGTCGGACAGCCTGTAATTGTGGTGATGGGCGACCCGACGACTATGCGCGGGGCGGTGGCGACCGCTTCGTATGCCGCCCGTAGTTATGGGGTGCATAGCGCTATGCCGGTTGCGCAGGCCCGTAAGCTTTGTCCGCAGGGAGTTTATTTGCCAGTGCGCCATAGCCTTTACGAGGAATACTCGCAACGAGTGATGAGGGTTTTGCGGCGGGAAGCCCCTTTACTCGAACAAGTTAGTATCGACGAGGCTTACGCCGACCTGACCGCCTTGCAGGAGCAGGCCGAAGGGCCGGACATCGCTACCCATTTGCAAGACCTGTTGATAAAGGAGACTGGCCTGTCCGCCTCGGTCGGGGTCGCAGCTAACAAGCTGACCGCGAAAATGGCAAGCGGTCATCACAAACCGGGCGGGCTAACGGTGGTCGAACCGGGTTACGAGAGTAGCTTTTTGGGGCCGTTGCCGGTCGAGAAATTGCATGGGATCGGGCCGAAGTGGGCCGGGCGGTTGCGCGAGATGGGGTTGGAGACGATTGGCGATCTGGCTGTAGCCGATCTCGAATTGCTACGGGAGATTTTTGGCCCGCGACTGGGCCGCGAACTTCAGGATCGGGCTGCCGGGCGCGACGACCGGGAGATTATTACTCTACACGAGACTAAATCGCTTTCTTCCGAACAGACCTTTTTTGAGGATACCAGCGACCCGCGTGAGCTATGGCGGCAAATCCGCCAGATGTCGGCGGAACTTTCGGGGCGGCTACAAAACCAGGCGTTGCTGGCCCGGACGGTCGCCATCAAATTGCGCTTCAACAATTGGCGTATGACTACTCGGGCCGCCACGCTTTCCGCTCCCACCGACGATGCCTCAGAAATCGCTCGTACCGCCGCCCTTTTAATGCGCCGCACCTGGAAGCGGGGGATGCCTTTGCGGTTGCTGGGCGTGCGGGTCTCTAATTTTGTCGAGACCAACGCACCCCGCCAGCTAACCTTGCCCTATTACTTGCCAGATTAGAATAGCCTCCCAATATATGCTCAACTCCGGTTTACAGCAAATTGCAAAGATATTGGGCCATCCGATTATTTGTAGGAGCGAGCTTCTGCTCGCGATTGGAACAACATCTGTGTGTTCAATCGCGAGCAGAAGCTCGCTCCTACAGGGTCAATAACTGTGCAACATGCTATAGGGTGTAGCACAACCTGATTAGTTTGCAAAAAACTGACGCTCACCCCAACAAAAATACCGGGTATCATTTCTGATATAGTTTTGTTATAATAGATACACAGGGCCATCAGTACAGATACCAATTACAGCACAAATCTAAGAGGTACGTTTTGTCAGTTCTAAGTACATTGCAGCCAGGCTATCGGGTTGGTAATTATAGGCTAGAGAGAAAATTAGGCGTAGGCGGTTGCGGCGAGGTATGGCTAGGCCGTCATCTTAATCTCGCTAACAAAGAAGTAGCCATCAAGTTTTTGCTCAATCCGCTGGGCGGTGGTGGGGTCGAACGCTTCCAGCAAGAAGCCGCGATCCTGGATAAGCTGCGCTCGAACCCTCATATTGTGCGGGCCGAGGATTTTGGCGAACAGGATGGGATTCCCTACCTGATGCTCGAATATGCCGCGCGGGGCAGTCTGCCCGAAGATACCAGCCTGCCTTTGTTTAGGGTTTCCGATTATTTGCAACAAATTGCCAACAGCCTCGATTTTGCCCACCAGCATAATATTATTCATCGTGATCTCAAGCCAAGCAATATTTTGTTCCGGGAAGATGGTACAATAGCCCTAGCAGATTTTGGGATCGCCCGCGATATAGATACCCGCCTTACTCAAAGTGGTACTATTTTTGGCACCGCCGACTATATGTCGCCGGAGCAATTCCTTGATACTGCCAAAGTCGATAAAGCCTCGGATGTCTATAGCCTGGGAGTGGTGGTTTTTGAAATACTAACCGGGTCGCTGCCTTTCACGGGTAACTCGCCCGGTGAAATCGAGATGGCGCACCGCAATAGTCCGCTCCCCCAAATCCAAACTTACGATCCCAGCCTGCCCGCTTCCTTGCAGCGTGTGATGGAAAAGGCTTTAGCCAAAGACCCTGCCGAACGCTATCAATCGGCAGGTGAGTTTTATAAGGCGTTCAAGCAGGCCCTCGACGCAGCTTCCAATATCACCCCGACCTTCATTCGGGGGCCGTTGGCGAAGACTTTTACTTCCGGCCCGGCTCGAAGCCTGGGGCGCAGTTTCTTCCTGGGCCTGGTCTACAGTCTGTTTTGGTCAGTTCCCCTCTTGCTCATAAGCCTGGGCGGGTTGGCTAATTTTTTCCTGCCATCGACCAACCTTACCGAAAAATTAGCCCAATCTGAGTTACTCCAAAACCTATCGCTCTTTGACTCGGAGCAAGTCATTATAGCCGGTATTATTGGGCTGGTCGCGCTTTGCCTAACGCTCTGGTTTGCCAGTCAACCGGGACGCAGAGCTATTAAAGGCGTATTGGGGATTGTCGTAACGTTCTTAGTTTGTGTAGTAGGGAGCGCGATAGGGATTGCGGCGGGAGCTTTAGTGGTTGCTTTCCTGGGCTTTTTGAGGGCTTAACGTTTTGTGTTGTGAAAATTACGGATAATCTTCGGGGTTTTCGACCGAGAGATTTTGAGCCTGCGCCACCCTTAATAGTTGGACATCCGAACTGACGAAGGTAAAAGGAGCCACCGGCTGCTGGTTGTTTGCATCTTTCTGAGCAAGATTAGCGGCTGCTAATTGAAGGCCGTCTAAGGCTCGTAGTCGCAAATTGGTTGGCAAGTTAAAAGCCATAGAAACTACCCGGTTGCGTTGTATGTCAGACCTTAACGGAATTACTCTGTAACTCGCCCGTTGTCGCCAAATTTGAGAATAGAGTCTGGAAGCTTCTATTTTGCTATAAGTACCTTCACGATAAAGTCGGCCCAGAGTAGTCGCACTTTCAAAGAAAGCCAGTTCCGAAATAATGACTTGTTTATCTCTGATAAAAGCTTCAAGCCAGGTCGAACCTTTTTCAGGCCGATAAAGTTTTACTAGCGCATTGCTATCTAGGAAAACAAAGTCCATCAAAAACGATCCTCACGGTCTTCATTAATCATTTCGGAAAGTGATTTTGGCAGGGGCGGTAGATCGTCCAGATTGACTTTTTCCATTTCGAGTAATTCTTCTGAGGTAAATATTTCAGCTAGTTCTGCCTCAAGCTGTGCTGCCGTAGGTGTAGGCAAATAAATCGACTCGTTAGAAGCATCTGGATAAGAAAGACCGTCTTTATTGGCCTTAGCTTCTTCCGGGGTAAGCCGGTAAGCCCCCGGCACGCGGACATAAGCGTCCGGTGGGCTTTGAACGCTCCCCAGGGTTTTCTGGCGTAGCTGTTTCGTGATATATTCTTGCAGAAGAAACAATTCATCCGGCGATAGTTCTTCTGCCTTTGCCATTATAAGTTGTAGAGTTGTACTCATCACTTGCCTACCTTAATTTAGACTTATTCCAACGCCCCGGCAATCCGTAATAATTGGCGTAAAATTGTCGCTAGTTGATCGGCGGCGCGGGGAGTGGGCTGTAAGGGCAATTGCCCGAAACGGAACTCGTCGTGTTCGAGGCGGGATGGCTCTTCGGGGTAGACCACCCAGGCCGCTACGACTGGACGGGCCAGCGTGTTAGATTGGGCATCGGTCTTGGTGAAGTCGCGGATCGAGTCGCGGTACTCGTATTTGGAATAGAGGGTGCGGCGGTCGCGGCTGTAGGTCGCATCCATCACGATAATTTTTGGGACGCGCTCACCCTCGCCGAAGACTTCGATAGCAATGTCCGGCTTGCGTTTGGACGACCCCATCCCGACCGGGACATAGTAGCCATAATAAATTGGGCCACCCATTGCTTCGCTATAGCCGCGCTCGTAATCAAATTCCTCTTCGTTGCCGGAATAATAGTTGCGTGCGCCGCGATAGTTTTGATATTCTCGATCATAGTAAATCAGGACGCGCTTGCCAAGCGGCGAGACTAGCTCCATCGAACTGCCGCTTTGCAAAATATAGTTGAAGCGGCCCTTGCTGGTTATACTATTGAGCGGCTTACCCTCTTTCGCCACAACCGTAAAACCCAGCTTTTCGACCATCGTCTGCAAGACTACTACCGTCACCCAATACTCGTAAAGCTGGTTGACGCTGCTAAGGCGCACGCTCTGGCTGCTCTGTTCGAGGCCAATGGTGCTGCTCACCAACTCGACTTCTTCATCAATATCCGACTCGATCTGGCGAACCTGGCGATAGTAGCGGTTCTCACGCAGTACTACGCTGGCCCGGCGCGGCCCCAACGACCCCAAATTATCCAGGAAAGAGCTATGTACCACATTTTCCAGCCGCGTCCGCATCCGCTTCAAATTAATAATATATTGATGGTTAGTCTTGATCCGGGTTGCCAGGGCTAAAGCTCGCGTGCGGCTACTACGTTCCTGTTCACGTCTGGCCGTCCGAATTTCCTGTTCCAATTGCTCCTGCACCAACTTCGAGAGCGCAATCAACTTCTTGATCGTCATCTTCAAAAAACGATTTTCGTAGGTATCGAAATTTTCTTCCAGACGTGGCAGAGGAACAGTTGCCGGTAGTACTCGCGCTCCGGTGGGGGCCGGGCGGGCCGCCGGGCGGGATTTTTCCAACTTGCGTTGGGTCTTGAGCAACTGAGCCTGCCAGCTATTGAGTGGTGGGGCGGCGCTGGGTTTGGGCGGTGGCCCTTTGTCCAGCAATTCGGCTTTAGCATCCACCACCGCCTCGGCAGCCCGTTTGTCGTCGGGAATGATAATCCATTGCGCCCCGCTCCGAGCCGCCAATTTTAGCGAACCGAAATTGAGCGCCCGCATCGTATTAGCCGAAACCTGCGTGACCAACCGTCTTAGCTCATGATGGGGCTGATCCAGGATGTCGGGCAGTACTGACATCAAGCGTTCGTAATAGGCCGCCACGATTTCGTAGCGAGAGGCGGCGGCGCTTTTGGCTCCCAGCATCGAAAGTTCGTGAGCGCGACCCCGGTGACTGTACAAGACCTTTTCGTTTTGGTGTTTGAGGGCATCCCGCATATACTCGTAGTGCTGTTCGGCTAACCGTGAGACCTGTAACTGGATGTTAGAAGTAAAACCGGCCACCGGCAACCCCCGATAAAGCAGCGTCACACTACAGTCGCCCGCGTATTGCTCCTCCTGCATACGTTGTTGCCATTCGCGGGTGCTGACCTTTTGATTGGCTTTTAGCACATTCCACTCGACGGGGATACCCTGGGTGATTTCGTCACGTTCTAGTTCGAGCGTAATCGAATAAATATCGAGCGGTAAATTGCCCAGATCGATCTCAAAACTCAACTTGTCGCGCTCGTTTAGCGAGATTTCACCGCGCCAGGGCAAAAGTTGCCGGTTGACCAGCACCCGCACCTCGCGCAACATGGTCAGTTCTTCTTCGCTAAATGCGCCGACCCGCAAAGTCGGGAGGGCCTGATTAGGGTTGGCTGACGGAGCATGTTTGGCTTGAGGGCTGGTTTTAGCCCAACCCCCAATCCCCTGACCCTTGTTATTATAATTGCCCGATAACAACGTCATCCTCTTCCAATTTACTGGCTAACTCGCCGATGGCCTCGTGGCTATGCTCAAAGAGCGGTCGGTCAGTTTCCGAGCTACGGGCTTCCTGCTCAAAATAGGTCGTCAACTTTTCCAACATCGAGCGTTGCCGGTTGTGATCGCTGGAGACTTCTAGCTTGACCAGCACCTTTTGGACGATCTGAATATCTAGGGCTGCCGCCATCGTAAAATAGCCCGCCTGATATGCTTCGTCTACCCAATCCAAAATTTCGTGGACGGTACGGTAGCCAAACTGCTGCCCCGCTTCGGCCAGTCGCAAATTGATTTCCTTAAGGTGAGTTCCCACAAATTCGAGCAAGTCGCCCTGATAGTCGGCCCGCAGCAAATCGAGCATATGTCCGATTTCGATCCGGTCGATCTTGATAATATTGGCCCGGTCTAGCACCTTGCGGCTAAAAGTATGGGTCGTCTCATCCAAATTGACCGTCCCGGTGATATAGAGGTTGGGTGGGATAATCAAATCCTGGTCAACTTCATCGTCGGGGCCTTTGGGCTGATCGTAGAGCCGGATTTTTCGTAAATCGCCCTTAACTTCCATCCGGCTCAAGAAGTCGGAGAAATAATACTCGGCCCGCGCCAGGTTCATTTCGTCCAGGCAAACAAAATATTTTTTGGGCGAACGCGGGTCGCGGGCGTAATCGACCGAAGCGCGATAGACGTGCATACAAAATTCGGATGGTACAAAGCGTTTATTCAAAATGTCATAATTGCCAAGCAAACTATCGTTGGATTGCCAATCCGGGCGCACACTGACTAGACAATATTTGCCGTTCATGGCTTCGGCGTAGACCTGGGTGAGACGGGTTTTACCGCCCCCCGACACGCCGGTCAAAATTACAAAAGGTTTCGACATTAAGGAGATATGATACCGCCAGACCAATTCATCTGGATAATAAAGTTTTTCGCGTTTGAGATGTTCAATTACTCGGTTGACTTCGGCCATCACCGCTTTGTTGGGTTTAGGGGCGGGTGGTTGTGGCACCGTCACGGGCCGGGGTACATAAGGACTGGTATAGACGGTCGTAAAATTGCGACTGTATCCATTGGTTTGCTGCGGAGCATCGGCACACAGGTCGATAATTTTGTCCAGACGGGCCGTGACAGTTTCGCATTGTTCGGCTTCGGTAACGCGCCCGGCACTGCGTAATTCGTTGGCCCGAATTTCGTGTTTTTCCTGAATACTTTGCAAAGCCTGAATAATATAACTGCGGTCGATTTTGCGGATATACTTGCTAAAAGTTTCGCTACGTACCGAACGGTTCCAGACTGGGCTACTATCGATCAGACCGTCCATAAAACGTACCGAGAGTTCGCTATTGCCGGTAATTAAGTAATGTGGTTTGCCCAACAACATTCCATCGCGGCTATCTTTGCGCTCAATTTTGTCTACTACGTATACCCCTACCAGATAGTTAAAATTGGCCCGGTTTGTCCAGAAGAACATCACACATCCAGGCGTGACTGTTTGCAAAAATTCGCTATATTCGTCATCGGCTGGTTTCCACACTTTATAACCTGTTTTGCTAAATAAACCCAGATCATAACAACGTGCCTCCCCTTTATCACAATAATTCGCCCGGAAATGTTCTTGCGCTCCACACATTACTCGTACCGGGTTGGCGCAAATCGTTCCATCGAACCCGGCTATATGGCGGTTTACTTTTAATAAAAGACAGTTATCAAGGGTTAGATTATAGGGTGGGCGGGCTTCCTGCTTGACTTCGGCTGGTAGGGCGCTTAGATCGTAGCGAGAGAAAGCTTTTCCAAAAGCAGTTTCGGTACTAGGTGGTGGTTCAACCACTTCACTAAGCAGATCGCCCGTACTTACTGTTAATAACTGACTATCACCTGGGGGCGATTCGGCTTCGGCTATCGGAACATTTGTTTCACTCTCGGTTGAAAAACTCATGAGATGATCCTCCTTTTGTACTATTAAGACTACCACATTAAATAAATCTTATAAGTGATTTAGGATAGTTTTTTGCCAAATTTGAGTTTAATGCTGCCTTTGCCATGAGGAGGAAAAAGACAACACCAAGCGGCGGCGATCTGTCTCGCCGTATCATTGCAGTGTACATTTTCTGCAAAGGAAAAGCAAGCTTTAATCGAGAGGGAGTGCGTGTCAGCTTTTTGCAAACCGACGAGTTATTCTACCACCTAAACCAGGGTTGAATATATTAGAAAAATTTTGGCAGAAAATTTTTCTAATATATTCTGGCGGTTTGGAGCGAGTATATTTTGGGGCTTACAAAAAGCCCATTCCTGGTTTTGTGGGCCGGAAGTGGATTGGACGCTTCGTTAGGTTTGACAGGGCTACCCCGGTAAAGGGCAGTTGTAAAAGATAAAACTTTGCTACCGGGAGCGCAGCCACCTTTTGGCGCTAAGTTGGCTATCAAAGAAGGCCATTGTAACCTCGTTGTCGGTAGGTGCTTTACTCATAGAGGCTTCTATCCCCATCCGGGCTAAGGCACTTTTGGGTATGACCATCGCCATGTTTTTAATTCCGGCGACTATCGCACGTGGAACCCATTCCTCATTGACCCACTGGTCAATCTCTTTACTAACTGGACTTAACTGGCTAGTATCGGCGAGCCAGTTAGATTGCCCTTTCTGCTCGAACAGTTCCAGCGCTTTATTCAGGCCGGTCTGTATCTTTGGAAGCGAGATAAAGCCTTGCCATTGCAGTATCACCGCCTGGATTTCTTCATCCCAGCTTACCGTTACATATGGCTCTTTGAAATAAATCATGCTTGCTTTTTCCAGAATGTTTAGGCTAGATTGGTTGTAGCTACGCAGCCTATCCCTTTGGGCGACCACATTGGGTCGTTCCCTATAATGGATTTTGGGTAACGGATTTTGGGTAGGGGCGACCCAATGTGGTCGCCCGGCCTGAGTAATTATGATTGGTTAATAATTTCGTTTCAGGCTTGCTCTGTCAGGCCACCAGGGCCGTTAATAAAGTTTGGGATAGTTCTTCGAGATGATGCGTGCTTCTGGTCACTTCCGTACTACCGTTGGCACTTTGCATAGCGACACTACCGATGTTTTGCAAAGTTTCCAGAGCTTGATTGGAAGCGCTATATTGCTGTTTGGTTGCAAAATTTATCTCCCGGCTTTGTCCGTTCATGGCTTGATTTGACTCCTCGATCAATTGAACTTCTTCAACATTTTCGTAAATATTGACCCCCAATTCGTGTAACAAGTCCCCACTTTCTTTGGCAATTGCCAGGGCGGCTATAATCTCTTGCTGCCCGGTTTCAGAGGCCCGCACCGCTTTCTCGATACCTTCTTCCACCTTGCTTAAAATCTCATTGACCTCTCGGCTGGCCCGCATCGCTCGACTGGCCAGGGCTTTGACCTCTTCGGCGACTATTCTAAACCGTTCGCCATACTCGCCCGCCCCGGCCGCTTCGATAGCCGCATTCAAAGCCAGCAGGTGCGTCTCGTTGCTAATCCCTTTTATGGTGCTGACCACTTTCCTGATCTCACCCTGGCGTTCAGACAAATCGGCCAGAAGACCTTGCAGACCGTTATACTGTTCATTGACTTGTTGGGCGCTGGAGATAGTCTGCGCGACAGCCACCGCTCCATTTTCGCTTGCTTCAGTCATCCCTCTCGCCCTGCTTTTAACCCGCCCAATAGCTTCTGTACTGAGTTCTGCTGCCCAGCTTAGTTGATCGGTTTTAGCAGAGATGGCCTGGGCCGTTTGGGTCATTTCCTTTATAAAGGCAGTCATCTCACTTAGGGCCGAAGCTTGTTGTTGACTACCACTGGCTTGCTGGTTGGCGGTTGCGTTGAGTTCGGCGGTTAGCGAAAAGACCTGGCGACTGACCTCTTCACCGACCACCCGCTTTTGTTGGATATCGAGTAGGGCCGCTTCCAGACGAGCGGCCTGCTGATTGAGGTGGGCGTTAGATTGCTTGAGATGGTTCGCCAGATAAGCGGCCAGCCAGACTACTACAACCATTATCATGACCATAAAGACTGCTATGTATGGGCTGATTGGGGTTGAAATCGGAGTGATAGTGCCTGAAACGGTAAATCGCTCGGTAAACGAGTTGTATAAGGCCAGGCCGCTACTCCAAGCCGTAATCAAATAGGCTGTTTTTGGACCCAGGATAATCAGAGCAACTATTTCTACCAAAAAGAAGACGAACCAGACATTCAGGCCCGGCATGATAAAGATAAACAAAAGACTTATGTTCAGGGTCAGCATACTCTGAACGATCCAGGCCGCCAGATTTACTCGGTTAGCTCTGGCTGTACGCCAGCTTATGAAGTAGGTTATCATCGCTACAGTTGAAAGCGACAGGGTTATGAGATTGCTCAAATCGTTGGTTATAACCAAATATATAAAAATGACTGGCAAGGTAATCAAATTTAGACCAATCATTAACAGGCTGATATTGGTTACGAAACGGCGGCGATCTGTCAATTTTTCGGTTGAAGCTGTAAAAGTTGACAGCAAGTTCTTTTCAGGAACAGAATACTCTAACTTGTCCATAATTTCCTATTTATAACCAAATTTTAACGTTGAAACGACTTTTGTACAAGAACAAGATATTTATTAAGTTTTCCACGCTGAGAACTATATCTATAGTATACTAGGACAGTACTATATAAGTGTTAAAAAGGCATTGCAAAGGCATTACAAAAGTGTAGCGAGGTCTTTAGCCCCTTTCAAAAGGCTGGTACGATCGATTGGTCAAATAATGTTCACTATTACAGTGATTTGCCCAGGTATTGAACTGGTAGGGGCGACCCTATGTGGTCGCCCTCGGAGAGTGTGCAGGGTGTTCACGGGCGACCACATAGGGTCGCCCCTACCAGGAACGGCTAGATATTCTTGCAATTTACTATTAGTATAAAGGGTCTGCCGGACGGATCGTGAGGTTTGGGTAGTGGTTTTTCAATCAAAGGTTGTGCCAGGCTAGGAGCGCCATTTTTCGCTGCCGGGCGGGTAACGGAAAACATCTTGATGGCGCGGGCGAATTAGGCTGGTTGCGCCAGGGTCGCGGACTGATTCGGCTTTCTGGTAAGCCAGACCCCGCACCACGACAACCGGGGTTGCTTCGGCAGCCTGTCCCATTACTAAGGAAGCCGCCGCTGCCAGTTCGTCGCCACGGGCCGTCAGGGTCGCTTGAAGTTGGTAGCCAAACAGGTCGGACTGCCCCCGTTGGTCAGCTAATCCAATCATCCCGGCCATGCCAAGCGCTACCCCAACCCCCCCGATCCGAAACGGTCGCCCGTGAGTATCGTTGATGACGACCGCCACTTCCGCCCCGCTCAAGTTGTAAAGGCTGGTTTTGAGATGAGCCGCCGACGCATTGGGGTCAAGCGGTAAAAGGCAGACCCATTCTTCGGCGGGATCGCCCTGGTTGGCGGGTTGATGAATATTAGAGCGGTCTACTCCAGCGTTGGCACAGACATACCCCTGCCGAGTCTCGACTACAAAAATGCCGGGGCTGACCCAAATCACCTCGCGGCTCTCTCGCAAAATAACTTCGACCAGACGGGGGTCTTTGCCGATAATCGACGCAATCTGGTGAGCGCGTTCGCTGGGGTAGACCTGGGCCAGATTGACCAGCCGACCTTCGCTCTTGGAAACAATCTTTTGGGCCAGCACTACCACATCCCCATCCATCAATCGGTCGCCGGTTGTTGCCAGAGCCTCAACAATCAGGCGGGCCAAATCGTCACCCGGTTCGATCATCGGAAAACCTGCCACCGGCACAAACAATACTCCACCGCTCATAAGCCGTACCCTTCTAGAATCTGACCTGCCAACCGCCGCTTGTCCGCATCGTCCTTCATAATCGTATTTGTGACCAGTGTTACAAACCCTAATTGTTCGATAGCGGCCTGTTGTTCGGCATCCACCTGGTCGAGGACAAAATGCTGGGCGAACCCGGCATACAGGCGAGCCACTCCCAGGGCTGAACTGCTTTCCTCGCCCCCTAACGTTCGCATCAAGGCTGCCGCCGGTCCCTTGAGCGCCGCCCCGCCCACGATAGGGCTGACCACTACAATTGGCGCTCCCGCCGCTCTTAGCACTTCTCTCATCCCCGGAACCGCCAAAATCGGCCAGATGCTCAGGTAAGGATTGGAAGGGCAAAGGACGATTAGGGCCGCTTCGGATAAAGTCCGGCCCACCTCATCCGAAACGGTCGCCTGCTCTGCCCCCTCGAAAGTCAGGGCTGTTACGGTATCATTCGCCCGGCGGCGCACGAAATACTCCTGAAAGGCCAACTCGCCTGCCTCGACCGTCTGCACTTTTGTGCGTACCGACTGATCGCACATCGGCAAAAGCTGGCACTGTATATCTAAGGCTCGGCACAGGTCTGCCGTTATCTTGGTCAAGCGTTGGCCCTGGTTTAAACGCTGGGTGCGAAGCAAATGAGTGGCAATGTCGCGGTCGCCCAGCCAGAACCAATTGTCGTGACCGTAGCGGGCCAGCATTTCCAAACTATTAGCGCTATCGCCCGCGATACCCCAGCCCGTGAGCGGGTTTGCCAGACCCGCCAGGGTGTACATTACGGTATCCAAATCGGGGCTAATGTGTAGCCCCAAATATTCCATATCGTCGCCGGTATTGCCGATAATAACCAGTTCTTGCGCTCGTCCCTGGTCTTGTAAGTAGCGGTAAAGGCCGAGGGCCAGCTTAGCTCCGCCCACCCCACCGGCCAGGGCGACAATCTTGCCGGCCGTGGCATTCCCATCGGCTTGCGTTATACTATTCATAGCGATACCTTTCAAGCTTCTTTAATAACTCTTTATAAAATTTATTATATCACTGTCGCCGGTTCGTCTAAAGGCGTTGACTTTTAGGCTCTATTAGCGCATAATCGGCATATAGTATAAAAATGTACATTAAGACAAATACGGTCAGCCTATTTAATAAAATATACGGTAGTTGCGTATTTCTAGGGTCATTTTTGTGAAAAAACTAACGCTGAAGATCTGGTGAGAAGGTAGTGGCTAAAGAAACAATTGTTGTAGTAGATGATGAAGCACCAGCGCGTAGCGCCGTGGCCCGTCTGCTACAGGAACGTGGTTATACGGTTTTTGCTTTGCCGGGCGGTCAAGAGGCGATTGATTTCGCCAACAACAATCACTTTGATGTTTTATTAACCGATTTTCGGATGCCCAGTGGTCTGGATGGTTTGACGACGGTAAGGGCGGTGCGACGGATCAACCCACAGGTTGTGGCGATTATTATGACCGGGCATAGTTCGATTGACCTCGCTATTCAGTCGCTCAATCTAGGTGTGCATGGGTTCGTGGTCAAGCCTTTTACGGCCTTTGAACTGACCCGTACTATCGAGCAAACGATTGCTCAACAGACCCTGACCCGCGAAAATATTAAGATGAAAGCCCTGGTCGAGGTTTTTGCAACCACCCAGGCCCTTGTAACCGCCGAGGTCGAGCAATCCCAATTGCCGCGCCTGGCCCTCGAATTGGCAATGCGCGAAATCCAGGCCGATCAAGCTTTCCTGCTCTTGTTTAGCGAAGCCCCCCACACGGATACGGCTGAACTGGAACTGGTCTCAATCGTGCAGCGCGAGGAAGAAGACGTTAGTTTGCGGGATGGGGTTCAATTGCCGCTCTATTATCCCGATTTGGAACACTTTAGTCGTTCCAATCAGGGTTCCCTGGCAAAACTCCACCACTGGGGCAAAAAAGCAATTGAAGCCAACGCTTCCTTGATGCTAATCGACGGTTATCAGGTGCAGCCGATTGAGAAGCAGGCTCTATCAGCCCAGCAAGAAAACTGCGAGATAATCGTACCCCTGCTGGCCCAGGGGCGCAAAGTCGGTGTTTTGCTGATGGAACGCCGGGGGGTTGACCAGGCTTTTAGCGAAGTGGATTTGCAGACTGCCGCGATTTTGGCAAGCCAGGCCGCTATCGCTATCGATAACAACCGGCTTTTTCGCCGTCTGGCACGGGTCGAAGCTCTGCACGAGGCCGACCGCTTGCGGGCCGAGTTTGTAGCAACTGTCTCGCACGAGTTGCGGACTCCGCTTACTTCGATCAAAGGGTATGCCACGACCCTTTTGCGCCCGGATGTTAATTGGAACAACCAGACCGGCATCGAATATCTCTCAATTATCAGCGAAGAATGTGATAAGCTGATGCAATTGATCGACAATATTTTGGAAGTCTCTCGGATCGAAGCGGGTGCATTACGGATTTTCCCGGAGCCGATCCAACTGAACGAGGTAATGGAACGGGCCGTCACCGAAGCGCGTCGCCGTACTCCCGAAGCGGTGCTCGAATGGAGCTATCCGCCGATAGAGGAAATGCCCTTTGTGTTGGCTGACCCGCAACGCATTATTCAGGTCTTACGAAATTTGATCCAAAACGGGATCAAATATTCGCCGCAACCGCAGCACATCTCGATTAGAGTGAATAAGCCTGCGCCTGACCTGGAAAGTAAAGAGGTGCGGGTGCTGGTTTCAGTTCATGATAACGGGGTAGGCATAACTCTGGACGATCAGCCTAAAATCTTCGAACGTTTTTTCCGGGTCGATACCGGGGCCGCTCGTCGTACCGAAGGCACCGGGTTGGGTCTGGCGATTTGCCGGGGCATTATCGAAGCTCACGGCGGTCGCATCTGGGTCGAAAGTCAAGGTCTTGGTTTGGGCAGTACTTTTTATTTTACGTTGCCAGTCTCAGATATGTCGAAGGAGATCGACCTGGACTAAGCCATCTAGCCGACTTTTAGTCGTGAACTCTCCTTTGGTTAGTTCGGCAGATAAGGTTCCGCCTATCGTCGATCCGAAGGAGAAAACCCTCTGCTAAAGGGTATTAGTGGCTAGATCACAAGGAGTAACAGATGAGTAAAGAAAAAACAGTGTTGGTAGTGGACGACCAACCGGGTCTGGTTCGCCTGGTGCGCGACAACCTGGAGAGCTTGCAATTTAAGGTGGTATCCGCTTCCGAAGCGACCAAAGCGCTCGATATTGTCGAGAACGAGAAGCCCGATTTGGTCATTCTTGACATAATGCTGCCCGGTCAGGACGGTTATCAGATTTGCCGCCGTATCCGCGAGTTTTCGACCGTGCCGATTATTATGCTGACCGCCCGCAACGAACGGGCCGATCTTGTGACTGGCTTCGAGGCTGGAGCGGACGATTATGTTACAAAACCTTTTAGCGCCGACGAATTGCTGGCGCGGGTCAAGGCTGTCTTACGCCGTAGCGAATATCAAGAGCTTAACAAATATTCGCCGACCTTTTCTTGCGGTGATATTTCGATTGACTTTGTGCGCCACGAAGTTTCCACCCAGGGTAAGCCGGTTCCTTTAACCCCGACCGAATACCGCTTGCTCTATTATCTTGCGACTAACGCCGGGCGGGTAATGTTGCATAGCGATCTTTTGACCAAAGTCTGGGGGCCGGAGTACGCCGGGGCGACCGATTATCTACGGGTCTACATCCGCCACTTGCGAACCCGCCTTGAGCCAAAAGACAGCGATCCGACCTATATTTTGACCGTGCCAGGGGTCGGGTATGTCTTAAAATGCCCGCAAGGTCAGGGTCAGGTTACAGGCCAACTACCGGAAGAAGACTAAGCATGGCCGGATCAGCTTCCGCGCTGGTCTCGTCCGGCTCCGCGTTCAGGCGCGAACGGCCCTTGAAGAAGCTGCCTCAAATTTTGGGCGGCTTCTTCATCTTTCTCTACACCCTTTTCTTCCTTTACCGGGTCGCAATCGCCTGGTTCTATCCTTACCCGTTGCAATATGGCGAAGGGGCGGTCTTTTACGAGGCAGGCCAACTTTACCAGAATAATTTTAGCCCTGCCAGCCTTTACTCACCTAACCTCAATCCTCCCTATCAAGCCGCTATTTATGGCCCAGTTTACTATTATCTGGAAGCCTTTACGATGTTTATAACCGGGCCGCGTTCGCTTTTTGGCGGTCGGCTTATTACGCTACTCGCTTCGCTCTATATCGGGGTGACGCTATATCGGGTGGCTCGTCGGCAAGAACTGGCCTCCGGGCGACGGGCCGGTCTGGGGATCGGGCTGGCTGCTGCCCTGACCCCTTTTGCAACTGCCGCCCTCTACGATTGGGGGGTCCTGGCAAAGGCCGATATACTGGCAATTGCTTTTAGTCTGGGTGCAGTAGTCCAGGTCTGGCGGGCCGATTTCGACCGCCGTCGGGAAGCCGGGACGGGGCCTTATGTTTTCGCCGGGCTATTGTGCGTCCTAGCCCTGTTGACCAAGCAATCGGCGCTGGCGGCTCCTATCGCAATCCTGATTTGGCTAGGATTGGGACGACGCTGGCGTGATCTGGCCGGATTTTTGGGGACTTTAGTAGCCGGGCTGGTGGTCATTGGGCTGGCCTTTCAACTGGCGACCGATGGCTATTTCTTTCGCCATATCGTGACTTATAACAGCCAGCCCTATGATCTGGATTTTTTGGGGGCGGCTCTTAATTATCTGCTTTGGACGCACGCTGTTCTGCTGCTACTGGCGCTGGTGTGGGTCGCCCGGCCCTTAGTTGGGCGCTTCGAGCGGGTCGATTTGTGGCGCATCTACTTTTTTACCGCCCTACTGGTTTCATTTTCGGCGGGCAAAGTCGGAGCCGATTACAATTACTATATCGAAAGCCTGTGCCTGATGTCGTTATTGGCCTGGTGTCAGGCCGGACGCTTGCTGGCCTTGCGACCGATCGGGCGCTACGGGCCTTTGCGGGTTCCACTTGGGACGGTCGCTATAATTCTGATGGTGATCCAGCTTTTCCAGTTGCATCATATTCCGATCCTGGCGGATGGCTCGAACACCCCTACTTCGGCAGATTTCGACCGCTCCGATCAAGTTGCGGCTCTGGTGCGCGAATTGAATGGTAGTGGCCCTTTGCTGGCGGAAGATAGTGGTTGGCAAGCCACCCAGGGTTTTGCAACCGATCTGGATGACCCCTTTGTTTTCGGGCAATTGGCCCAGGATGGCAGTTGGAATAGCCGGGCCTTTTTGGAAAAGCTTAATACCGGCTACTATCGCAGTGTCTTTTTTGAAATCTCGCAGCCCGATATGAGTGAGGAAGCCCTCGATAAAGCGGTGCAAGATGGTTCCGCTTCGCCTTTTCCCAGACGCTTCGAACCGACAGTACTGAAAATCTTGCAAGACCGCACTAAATTTGTTCCGTACCGTCGGGTTGGACGTTGGCTCTTTTTAACATGGAATGCTGCCCCAATCTCCTAACTCAAGTTTTATGGGCAACATATCCCTCTATACGCCCGTTGTTGTTGTTAATGTTCATACTATGATATAAATTCAGTTTAGCCCTGTATTAAAGCAGTTTATCCCCCAAAACTCCTACAGACTTCTTTCCTATAGCACTCACAACATTTCTACGATATAATTATTTTAATTAGACCAATTGGTAATACTACGACCTATTTACGTACTGTAGCGAGAAAGTTCTTATCAAGGGGGCATTCCATTTATCCTATTTAACTTGTCGATATATCGAAGTAAGAGTAAGTCTAGGCTCATCCAGAATACTAATTAAGTGGAATTATCCCGATAATTTAGAAATTACTACCGCCTAAAAAGATTTAGTACTAAGGGTTTAGGAACAGGGACACTATGAGCAGTCTTTTCTCTTTGGTCGAAGGCGACCGGGCCGATGATTTGTTGTTTATTGATCGGGTCACGGGTCTCTATAACCAGCAAAAGTTCTGGCGAACTATCAATAGCAGTCTGGAACAGTCCCGCCAAACTGGACAGCCGCTTAGTTTGATTGTGATCGATCTGGACGGGTTCAAACGTTTAAATAGTGTTTTTAATTTCGTGTTGGGAAATCAATTTTTGGCTAAGGTTGCCCGACTGCTTAAGGAGAATTGTCGGGCGACCGCTCAGGCTTTTCGTTACAACGGGGATGCTTTTTGTCTCTTGCTGCCCAATACCCAGGCTGAAGAAGCTTATGGTATTGCCGAGCGGCTTCGCCTGGCCTGTCAGGAGCTTTCAACCCTGACTATCACCAACGCCTCGGTACAACAGATACTCGACATTCAGGCCGATACTCGGATGACCATGAGCCTCGGCATCGCGACCTTTCCCTCTAATGCCGGTTTAGCGCATGTTCTGTTTGAAAAGGCTGATCTGGCAATGTTGCGGGCCAAGAGTAGCGGGGGCAACCAGGCTTGTATCTACTACGACTCGCAACTGGATTTGTCCGAATATCCAGCCCGTACCGGCAGCTAAACTCAAGCTTGCTGCAACAGAATATACTCACTATTTATAATTCATAATTACTCAGCCCTGTCCACCTGAGCCGTCGCCCCCCATAGGGGATCAGGACACGAATGGTCTAGATTCTTCGGCGGGGAATTATCTTTGGCAAAATCCAGGTTATTCCCCGCCTCAGAATGACAAGGCTGAGTACTTACCATTATTCATTATTCTGCATTCATTATTCTGCATTATTTCATCAGCCCCAAATTCTTCAATTCGGTTCGGGCCTGGTTCAAAAAATCGTTGCCGATCACAAGCAAATTATTACCCTGTTTGATAAGGTTCTGATCGTTGTCTTCCAGGCCCTGACTTATCAAATTGGCCCCCTCGCTGTAATAGCTAAAAGCCAGACCTAGCAAACTGTCCACCCGGTCGAAGCGCGTCGAAGGGCTTTGAATAGAGCGGAAACGAGTATTAACTTCCTCGAAAACTTCTAACTCGTGCCGAATACTTTGTTTGAGAGCCAGACGGTTCAAGCCCTGCTTTTCCATGTTTTGCAACTGGGCGTTAGCGGTATTGGTTTGTTCGTTGACCTTGCGTACTTCCGACCAATAGGATTTTTCGGCTTCGGTCAGATTGCTAAAGGGGTTGAGTTTACCCGGTAACGTCAATCCTGCCACAATAGTAGCTATTACCAACAGCCCGACCCAAATTTTCCACCAGGCGAAAGCCAGCATTTTGGGGTAGTAAATAAGCAGTTTTTGAGTAACAAAAGCGGGTTGGGAAACCGGCCTAGCTACAGCGCTCTTTTCTAACGGCTGCGTCGGTCTAGGTTCGATTCTGGGGCGGTCGAGCGGCGCGTAAAGAGGTTTATTCGCTAGTGAGTGCGAAACGGATTCTGCCACTAATCTAGCCGGAGCCTCGGTCGGGGTTGTTTTGGGTCTATCCAAAACGGTGGTCGTGGTCGCTTGCGGCTCATAATATAGACGGGTCGGGACAGGGTGAACCGTTGCCGTCTGATGAACCCGCCGATAAAAGTTTGAGCCATTTTGTTTTTGTTGGTGGGCCAGCCAAATTTTAGCGGCAGCCACCGACGAATTACCCGGTTCAAGCCGGGCGGCAGCTTCAAGAGCTTTGTGGGCTTCGTTCAGGTCGTCGGCAGTAAAGGTTAAACACAGCAAAATCCGGCAATTATCCGGGTTCGTCCGGCGCAAATCCATCAGGAGAGTATGGGCCTCGGCCTTTTTGCCAAGCTCGGCCAGCGCAATAGCCTGCTTGAAGGTTTCCAAATCATTCAGGGTCATAACCGCCCCCAGCTACCGTTTGATTAATCCAAGTATAATTATATTAATTGTAACGGTTTAGGCAGGTGACGGTTCCCGCTTTTGATGTGATCTTGCTCACTTCCACTCAATTTTAGGGGTGCTTCTCAACCGACTTTTTTAGAGAAGGGTGGTCGGCGCTAATCTTCGGTCGGTAAATTAGCCAACCATTCCTCCAAATTGAGGCTAGTGGTAATCGCATCGGTCAGGTCAACCAACTGGTTTGCCGTATAACGCTCCAACTTAGCCGCCAGATCGTTCGGCAACTTAGCTTCACCGTAGCGCCGCCCGACCTGTCGCAGCAATATTTTTCTCAAAGCGGCTAATTCCCCTTCTTCACGCCCTGCTATCAAACCTTCTTCATGACCGACGGCCCGCCCCTTTTCCTCGCTTTCGGCTCGCCACTGTTGAGCTATCTCACCTACTATGTCCTCGGCGCTCAAATCTTTACTGAAGAAATCGCCGACTTTGCGTGTCCAGCCCAAGAGTAGCGGTTCGCAATTTATCTCAGCTTGTTCGGTATATTCCAGGCCCTCTTCGGGATTTTCAGCCTCATATACCCAGATTGTGCGCTTGAGGTAATCGACATCCCAGATTATTACTGCCCCACTTTCAAAATAGCTCTTTCGCTTCTTGCGTTCCTGTGTGCGTCGGTTGGAAGGCGAACGAATCTCGACCACCAGGTCGGGGCTGCCGCGCAAAATCGTGTGGTCGCGGCCCGGTTCGACTGGCTCAACCCGGCTTTCGTAGCGCTCTTTGGAGATCATACAAACGTCCGGCTTGTGGACATCCTCGTTGACCATGACACATTCAAGCTGATCGGGATAGGCTTGTCCAAACCCCCGCGCCCTGGCTGCCAATGACAATATCTCTTGAATGTTAGCGGCAATCCGCCTTTCTTCGGGTTCGGTCATAGTCTGCCAGACCAGCCAACCGTTAAAAAGTTCCAACGATTCTTCGGATACACGTATAGTGGCATTAGCAATTGTGTAAGGGCCTTTATCACGCTGATAAGCCGCTTCAATATCAATCGGCCAGTTCTCATACGGGGTAGTTCTATTGAGTTTAGATTTAGAGCCATGCTTATTCCGCTTCTTTTTAGGGAGTAAGGTCTGAGTTGCCATTGGTCTATCACCTTTTACTATTTTTCATAAGCGCTCTTTCGATTTGAGTATACCTTAAGATCAATTCTCTGGCTAGAATAGTGCCACTGCTTTTTAAGGGAAAACCAGGACGCTATTGTACCAGGAAAGGTAATCCGGGACGTGGGCCGTCCAGTATTCGGCATTGTGGTCGCCGGGGAAATCAGTCCACTTAAAAGCAATTTTGCGGTCGAGCAAGTTTTGCTTGAGTTCAAGAGCGCGAGGTCGCCAGGTTTTATCGTCGCTACCAATATCGATCCATAGCTTGACCTGGGAGATATATTGATTGGTCTTGACCATCGCTACCGGGTCGTGTTTCAAGAACCAATCTTCATCGCCCCACCAGGGAATTTTCTGATCATAGGTACGCATAGTCGGACTGTGCGCCCCGATCACACCGAAGATATTTGGATAGTTCATCGAAACTTGCAAAGCGCCGTTGCCACCCATCGAAAGCCCCCCGATGGCCCGACTTTCCTTAAAAGGCAAGGTGCGATAGTTCCCGTCGATATGGTCAACTACCTCGTGCGCCACATATTCACCCCAGGCCGGGCCGTTATCGGGATGATCCATCCAATATTCCTGGTCTCCGAAAGGCAGCACAATAATAAAAGGCTTGACCTGCCGGGTATTAATCATTTCGTCAAAGCGATCCAGCAGACCGTACCACATCCATTCATCGATCTTGCCGCTATAGCCGTGTAACATATACAGCACCGGGTAACGTTTTTGTGAAGTAGCGTATTCCTGGGGCAAATAAATCCGGTACTGCACGTCTTTATTGAGCAGTGTACTGTGAAACTCGACCTCCAAAACCTGACCTTTGCCGCTAAAGTCAACCGTCTTGGGCGCACCGAGGGGCGGTATTTTTAAAGCAGGGGTCGGATAAGGGGTCGGGGTAGGAGTTACAACCGGCTTAACAGTTGGCGGGACCGGAGTCGCGCCCACTAAGCCTCCCCCATCCAACCCGGCTACCCTAACCGGCGTAGCAGTCAAGGCTGCGGCAGGCGCGTTGGTAGCAGGTACAATTGTCGGCACAGAGGTTGGAATATCCGGCAAACTCACAATCGCGCCCTTGCTATCTTCCAATTCCATTTTTGTAACGGTCGGCGCTGCATCGCCACAGGCGGCTACCAACCCCGCTAACAGCGCCCCCAACATCATGAGATTTATAAATCTTATTTTTTTATTGTTCGTCATTCTTCCCACTAATACCAAGTCCGGTAAAGTAGAGTAGTAGAGAATTTATTCTCTTTCCTTTTGCAAAAGGCTAAAGAGAATAAATTCTCTACTACAAATCTTGCCTACTTATTAGGACCTGGTATAATACATTCAAAACAAAACAGAAGGCCAGTCTAAAACCAGCCCAGTTTCCATACTTCCCCTACCTTAATTATAGGTTAAATTATTATAACGCTATTATAGAGTTGAAAAGTTATTTTTTCAAAACAAAAAGTGGGCTAATAGCCCACTCATTTTGCCTTCTTTGGTCTGAAAATACGGTTTTCTAATGACCGTCCGGGTTCAGGCCATTAAAGAAAGCAAATGCGCCTTGCTTCATCCCGGTACAAATCGAATGATCTACCCCCGGAAAGACATTCAAAGTCGCTGAAATACCTGCATTTTGAAGCGCTTTGTAAAACCGGGTGGTGCGTTCCACCCGTGTCTGGCCCAGATAGGGAGTCCAGGCTACCGGTACATCTTTTGTGCCGACATCCGCTCCACCGACTGCCAACCAAAAAGATACCTGACGTAAGGCCGGTAAATCAACCTCGTGTCCAATATAGTGTGATAGGTCGGCGATACCAAAGGGAAAACGCAGGTCGGTTTGGCTGGTGGTATTTTCGGGCCGGTATTGGGCGGCAGGTAAAGTATAATTACCGGCGGAGATAGCTGCGACCCCTAGCACCCGTTCGGGATAGAAAAAAGCAAAACGATGCGCGATCTGCCCGCCCCGTGAGAAGCCGAATACCAGCGCTTTTTGGCTAACCGGGTATCCCAACTGAGTGGGTAGTCTGTCCAGCAACTTATCGAGTTCTGGTAGTAGTACCGCATCGTTGGCGGCAATATTAGCCGGGTCACTGTAGTTGCTATCGTATTTCATGGTCGGGGCAACCAGCACAAAACCATACTCGTCGGCATAAGGTATCAAAGGTTGGGCAAAAGCCTGCCCGTTATTACCCATACCATGTATAGCTAAAACCACCTGAAGCGGGCCGGACTTGATATGAGGCGGCAAATGCACATAATATTGCGAATCGGCATAAGGAAAATTATATAGGCTGGTCGGCTTCGGAGGCGAGGTTGTCGCCGGAGCAGTGCTGGGTATTGTGGTAGGGGCGGTAGTTGCGGCCTGGGCGGTTGTTGCCGGGACCGTACTCACTGTCGTCCCGGCGGTAGTAGCTGAGGCTGCCGTAGTTGCAAACGGGTTCACATTGGGTGCTGCCGGAGTAGCTACTGTGCTGGCAGCCTGGGTTGGGTTAGTTGCCGGGGTAGGAGTTGCCAGTCCTGCGTCCGAACAGCCGACCAGAAAAAAAAGGCTGAAAACCAGGGCTATAATAAGCGCCCTGCTTCTGCCTTCCGATTTACCTGCTAACTTCATTTTACGTCCTACCCACTCAAAAGCTGTTACAACAAGCTCGTCACAGAGCTAAAGTTGTGCGTCAATAGCGTATAATGTTTTACGCTTACCTGATTCTCTGGCTCACCAGCCAAAGTTATTCCCGTCTACTTCACTACAATATATATAATACGAAAATATTGCGGGAAAGTTTTAGGTTTATTCTATTTTGTGTTGTTATCAAAAGGGAAAAACCCCATATAGATATTAACGCCCGAAAACCTAATCTATTTTATCCGATGTTTTGCAAGATTGCAACAGCCCATTAGAACTATTTTTGTTTCTAAGTTAACTTTAAATAATCGTCCACTAAACATCCCTGGACGGAGCAAGCCCCACAGAGAACGGGGGTATTTTGTTAGATGGCTCCGCCCATAGACCGTCCTTTGCCTCCCTACAATTTTACCAGCACTAACTTTGCGATATAATCGCCCGTTTTGATCTCCTTTACGCCGGGTGGGGTGGATGGGGTAGAGGGCGGGTTTCCGACACGTTCCGGCAAAATCTTGAGCAAAATCAATGAATAGTTTTCAAAGGTTTTGGGAGCGTCCTGCCGGGTTGGGCCAAGTGTAGTCAACTTGAAACTACCGACCGACTGACCGCTTTTGCTAACGCCGACCTCGATGACTACCTGCCCTGACCAGGCGCAGGCGATACTAGCGCCAATCGGACAGCGCGAATCTTCGGTTACATTGGCAAACTTGATCTGCAAATTCTCCGAAGCTAATAGGGCAGTTTGGTCAACTTTGAGATCAAAGACCGTACCTACCTCGGCCTTGACTGGTTCGTTGCCAATCGGGGTATTAACGACCCCGGCTTTGGAAATTATCAAATCAACCGTATAATCCGAAATAGCGATAGCTTTCGGTTCGCCTGCCGAGGTATAATCCCGGTTAGGAGTGACCTTAACCAGGCCAAAATAATAATCTTCGAGGAATTTTTTATCGGTTTCCAGGAAAAATTTTTGGAAATCGCGGTAGCCGTATAGCCGAGATTTGCCAAGTGACTGACCGTTCTTAGAGACTTCTATCTCGATAACAACCTGATTGGTCTGCACACATTTGACCGTGACCGAGCAGCGCGTGTCGCCTAACACTCCCGCGAACTTAACTTGCAGATTTTCAGAGGCTACCAGGGCGCTCTGGTTATATTTAAGGCTGACGGCTGTATCGAGTTTGGCATTGACGGCTCCGGCAGGGTTGGCAGTGACCGCCGTAGTGGTGGCTGGCGCGGTCGTGTTCGGGGCGGCAGTCGTCGTTTTGGGTGCAGCCGTCGTAGTAGGGGGTGGTGTTTTAGTAGCCAGTGGCGCGGTGGTGGCTGGTAGGGCAGTCGTCGCTGGAATAGCGGTGGTTGGGTTTGGCGCAGGCGTGGCAAGGGCCGGACCAACCGAGGTTGGCGAAGCATCCCCACAGGCGGCTAACAGCCCCAGGCAAAGCCAGGCAGCCAGCAAAATCAAGCTTAGTTTGGAGTGGGCCATTTGTAGGCCGGTCGGTTTCAACACAGGTTTCATTTTAGCTAAATCCTTTCAAATCGTTAGGCCGGGTCATTTCTCAAACGCAAGGTCCCTATTTATGCCCCTCTCTATTAAACACCATTACACCCCAAAAAATTACACATTCCCAAAAATCAGTTAACTATCCGCTTTTCTCTCTTACTTCTCTATTCTGCATTCTGCATTCTCTATTCTGCATTCTTACTTCTGCCTTTCTCCAATCGCTTTCACTAGCAAATAAAGGGTGCGATTAATCGGGGCGGTCAGGCCAAGCCGTTCGGCGGTGCGAACGACTGCGCCATTGATAGCCTCGATTTCGGTGGAGCGACCTCGCCGTACATCGGTTAGCATCGAACTGAGGTTGGCTGAGGTTAGCTCGGCGACGCGGCGGGCGCGGGCGGCGGCTTCCTGGGGCGGATAACCCAAATCGATTTGAGCCGCTTGTGCAATCTGGGCTGCTTCGATGGCGGCGGAGTCGAGTAAATCGCGGGTAGCAGGCCGTTCGAGTAGTTCGCCATTGGTACAACCGAGCAGGGCGGTCAGAGGATTGATCGCGCAGTTTACGACCAGTTTGGTCCAGACTAGCCCACTCACATCTGGGCCGAGTATGATATCCAGGTCGAGGCCTCGCAAGCGATCAGCGAAAGTTGTCAGGGTTTCCTGGGCGAAGGGAGATAGGCCGGGCGCGAGACCGAGAGCGGTCTGGCCCAATCCGGCCAAGCGCACCCGGCCCGGCCCTAACAAAGTTGCTCCCAGGCTGGTTACGCCTTGCCCGACCCGTTCGCTTCCTAAAACGGCGGCTAGTTGTTCGGCGTTACCCAGCCCATTTTGCAAGGTCAGTGCCAGCCCACCCTCGCCCAAAACCGTCGCAGCCTGCTCTGCCGCCGAAGCCGTTCGGTAGCTTTTGACCAGCACTAGAGCCAATTCGACCGGACGATCCACCAGGGCGGCGCTCTCGACCGGCTTTAGACTTGTTACTCGGTAAGAGCCATCCGGGTCAGTTGGGTAGCGGTGGGCGGCAGGCCAGGTGGCGGCCACCTGGGGAGCCAGTTCGAGCCGCAGACCCTCCCGCTCTATTGCGTTCAGGTGTTCACGGCTGGACGGGCCGCCCACCAGCCAAATTTCAGCCTGCTCCGCCCCGCCATTTAAGGCCAACAGCCCGGCATAAAGACTGCCGAGCGCTCCGGCCCCGATCACCGCTATCTTCATATTTGTTTGCATCCTATCGAAAGTAATTTATGGACAAAAGCTAACTGCCCGTTTATCAGGACTAATTACAGGCAATTTTATCCTGTATATTCTGTGTATCCCTGTTAAATTCCCAGAAGCTTATGCGAAACGGCTCTGCATCGTCAATTCCGTTCGTTATGTCGTTTTCAATAAACAAGTGTATAATACGGGCAATTAGACTTGCTTTAGCGGTCAGTTGACTTTTAATAGCTCGTTTTATCGCTTAATAGAAAGGGGCAAAGTCGTGTTGCTGGCGGTCGATGTGGGTAATACCAATGTAGTGCTAGGTATATTTGAAGGCGACAAGGTCAAGGCCAGTTGGCGAGTGCAGACCGAACGTCGCCGAATGCCGGACGAATGGGGCGTGATGGTGCTGGCTTTGTTGCAACATCGGGGTCATCAGGCTTCTGACGTGACGGACGTAGTTATTTCAAGCGTAGTACCGCCCCTGACTTCCGCTATGCGCGAGATGGCCGAGCTTTACTTTGGCAAAAAGGCGTTGGTAGTTGAACCGGGGATTAAGACCGGGGTGGCGGTACGCTACGAGAACCCCCGTGAGGTCGGAGCCGACCGAATTGTAAATGCGGTGGCGGCTTATCATTATTATGGTGGCCCAGCGATCATCATCGACTTTGGGACAGCGACCACTTTTGACGCGCTCTCCAGTAACGGCGAGTATCTGGGCGGCGCAATTGCACCCGGTATCAATATCGCCTCGGAAGCCCTTTTCCAGGTTGCCAGCCGTCTTTTCAGGGTTGAGCTAATACCGCCCAAACAGGCTATCGGGCGCAACACGGCTGCCAGTATGCAGTCGGGCATTATGTTTGGCTATATCGGGCTGGTGGATGGTCTGGTCAAGCGATTTAAGGAAGAATTGACTGCTACCAATCCGTTAGCGCTAGGCCAGAAGATCATGGTTATCGCTACCGGCGGGCTGGCCGAAGTCGTCGCCCAGGAAGCCGCCAACCTGATTGATGTGGTAGACCAGGAATTGACTTTGCAAGGGTTGCGGCTGATCCACGAACTTAACAACAGCTAAGGGCGAGTTTAAGCAAAAGGAGCAAGTTATGTGGATTGAAACCAGTTGGTCAAAAAAAGCAATCCTGACTATTACGAAGCGCCAACTCACCCACAAATTTGGCTTACTTAACCCTGAGTTAGAAGCGCAACTCGCCGACTTGTCCCAGAGGCAATTAGAAGATTTGGCGGAAGCTTTGCTAGATTTCTCGGAAGTAGCCCAACTCGAAGCCTGGATGCAGGCTAACCCGGAAAAAGTGGCCTCTGAGGTGGGCGAAGCGTAGTACAAAATACAGACTACCCTGGTATCAGTGTGGATTAATATTAAGATGAACCTGAAAGATAAAAATATTCTGTTGGGCGTTTCCGGCGGCATCGCGGCTTACAAAGTAGTCCAGGTCGCCCGTGATTTGACGGTAGCCGGGGCGCGGGTCAGTGTGCTGATGACTCCGGCAGCGACCCGCTTTGTCACACCCTTGACCTTTCAGTCGCTCACGCGCTACAAAGTCTATACCGAAGTGTGGGAAGGCTGGACGCAGGAGGAGCAAGGTCATATCTCGCTGGCACGTGAGGCTGACCTGGTGGTGATTGCTCCGGCCACTGCCGATATTTTGGCTCGTCTTGCGCTCGGTCTGGCCGACGATGTTATCACGACGACGTTGCTGGGTCTGCCGCCCGGCGTGCCGCTTTTGCTGGCTCCGGCGATGGAGACTCATATGTATCAGCACCCGGCTACCCAGCAACATTTGCAAACTTTGCAAGAACGGGGAGCCGAAATTATCGAGCCGGGCTATGGCATGCTGGCTTCCGGCGCGGTCGGGACAGGCCGGATGGCGGAAGCGGCCCAGATTGTGGCGGCGGTTCGGTTGGCCCTCGGACGGCGTAACGGCGATTTGGTTGGCAAGCGGGTAGTCATTACGGCGGGTGGTACGCAGGAGGCCCTTGACCCCGTGCGTTACATCGGCAACCGTTCGAGTGGGCAGATGGGTTACGCGCTGGCTGAACAGGCCCTCTCGCGTGGAGCGCAGGTTACGCTTATTTCCGGCCCGGTCAAGCTCGAACCGCCCTACGGCTGCGATTTTATAAGCATCATTAGCGCCCGCGAAATGGAGGTTGCCGTCCACGCCGCTTTGAATGCAGAGCCAAAAGCCGATGTGCTGATTATGGCGGCGGCAGTCGCCGATTTCCGGCCTATCAGCGCCAGCACTCAGAAGATCAAAAAAGATGGCAGCGGAATCGCCCCAACCATCGAACTGACCTTGAACCCGGACATCCTGGCGGGCCTTAAAGGGCAGGCCGGGCTAGAAGGGTTGTTGCGGGTCGGGTTTGCTGCCGAAACCCAGGACTTGACCCTTAATGCCGAGAAAAAGCTGCACAGCAAAGACCTCGATTTGATCGTTGCCAACGAAGCGGTTAGCAGCATCGGGCAACCCGACAACGAAGTGACCCTGATCGAGCGGGGCGGTCTTATTACCAACCTTGATCGTATGCCGAAAGCTGCCGTCGCAGAGCAGATTCTGAACAAGATTGTCGAATTGTGGGGATGAGGATAGATTAAGCTTAAAAGGATTTTGTGAATGAGTTCAATTTCAGTTGAGGAAGGGCATAGGGAGCAGTTAGACCGCACTCGCGGTTCGAGCCATGCCCCGTTTCAGTCGGTCAACCGGGCCTTAGTCTTGTACTGGCTCTTTTGTCTGGCGGTCGGCTTGGTATTTTTGCGCGAAGAATTATTTAGCTGGCGCATTCCGGCAGCCTGGGGGCAAGCCCCAATCCAGTTAGCCTATGCCGTTGCTATCACCCTATTCAACGAATGGGCTTATATCAAAGTAGCCCGGTCGGACGGTAGGCCCTTTTCGCTTTCGGCGACGGCGATTTTCACCCTGATAAATGGGGTATTGGAAGTCTTTGCTTTTATGGCTTTCTTCCGGCTTTTGGAAGGTGGTTCGCGCTGGTTGTTGGGGCCGGATTGGGGTGTAGTCAACTTTATCTTTGGGTTTATCGGCTTTGTGGTTTATTCCGGGATTGCCCACGCCTTTTTCTGGGCGCGGGCCTTGCCACGCCACTTTACCGCCGAACCACGCTGGCAACGTCTTCGCAAGCTACTTAGCCCGATCCAGGCTTTGATCGTTCTCGGTTGGTGTCTATATTTCTTTGCAACAGGCGACATCTGGACGCTAGTTGGGTTGCATATGATTATTGATGCGGTGCTAATGAGTCATGTACGTCCGCCAGTGCTAACCTCGGTGCAGCAAACCGCATGAGTTTGCAAACACCTGAAACGGCGGCTGTGTCCCGTTCTCGGTTTCGCTTTCAGCCCTATCTGCCTTTGATGGCCCTGACCTGTATCATCTGGGGGGCGGCTTTTCCAATCACCAGACTAGGACTGGCTGATATACCTCCGGCTACTTTTGCCTTGATCCGCTTTAGTCTGGCGGCTATCGTACTACTACCGTTAATGCTTTTCTTGCGCGGCGGTTGGCACATTGCCCGGCGCGATTGGGGTCGGATCGCTTTTGCCGGTGTGATGGGTTTTAGCCTGATCCAGCTAGGCCAGAATTGGGGCCTCACGTTCAGCACTGCCAGCGACATCTCGATCCTGGCGGCGACCGAACCGCTCTCGATTACCCTTCTGGCGGCTTACTTCCTGGGCGAAAAGCCTTTGCGGGCGGTCTGGCTAGGACTGCTGGTCAGTCTAGTTGGGGTTTGGTTTGTACTTGGGATTAACCCCCTAACTCTTTTTAGCGGCTCCAAAGGTAGTCAGGTCTGGGGTGATTTAATCTTTCTGGGCGGGACGCTCGGCTGGGCCGCTTACAACGTGCTAGGCCGTAGCCTGACCCAGCGTTATGATGGCCTGGAAGTAACCACCGGCGCAGTGATGTTTGGCATAATAGGTCTGGCCCCCTTCAGCCTGTTAGAGGTGACGTTAGGCGGTCGGACGGTACAGTTTTCGGGGGCCGCCTGGGTCGGTTTGCTGTATGCCTCGATGCTGGTGACGGTCTTTGGGTTTTTGGCTTTATTCTGGTCGCTCAAACGTATTCCGGCAGCCCGAGTCGCTTTGCTGTTTTATTTGCAACCGGTGGCGGGTGTGTTGGTCTCCTGGCTTGGCGGTGAACAACTTTCCTGGAATTTTGGCCTCGGTGCCTGCCTGATCCTGGCGGGGGTCTATATTGCCGAACGTGGCAGCCAGACCGCCCACTAATAACTCTGACAAAAACTAATAGCCTATTGCTGGCTATCGCTCCATTCTCCGACCGATTGTTGTAAAATTTCGCGGATGGGGCCGGGCGGTACGTCGTTGACGCTCTGGTAGACGACCTGCCCAACCACAATTTGCAATTCACCTTCTGGCCCCCCGACAACCCGGATTTGTTCATTGTAATAGCCGGGCTGGATGCGGCGGGCTTGCTGCAACCGACGCTGTAAGATCAGGTCGATATTAGAAGCCAAACTGGTTACTTTAACCGAAGGCTGGCCGGTTCCTTTCGAGACCAATTCGCGTCCTTCTTTAGACATAAAAAGGCGCGACATCAAAGGGGCATTTTTTGGTTTGCTCTGACTGACCTTTTCACGAGCCTCAAATTCCGGTGTGCTTGAGAAGAGCGGTCGCCCGGTGGAGGGGTCGAGGCCAAGCGGGACGGGCGGTGGTTCTGGTTCTGTGGGTGGCAGGGCTTGCCAGGCCGGAGCCTGGGGAGTAGTCTCTGGCTTAGAGGTCGGAACCTGGTTGAGCCGTCCGCCTAACCCCTGGTTCAGATTGGTTTCGGCTCCTGGTTCGCTAGAGCCGATCATGGGTGCGGCAGAGCGAGCAGTAGGCAGAAAGGCCATTGGGTCATCCCGGTAAGGGTCGGAGACCGAAGTTGGCTGCGTCGAGTTTGGCGGTTCGGGCGCGATATTTTCGAGTGGTATTCGCAAAGCTTCGGCAATCGGCGAGAGTTCGGTAGTCGCAGGCCGTCGTGGTGGGGCCGAGGCAAACGGCGGCGGGAAAGTTGGCGATGTTTGAGCGGGTGCGGGTGGCGGAGGCGGAACCGCCGAGTAGGTCTGAGTAGGTGGTGCAACCTGGGCCGGGCTGGTCGCAAAGGGCGGTGGGAAAGTGGGCGATGTTTGAGCGGGCAGGCTAAAGTCGGGAAGCGGAAGATTGAGGGTCGGATTGCTCGGCTCGAAAGTTGGGATAGCTGGGCCGCTAAAAACCTCGTTCAGACTGTCGATCTGGTAGAGATCGGTCGTACCCGCCGAGCGCATTGTAACCTGAATCTGGGCTTCCGGCAGCAGCGCTTCAAGCCAGCTATTCCAGAGCGTTTCACAGGCTAGGTCGGGATTTTCCCCGGCGGCCTGAGCCACCTTTTTAAGGGTGTCCAGCGCCGTCAGGCGGGTAATTTCGATTTGCAAGCGGGCGGCCCCGCTCGGCGCGGCTTGCACTGACTGAAAATTCCCCTGAAAGCCCCGGTCGCCAAAAGCCAGCTTGAAATAGCTCTTGAGCATCTCGGCGGCATCGGCTAAATTATCGGCTTGCTTTTTGCCCAGCAAAGCCAGCAGCGCCTTCATTTCGATCTTCCCAAAAGCGTTCCGCACTCGCCCGTTGAGCTTGCTGGCTTCGGTCGGCCCGTATATAGCATTCGTCCGACTGACCCACTGCCCATCCCAGGCATACATCAGCCAGCGCACGACCTCCAATTGTTTTTCAAGATTTATATCGTACATGTTATTTCGTTAGCTATTACCTATCAGCCAAAAGCGCCTAAATCAGCGTTTTGGTCTTGATCCATGTTACCATCTGTTCGACCCGTGCAAAAGTGTTATCCGAGGTAAATTCGTCCTCGAAAGTAACCGGGGCTTCCTCGTTAAGACGCTTATGATAATTTGTCCGCCATTCGGCTGGCAGGAAATCGGGTAGCGGATAATCGGCCAGGGCTGCCCCGATTTCAGTCCAACGCAAGGCACAAGTTGCCGGATGATAGCCGCCTGCCCCAAAGACCGCCAATCGGTCGTGGCACAATTCGGAGGCCAGTTCGCGCAAGCTACGTACCGCGTGCAAATAGCTGGCGGCAGAATAGTTCATATCACTCAACGGGTCGCCCCCATGCCCATCCACTCCGGCTACCAGCATAATAAAGTCGGGCCGGAAGTTCCGCAGCAAAGGCGGAACCAGTTCGTTAAAGGCATAGATAAACGACTGATCGCTACTATAGGGCGGCATCGGCAAATTTACGGTCGTTCCGTGACCGTGTCCGCGCCCCATTTCGTGTAATTCGCCGGTTCCGGGAAACAAATAGCGCCCGTCCTCGTGAAAATCGATACACAATACCGATGGGTCATCGTAAAAGCCGTATACTACTCCATCACCGTGATGAGCATCCATATCAATATAGGCAACCCGCTTTACCTCGTAGTCTCGTTGTAACCGCTTGATGCAGATCGCCAGATCGTTAAAGATACAAAAGCCACTGGCCCGGCCCGGATGAGCATGATGTAGCCCGCCCACCGGCATCATAGCATAGCGCGTTTCCCCTCGCATCATCATCTGGACCGCTTTTAGCGACCCGCCTACGACAGTACTGGCTGCCTCATAGCCGCCCTCAACGGCGGGAGTATCTCCACCATCTAGGTAGCCATAGCCGCGTACACAGGCGTTCTGAACAAAATCCAGCATATCGCGGGTATGGAACAACAACAAATCTTCCCGGTCGGCTTCCTCCGGCCTGACTACCTGTACCTGGGAGGCCGCTAACAGCCCCACCTGTTCCATCAAGTCTAGCGTTACTTTAGTCCTGACTGACCCAAAAGGATGTTCCGACCCAAAATCATAACTTAACAGGGCTGGCCCATAAACCAGCGCCAGTTGTGTTGCAGGCTCCATTGATCTCTCCCCCAAACCGTCTTCGGTTGCCACTAACTTTACTATGTTTATAATACCACGAACTGTGGTTCAGTTAAACTTTTAGAGCTATTATGAGCCGATTGGAAAGTGGAATAAAGTATCCATTGGCAGCGCAATGTCCGCTAGGCGGCAAGTTTGTAGGAAATTGCGCTGTCACTTGTTTTTCGCGTTTTCACGTTTTCAACCAGATTGACAACCCCCTATCGCTCTGGTATACTCAAATTGAGTTGCGGGAGTAACTCAGTTGGTAGAGTACCTGCTTCCCAAGCAGGCTGTCGCGCGTTCGAGTCGCGTCTCCCGCTCCTTTTTTATTCCGTTGAGTTATAAATCGACCGAATTTCAGTCGATGAAAGAGTGAGACGTAATAACTCAACAATAAACTTGCCCTCTCGAATTACCTTTCTTATGTATATATCCCTATAAGTCATCTGAATTTCACTTTTAGACCACAAGGAAACAGCTATGAAGTATGAGGTAATACATCTTACTGGCCCAAATAGTATTACACTTGATAATGGTCAAACACTGTATGATCTAATAAAACCCTATTTGTTAGCTGGTCAAGAAATTGAACTGGATTTTAGTGGTGTACGAATATTTGCTTCACCTTTTTTAATGCTGCTATAGGACAACTCTATAAGGATTTTAAGGACAAAGATTTAGACCGCCTTGTTAAGTTCTCTAACCTCTCGGCAACTGGTAGAGAAGTATTAAAACTGGTAACTGAAAATTCTAAAAAATCTTACAATGGCGAAGATAATCAAAAGGCATTAGATGAAATTCTGAGAGAACAGGTAGAGATTGTTTAATAATGGGTATTTCTTATGTCGTTAGAGCCGATGTAAACGATAAGTTCTTTAGTATCAATTTTAAGTTTGAGGAAGGGTGGCAACCTTCGTCCCCTTGTCCTAACTTGAGAAGGTATCAGGTGTCAGCCCGAGAATTTTGATTTGGCTGACACCTGATCTACCCACAAAGAACTAAACTACAGGCCTGGCCTTTAACCAAGCAAAAGTTCGATCAATCGCACATCTGCACTCAACCGCCAAAACCTGATACCTGACACCTGATACCTGCTAAAACGGCAACGTGTCAATCAGCTTGCGACCGGTCGGAGCGGCCAGTTCACTACCAAATCCGGCGTTTTCCAGACAAACCACAATCACATATTTCGGTTTATCGGCGGGCGCGTAGCAAGCGAACCAGGCGTGTGGCTGGTCTTTGCCGCTTTCGGCTGTCCCGGTCTTTCCGGCGACCTTTATCCGCTCTCCCCCAAAGGCTTGCCGACCGGTTCCGCTCTGGATCACCCCGACCAGCGCCTTACGAATTTCGGCTAAGTTAGCCTCGCTAACTGGCAATTTGGCTCTGACCTGGGGAGGGAAGGCTTTGTTCGCTGCTGGGTCGCTGCTTTCGGCCTTTTCTATCAGACGCGGGACAAGCAGATTGCCGCCGTTGGCGATAGCGGCATAGACCAGGGCCAGTTGGAGCGGCGTAGCCTGCAAGTAGCCCTGCCCGATAGCCAGGTTGACCGCGTCACCTCGGAACCAGGCTTCTTTAATCTTCTCCTGCTTCCATTTGGGGTCAGGAACCTGCCCCGGCGAGTCGTATAGCCCGATCATCCCGCTTGATGCGCCCAACCCAAAGCCTTTGGTAATTTCCGGCAAGATATTCGCATCCAGTTCGTCCAGCTTTTTGCCCAATTCGTAATAAACTACGTCGCATGATTGCACTAGCCCTTCGTACAGCGTGAGCGAGCCATGCCCGGTTTTGAGATAACAATCTTTGGCGAACTGCTCACCTAGCCCAGTCCAATGGCCGGTGCAGGTAAACCGCGCTTGCATATTCAGCCCGGCCCGTTCGAGTACGGCGGCAGTCGTAATCACCTTGAAGGTCGAGCCGATTGGGAACAACCCGTTGACCGCTCGGTTCTGGAAGGGCCGACGCGGATCATCGTTCAGGGCCTTGAATTGCTCGCTGGTCAGGCCGGTAATAAAAGCGTTTGGGTCAAAGGACGGGAAGTCCGCCAGGGCCAGCACCGCCCCATTGTTTGGGTCAAGCACGACAATACTACCGACCCGATTCGCTAGGGCGGCTTCGGCCAGCTTTTGGATATTCAAATCCAGGTTTAGGACTAGATTAGCCGAAGCGGTAACGGGCTTTTCAGCCAGCGTTGCGACGGTTCCACCATCGCGCCGGATCACGGTCAGCTTTCCGGCTCGACCTCCGGCCAAAATCTCCTCCCCCCAGGCTTCGACCCCAGTTCGCCCGATCTGATCGTCTACACTGTAGCCTTTAGCCGCCAACGTTTTCAGGTCGTCCTCGGTGATAGAGCTTATATAGCCGCTTATATGGGCGGTCAGTGGCCCTTGCGGATAGCTACGGGTTTTGCCCTCATCCACCCCGACCCCTTTTAGCTCCTGAAGCTTGGTAATCGTTTCTGGCGGAGTATTGGCGGGCAGGTCTTTGATCGGCATACGCCAGGTTGGTTGCCCATCTTTATAGAGGTTTTTGATCTTGTCTTTGTCCAGCTTGAGCAACTGGCTCATATCAGCCAGCAATTGCTCTTCGTTCTCGATCTTGCCCGGAACTACAAAGACCTGATAGAGCGTGGCGGGCTGGGTCAAAGGGCCGCCTTTTGCCAGCACTTCGCCCCGTACCGGATTGGTCGGCACCATCCGTACCAGATAAGTCGTGTTGTCCAGTTCCTTAAAAATGATCGCCGGTGTCCAATCTACCCGCCAATTTCCGCCTTCCGGCAGCAGGGGTAATTTGTTATCCTGGCTAAATTCGCCCACCCGGATCGTCTTAAAAGTAGCCTTGAAAGGTACTTCCAAATTGCCCTGGACTTTGGACGGTGGCGTAAAACCGGGGGCGACCTGCGCCTGTACCGCCGTAATACTGGCTTCCGCCGTAACATTGGTATAGCGTTCGACAAACTTTTGCTGGGTAATATAGTTCTTGGCGTTGCTGGATAGCAAGCCATACATATCAGCAAAGCGGTTTTGCTCCCAGGCTTTGAGGAAAAGATTAGCGGCCTCTACTGGATTGGCGGGCGGTGCGACCGTCGCAGTGGCGGCAACCGAGGCTGGAGCAGTCGTTGGTACGACCCCGGCAGTCGTGGCTTGTCCAGCAACTGTAGTAGCGGCCTGCCCCGCTGTAACATTTGCACCCGGCACAATCGGAGCGCCGGTCTGCCCGACCACCGGGGTCGCGGTGGCGGCAGGCTCTTCGCCGCAGGCCACCAGCACTCCGCCCAACCCTCCCGCGATTACGGTCAAACCAGTAGCCTGCAAAAAGGCCCGGCGGCTAACCCGGCCTGTTCCGGCTTTTTTATTTCCAAAATCTTGATCTATTTTCTTTGCCATAAATTAAATAATCCCTACTTCTTCAAGGCCACGCCCTGTACTACCGTTAGTCTATTCTATTATATAACATATATATAACATAACGCACCGTCAAGTTGTTAGTTCTGGCTATATCAGGTGTCAGGTAATAGGTGTCAAGGTATCAGCCATCAGCATAGTCGAAGGAGTGCGCGTCAAAATTCTACAAACTAGTCAGACGGTGACACACCTTAAATCACTCAAGAATATATACTTTTGAGTGATTGGGAGCGGGGTTTCATAGTCCCCATTTATTATTGGTTGAACCTGTGCAAAAATTGATGCATACCTTTCAGCCCTTTTAGTACTTTGTACTTATTGCCCTTGCACTATATAATAGGGCCATAAAAATCTTTTGGTGTAACTGTTCATCGGTAGGAGGGTTTGTATCTAGCTGAATAGTTACTTTTTCTTAATATTCCGGGATCAGGCAAGGAGCTAGAGGTGGATATACAACAGGCTAATACTCATCATATATTGGCGGGCGCGGCAAAGGCGTTGCAACCTGCCCACGAAACTGTCGTTGCGGCTATGTTCGAGCAACGTGGGATTCGTTGGACACCTCAGCGCCAATTGGTGTTGGATACTTTTCAAAAGCGGAGCGGTCATATTTCGGCGGAGGATGTGCATTCGGAAATCATCAAGATTTTCCCGCGTGTAAACCTTTCGACGGTCTATCGTACCCTCGAATTGCTCTGCGAGTTGGGTCTGGCGGTCGAGGTCGAACGAGGTAAGGATGACGACCGTCGTCGCTATGAACTGGTCGAAGGTACACCCCATTATCACCTGATTTGTGATAGCTGTGGCGACGAAATGGCCCTCTCGCCCGACATCATCCAGAACTTGCAGCGCGAAATCCACGAACGCTATAATTTCCAGCTACAATTACCCCACTTTGTCGGGGTCGGTCGTTGCGCCCATTGCCAATCGAGGGATGAAGGGTAGGGATGAGGGGTAAGGATGAGGGATGAAGGGGATTAACGATTAACGATTAACGATTTGCGATGGTAGGAGCGGATTTTATATTCTGCCTTCTGCCTTCTGCCTTCTGCATTTCTGGAGCGGTGCGTGATAACAGGAATTTTTGAAAATTGTGTTGGAGCAAGCGATAGTTCGGTGGCTTTGCGGTATTGGGCCGAGCTTGGCTATCGGGTGGTGGCCGAGGGAGAGCTATCGGCGGAACGGGCCGGAGCGCTTTATGGCTATGCTTCGGCCTTGCGGTCGTGGCGGTTGCAAAATGGCTTTTCCGCCGATCATGGTATGTTGCGGGTGATGGAGTGGGAAACGCCTCGCAATGCTGGATTAGAGTTCGCACCGCCTTTGGCAATCGGGAGTCGCTGGTTCGCCCAAATGGTTTCGGATATTTATATGCTGCGGGATGCTTTTGCCGATGATGTGGCGGCGGGCCAGCGCTGGGAATATACCGACCCGGCCCGCGCCATCATCATGACTGGCAGCCAATCGCAGGGTTTTTACGAGCGGTTTCGGGGCGTGCGCGAGATGTTAGTGATCGGGCCGCAAACTCGGCAGGCTTTCTTCCAGCGTTATGGCTACACCCGGCCCGGTTATGGTACGATTGACCCAGCTTCACCACTTGGGGTTAGCGAAGGGACCCATTCTAGCTTTGTCACAGCCGATCATTCCCAGGTAATGTTCTACGCCGATGTCTTTGGCCTCAAGCCGATCAATCCCCACCGAGGCGGCGCAAAGCCGGAGACCCGCCAGACTTTGATGATGCAGCCCGGCGAAACCGAATTTATGTTGACCGCCTTCGAGTCGCCTGCCATGATTGTCGGTTTGTTCCAGGTCTATACCCCCCTTTATCCGATGCCCAACCTGACCGACCAGGCCCAACCCGGTTCGCTGGGTCTTTCGCTCTTTACCTACCGTACTGACGAACTGACGGAATTTTATGGGCGGGTGCAGGCAAGTTCGGCGACCGGCCTGAGCCAAATTCAGCCCAACGAATTTGGAGAACCTTCTTTTGGATTTAGCGCCCCGGACGGGATGTATTGGGTTATTATCGGAGAATGACCCAATAAGAGTTGATAAGGAGGTTAGTGCAAGATGACGCGCTGGCAATTTCTGACTGTAACAGTTAATTACGAAACTTATTGGGCGCAGGTCAACGGGGTTCAGCAGCAATTTTACAACATTAATCAATTTCTGGACGCTTTTGGGCAAGAGGGCTGGGAAATGGTTTCGGTAATCCAAAATGTGGCCCAGCCCAATTTGTGGGGTTACTTCTTCAAACGTCCGATGAGCTAACTCACTTCGAGAACATCAGCTTTAGTAATCGCCAAAATCGGGGCTTCTGACCATACATTAGCACCCCTGCTCGGTAGACTCGTGCCGCCAGCCAGGTAAGCAGAATAATCGAAACCAGCATTAACACGAGGCTGAGCGGTATTTCCCACCATTCAGGCGATCCTAGCCCGACCCGCGTCAGCATAACGGTTGGCGTAAAGAAAGGGATGTACGAGATGATTGCTACCCATCCAGCCTCGGCATTGTAAATCGCTATATTGCTCACGGTGTAAGTCAGCAAAGTCAGGAAGCTAAAGGGAATCATAGCGTTCTTCAGGTCATCCGGGCTGTTTACGAGCGATCCCACGGCGGCATATAACCCGGCATATACAAAAAAGCCCATTGTCGAATAAAGCAAAACCAATCCTAGCAAACTGATTGATATATCTCCGCTCACATCAAGTTGTCGGCTAACGCTAGTCGTGGCAGTAGCCGGGATAATTGCCCCTCTGATTAAAGCTTGTGACAAAAGCGTCGCCAGTGCTGCGCTGCCTACCAGACTCATTTGAGTAAAGGCGACCAACCCGATCCCGATAATTTTGCCGATCATCAGTTGAAAAGGCGTGACAGCACAAATCATTATTTCCATCACCCGGCTACCCTTTTCTTCTGCCGTACCTTGAGCGACCGTCGCCCCATAGCCGTTGATAGTTGTAAATAGCAAAATCATGCCACCAAAGATTATCAATATAGTAGTAGCCGAGCTAGAACGTTTCGGTCGGGCGATTGCCTTACCAGAGCTAGAGGGCGTAGGTTGGGTTGTCTCACCTTCATTACTAGCCGGAGTTGGGGTCGCCCCACTAGATGACGACTCAGTTGGGGATGGCTGGCTAATCGGCTCAGTTGGGTCGATTGTCTCGAACTCGGCTTCGGCAAAGAAAGTGTTCAACCGTTGTTGGTCTACATTGAGGCGGGCTAACCGATCCAAAAAGTTTAGCTGGGTTGCGGCGGCCTGCACCCGAAGCGCATTCGACCCGGTTAAGCTATTGGCACTATAATATTTGAAGCTAAGCTCCTGATTAGAACCTCGCTCTATCAGTAGCAAAACGTCCAGCTTTTTGTCGCGCACTTTCTCTAGCAAAGCCGCCCTTTCCGTCGGTTCCGCTATCCGAATGTTATAGCTTGGTTTGTAGCTGGAAGTGCTGGAGTCAATGCTAGATTCGCCAGAAGTTTCGTAGTTACTGTTCAAATATGCTTCAAAGTAGGGCCGAAGTTCTTGCCCACCAATTTCCCCGGCCTGGTTCACCACGACCAATTTGGTTTGTAAATCCAGTCGGCTTGTGATCGCCTCGACAATAAGCGGCAAGGAAATAGACACGACTGCAAAGAAAATCAGCACCAAAGTTGATATTACAAAGCCACGCCGCAAGACCCGACTTTTGTACTCACGCCCAATAATTAATCGAATATTAAACAAATTGCGTGAGCGGGGAGTTCCTAAATTTTGGTTCGAGGCTTTTTTGTCGGATACTTCGCTTTGAGGCTTTAAGAGGGCCATTATTCTAGCTCCTGAACAACTTAGTTTGACACAAGAATTTGAACGCAAGAATCGGATAGTTTTTAGACGCAGCTTACCTTACCATTAAACCTGTTACAAGTCTACTGTCAATGTAAATTACATCCCGTAAAGTACATCACAGGAGACACCGCGAACGATGCGTACTAGCACTACCGCAATTTGCAGAATTATTAAACCCTACAAAGAACGGGTCAATCGTTCGGCACTTTGCATCGCCAGTTCGTTAGAGACGGAGAAAATTATTATCCTGTTAATCCTGTTTATCCCTGTTAATTATTCTGAGGAGGGAAGTGTGGCTAAAATTTATCGGGTGGTTGGGCGCTACAGCCCGGAACTGGCCGCTTTGCTGGTCGTCACAATCTGGGGAACCAACTTTGTTTTTCAAAAAGCGGCTCTAGTCGAGTTTGATACTTACGTGTTTATCTGTCTGCGCTTTTCAGGGATGGTGGCGGTTAGCTGGCTGGTGCTTTATTTGCGCCGCAGGCTAAAAGTGGCTCGACATAAAAGTCCTGAAAGTCTGGTTATTGCCCGCCAGGATTGGGCGCGGGTGGTCGTGTCCGGGCTATTAGGTTATACGCTTTACATTCAAATCTCAACCGTCGGTTTGAGCTATACGACCGCCTTTTCGAGCGCCTTGCTGATCGCTACCTCACCCCTTTTTATGACAATCCTGCTCTGGTTCTTCCGGCTTGAGCAGATTCAACCGGGACGTTGGATCGCCTTGTTGATCGCTTTGCTGGGGGTCATTATTTTTGTGCTAGACAAGGCCCAGATTGGCTTGAGACTGACCAGCCTGGGTGATCTGATCAGTCTGGCTTCAGCTTTCTTCTTTGCCGCTTATAACGTGGTCAACAAGCCGCTACTGACCCGCTATCCGGCCCCGGTGCTAACCGCCTACACCCTGACTACCGGCGCGATCCCGGTATTGTTGATCTCTACGCCCGCCTTGTTCGGTCAGGATTGGAGCCGAATTTCGGTAGTAGGCTGGGGGGCATTGTTATGGGGAATTGTCTTCCCGGTTTATCTGGCCTGGACGATTTGGAGTTGGGTCAACTTGCGGTTGGGGGTGAGCCGTACCGCCCCCTTTATGTATCTTGTACCGATTATCGGTGGTCTTACTTCCTGGGTGCTACTGGGTGAAGGCTTTGGTATCCAAAAAATAGTCGGAGCCTGTTTAATCCTGGGCAGTCTGGCGTTGGTCAGGTATCAGGCCACCCGCCGTCAAATGTTGCTCAAGGCCATACCTAATCCCACTCAGAGCTAGTGGGTGATCTACACCCGACTACAGCAAATTGCAAAGATATTGGGCCATCCGATTATCTGTAGGAGCGGGCTTCTGCCCGCGATTTTGCCCGTAACTAGGTTTACCTCGTCAGGCAAGGCCAGTGGTACAGGATAATCGCGAGCAGAAGCTCGCTCCTAC
>JBBQWM010000017.1:0-119431 GCA_038210655.1 Chloroflexia bacterium
GAACTAATCTCAAAGACGACTGCCGGGGTGGGCCGTTTGTTGGCATCCCAACTGGTCAAGGCTTGCTCTTCTTCGGGTGGTAGAGCAACTTTGATGAACATCACGTCCGGCACGATGTAGTGCTGGCTGTTTTGGATTAGGACGTGATAGAGGTTCATATTGGTAAGGACCACCCAGCCCTCGCTCAGGTAACGCTGTTTCAAGACCGAGCGGAGGGAATAGGAGGAGGAGGTATGCGGATTAGTTTCGCCCATCTCTTTGAGGTCTTCCTCGATGATATATTCTTCCGGGTAGAGGATTTGTTGATTGACTTGTAGCGCCATTTTCTTACCTTCTTGTACTGCTCTGGCTTGATTTTCACTGATGTTATATCATAAAAGTACCAATCTTGTAAAAGCATAACGAGGGGTGAGCGTCAGATTTTTGCACGGGTTCAAACCATAAAAACGGGCAACCGTGAAAATCCTGCTCCAAACCACTAAAATTATATATTAGAAAAATTTTCGCAGGAAATTTTTCTAATATATAATCACTCCTCGGTTTAGGGTGTGGTATAGCTGGCTAATATGCAAAAAATTGACGCTCACCCCATAACGAGCTTCCTTTGAACAGGGAAGCTCGTTATGCTTTTACAGTGCCAAAAATCGCAAAGTCGCTTAGTAATTATCAGAACCTACTAGCCCGACCCGCGTCCTTACGGTTTGGGCGTAGGCTTGGGCGTTTGAGGCGGTGTAGTTGGTTTGGCGGTCGGAGGCGGCGTAGTCGGGGCCGCTGTAGTCGGAGGCGGCGTTCCGGTCGTCGGTTGCCCACCATTGGCAGGTGTAGTAGCACCGGGTGAAACCGATGGACTGGGCGACGGGTCAGGCTTTTTCTCCGGGCCGACCTTAAAGATATTAGGCCAAGCCTGGAAGCGGGTCGGGTATACGTCGCGTCTGATCTCGTTGCCATCCTGTTTGACGACTCGTGTAATACTGGTGGTGAGACCCTTGCGGGCGCTATCGATCTGCTTTTTCTGACCAGGAGCCAAAGTTGGGTCAACTTCGGTGCGGTCTTTAGGCGGGTTGGTCACGTTGCTAATACCGCCTGCAATCAGGTCTACTTGCTGGCCGGGGATTTTGTTGCCAAGAATTTGTACCTTCAGCTTGCCGTTTTCGATAAAAGACAACACAACCATGTAATAATCGGTTGGGTTCTCGAATTTCATATCAACCCCTGGCTGGTAGACCGCCGCATCAAAGCCGACTGGCTCATTTAGTTCCTCGTACCAGCTTACCCGGTAGAGATGAGCATTGCGTTCGACAATCGGTAGCCCGGCATAGAAAGCGGCCCGGAAGGTAGTCGTGGAAACCTGGCAGATACCACCCCCAACATCTGGCACGGTCTGATCGGCCATGATTGCATAGCCTTTGACGTAGCCCTGTTTGGCACTGATCTCGCCAACAGCATCCAGGAAGGAGAAGACCGAATGTGGTTTGATAACCTTACCGGTCAGATAGCTCGCCCCAACTTTTATGTTGGTCGCCCGTTCGTAAGCTGACCCAGCGAACGAGGATACTCCCTCGCCGATTAGCTCTAGTTTGCCCAGCTTTTCAGGTCTATCGGGGGAAACTGCGGCTTCTTTTACATCTACCCACAAACTTGTCTTGCGCTTTTCAGGGTCGGTAGCGACTAGGGCCTGGTTCAGGTTGTCCATGGTGCGGGCGACTGAGAGAAAATAACCGTCTTGTCCGGGTTTGGTAAAGACCAGTTTGCGGGTATTTTTGTCCCAATTTACCTCGGCTTCTTTGGCTTCCTGGTTGACCGTTTTGGTCAGGCCATTGATATAATTCTCAAAGTAGGCCGTATTGAGGGTATAGCTCAGGTGGCGCGGCTGTTTTTTGTCGGTACTGCGGTTGATTTTGATCTGAGCCGCAATATTCTTTTGGTCAAAAGTCCAGCTTTTGTCCTTAAAGTTGAGCGTAACCGGGCCACTCAGGAGCGGCATTATAGAAGTCTTGAGTTCTTCGACCTCCTGGGTCGTGATGACGGGTTGGACGTTATGGACCTTTAGCAAATTCTCATCGCTGGCGGTCACTTCTTGCAAATTCTTCTTGAGTGCAGCGTAGGTCGCCTCGTTATCGACATTAAAGCCTTCTTTGCCTTCGGTCGTAACAAGCTTGCCTTCGGCATCCAATGTGACAGTCGGCTCGATAGTGTCTTTGCGGATGCGGTCGGAAATATCGCTCAAGTAGCCGTTGAGCTTGGATTCATCCAATTGGATTTCGATAGGTAAATTTTGAGCTTGAGGCGACATCAGCTTGAAGATACGCAGGTCTTTGAAAAAGTCTCCGCTCTTGCCGATAGCCTGGGCCTTGTCGAGGCTGCCTTCCAAGTTGACGCTAACTCCCAGTTGTTCGAGGGTCGGGTTCCAGTTTTTGTCCTGAAAGCTTAACGCGGCGGGCTTCTGGATATAATCTTCCATTTGTTTGAGGACGGCGGCGCGGGCCTGGTCGCGGGTCATCTCGCCGACGTATACGCCGCTAATGCTTACGCCCGGCTCAATCTTGCCGTTATACTGCCCGTCCAGGGCGGCGTTCCATCCAAAAAACCCACCGATAGCGATCACGAGCAGTGCGACCACTCCAAGACCCAGAAACAGAGGCCAGCGTAGAAAACGGTTTGGACGAGAGTTTTTCGGGCCGTCAGGATTGCGCTCTTGGCCTGGGCTGGCTTTGGGCGGCTCAGTTTTACGGCTCCCGGTTCCTTTATCCACTATTATCCAACCCATGCCGGATGCTTTGGTTGGTTGATTAGTATTATCCTGGTAACTGTTCTCCATTAATCACAACACCTTTTTAAGTAAATTGATAATATAGCAGGCAACTGCCGATCTAAACTACTGCTATTATACTCTATTTGGCCCACCAGAGCAGCGTGTGGTTCCAATCTTAATAACGCACAAGGTGCGAAAAAGTCACTCTAAGAATTTTGGATTTAGGGTTCTAGCCTCAAACGTACCCGCCCGATCCCAATTTGATCGCCCCAATTGACCTGTATCGGCTGACCAATCCGTTGTCCATTCAAGGCAGTACCGTTACTGCTGGCAACATCACTAAGCCACCAGCGTCCTTCTCGCCAAGCTAAAAGAGCATGTTCGCTCGACACAAATTCATCGTCCAGCACAATCGCATTGGACGAGCGACGGCCTATCGGCATGATGGGGCCTAACTCGAAAGTCACGCCGGGCCGGACGGTGGTGGCGTTGCCGATCTCGGTGACGACCAATCGCCCTGCCGGGCCGTTGCGGGGTGGGGCCACCGATCTAAAGGGGTCTTCCTCTATATAACCGCTCTCTGGCCCAACCGTCTGGCGACGACGTAGCGGCGTGTTTAATTCGCGCCCGATAGTACGCACCACCAGCACAATAAAAAAGTATAGCAAGAAGATCATTGCGATCCGTAAGACTAATATAAATACATCAAAAGCTAAGTTGTCGCTCACGTTATCCTCGAACTCTTTTTATAGCAGACTGCTTGTCTGTAGGAATTGGTTTACTTTGCATTTTGCTGTAGGTGTCAGCTATCAGCCCTTTACGAGTAAAGCCTAAGCGGTGCTGATGGCTTAAACCTCAGTATCTGGCACTATCTCGTAACTGCCGCCGCAAATTTCTACTAGCAATTCACATACCTGCGTTAAGCCTGCCATTATATAATCAAACTCGGTATTACGGTTGCCCTGGACGTAGACGATAAATTCGGTCGTTTCTTTGGTGATTTTGGTCTCGTTGCACTGCTTGAGATCCAGCCGACATAGGATTTTCTGCTCGTCCATACAGGCATACTCGCCCGCGCCGACCTTGATCGGTTCACTTTCGCCTAGCGGGGTATATCTTTCGCTACCATCGGTAATCAGGAAGCGTAGGTCGCCTTTGATATGAGCGGTATCGTGTGCGCCGATAGACAGGCAAGTTAGGGCCGAAACCAGATTATAACTATCGACCACCGTGTTAATGTTGGGCAGTCTGCCGTTATTTTTGGCGAGTGTAATCAGGTGTTGGGCCGGAGGAAGTTGCCCGGTTAGCCCGGCCTGGTCGTGAAGCTCCCGATATGCCTGGAGGATCGGGTTGGTCTGGGGGTCTAGCGCCTGAATTTGGGGGATAGCCTCTTTCTTGCGTCGTTCGAGCGGGTTGCTGCGGTTAGAAACACTCGCGCCGCGCACGATTGCCATGCAAGCGTTAATTCCGATTTGTCTGGCTCCCGATGTAATAATTAGCTTCATAAACCAGCTTTTAACGTCTATTAGAGCAAAATCAGAAAGGCGATCTTACAAAGTTTGAAACACTACTTCCAGCCCGCCCAGCGAGATAAGGTCGCCGGGGGTTAGTACGATTTGGGTGATCGGTCGCCCGTTGACCAATGTACCGTTGGTGCTGCCGAGATCGAACAGCAAAAATTGTCCGTATTTGAATTCGATCCGGGCGTGATGACGCGATAAGCGTTGCTCGTCGTTCAAGACGACATCGTTATCCAGGCCGCGCCCGATAGTGACATCTTTATTGAAACGGATTACTTTAGCCGGGTGATCGTTGGGATATTCCAACACTTTCAAACTGGCTTCCGGCCTGGCAATCGCGCCCGCCGGGGGTCGTTGCTCCCCAGTGAGAGGCCGCGCCCCTACGTTCAAGATCGCTGTACCCTCCATCAGGTTCTGAACCGAAGCAGGTTGATGATCGGTTTCAGGGACGGGCGAGGTAGTAGGGCGGGCCTGCGTCGGGTCTACCGTATAAGATTTGATCGCCAGACTACGCCGTTTTAACTCCTGGCTCGGACTAAGCCAAACCCTCGGTCGTCCGCCGCCAAAGATAAAGTGACGCTGTCGGGCGTAGCCAACTACATATTCGGTCAGGCTTTGCTCGATCTGAGCTTTGGGCAAGCTCTGGGCGGTCAGGGTGGCAAAATCTTCGGGATGCAAGAAAACTTCGTAACGATTGGGAACATAGGCTTTACCGACTGCGATTTCGCGGCGTTGCTCCATCACCCGTTCTAGCCGTTTTTGTAGCTCCGCCAGGGTTAGTTTGCTCTTGAATAAGCGGCTAAAGGAGCCTTCGACCACTCCCTCGACCATCCCCTCGAATTTATCTATCACGCTTATACTCGTCTCGTCGGTATCAGTTCTGCGACCTAATAAAATTTACACTAATAAATATAACAACAGGCCAAGCGCCTTTGTTATGCTCTTATTATACCATTACCTAGCCGGGCTGCAAACCGGGGGAACAAGGGATGAGGGATGAAGGATGAGGGATGAATTGTAGGAGCGGGCTTCTGCCCGCGATGGATATGGCTTTGTTAAGGGGTTTTAGGCACAACTTAATATAGCACAACCCCGCTGCGGCTACCCAATTTGTTTGGGATAGCCGGGGAGTTGCGCTTTTCGGTTTAGGAAAGCTTGGCCCGGAAAAAACTACTCTTCGGGGCTGGTTTCGGCGTTCTCGGCGGCCCGCTTGAGGCTGAGAGCCAACCGGCGGTTTTCGGGGTCGATCCGCAAGATGCGAACTTTGACCTTCTCGCCTGCTTTGACAATGTCGCCCGGTCGGTCTACGCGCCCTTCGGCCAGTTCGGAAATGTGGATCAGACCTTCCAACCCTTCCTCGATCCGGGCGAACGCGCCGAAGTTCGAGAGTTGGGAGATGGTCGCTTCGACCACTTCGCCGACCTGATACTTCTCGGTTACCTGGCTCCAGGGTTCTGGCTGGGTGCGCTTGATCGATAGGGCTACCTTTTGCTTGTCGCCGTCGATATTCAAGATATAGACTTTGACCGACTGTCCGACCGTCAAGACCTGCTTGGGATCGTCCACTCTGGCCCAGCTTAGTTCGCTGACGTGAACCAGACCGTCTACGCCGCCCAGGTCGATAAATGCACCGAACTTGGCAAGCGTGGTGACAATACCTTCGCGGACTTGCCCGACTTCCAGTTCGTTCATCAAGCGGCCTTTGCTGGCTTCGCGCTGTTCGCGGACGGCCTGCCGTTCGGACAGGATTAGCCGGTTACGTTCGCGGTTGACTTCGACAATCTTGACCAAGAGTTTGGTGTTGACCAACCGGGACATCTGGCTCTGGCGATTTTCTTCGCTATCGCCTACGCCCGATAGAGCGTTGACCTGTGAGGCCGGGATAAAGCCACGCACGCCTTCAACCTCGACCATCAAGCCGCCTTTGTTGTAGCCAACCACGTTGACTTCAAAGACTTCGCCAGCCTCGAACTGAGCTTGCAACTTGCGCCAGCTAACTTCGGTACGGGCCTTGTCAATCGAAAGGATCGGGCCTTCGTCGCCGTCCGGGCCACTTTCAGCCCGTACTACGACTACCAAAACCTTGTCGCCCACCTTCATCTCGGCTAATTTTTCCGAGCTGAGGCTCTGACGTTCGCGAACTGGGACAATACCTTCGCTCTTGGTTCCGATGTCGATCAGCATATCATCACGGTCTTTGTACATCAAAATGCCTTCGATGGCCTGACCGTATTCCAATTTGCGTACCCGACTGGCGGCTTCGTTCTCGTTAAGCAACTGCTCCATCAACGAAATAATCGGGGCCGGGCCAGCTTCCTTTACAGGTTCGGCCTGCTCAGACGCGGCTTGTTCAGGTTCGGCCTGAGCCTCGACAGCAACCGGTTTGGCCTGGACCTCTTCGGCGGCTACTGGTTCGGCCTCTATTGCGGGAGAGGCTTCAACAGCGGCTTCGCTAACGGGTTCTTCGGCGGCTTCCGGGCTGATCGGTTCCGCATCGTCAGTAACCACGTTGTCAGCTTCCGGGGTTGTTAGGCCCTCCTGGGTAGCGTCGGCGTTTATGGTCGTGGAATGATTGGTTTCCTCTCCTTGCTCGGTTTGCGCTTGTTCGGCGGATGCAAGCACCTCCTCATTGTCGGCGGTGTCATTACTAACTGAAGCTACATTCATTAAATCTAAAGCTTTCCTTCCTGCTAGCCGGGACGAACCGCTCGCCCGGCATCAATGGGAACTATTTTCTTTGCTACATTTTCTGTAACTGAAACTCTATTATACAATATCCACTCTTTTTTTGCATCTCAACTCAGGCCAGAATCAGACCGATTTTCAAAAATTTGCTAAAACCCTTCGATTCTTTAATTTTTGCTTCAATAAGCGGCGGCGCTTGCAGTTGATTCTGCTAGGGTCTAAAATGAAATTGATCTTTGAGCTAAACCAATATAAGGAGAGTGGAATGGCAAAATATAGGATTTTGGCCCTGGACGGCGGTGGTATACGGGGCCTCCTTCCGGCGGTGTTGATGCAACGGCTCGACCTGGCGGTTCCTGGCTGGCGTGATCGGATCGATTTGATCGCTGGAACTTCCACCGGGGGTATTATTGCGTTAGGTCTGGCAAAGGGACTGAATCCAACTGAGGTTCGTAACATTTACTATGATCGTGGCTCTTATATCTTTTATCGTCCCTGGTGGCAGGTTATAAGAAGTTTGGGAGTGTTAATCGGAGCTAAACACCCCAACGATCATTTGCGGGCTGAGTTACAGAAGGTTTTGGGTGAAAATACCCGCCTTAGAGATTTGAAGAAAAAGGTATTAATTTCCTCTTTTAGCCTGGAAGACCAGGAGAAAAAAAGGTGGAAACCCAAATTCTTCCACAATTTTGACGGCAACGATTCAGATGGTGACGAGAAAGTAGTAGATATTGCACTTTATACCAGTGCCGCCCCGACCTATTTTCCGAGTGTCAATCACTATGTAGATGGTGGGGTCGCGGCTAATAACCCTAGTATGGCGGCAGTCGCTCAGACCCAGGACGACCGTGCTAAGATTAACCCGCGCCCCCAACTCCACGAAATAGTGGTATTATCTTTTGGGACGGGCGATACACTTTCTTCTGTAGGCGGTAAAAATTTGAATTGGGGTTATATTCAGTGGGGTTGGAAAGTTCGGCTACTCCAGATTCTGATGGATGGCGTGGTCGGTATACCCGACTATCAGTGCCGTCAGCTTTTGGGAGATCAGAATTACTATCGGGTTAATCCGATCCTGCCCCCAGATCAAAACTTTGAAATGGATGATGCTTCCCAACGGGACGCGCTGGTAGCCTTTGCCGAAAAGATCGATATTAGCGATTTGGTAAGCTGGCTAGAGAATACCTGGATAAGTTAGCGAAAATGTTTAGCGATTACCACACCCACACTTTATATAGTAATCACGGGCAGGGGCATCCCCGCGAAATGGCGGCGATAGCGGTCGAGCGGGGTATGCTGGCGCTTGGTTTTAGCGAACATTTTCCACTGCCAGAAGGCGAGATCGAGCCAAGTAAGGGCGGGGCTAATATGCACTGGGATCAGATTAACCGCTATGTCCAGGAGGTGCAGGAGGCTCAGGCCGAATGGGGCCATCGGATCAAGATTTTGCTTGGCTATGAGGTGGATTATCTGCCTGCCGTCGATGCCGCAATGCGGGCTAATCTGGCCCAGTATCCGGCGGATTATTATGTTGGCTCGATCCACATTATCGGGCGGTTTCGCTCCGACCATCAGCATTGGTTGATCGATTATACGCCGGAAATTTTTAAGGAAGGGCTGGACGAGCAGGGTGGAGCGAGCGCGGTTTATATGCGTTATTACGAGCTTGTACGGGATTATGCGCTGGCTTATCCGCATCAAATCGTGGGTCATCTTGACCTTATCAAGAAGTTTAACGTTGCCAACCGCTTTTTCGATCTCAATAGCGAAGATTATCTTTCACAGGTTGAGGCGACGCTGGATGTGCTGAAGACGACTGGGAAGATTGTCGAGATTAATACTGCCGGGCTGTTCAAGGAGATCGGTGAGCTTTATCCTTCCGACCGGGTGTTACAAATGCTGCTACACCGGCGTATCCCGGTCTGTCTGAGTTCGGATGCACACCGGCCCGAACACGTCGCCCGTGAATTTTCTAGTACCTGGCAGCGTCTTATCAAACTGGGTTTCGAGCAACTTACCGAGCTTTAATTCACTTCCGCCTGCAAGAAGCCAGTTATACCGATTGTGGATACCGTTTTGTAGGTAGATTTACTATCTGACGCATGCATGCATGCATATTCAGCATGATAACTAGAACGCAGCTTTACATAATTTATCAGACTGGTTTTAAGTAAGAGGTTATATTAAACATGCATGCATGCATGCGTGCATGGCATGATAATTAGAACACAGCTTTACATAATTTGCAGAAAAGGTTTTTGATGATAGCTGAGCTAATCTGCATGGATGCATGCATGTTTAGCATGATAGTTAGAACGTAGCTTTACATAATACACGCAATAGATAATTGAGCTATAATTAGTTTGTAGCTTTTATTACAAAGGGCTTGCAAGGTATGATACAATAGAATATAAATTGTGTTAATAAACAGAGTAGTAAGAGAGAAGAATCGGTTAAGGGCAGTCTAAAAATCTTCTTTAGCCGAGCCAGGTTAATATCGATTTAGCCGATAAAGGCAGCAAACGCCACCTACCTGTACTAGAATAGTAAGGAGAGAAGACACGGATGCCCAAGATTTTGATTGTAGATGATGAGCAGAATATCTTGCTTTATCTTAGTGAAGCCCTGGAAGACGAAGGTTATACTATTACCACTAAAGCGAGTGGTAAAGAGGCGGTTAGTGCAGTCGAGGATGAGGAATACGACCTTTTGTTGGTAGACCTTAAACTACGCGACATTGATGGGTTGGAGGTAATGCGCGAGACCAAGAAGCGGTCGCCTGATACGGTTGTGATAATGTTGACCGGACATGGTTCGCTCGATTCGGCGATGGAGGCGATTAAGTACGGAGCTTTCGATTATCTGCTCAAGCCGAGTAGCGTTCAAGATTTGAAAGAGAGTATCCGGCGCGGTTTGGAAAAGCGGCAGAGCGATTTGCAAGAACGTAAGCTGGCAAGTCAGGCCCGCGAGTTTGCGCGTGCGATCATCGAAGGTGGTGAGGTTGCTAGTGGGGTCGAGCAACCACCGGCCCGCACCGCTTCACAGGGTCACGGGGTGGCTCGTCGCAACGATGAGGAAATCGTGGAAGTCAGCGATGTGGTGGTCGATGTGAAGAAGCACGAAGTCAAACGGGGCGGTGATTTGCTCAATTTGACCCCGACCGAATTTAATTTGCTGGTGACGCTGATGAACAATGCCGGGCGGGTCTTGAGTTGTAAATATCTGGTCAAGCAGGTGCATAACTATGATCTGAGCGAGTTTGACTCGCGTTCGATGATCCGGGTACATATCAAGCATTTGCGCCACAAGATCGAGCGCGACCCGAACAATCCCGAATATATTTTGAATGTGCGTGGATTGGGCTATAAGTTCGGGGCTTAAACAGGCTTTTATAGTGCTAAAGGACTGCCAGGAAGTGAACGGGATTGCCGTTTGCCCTGGCAGTTTTGTTGTAACCGAACGTTAGCTATTGACCGTTACTACTCACCGCAGAGACGCAGAGAAGGCAGAGAAAACTAAAGTTTAGTAATTAATACCAACGAGTGATTGAAAGCATCGACAAAGCCTCATTTTTACACTTGTGCAAGAGGGTATTATTTGGTAGGCGGGCGGCATCATGTTATATTTGAAACTGGAGTAGCCAGGATAAACCGAAGAACGGGAAGGAAATCGAGAGAGAATGAAAGGCGCATTAGAGAATAAGGTTGCGATTGTAACCGGGGCCGGTCGGGGCATCGGGGCCGCGACCGCTCAATTGTTTGCCCGCGAAGGGGCAAAGGTGGCCCTTGCCAGCCGTAGCGAAGCTGAATTAGAGGAAGTGCTGGCCCAAATTGTGCAGCTTTCGGGGCAGGCGGTAGCGATCCCGACCGACGTGAGCGACGAGGCTCAGGTGCAGCATCTTTTCGATACGGTGCGTGATACTTTCGGCCCAGTCGATATTTTGGTCAATAATGCTGCCGTGATTGAAGTGCGAGACTTTGCGGAGATGGATTTGGCAACCTGGGAACATGTGATGGGGATAAATGTGCGCGGGCCGTTTTTGTGCAGTCGGGCGGCCTTTCGTCAGATGATCGAGGCAGGCAAAGGCGGGGCGATTGTCAATCTGACTTCGCTATCGGGGGTGCGTGGGCCGGAGAAGTTTAAGGGTTTTAGCGCTTATGTTGTCTCCAAGTACGGAGTATTGGGCTTGACCGAGATTTTGGCGGTCGAAGGTAAGCCCTACGGCATCCGGGTCAACAGCATTGCGCCCGGTGCAGTCGATACCGTGATGCTCAAGAAGGCGGCTCCCTTCTTGAATACCAACACCACTCCTGAAGACATCGCTGGCACGATTTTTTATCTGGCGGACGATAAGCAATCGCGCCATATTTCGGGGGCCAATATCGAAATTTTTAGCAATGCTTGAATGAAGGAGCAGTATGTCAATCGTATATCTTACGCGCCGGGCGACTTTTAGCGCGGCCCATCGTCTTCATAGTGTCGAATTGAGCGATGAGGAAAACAGGGCTATTTTTGGCAAATGCAATAACCCGCACGGTCACGGTCATAATTACGTGCTGGAAGTTACGGTGAAGGGCCAGATCGATCCGCGCACTGGCATGGTGCTGAACCTGACCGAGCTAAAGCAAGCTATCGAAGAGGCGATTATTAAGCCGATGGATCATAAACATCTTAATTATGATGTAGAGATTTTTCAGGAAATAAACCCGACCGCTGAAAATATGGCGGTAGTTTTTTGGAAGTTGCTCGAACAACATCTATCCAAAGGGTTGCTTTATGAGGTAAAATTACACGAGACGGAGAACAATATCGCCATCTATCGCGGAGAATAGAGCTATCGGCTATGGGGCGTAAGGGTTAGCAACTAAAGTTGAGATAGGTATCAGGTATCAGGTGTCAGGTGGGTCATTTACCTGACACCTGACGTTTAGCTTATGATGTTGCAACTTATAACATCCCGTAAGTGTTAGCTTTCAACTTTGAGCCAGCGTTTGAGCCAACCAAATATCCGGGCAAATCCCTTTCGAGTCGTGTGAGTTAAAAGTGTTGATCGGTAGGGTGGTGGGCTGCATGCTACCCGCCGTAGGAGAAGAATGAATGGCGCGAGGAGATATAGATGCCAACGAGGTATATGCCGACCAAGAGATGTTGAACCGGTTGGGCTACGGTATTTTTGACGTGACATTTGGTAAGAGCGGGGTTGGTTTCGAGAATGTTAAGGATTTTTCGTATGTTATCGCCCAGGACAAAGACCCTAAGCTCTACCGGGGCAAGGTCTATGATCTGATCGGGCGCTATTTTTCCAATAAGCTGGCGAAAGCGGTTTGGGATGAATTTATCAACCATAAGTGGGTGCTATCGGAGCGGGCCGGGTATGAGGTGGATTTGCAGACGGCGGCCCGCGATTGGTTCGAGCAGCACGGCCACGATTTTCTTAAAACTTGGACTTTCCGGCAGGAAGAAATCCCGAATCGCATTCGCAACGAGCGCGAACCGCAAAGAGGTTCGGTCAGTCTAGTAACGGGGCTACTTATCCCTCATGTGCGGGAATTGCTCAAGGCGGGCTTTTCGGTGGGGGATGTCGCGTGGGCGGCGCTTCGGGAAGCAGTACCTTCGGGGGTCTGGAAGTCGGTGGATGGTAAAACTAAGCGCCGTCGGCTCAATTTGACCCCGCGCCTGCCTCACCGCAAAGCCGAAAAAGAGAGCGACCCACGCTATTACACGATCAAGAAGCTTGCTCCGGAGGATTTGAAGGATGGCCTTTACTACGTGCGGTTGGTTGCCAAGCTGACCGGTCACGAGCCACAAAGTCCCGAAGAAGCCGAGCGACGCTGGCACGAAATACTTGAACACAAGTGGTATTTGAGCGAACGGGCCGGACACGATGTAGGTTTGCGGGTAGCGGCGCTCGATTATTTCCGGCGCTTGAATCTGTTGCAGGAGGTCGAAACCGGCCACGAAAACTAGAGTAACCGAACTATAACAAAATGCCGCGATATTGAACCCTTGTAGGAGCGAGCTTCTGCTCGCGATTGAACACCTAGTCAATGTCACAATCGCGAGCGGAAGCTCGCTCCTACAGATAAGTGTGTAGCTTAATTATTTTGCATTTTGTGCTAGAGGCGACCATACCGGTCGCCTTTAGAATAAAATCGGTAGAGCCAGATTTTAGCTTACTGGGGTCAGTTCGGAGGTGCAGAAAGGGCAACGGGTGGCGATCTTGGCTATTTTGCTGGTGCAGAAAGGGCAGTCGGTGGTGGTGTCTACATCGGTGACGGCTTGCGGCTTGTAGCGGGCCATTAGTTTGTTGACTGGCAGCACGATAAAGAAGTAGATCACTGTTGCTATAATCAGGAAGGTAAGTAGAACGTTGAGGAAATCGCCGATCAGGAATTTTGAGTTGTTGATGGTAAAGTAGATGTTGCTGAAGTCAGGTTGACCAACAATTGCGGCTATCAATGGCGTTACCAGGTCTTTGACGAAAGCGGCTACGACTGCGCCAAAGGCGGCACCGATCACAACTGCAATTGCCAGATCGACTAAATTACCCCGTAGAATAAACTCCCTAAATCCCTTCATGCCTAGCCCTCCTTCTTTCCGCCAAACATACCGCCCAGTCCGCCGGGGAGTTTATCAGCAATCCCGCCCGGTAGCTTATCCGTTACGTTTCCGAGTAGCTTGGTCAGTTCCTGGGGGTTATCTTTGAGAAAGTTTACCACTTTCTCGGCGGTCGCCCGGTCGATGCCGGTCTTGCTAGTCAATTGGTTAATAAATTCTTCCATATTCGTTCCTGTCTCCTTTACAAAGTTGTCGTTAGGGTGTCAGCAATTAAGCAGGTTGCTGCGCTCAATTCGTTCGTACTCTGGTTTAGACGGCAAGCCCAAAAAAGAGTCACAACCTTATTGGATATAGGCCATATCCTCTTTTCAATTCAAAGCCCGCCTTTTAAGAATATTCAGGTCATAGCGAAGCCTTTCATGACTAATGAAAGGGTCTCCTTTTCGCTCTTTAAGCATAGTAGATAGTTACAGTGTAGCAGGGAATGTCAAGGGAATTCTACCTGCCCTCTAAATTACGAGCTTTGAAATTGCTTGTTTATCTGTAAAATTGAACTTTGTTGTGTTTGTAATGTAGAAAGTAATATTCATGTGATAATATATTTATAGTTCATCCACAAAACACGTTCAATCCAGCTGTTAAAGAGGTTTTCAGGTTAAGTTGCAAAGTTGCAGGAGTAGTCTTATGGATTTTATCGACAAGATTCGCGAACTATCGGCCCGTATCCCCAAACAGGTTGAGTTTATCCAAACCGAAGAAGCTACTAAGAACGCTTTTATTATGCCTTTCATTAGTGCTCTCGGTTATGATGTATTCAACCCTACCGAAGTAACCCCGGAACTTCACGCCGATGTAGGGTTGAAAAAGGGTGAAAAAGTAGATTATGCCATTCTAAAAGACGGTAAGCCTGTTATCCTGTTTGAGTGTAAGCATCACAAAGCCGATCTTAGTAAAGAACACGCCTCTCAGCTATACCGTTATTTCAGCGTGACCGAAGCTCGTTTTAGTGTACTGACGAACGGGATTTTATATTGGTTTTACACCGATCTGGAAGCTTCTAACAAGATGGATAGCAAGCCGTTTTTCGAGTTTAATATGCTCGATATAAGGGAGCAGGATGTAGAGGAGCTAAAAAAGTTCACTAAATCCGCCTTTGATTTGAACGGTATTTTGACCACCGCCAGTGAATTGAAATATACCCGTGAAATCAAGCGGATCATGTCTGAACAGCTTCAGGAACCCTCGGATGAGTTCGTGAAGTTTTTTGCCTCACAAGTCTATACGGGTAGAATGACACAGGCTATTAGGGAGCAATTCACTCAAACTACCCGAAGAGCGCTCAAGCAGTTTATTAGTGACCAGATCAATGATAGGCTGAAAACGGCCCTTGCCACAGAGACACACCTTTCTTCCCAGGATCAACAGGCTGCAACAACCCCTAATCCTGCTGAAATAGTAGCAGCACACCTGGAGCCTACTGTCGTTACAACTCAAGAGGAATACGAGGCTTATTACATTATCAAGGCGGTCTTGCGCGATGCTGTAGAAGCTAAACGGGTTGTCCTGCGCGACCAGCAAAGTTATTGCGGTATTCTCTTTGATGATAATAACCGCAAGCCGATCTGTCGCCTATGGTTCAACGGTACTCAAAAGCAAATAGGGTTGTTCGATAACGACCAGAAAAAAGAGACTAAGGTTCCTATTGTCGCCCTTGACGACATCTACAAACTTTCTGACCGGCTGAAGGCCACCGTTAGTTTGTATGTAAAATAAGAAGCAAGCCCTCTACCAATTTAAGTCGAGGGCTTGTTTTTTACTCTTTTTCTTTGGTGTTACTTCCATTTGCAAGACTTACAATTCCCGTAATCGCTGCTAGTGTAATAGGCATTTGGTTTGTAATCATACCACCCATGGCGCATGAAGTTAGTGAAACAAGCCCCATAATCTTCGTCAAAGAAGGTTGGCTAAAATGTAATTTAGTTTTCATTTGAGTAAAAAACTCCTCTTGCACATTAGCCTTGCAATCTACTTTACATAATAAATTGATGATTGTTATGAGCTTATATGCAATATAAGATTTGTGTATGTTTACGTCCATCCGCCCGGATTGCTAATAACTCTCCGTGCTATTCTATTTTTACATAGCATCAATCTAAAGTCGTTGACCGAATTGACTTAATTTTTAATTCGGTCGATTCATCTAGCCATCCTTTTTTCTTCCACTTGCTCCTGCGCCTAGATAATTCGTTATGAGTTATTCCTAAATCCTTCGCAACCTCAGCATCCGTTTTGAATTTAGTAGCCTTCTGAAAGTAGGCGTTAAATTCCCGCTTTTTGTCTTCTTCATCATATTGCGGTCCTGGCTTTTTCCTGGCTTTTGCCTTAATCTTTAAGTTGTCATCTTTCCAAACCTCTTCCGGCATAGCTAACCCATATTTTTGGCTGATCTCCCTCAATAGCCGTTTGGCGAAATCCGGTGCAGTCCTAATTATTTTGCCTTGATCGTCTCTCACTGAAAACTCAGGTTGGTAAGCTTCTTCACCTATAAAAAAACACCCCTCTTCCAACTTGCTTTCGTCAAGCAGGCGAAGAGCAAGTCCCGTTAATGCAAGTTGTTCTTCCCTTCCTGGAACGCTTAAATTCTCGCGATTTTTTTCTAAAAGGGTTTTATTGACCGGAATAGCCTCCCAAGAACCGCGAAACATATTGTCGTAAAAAATGCCTCTCTTACGTTGATTATATGTAATTAGTTTAAGACCACCCTTAAGATTTACCTTTGCCCATTCGTCAAGCCATTCAATTATACTAGACGAATTATCGGGTATGATTAAATAAAATGGTGTTCTAAAGCTTTTATCGTAGTTCATTTTGCCCGTTCCTACTTTTCTATGTACTTGCCATTCTACCAGCCTTTTGTCCAAATTAGTAAAACGTTCTTAATGGCCTCCCTCCATAATAAAGCTTTTTTCAGTTTGTTCAAGTTGTTTTCGCCATAGCTCGGCTGTGTATGTTAATAATTCTGGTACGGCCTACCTAAGCACGACTTAACACCGCTTTTTCATATTAAGCCCTCAAGCTTGCCCGATCTACTACTGGCTAACCAAACTTAGCAAACTATTGGCTTCTGGATTTTGTAAATTTATGATTATTCCAGCCATTTTTAGCCTTTCTTATAAACCGATAGACCGATAAAGCTTGCTCTTTTTAGACATAAAGACTAAAATCAACCTCACTCAGTCACAAAAAGATAAACCACAAGAGGAGAAAACCAATGACGGTAAAGGCCGACACTGCGGGTCGGGACAAGCATAATATGGATGATTATGCTTCGACCTATGCCACTTTTAAGCTGGAAGTACCCGAATATTACAACTTTGCCTATGATGTGACCGACAAGTATGCCGAGGATGCCGACCGCGAGATGATGTACTGGGTGGACGATAGTGAGCAAGCCCGTCGGCTGTCCTACGTTTATTTCCGCGACCGCTCGGCTCAGGTCGGTAAGGCTTTGCTCAAGCTTGGCGTGCAGCAGGGCGACCGGGTTTTTATTATGATGTCGCGGGTGCCGGAATGGTGGGAAAGTATGCTGGGTATGATTAAGGCCGGGATCGTGGCGATGCCCGGTACGACCCAACTGACCCCTAAAGATATTCTCTACCGATTGCAAAGTTCGCAGGCGAAGGCGGTTATTACCGATCTGGATGGCGCGGCCAAGTTTGAAGAAGTGCGCGGGCAGTGTCCCGGTTTGGAAAGCCTGATTTTGGTGGGTGGGGAGCGCGAGGGTTGGCATAATTTCGAGCAAATCGCCTCCGCCGAAACGACCGACAATACCCGGTTGTGTAACAGCAAGAGTAGCGACCCCCTCTTGCTCTATTTTACCAGTGGGACGACCGGCTATCCCAAGATGGTGTTGCACACCCATAGCTCTTATCCGATTGGTCATGAGGTTTTCGGAAAGTTCTGGCTCGATTTGCAGCCGGGCGATTTGCATTGGAACCTTTCGGATACGGGTTGGGCTAAAGCTGCCTGGAGCAGTTTCTTCGGGCCGCTTAATATGGGCGTGTCACTGTTTGTCCATAATACCAAAGGCAAGTATTCGGCTCCTTTTACGCTGGATTTATTAACCAAGTATAGCGTGACCAGTTTTTGCGCTCCGCCAACGGTCTATCGGATGCTAGTGGTGGAAGATTTGACTAAGCATGACCTGAGCAAGCTACGCAGTTGCGTCGGGGCGGGTGAGCCGCTCAATGCCGAGGTGATCGAGGTCTGGCGCAAAAGCACCGGCCTGACGATCCGGGACGGCTACGGTCAGACCGAGACCTGCCTTTTGGCTGGTAACTTCCCGACCCCCGATATGCCGGTCAAACCCGGCTCAATGGGCAAATCGGCTCCTGGCTTTATCATCGACGTGGTGGACGACGAGGGTAACATTCTGCCGGACAAGCAAGAAGGCGATATTGCGGTCAGAATTGCGCCAGAGCGTCCGGTCGGTCTTTTTAAGGAGTATTGGAATAACCCGGCGGCAACCGAAGCTTCGATGCGGGGCGATTGGTATATCACGGGCGACCGCGCTTACCGGGACGAGGATGGCTATTTTTGGTTTGTGGGTCGGGCCGACGATGTAATTCTAAGTGCGGGCTATCGGATCGGGCCGTTCGAGGTCGAGAGCGCCCTGGTCGAACATCCGGCTATCGTCGAGGCGGCAGTGGTTGGTAAGCCGGACGAGGTACGCGGCGAGATCGTCAAAGCCTTTGTGATCCTCAAGCAGGGTTATGACGGTACGCCGGAACTGGCGGCGGAAATTCAGAAATTCGTTCAGCAAGTGACCGCGCCTTACAAGTACCCGCGTGAGATCGAGTTCGTGACCGAATTGCCCAAGACGGTCAGTGGCAAAATCCGGCGCATAGAGCTACGTGAGCGCGAGAAGAACAAAGCCTAGCGATTAATCTGGCCCTAATAATTGCTTCATGTTCTGTTCATCAAATCGAACTACAATATTGGCAGGTCTTTAATAAAAGGGGATTTTAGCAAAGGCCGGGGGTCAGATGAAATAGTTCGGTTCAAAATAGCGCGGCTATGAAACAAAGAACCAGGCCGCGCGTATATAAACAATGAAAGGTTGTCCGGGCGTATCGGTAAAATGGCAATCCTCCATCTAATACATAGCCTGGGCAACCCTCTATAACGCAATCCGAGCCAATCAAAGTAACAATGAATAGCCTAAAAGGTTCGATTTAGTAGTTGCAAATGAAATGGTTTGTGTTAAGATTAATAAAGATAACAAAGTAGCCCTATCGGTCTGAGGTAGGCTGATCTAGCTGATAGCTACCCAACTTGAGTAGTGCGAGGAGATAAAGAATTATGTGGAACAATAACCCTAATAATAACCGGGGTGGTGGCTGGGGCCAACAGCAAGGCTATGGCAATCGGCGGCAAGGGTTTGGCGGCATGGGCCAACAGCCCGGTCAACTGGGTTTCGCGACTGAAACCAGTATGGCTGAACGCAGCAGCCTTTCGGCGAAGGTAATGGCTTTTACCTTCTTCTCGATTTTGGCGGCGATGGCGGGTACTTTTGTCGGCACTCAGCTGAATTTAAGTTTTGGTGGCGGAACCTGGCTGCTGTTTATGATCGTTGAAATTGCCCTGATTTTCGCGGTAGGTGCTTTCCGGGAGCGCACTCCGATCAACTTCATCCTGCTTTACAGCTTTGCGGCGATTACTGGTCTTTCGATCAGCCCGTTAATCAATTTGTTGGTTAATGCCGGGTATAGCGGGATCGTTTATCAGGCGCTGGGTATTACGGCTGGTATTACCTTTGCTCTGACGCTTTATGCCTGGACGACCAAACGCGACTTTAGTGGTATCGGGGCTTACCTGTTTGCCGGGGTGATCGGCTTGCTAATTGTGGGCCTATTGAACGGGCTGATCTTCCATAGTTCAGTGCTGCATATGGTCTATCTGTTCGCCGGGGTTATCATCTTCAGCTTCTACATGATCTTTGATGTGCAGCAGGTGAAGAAATACCCGGATACCATCGGCAACGCGGTGATGTTGAGCATCGGTATCTACCTTAACATCTTTAACCTGTTCCTGTTCATTCTGCAATTGCTGATGTCGTTCCAGGATAACTAAGCCTGGGGCAGGCTGGAATAGTAGCCTGAAATTAAAAAGCGGTGGCCCGGTAAAATTTGCCGGGCCACCGCTTTTTTGTTAGGTTTTCATTGACATGATCCTGTAGGTAGTCTATTTTGTTAGTACCGAAAACATGTTCGTTTATCGGTCACATTTTATGGTCGCGCTCCGTCATAGTAATGAGGAGCGAAACCCAACCGATGTGACAGGGAGACTGGCTCCCCTGAAACCCAGGTGGACGATCCCGTCAAGCTCGTAACCGGAATGGTTAGCATCCCGGAGCGGTCATCATTATAGCTTGCCAGTGCCAGCCAAATTGGGTGCGGCACTGGCAAGCTATAAGATTTAATCAATTAGTATAAGGAGGCGATCATGAGTCAAGGTATCAGAACATTCATTTATCCGGTCAAAGACCTGGCTAAGGCAAAGGCTCTATACAGCCAGCTTTTGGGGGTAGAGCCTTATACGGATGCGGCCTATTATGTTGGCTTCAGGGTTGGAGACCAGGAAATAGGTTTAGACCCCTATGGTCATGCCCAGGGATTTACCGGGCCAGTCGGCTACTGGGAGGTTAGCGACATTAAGAAAAGTCTGCAATTACTCCTGGAGGCTGGCGCACAAGTCCATCAGGAGGTCAAAGATGTCGGTGGGGGTATGTTGATTGCCTCTGTAAAAGACGCGGACGGTAACATCAGCGGGCTTAAGCAGTTGCCTTAATCGTAGGGGAGAGCATCTATTTTTGAAAAAGAAATAGATGCTCTGCTTTGCTGGCAGGGTAACTTAGGCCAAAGCTTGATCTTCGGGCTATAGTCTTAACTGGACAACGGCAACCGCTCCTATAGCTTCAACCTGATTTAGGGCTTCAAAAATAGTAAAATATCCCGGTAGGGGCAACCCTGAGTGGTTGCCCTTGTTGAACGCGCAAGGTCTTCGAGGGCAACCACCCAGGGTTGCCCCTACATTGGGACAATTATTTTTATATGCTTCTCTTAATCATAATATAGGCACTCGTTTTTTACCCGGCAGTAAAAGTCAAAACCTTTGAAGCCTTCCCAGGGTACTATATTGATGTCTGAGAAGGCGGTGTTAAATCCATCAATACCAGGGGCGAAAAATTCAGGGTCTGATAACAACATAGCTCGGTTGAAGTTGGTTTTATCGTCAAGAGAGGTAAAGATTTGAAATCCTTGCGATAAATATACTAACCTTATGCTGTAAACAGTGTGTTTTCCATAGTAGGGTGTACGTGGAGGTTCGAGAAATTTGGTTCCTGTCATAACACGAATATGACTGGGTTCACCATAGGCCGTTATTACGTCACTCAATTTGTAGCTTGCTTGATAGGCAGGGCGAATAACATAGATAATCTGATCAGGTGGCTGGACTCGATACTCAGCACGTCCTCCGCTTTTACTACCATTAACGATATTCAACCAATCCCAACTTACGTATCCATATTTATCACGTGGAGATTCTGAAATTCCTATGTAAGCAGGTGCAATTATCGGGCTTTGTTTTAGAATGTCCAGTGCTTCACTTGCGGTAGTTTTTCCAGGTGTGATACCCTCCCAGCAGGGAGCGCGGCAGGGCAGGCCTTTCAACCAACGCGCTTGCCAGTCGTTAAGAGAGGCGGGTGGTGAAGTCGGTGTTGGGGTAGCAGTATTACCCTCGCAGGCAGTTAAAAATAGGCTGCTACATAAACACGCAAGTATTACTCTACACCAATAGCGCTGAAGGTGGGCTAGACGGTTACTTTTAAGCTTCGGTTGTGACATGATTAGGCCCTCACGATTTGTCTTCTTACTCAATTCGCTATGTCGAAAGCTCGTTGCCAACCCCCGGCAAGCATCCATCCCACCCGCGTTGGTACAGACCTAAATCAGGGTTTTGTAGGTTCTTCACAGGGGACAGACCCGTTTATACAATAAAAGCTAAAATCTTTGAAGCCTTCCCATTTTACCGCTAATTGATTAATACCATTGAAAATCTTACGAAAACTTGTTTCTGTAGGAACGAAAAGCTCCGGTGATTTTAACATCAAATTTTGATTGAAACCACTTTTCTTATAAAAAGAGCCTTCTACTGCCATACCATAATTAACGTAAATAAAAGTCACAGTATAGACAATCTTATTAAAAAGAGGTGGTCCCGTCCGAAGAGCAATAATGTAGGTAGGTTCACCATAAGCTTTTAAGATATCTTTTAGTGGATATTCATCCTCCGATGAAGGTAAGCTTGGTCGTATCCAATAGATTATTTGCTTTGGGTCATTTGGATCAAAATGAGCTTCAGCTAGGTTTAGATGTTTAGCTGTGGTGTTTACCCAGGTTACAGCATTGTAAAATTGGATTTGGGGATTTGACACTCTTGAGTTTTTCTTGAGCATTTCAACGGCTTGTTTTGCGCTAGTTTGACCTGGGATAATCCCTTCCCAGCAGGGTGGGCGACAGGGTACTCCTTTTAACCAATCTAACGGTGAATTTTGAGGTAGAGCAATTAGGATTGAGGTGTTAGTAGTAACGGTCGGTACCGAAGGCGATGAGGCTCCTAGCAAAGGTTGCTCTTCGCCGCAAGCTGTTAATAGACACAGCCAGATAAGAGCTAAAATATTATAGTAATTCTTACTCTTTGTGGGTACACTGCGGGCTTGTTCAATTATCTTTCTCATGTTCAATTTTGCTTTCCTATATTCAAAAATTGCCTCAAGCCTAACTATGTTGGATACATACATACATAGTAATACAATAACCCTATTTTGTCTAGCTTTTGGCTGGTGAATTTGATGATAATTTGGCTGATTGCTCCGAAGCACACTTTGCCGCAGGAGTCGTATTGTTGTTGCTGTTGGTGGCTACGCTCAGGCTGCCGAGGTGATCCCTAAGCAAGTTTTGGAATTGGCCCGGAAGAGTGAAACAAAGTAGACTGTGATTGTGTCTAGTGGGTAGAAGCAAAAAAATAAAAGGTGGCGGCCTAAAAAATAGAAAAAAATAAAGTAAATTGCCGCCACCAAACAAAATAAAAGTCTTGCTTGAAAAGGAGGGAACCGTATGCCAAAGGGAATTGTGGCGGTGCTGGTCTTGCTTTTAGTAGCTGAACTGGCGACCGCGACGGCAATTGTGGCGGCTCAACCGGGTGGGCTGGGTTCGCTGGCGACCGTTAATTGGGGGCCAGAACGACGACAGGAAATAGCGGCCAAAGTCTACGATCTAAATGGGCAACCAGCTACTGTTAATATTAATAACCCCAACGGTCGGGTGGAGATTAGCGGCGACGCGAATTTGAGTGGGGTGCAGGTCAGTGCTACCAAAATTATTCACAGCTTTAACGAAAACGAGTTTGACCGGGTAAGATTTAATGTCGAGCAGAACGGTAGTACGATCAAGATCGAAGGCAACCGCTCTTCGGCTCCGTCGATGTTTGGGTTTAGCGATCAGGTGCTGATCCGGGTTTCCGCTCCACCTGCTTTGCTGGCGAGTTTGACGACCGACACTGGTAGCGGCGATCTGAGCCTGACCAGGATTAAAAATGAAAAAGTGAATTTTAACTTAAAGACCGGCAGTGGCAGCATTCGGGTCGAGGGTATCCAGGCGGCGAACTTAATACTTAATAGCGGGAGTGGCGACATCCGAGCAACCGATTATAATGGCCTATTCGAGGCCCGGACTGGGAGTGGTAGCGTCTCTGCCGATGGTATCCAGGGTATAAGCTTGGTACTGAGTACCGGGAGCGGCGACATCCGAGGCAGCAGCCTGAAGGGGGCGCTTAACGCTAAGACCGGCAGTGGTAGTATCGACATCAAAGGCGATACGAACCTGACCAACGGTTTGCGGCTGGAAACCGGGAGTGGTGACATTCGTATGAGTGCTAAGCTGACCGTGACGAGCGATGGTACGATCACCACCGGCAGTGGCAGTGTGCGTCTGAATTTGGCGGGCGGTGCGGCCCCTGGTTTTGACATCAGCACCAATAGTGGTAGTATTCGAGTAGGTTTGCCAAATACGAACTTTACCCGGCAGGAAAAACACGCGGTACGTACCGGGGGTAGCCCTGTGATAAATGTTCGCACCGGCAGCGGCGATGTAGAGATCAAGTAGAAGGTGCAGAAGATGAGAAATCCGCAAACACTCCGGTTACTCTGGATCGCTTTAGCGGTGGAAATCGGGTTTGGGCTGATCTGTTTACTGGCCTCCCGCGCGTTCCCCAGTTTCCTGGTAATCGTTATCATCCTGGGCTTTTTGGGTGGGGCCGGGTTCTTTGCTCGGACTACCGGCCTTTGGACGGGAGATTGGAGCGGGACGGGTCATTCGGTAGGCCGGTATAGTCAGCAAAATTGGGTAAATCGAGGTGCAATTAACAATATGAGTGGTACAACAAGCGGTTGGAATCTGGGTAATGTCTCTTTTAACCTGGGCAATTACCCCGAACGAAGCGAAGTTATTAACCAGACCGAGGCGCTCGAAGAAGGTGTAACCCAGATTACGGTCAATGTGCTAAGTGGTAGCCTGCGTGTTACCGGGCAGGAAGAGTTGAACGAAACCAAGTTGACTGCCGTTCGGCGGGTCTGGGCGCGGGATGAGATGACGGCCCGCCTGGAAATGGATCGGCTGCAACTACGCACCTGGCGCGAGGGTAATATCCTGCGGATCGAGGCGGGCGACCCGACCCAGGGCCTGGTAGTGGGGCGCGGCCCACGTATCGAAGTTGAACTGGTCGTTCCGGCCAGCCTTGCGGCTAACTTTAGTACTTCTAATGGTGAATTGAGTTGTCGCCAGTTTAACGGCGAATTGACCGCTCGCACGACGGTCGGCGCTCTGACGGTTGAGGCTTATAATAGTGGTCGTAACGTTAGCTTGAGTACGACCAGTGGTCGGATTACTTTGCAGAATGTGGCGGCTGGTATCATAAAAGTACGGGCCGGGGCCGGGTCGATCCAGTTGACTGGCGTAGGAGCCGAACAGTTGGAACTAGAAGCGACCGCCGGAAACGTGCGGGCCAGAGGGGTCAACTGTGGTCGCTATAGCGCCCACGCCACCACCGGCAGCCTCGACCTCTATGAGGGCCGGGTCGAGCAGGGGTTGGAAATGAAGACGGGGGCCGGTCGTATCCAGGCCGACAGTATTACGACCAATTCTTTCAAACTGGAAGCGGCAACCGGGGCAGTCTTCTATCGAGGGGTGGCTCCGACTAGCCCCAGCGAGGTAAATAGCGGTGTAGGTAGTGTTCAGCTACTTTTCTCGCCGGGGGCAGCTTTTAACCTGGATGCTCAAAGCTCGATTGGTTCGGTCGAGACCTATCTACCGATTAGCGCCGTCGCTTACCAAAGCCGTAGCGCCTTCACCGGCCAAATCGCCGGAGGTGGCGCTCCTATCCGCGTCAATAGTCAGGTCGGTTCGATCCGAGTAGCGATAGGGTGAGGGGGGAAGGGATGAGGGATGAAGAAATGCAGAATGCAGAGTGCAGAATGCAGAATGTAAAATCTGGTCTTAGAATCGTAAATCCCTTTCATCCCTCCTCCGTCTAAGGTCTAATGGGGAAAATTACTCTTTTGCGATAAAATAAACTTAGTATGAAGTGCTGAGTGATGGATCAATTAAGAACCGATCTGTGTAGGGCAGACTTATCAACTGGTTGTATGGTCGCCCGGCGTGACCCGAACCGGGCGATCATACAGATCGCCCCTAGCATCAACCGATTGGGATAGGCTCTAAGGGGACTAGCTAGAATGGTTAGGATAGACTAGAGTATCGAGGGTAGAAGGTGTTTAACATTGCGACGGCTGCCAAAGGTTGGTTTGGCGGCGATGAGATCAGAGCAAACAAGCGGCGGCTGGAAACGGCCCCGGTTATGCCTGTAGTGTCATCGGCGGCCTCGGTAGTTCAGAAAATTAGTAGGAAGCCAGTAGAGAAGGGCGCGATGACCGAACCACGACAGGAAACGGAAGTGGAGACAATAGCCGGTCAGGTTGAAAGTGCTATGCTTGGAGTCGATGGAGCGGTGGACGAGGCAGATGGCTTAGCGGCCTCTTCTGCTTATCAGACTTCGGCAGAAGTGGCTTTGATATTACGCGCTCAGACGGGCGACCAGGCGGCTTTTGGCGAGTTGGTTGAACTACACCAGGATTTTGTGTATAACCTGGCTTATCGGATTTTGCAAGATTATGAGGAAGCTGACGATGCCACCCAGGAAGCTTTTGTAAAAATCTGGCAAGCTTTGGCAGGTTTTCGGGGCGACTCGAAATTTACCACCTGGGCCTATCGGATCGTGCGGAACCTTTGTCTTAACCGCTTGCGTTCGGCCAAAAGTAACCCGCGTACCGTTTCGGTCGAGACCAGTTTTGAAGATGGCGAAGATGAGGGCCGCGAAATCATCGCCAATCTGCCCGGCGATATAACCGAGGAACCGGCCTGGCGCTTTGATACAAACGAGCGTCGCCAATTGATCTGGCAAGAAGTGGACGGCTTGCCGGTAAAATACCGCGAGATTATCGGGCTATATTATAACCAGGAACTCAGCTACGAGGAAATTGCCGCTTCGTTGGAAGTCCCGGTCGGTACGGTCAAGACTCATCTCTACCGGGCCAAAGCCCTGCTCAAAAACAAGTTGTTGGAACTAAACAGCCGAGGAATGCTGGAGTTTGGGGTCTAATCCAGGATTAAGCTTGTATCAATAAGAATATAGGACTTATATCATAGTAATTATGCGGCGGATTTGATATAATACAACGAGAAAAGTAAGATAAACAGGTAAATGAAAATGGCAGACTTAAACGAACTTAATATGCACCAGCAGCCTCGCGAGTACGATGAGCTAGAAAAAGCGCTCACCACTCGCCCAATGCTCGGAGCGCCTCGGCATACGAGCGCCCGTGTGTTGGCCCGGATTGCCGCGTTGCCACAAACCGAATATGTTAGTACTCCGATGCTGCTTGCCGCTCGTTATCCCGCTCCGGCAATTATATATCATGCGCCTGCCGTATTGCCTTTGCCCGAAGCGATTGATGCCCTCGAAATAGAGGCTATCGAAAAGGGCCAGCGTCGCTTAATCTTTGGGTTGATGTTTACCGGGGCGTGGTTGGGCTTGTGTTTGTTGGCGCTCTGGGTGATCTGGCCTGCCATCAGCAATTTGATTTTTGGCCCATCCTCCGATCCGGAAATGCAGGCGCGTTTGGCAACGCTTCAGGGGATGTGGAATGGTTTGGTCGGCTTCCTGAGTGATTTCTGGACGGCCTACGCCCCGATTATGCCGACGATTATCAGTGGTGCGGTTGGCCTGGGATTGATGACCGCCCTGATTTTTGGCCCGACGCGGTTCCGTCGCTTACGAGCGTAATAATCGGCGGTTCCTTTAGAGTTTGCAATCAGCCCGGTTAGTTATCTAGCGGGCTGATTGCAAGCTCTTTTTGATTCTTTCTTGTTTAGCTTTTTAGCAGGCTCTTAGTTTGACATGTCGTAGCGGACGAAAAGCAGGGGGTAAGTGATAATGCCGTTGACGCGCACTTCCCAATGGAGGTGCGGGCCATTCGAGCGTCCGGTCGTGCCGACCTGACCGAGTATCTGGCCTTTTTTGAGGCGGTCACCCGGCTTTACCAGGATATTATTGAGGTGGAAATAATAGCTGGTTACGCCCATCCCGTGATCGACGGCGACGGTTTTACCACGCGCTTTTAGGGTGCCGGTGTAGATTACTTTGCCGTCGGCAGGGGCGGCGACCGACGTTCCGAGCGACAGGCTAATATCAAGCCCACCATGATAGCGGTTATAGTCGGAGCTATCGCCATAAGCCCGCAACTGCCCGAACTCGGTCGAAATATCCCCATAGCCCGGCCAGTTCCATAATCCGCTCCAAAGCGGTTGGGGGGTAAAGGTCGCATAGGCTTCGGCGAGTTGGCTGTCGTCATAATCGTCATTAGCTTTATCGGTCAGGCTGCCTTTTTCGTCGGGCAGATAGAGGTTCTGGACTCCAAAGCTATACTTTACGACTTTGATCGGTTTGTTCAGGCTGCGGCTACGTCCGGCAGGGTCGGTATAAGCGATATTCAGGGGATAGGCTTTGGCTTCGGCCCAGGGTGCAAAGGATTTGAATGCCTTGTAAGCCGGGCCAACCCGTAGCATTCGCAAAGCTTCGTTGGCGATATTACCCTTCAGGTCTTGCGGCTCCCAGCTAAAATCTGGCTCTAGCCGAATACCCAGGGTGCGACCCTGATAAATCTCATCTTCTTCGATGTTCAATTGCAGGTCAAGGCGGGTCGGGCGGGGCCAGTTGTGGGCTTCGATCAGGGCGGCCCCGGCGTTACCAACTTCTATTTGTTTTGAATTGGCGCGGGTTTGAAGCAAACCGCGCTCGAAATATTGGATCGTCAGGCCAGCCTCATTCGATTCTGGGCTGACCGGCAGACCGAGCAGACTCAGACCGTTGTTCTTCTCCCAGAAGGCTTTGAAGCCCCCGGCAATTGCCTGACCGGTTTCGTTAAAATAAGTCCGGGTAGGGTTAGTCGTGGTGTTATCGGTGGGGTCAAAATGCAGACCGCGTGCGTCGGCTACCAAGCGTCCTAAAAAGCCAAGCTGCACCTGATTTTTAGCTTCGGCTTCGTCGGGGTGGCTTTCCAGCAAGGCCCGTTCAAAAAGCTGCACCGTGCGCCCGTTCTGAACAAATTCTTCGCTCAACGGATTGCCAAAAAGGGCTTGTCCGCTATCTTTACGCCAGAAGTTGAGGAAAGGGCCGGAAACAAAATGACCGGTATCTCCTATATAAAGCTTGTCCTGGGGCAAAGGGGCCGTGGGTTGGGGTAATGAAGCAGTCGGAGGTAGTTCGGCGGCTTCACGCTGCAAAAAGCGGGTATTAGTATAGCCGAGGTGGTTGGCGGGCAAATCTTGCCGGGCCTGCCGACCCAGTTCGGCCATTGCGGCGGCTGTGCCGCTACCAGCAAAACAGGCTGGAATCAGCGATAGAATAATCGCTACCAACATGATGACTGCCACAATCGCGGTTATACGCTGAAAGCGGGCCGTTCGATTGCGGTAGCTTCGATCTTCATAATCATTATTGTCGGTAGAGCGGGGGGGGCCACCGCCACCGAGGGGGCGATTAGCCGCTTTGCGCCGTCGTTCTTCCTGGCTTGGCCCGCGCCGTTGTGGAACTCGCTTCTTTTGAGGCATAGTTTGTCTTTATTAAATAGCCTAATACTCTTATACTAATGCGTCAGCCACTCTCATGTTAACCCATGATAATGAGCTTTGCAAGAACGGAACGCGAAAAGAGTGAGAGTCAGTCTTTTGGAAGGGTTCAAACAATAAGAATGGACGACCGCAAAACCCCGATCCAATTCACTCAAAAATATATTAGAAAAATTGTAACTACACAGTTGTGTCACCCTGAGCCGCAGCGAAGGGTCTAGATTCTTCGGCGGGAGACTATCTTTGGCAAAATTCAGGCAATCCCCCGCCTCAGAATGACATAGCCTGAGTAGTTACGAAAATTTTTCTAATATATACTCAACCCCAGTCTGGCAAGTGACACAGCCTAAGCTTTTCAAGCCTGAAAACCGCAGTTTGTGAGCCTCGATAGTATAGTTTGCAAAAGCAAAACGCTCATTAACGCGAAAAGAGGGTGTTAGTGAAAGCCTAACCCCTCTAGTTTTTTGGGAATAGCGAAACGGTTAACCGCACGCAGATCGGCCTATTCTTTGCCGGCAGTGGCGGCAAACTTGTGGTTAAACTTCTTCATCAGGCGCGATTTGCGGCGAGCGGCCTGGTTTTTATGAATAATGCCTTTTTGGGAGGCCTTGTCCAATTTGCTAATAGCAATTCGGACGGCTTCCTGCGAGGTCTCTTCGCCGCCTGTCCCAATTTGAACCACTGCGCTCTTAATATAGGTCTTCAAAGAGCTACGTACCGGCCGATTGCGGTCGGTTTTCCGCGCATCCTGGCGGATTGATTTGATGGCAGACTTGATATTAGCCAACCGAAATAACCTCCTAAAACTTAGAACAGATTTATCCTTTTCGACATAGGCCGTTATTATACCCTATCAAACCTCAAAAGGCAACTTTATTTTTAGGTTATAACCCTTCAAAACTGGCAAAGTCTGTTACTTATGGCACAAATTTCGCGTATATAGACTGGTATATGTTATAATGGAATGGTAGGCGAAAGCTCTTAAAAGGTTCTGCCCACCTGAGTAAAAAGAGCTTTCTGAGAGCATCAGGAAGTTTTTGTAAGGAGAGGTTCTAAGTAGAGATGGCTGAAATAGTTAAGTCGATTGATATTGATATGCCGGTAGAGGCTGTTTTTGAATACGTGGCAAACCCATTTAACGCCCTAACTTATATGCCCAATTTTACTAAATTTCAGCCAGTAGGCCAGCCTGAAAAAGGTCTTGGTGCTAAAGTCGAGGCTGCCGGGAATTTCCTGGGTTTGCAGTTTAAGACCGAGCTTGAAATTGTCGAGTTCGACCAAAATAAGCGACTGGTTTCCCGCTCTACTCAGGGGGTCAAAAGTTATTCTATCTGGCAGTTCAAACCACTTCCCAACAATCGAACCGAAGTAACTTTTATCAGCGATTATACCTTGCCCGGTCGGATGTTGGGCTGGATGTTGGACAAAATGTTGCTGGAAAAAGACGTTGAAAAGAACACTGTCCAGACTTTGGTCAACCTCAAGAAAGTAATGGAAGGCAAACCCAATTTGCGGGTTGCCAAGTATGCTACCTGGTAAGCTTTATCCAAAGGAAACATGATACGCAGAGCGCAGGTGGGCCAATCAAATTAACCACTTCAGCAGGGATAGGCCATTCGATTTAAGCCTGTTAACGCCCGTATGGGTGTGTACATCCCTGTTAATTTTAGAGGAAACATGGCGAAAACCACTTCTCCGCTTCAAACCGAAATTAAATCACAAGCAGCTGAGTCTGCTCCTAATGGCCCTCAATCGCCTCGTCCGAAGCGACCCTGGGGGCGACTTTTATTCGGGCTGGTGGCGCTACTGGTGTTGGGGGGGCTGACAGCGCTGGCACTATTGGCAACTAGAGGTTCCGATACGACCCCTATCCAGGCCCGACCTACCCCGGCCCCTACTTTGAGCGCGACCAATACTCCTCCCGGTAGCCCGACTTCGGCAGTTGCCAGCTTGGGGCCAAGCGGACTAACCGCCCGGACTGCTCTAAATCAACTGGCGGTCAATCCAGGCGATTATCAAAATTTATTCGCTGCGATGTCGGATGGTCTGCGCCGTTCGGCTGATGGTGGCAAGACCTGGGCGGAGATAGCCGATTTTAAGGGCCAGAATGTAACGGCGTTGGTCTTCGATGGGGATGACGGAGAACGTCCGGCTTATCTGGCGACTGATCGCACCGGGTTATTCAAAAGCACCGATGGTGGCAAGAGTTGGAAGAATCTGGGTTTCGCCGGGCGACCGATTACCCGGTTGGCAGTCGCTAAACGCAATCTTTATCTGGCGGTGGCAGGGCCACGTCCGAGTATTTACCGAAGCGCCGACGCAGGTCAGACTTTTAGCGCTCCGGCTTTGAACAATTTACCACCGACCTTAAATATACAGTCGATTGCGATTGATAGTGCGAACCCTCAAAATGTTTACATCGGGACAGCTTACACCGCCGGGGGCCGTACTCCCGATTGGGGCCGGGTCAAATATTCGGGGGATGGCGGCAAGACCTGGCGCGATTTGGGGCAGTGGGGACCCGATCAGGTCGATGGCCCCTCTGCTACGCGCCCGATAACGTTGCTACTGTATGCTCAGGGCGACCGTCTTTATGCTGGGGATGGCGATAATCTGTGGCGCTTGACCCCCGACCGAGCCAGTTGGCAGGTCGTGACGGGTGGCTTGCCCACCAACGGTATTTACGGTCTTGCGCCCGACCCGCAGCAGGGTATTCAGGGTCTGGTCTACGCCGCGACCCGTGACGGTTTTTATCGCAACTCGGATGGGCAAAGCTGGCAAAAGCTAGCGACCGGGGAGAGTGGCTTACTTTTTAGCGCGACCACTAATCAATCTCAGCCGACTATTTGGCCCACCCTCTTGACCGCACCGACTGGCAATCTAGCGAACTCGGTCAACGGCTTGCGCTCGACCTATCTGTACGCGCTGGGGAGCGATGGGTTGCTGGCCCGTTATGAGAACCGCGACTTTGGTTCGGAACTGGTAGCAGTCGTACCGGGAGCCAGCAATGTGCCGGATTTCTCGCCTTATGGGGGGGTCAACCCGGTCGAGCGGGTGGCAGGGCCAGCCCAGGGCGCACCTGCCGACCCTAACAAACGCTATTTTGATGAGACCGGCCATTATCTAGTGGGCCAGTTCAAAGATACCTGGGAATTGCCGGGGCGTGGGTTGCTGCTCTATGGTTACCCTCTGACCGAACAATTTCAAGAATTTGATGTGCTGGACAAGACTACTAAAGTAGTCCAATACTTTGAGCGGTTCAGATTTGAAATTGACAAAACTGGCAATGTCCGCACCTCGTTGATAGGGTATGTGGCAATCGAAGGGCGCTATTTCCCGCCCGGTCGTCTGATCCCGACGACCGCCAATCAGCAGTATTTTGCCGAAACCAAGCATATTCTAAAAGGCGAGTTCTTCAAGTTTTTTTGGAGCAATGGCGATCTAACCCGACTTGGTTTCCCGATCACGGAAGAGTTTACCGAAAAGGGGCCGGACGGCAAAGAGATGGTCTACCAATATTTCCAGCGGGCCAAACTTGCTTTCGACCCGGATATTAAGAAAGTAAGTATTGCACTGTTGGGTCGTGAGGTATTGCAAAAACGCAACTGGCTCAAATAATATTTACCTGCTTTTTACTATTGTTGACCATTTCTGCAACGTTTTTGGCTTAAAATGATTGAAGTCGTATATCGATTTTGTCTAATTTTGTCCGCAGAAAGTTGAGGTAGTTCGATGCAACAGATTCTTGAGGACCTAGTAGTTTTGACCGGTTTTACAGAGCAGGATAGCCAGATTTTGCGCGAAAGCGCTCCGCAGACTAAGTTATGGGTAGAAGATATAATCAAAGAGTTTTACGATACTCTATTCGCTCATAGCCGTACCGCCAGTGTCTTTACTGATAGTGAACGTCCGCACCGCGAAGAGACCTTGCGCCAATGGTATCTGGAAGTGACCAGTGGTCAAATCAGCCCGGATTTTTGGGAACGTCAATGGTTCGTTGGCTTGGTGCATATCAAGCGAAAGGTCAACAACCAGTTTGTAGTTGGCATTTTGAGCCGCGTGCAAGACCTGTTTCTTACCAAGTGCATGCTAGAATACGACAAGGCGCGTGGTGAACGGGTTTTTGAAGCGTTCAAGCGTGTTACTGATGTGATCGCCGGGCTGATTGTAGAGGGCTACCGTCTACAATATTTGAGCGCGGTAGAGCGGGTATCAGGCATCGAACCGGCTTTGATCGAGCGGATGGCGATCTCCGAAGCGGATCGTATGGTCAGTGAAGCTCGTAGTAAGTAAAAACCTATCTCGTAGGGGCGACCTTATGTGGTCGCCCTCGGAAAGCGTGCAAGGTGTTCATGGGCAACCCTATCAAAATCGGGTCAATACTTCTGCAAATTGCTGTAGAGCGGTCGGCAAGGGCGACCACAAGGTATCCCCTACTATCTCCTAATATAATATAAGGAAGCTGTGGAAAGTTTCTAAGCATTCTAAAAAGCTTTTCTAAGTGTTAAGGTTTGGACGAACAGGTAGCCACAATGGGCCAGAAAAATTCAGCTATGCCTTCTGGCACTGCCCTTCAGCGCACGGCTTTGGATGCGGTTCTCTTAGAACTGTTTTATAAGGGTCTGCCAGCTACCGAGGTGGCAGAATATGCTGAGATCGAGTTGCGGGTCACGAATACAGGCCCAACTGCCCTGGACGGTCTAAGCTTGTGGTTGGGCCGTGAGAAGTTGCGCGACCGGCTTGGTTTGCGGCCTGGTGGTTCGTTTGGTTGGGCTTATAATGTCGGTGATTTGGTCGGCGAGTTGGTATTCAAGGTTGGGCAGGCTCAGGCGACCCTGATGGTCGCACCTCAAAAATTAAGTCTGGCCGAGGTTGGTTGGATCAAGACCGAACGCTTGCCGCGCTTGTTGGCCCGGTTGGATGCGCCTAACCGTTTGCCACTGCGCTATGCCGATGCTGACGATGAGCAGCAACCTCGCTTCGATTTTATCAGCGCTGATTTTACTGCGATCAAACTCCGCTACTATTGCGAACAATTTTTAACTACTGATCTTGCCGGACGAATTTTAGAGCGGTTGGATTTTGGGCTGGAAGAACAAAGGCGACGCGATGACGGCTTTATTCGGGGCGGGGTGCGCTGGAACCCGACTATCCGAGGTTGGCTAAACCGTCCTGCCGAGACCGGCCTGGTTCACGAGTGGGCCGAAGCACCCCGCGACTATACGACATTACCCAATTTATTATTCCTCTACTTCCTCAAAGAACTGGCCCAGGAGGTGATCGGTTTAGTGCGGTTGGTGCAGGCGGGCGCTCCGGCCTCGGCCCGGCTAAAAGAGGCCCTGCCCGAATTTGAGAACTATGCTCGCCAGCTTGAAAATAGCCCGGCTTTTTCTACGCCGCTCCTGCGACCTGCCGTAAGCAGCCTCGAAACAGGTGAATTTGACCCTCGTACCTCCCAACTTTGGCCCGCAATCGAGCAAACCTGCCACGCGGCCTATAATCCGGCCTATCATCGGCTGGTCGAGTTGTGGCAGGAATATAACAGCCGCTACGTTCGTCTCCCCGATGAGAGGCTGGAACCGGCCTGGGCCGGGCTGCAACCGATGAGCAAAATCTACGAATTATGGGCGGCTTGCGAAATCGCTAACGGGTTGGGTTTGACCTTCGAGGGGCAATTTGGGCTGGAAAGCGCGGTATTCAAGGGGCCGGGCCTAACCTTGCATTACAACCGGGCTGCGCCGGGTGGCTGGTATAGCGCCGCTCCGAACGGTACTCGTCTGCGGTCGCCCCGCCCTGACTTGCGATTGGAATTGCCGGACGGCTCCCAACTCTTGCTGGATGTAAAGTATCGCAATGCCGGACAACCGGCGCATGCCCATCCCGACGATATTTATCGGATGTTGGCTTATATGAACGACCTGGCGGTCGGTCAGGGCGGGATCATCTTTCCGGGCGAGCATTCCGGCCCGACCCTGACTCTGCTCGAACAAGCCACCTCCGGCCAGCGCCTCGCCGAATTCGCGTTGCGTCCGCCCGCTTCGGACGACCCTTCCGGTTTAGAAAGCTGGCAGACCAGCCTGAAAGCCAGCCTTTCCCAACTGCTCAATTAGAAAGCCTATTGCGGTTTCACTGTTTTGAAACCCGCTCTCAGTCCTTAGTCCTTAAAGACTGCGCGTCAGTTTTTGCAAACTAGCCAGGCTGTGCCACTCCCTAAACCGGGGAGTAGGTATATATTAGAAAATTTTTCTGTGAAAATTTTTCTAATATATAGTTGCGTGGTTTGAAGCGAGGTTTTCACAGTTTCCCGTTCTTATTGGTTGAACCCATGCAAAAATCTGACGTTCACCCGACCTTAAAAAGGGGGTTTTCGTTTATAGAATTTTAAGGTATAATAAACTGAGCAACTTTTTAGAGTCGGGCTACGTTATGCCCTGATGAGACAGTCTGTATTTCAAAACGCCGCCAATCCAGCCAATGGTTAGCGCTTTAAGCTGGGGTACCAGATAAGCACCCTGGTTTTGAGGCAAAATAAAAAGGCGTGTAAGAAAAGAAGGGAAAGAGATAGGATAATGCCTGAACCGGCATACAAACGGGTGTTGTTGAAGCTGAGTGGGGAAGCCTTGATGGGCGAAGAAGGCTACGGCATCGACCCGAAAGTAACCCAGTCTATCGCAATGAAGATCAGGAGGATCGTAGAGGCGAACGTGCAGGTCGCGGTAGTAGTTGGTGGTGGCAATATCTGGCGTGGTTTTCAGGCCAGTTCGCAGGGGATGGATCGCTCTGCCGCCGACTATATGGGGATGCTGGCGACCGTCTTGAATGGGCTGGCGTTGCAAGATGCGCTTGAAAATAGTGGGGTTTTTACACGGGTAATGACCGCTATCGAGATGCACCAGGTCGCCGAGCCGTATATCCGGCGGCGGGCCATTCGCCACCTTGAGAAGGGTCGGGTTGTGATATTGGCGGCTGGAAGTGGGTTGCCCTATTTTTCGACTGATACGACCGCCGCTTTGCGCTCACTCGAAATCGGGGCCGAAGTGATTTTGATGGAAAAAAATATGGTTGATGGCGTTTATGATGCCGACCCACGTACCCATCCCCAGGCCCTTAAATTTGATGATTTGACCTATACCGAAGCGATCAACCGCGATTTGCGCGTGATGGATAGCACGGCCCTGACGATGTGCCGGGACAATCGAATGCCGATCATTGTCTTTAATCTGCAAGGGGATAATTTGCAGCGCGTAATAATGGGAGAGCGGATCGGTACGTTAATTAAGAACTGAGTGCCGATGACTGAGGGCCGACCCGGTAGGAGCAGGCTCACGTCTGCGCTGCTGCTCAGTCCTTTGCCCTCTGTCCTCAGTACTCCAAATGGAGGAAAGTTTGTATGATAGAGGATGTTATAACCGAGACCGAAGATAAAATGAAGAAGGCTAACGAGGCGCTCCGCCGCGAATTGCAAAACATTCGCACCGGGCGGGCGGTGCCGGGCCTGATCGAGAAATTACCTATCGAGGTCTATGGTACAACTACCCCGCTCAATCAACTTGGTAGTGTGTCGGCTCCCGAAGCCCGTTTGCTGGTGGTGCAGCCCTGGGACAAAAACACGATGGGGGCCATCGAGAAGGCGATCCAAAAATCCGAGTTGAACCTGACTACCAACAATGATGGTAAGGTTATCCGTATCCCTATTCCCCCCTTGACCGAGCAGCGCCGCAAGGAACTGGTCAAGTTGGTCAAATCCAAAGTAGAAGACAGCAAGGTAGCTGTCCGTAATGTTCGCCGCGATCACATGAACGACCTCAAGGAGTTGCTCCAGGAGAAGCTTATCAGCGAAGATGATGATAAACGCGCTCAGGAAAAAATCCAGCAACTCACCGACCGCTATATTCATGAAGCTGACCAGATTGGTCATCACAAAGAACAAGAGATTTTAGAGGTATAATAAGGAGCATGATAAAATTTAAATCGGCGGCAGCCACGCCCAAATTTGCCGCGCCCGAACCCGCCGAGTTGCTTGCACTCGGCCTCGAACCGGCCTGTATTCCTCAACACGTCGCTATTATAATGGACGGCAACGGTCGTTGGGCGCGACAGCGCAATTTGCCTCGCGTGGCAGGCCACCGTTCCGGGGCCGAGAATATTCGGCGGATTGTCGAAAGTTCTATTCGTTATGGGGTCAAGCACCTCACCCTGTACGCTTTCTCAACCGAGAACTGGAATCGCCCGGAAGATGAGGTAAGCGGCTTGATGACGATCCTGGGTGAAGTGTTGGAACGCGAAACACCCAAGCTCCACGCCGAAGGAGTGCGGATTAACCACCTGGGCCGTCTGGACGGTATGAGTTCGCATTTGCGTAAGGGCATCCAACGCGCCACTGAAAAGACCCACGATAATACTCGTATGACCCTCAACGTCTGTTTTAACTATGGCGGGCGGCTCGAAATCGTGGATGCGGTTCGCAAGATTATCGCTAGTGGTATGCCTGCCGACGAGATTACGGAGGAGACGATCAGCCGTAACCTTTATTGCGCGTCCAGCCCCGACCCCGACCTGATTATCCGTACCGCCGGGGAGCAACGGCTTTCCAACTATTTGATCTGGCAGGCCGCGTATAGCGAGTATTGGTTTACACCGCTTTTTTGGCCTGATTTTGGCAAAGATGAGTATTTGCAGGGTTTGCGCGATTACGGTACGCGCTTGCGAAAATTCGGGCGCACCCCCGAACAGACCCTCGGTTCCTAATGCTCTAAACTCGGTTCGGCTTTGGGTAAAAGGCTCTTTAGCTGAAATAATAAAAATCGGAGAATAGTTTGTTCTCCGATTTTTAGTGCGTTAAAGCAACCCCTACCAGCCCAATGTCTTTGCAATTTGCTGTAATATAAAGTCAAGTTTTCAGCCAAAAAATCGCCGATTATGATATAATAAACTAACCCTATGAATAAGATAAAAACCAGTCTGGGCAGATTGCAAGCGTGGTTCTGGCGTTTTCTTTACAAAAGTTTGGAATTTGCATAATAGTTTTTTCACGCTTTTCAGCTATACTGAGGTTATAGAGAAGTCGGCATTTCTCTTTACAACCGTAGGTAATTTAGAAGTAACTACTCAGCCTACCCCTTTGGGCGACTATATAAGGTCGCACCCTACAACGGATTTTTGGTAGGGGCGACCCGAGGTGGTTGCCCGGCCTGCGTAATTACATTTAGAAAAGGAAAGTGTAAATAGGATGTTAACAGGGTTAAAGCTAAATAGAAATCGTTGGCTAACCCATCTAGCCCTGCTCATAGTAAGTATCTTAGCTTGTGGAATAACTTTTTTTTATCTTCCAACTGGCACGCTAAACGAAATACTAACACTTGGCTTAGGCTATGTGGCTTTGCTTTTTCTGGCAGTAACTTTATTGATCGGCCCGTTGAATCTGGTGCGTAAACGGCGCAATCCGGTAAACATCGATTTACGGCGGGATGTGGGCATTTGGTCGGGTATTACAGCTTTGCTGCACGTGGTTTTTAGCTTCCAGCTTTACCAGAACGGTGATATTCTGGGCTACTTTTTTACCAGCACCCCGACCGGCTATAGCCTGCCAAAGCCCGATCTTTTTAATATGAGCAATTATACCGGGCTGATTGCGACTTTTGTAATGGTGGTGTTGCTGTTTACGTCCAACCAGCTATCGTTGCGCTGGCTCAAGGGCAAGCGCTGGAAACTGATCCAGCGATTTAATTACTTGCTGGTTATTATGACACTCGTACATACCTTTGGGTATCAAGCCTTTAATGTACGCGAAAGTTACTTCGTGTGGGGTGTGATTGGGCTGAGTCTGGTAGTGTTGGTTGCCCAACTTGGTGGGGTTGTGGTCTGGATGAACCGCACCAAACAGCGCGAGGAGGCATTGGCCGCGAGTGCTGGGCTTGTTCCAGTGGGTACGGCTAACTTGCAGCCCGTTACAACCGCCAATCTTAGTCAACCAGCTTTGGCACGTCGTCGGTTCTTGATGCTAAGTGGGGGAGCCATCCTGGGCGGTTTTGCGATTGGGATCGGTTTCGACCGGGTGCTGTCTGGTTCTCACGCCGAGGATACTTCTTTGGCGGAAGCTCCTTCCGCCTCCACTACGGTTGGAGTTAGTGCCACTGCCGCCGCCGCTCCGCCTACGACCGGAATTACCACCGGCAGGCAGCCTGCCACCACTGGAACCAGCGCGGTTGGACAATCCGGCGGCGCAACCACAGCCAAACCGACCACAGCGGCTTCAACGTCGTCTAGCCCAACCCCGACCGCCTCAACTGCGTCTGGTGCAACTTCGACAACGGCAGCAGCGGGTGCGCGGAGCATTGTTCTGGCAAAAGCGGGCAGTTTGGCAGTTGGTAGCGCTCTTAAATTTACCACGCCGGATACCGGCGAGAGCGCCTTTTTGATAAAGGAAACCGACGGTTCGGTCAAAGCTTTTAGCGGGGTATGTACCCATCGCCCCTATCCGTTGGTCTTCGATAGCTCGTCTCATATGCTGGTATGCGATTTGCACAGTGTCCCGTTCAATATCGTTACGGGCGCACCGACCCGTAATCCGGCCCGTACCGCTTTGAAGGGTTTCAAAGTGGCGACCGATAGCCAGGGTAACATCGTCTACAATCAAGCTTAAGCTAAAAATTGGCTAATAATGTCGGCAGCTAATGTTATAGGTATCAGGTTTCAGCCAGGCTGGTTCTTACCTGAAACCTGATACCTGATACCTGGATTATCTCAGGTTTAGCCTTTAGTGCTAGGTCATTAGAATACCAATGGCGTAAAATGGTACTCGCGGTCGCTATTAACCCCGAAGACCGAGTCCCAATAGCGAGCGCCGTTGTACATTACGACCAGATTTTTCGCCTCGACTTTTAACTCCCCAATGTTGAATTGACCCATAATCCGCTCGAATAGTCCCGCTCCATCGCCTAGCTTTTGGCGTTGGTCGGCCCGCAGATGAGCGAAAAAGCCTGGAAAAGCCAATATCAAGGGCGGCGCTCCGTATGAGCCATATTTAGCATGGGCGAGGTCGATCAACTCTTTGGATTTGCGGGGTACGTCACGCACTGCGCCCGGCCCGCTTAATGGGTTACGCAGGGTGAAGCCTATCAGGATGTCGGCAAAACCATCTTTAATCAAGGCCGGTTTGGGGCGGGCCAGCAAGTCCAGTTCCAATACCCGCCCACTGGCGTGATTGCCCTTAACGTTCTCGGCCACTGGCTCGAAGAAAGGTGTGACTTTCTCTTTGAGCATTTCGATTGTCTCACCACCACCCAACGGCGCATCGTTTAGAAAAAAGTCCATATAGCCTCCTCGAAAATTAACAGGGATAAACAGGATAATATTAATTTCGCTTGTTTAGCTAATAGCTTCGCTAATCTGAGTACTCCATCTGCTTCCTGCGTACCCCGTTTCCTCTAGTCAGAATATCTTTTAAGTTTTATTTTGCCATAATATACCATCCGGGCAATCTTTGTCAGCGAAGGAGGCTAACATTTACAATTGTTCAAAGCTCCCGGTCTTTTTGGCCCTCATTAATTATATTTATTTCATTATGAATTTTCTTAATCGCTTACTTAAACCTATTGACAAGGTGACAAAATTGGGATATGCTTTAGCGCAACTTAGAATTATTAAGTTGCCGGGTAATATAGTTAATTTTATTGTTAATAATGTTAATAATATCAAAACTTCAGAGGATAGGCGATGGTGATGAAAGCAGCAATACTTTTATTATGGTGGCCTTAAAGAGGCCAAAAATTATGATTATTGAGATTTACTTATAGCATAGGGAGTAGGTTGGCCTCTGGCTTACTTCGATAGGAACTTTTGCTTTCGGTACGAACGGTTATACCTGATTTGTGGTTGGCTTAAAAGTAGCACAAGTGTTACAATTTGCACTCCTTAGAGGGAGTTATTCTCAAGCCATCCTATCTTTAGCAGGGTAAATTTTTAATTAGTTCGGTGTGAGGTTAAAAATGAGTATTATAGAGACAATTGGTTTATCCAAGTCCTTCAAAACTCGCCGAGGTCTGGTGGAGGCGGTGAAGGGGGTGGATATGAAGGTAGAGAAAGGCGAGATTTTCGGGTTTCTTGGCCCGAACGGAGCCGGTAAAACTACCACCATGCGTATTCTGGCGACTTTGATGCAGCCTACTGGCGGTCATGCCTCGGTTGCCGGTTATGATCTGGCTAAAGAGGCGGGCAAAGTCCGTGAGAAGATTGGTTATGTTAGTCAGGCGGGCGGGGTGGAAGTGGCCGCGACCGCCCGCGAGAACCTGATTTTACAGGCGCGTCTCTATCGCCTTGACCTTACTAGGGCTAAAGCACGGGCGGCGGAACTGATTGTAGCTTTGCAACTAGAAAGCTTTGCCGATAGACCGGCCAAAACCTACTCCGGCGGTCAGAAGCGCAGGCTCGATATTGCCCTCGGTATGGTGCATCAACCGCCCCTCCTGTTTTTGGATGAGCCAACTACCGGCCTCGATCCTCAAAGTCGGGCGCATCTGTGGGAAGAAGTTCGTAAGTTGCGCGACCAGGGAACAACCGTCTTTCTGACCACTCATTATCTGGATGAAGCTGATGCTTTGTGTGATCGGTTGAGTATTATCGATGGTGGCAAGATTGTTGCCGAGGGTACGCCGGATGCGCTCAAGCGGCAGGTGGCGGGTGACGTGGTGACGGTTGGTTTAGACATCCATAATGGGGCGATGAAGCGCGGTCAGGAACTGCTCGGTTCGCAGGATTTTGTGCGCGAAATTCAGGCCGATGACGAGCATTTACGTCTCTATGTCGAGCGGGGTGAGCAAGCATTACCGGCTATCTTGCGGGTGCTGGACGGGGCGGGCCTAGAATTGCAGACGATTACCCTGGCGCGGCCTAGCCTCGATGATGTTTTCCTGCGGCAAACCGGGCGCTCTTTGCGTGAGGTCGAAGCCTAAGCGGTATGCAGTAGTTAGGTTTGATAGTATCAGGAGTAGAAATAGATGAGACTTTTAAGCGATACCTGGTTGCTCTTTAAGAGTTACCTGCAAAGCACCCTTCGCCAGCCAGTCTGGATTATCGTAGCGCTGTTTACGCCGATTTGTTATCTGTTGTTGTTTGGGCCGCTTTTGGAGAAGATGATTATCGGTGGCCCGCCCGGTACGAACGCTTTGACCGTTTTTACGCCCGGTGTGCTGGTGATGCTCGGTATGTTCGGGTCGCTATTTGTCGGGTTTAGCATTATTGCCGACTTGCGGGCGGGGGTTGTTGAGCGGTTGCGGGTTACGCCGGTGAGTCGGTTGGCTCCGCTTTTGGCGCGGGCATTGCGAGATGCCCTGATTTTGCTGGTGCAGTGTATTTTGTTAATTGTGGTAGCTTACTTGATGGGTTTGAAGGCCGACTTTGGTGGAGTACTTGTGAGTCTGGTTTTAGTTGTACCAATGGGTATAGCGCTGGCTTCTTTCTCGTATGCGCTGGGTTTGCTTTTGAAAAGTGAAGATGCTATCGCGCCCTTGCTTAATGTTATGATTACCCCACTGCTTTTGCTATCGGGTATCCTACTGCCGTTGACCTTAGCCCCGGACTGGCTACAAGGCGTGGCGAAGGTCAGCCCGTTCTATTATGTCGTAAATGCTACCCGCGCCCTCTTTACGGGCAATTTTGGGGATAGCGCAGTCTGGATCGGGTTTAGTCTGGTTGTGGCGCTGGCTGTTTTGTGCGTCTACTGGGCCGCCAGCATCTTCCGGCGGGCAACGGCCTGATCGAGAGCGTATTCCAATAGGTTGACAGTCCGCCCCTACCAAAACAGGTTCTATGAGAGGGGGAAACGGGTCAGGTTGGCTCGTTTCCCTCTTTTTGGTGTAAGCAAGCCGGGCCGACTTTTGTTATAATTAGGCCGATTTGTGCTGCTAGATTATCGAAAAACGAGAGGGCGTGTTTTATTAAAATTTCGCGGGAGAAGGATAAAAGCAGATCGGTGTTGATTGCTGCTACCGACCAATCTAATGTGGGTTATATCGAATTGGTACGCACCAACCCGGACTTTCGTAATTTGTGGTTTGGTCAGTTGATTTCGGCGGCGGGCGACTGGTTTAACAATGTGGCGCTTTTGGGTCTGGTGATGCAACTGACCGGGAGCGGTTTGGCAACCGGGATGGTTTTGTTGGCAAACAGTCTACCTCTTTTTTTCCTCATCCCAATCGCCGGGCCGATAGTAGACCGCTTTAGCCGCAAAACCGTCATGATTGTGGCGAACCTGGTTGGGGCAGGGCTGGCTTTGCTCTTTCTATTGGTACACGATGTCGGCATGATCTGGCTAATTTATCTTGCACTGGCGCTGCTGGTCGGGACGGCGGCTTTTTTTGTCCCGGCAGCCAGCGCCCTGGTTCCTAATATCGTAAACTCGCGCGAGTTATATTCAGCTAATGTCTTGAGCAGTTCAACCTGGGCTATAATGGTAATGGTTGGGAGTGGGTTGGGCGGTTTGGTCTCGGCATCTTTTGGGCGCGAAGTGGTTTTTATACTAAACTCGCTATCGTTTTTACTCTCAACCGTCCTGATCTGGCGGGTTAGAGCGCCAAAGCGACCGGCCCAAACTGAACCGGGCCGTAAGACTTATTCGACCTGGGGTGATTTTGTAGCCGGGTTAGCTTACTTGCGCGAGCATCGGCCTGTGATGGCGCTGGCTTCTTGCAAAGCCGGGTGGAGTTTGGCGGGGGGCGTTCTGATTTTGTTGAGCGTCTTTAGCCTGGATATATTTAAGGCTGGAGACGGTGGGATTGGGTTGCTTTATGCCGGGCGCGGGTTGGGCGCGTTGATTGGGCCACTCTTAATCCGCCCCCTGATCGGCAACGATCCGGCCAAGATGCGGCGGGCGATTAGCGTGGCCTATGGGGTGCAGGCGCTGGGCTATTTGATTTTTGCTTTTTCGAGCGGGGTTGGCATCTGGCTGGCAGTACTCGCTCTTATGGTAGGCCATTGTGGGGGTGGGATTACCTGGGTGCTTTCGTCTATTATGCTTCAACAGACCGTTCCCGACCGCTTTTTGGGGCGGGTTTTTGCGATTGATACCGGCCTTTCAACCCTGACCAATAGCGTCTCGACCCTGATTTGGGGCGTGGCTTTGCAGTTCGGGGCTTCCCCGGTCGGTCTAGCCTTGCTGAGTGTAGCGATTTTTTTGCTCTTTGATGTCGGCTGGACCTACCTGACCAGCCGACCGTCTTTTCGGCTCGACCCACCCTAGCGATTTGCGATTTACGATTTCGATTATTTACGTCGTCGAAATCGCCTTATTTTACCGTTCTCTGGGCTTGTGGCATAAAAAATTCGTATTACGATAGTGCTTTATTTTGCCGGGCTGAGTAATTACAAAACTTTAAAAACATCCGTGTTTATCCGTCCCATCTGTGTTCATCTGTGTTACTCTTCCCCCCCATTTACTCAACCCGCAGCACGATTTTGCCGAAATTGCGGTTTGTTTCCATGTAGCGGTGGGCTTCGGCGGCTTGCGTAATGGGGTAAATCCGGTCTACGACTGGCACGAGCCGACCGTCCGCGAAGCGCGGTAGGGCAAATTCGGTCAGCCGACGGGTCAGATCGGTTTTCTCGGCGACGGTGCGAGGGCGGAGGGTCGTGCCGGTAATATGCAGGCGGCGACGCATGACATATCCCAAATCGACTTCGGTTTTACCACCGCTCATCTGCCCAATCAGCACCAAGCGTCCGTTGAGCGCCAGGCTGTTCAAATTCGGCTCGAAATAATCGGCCCCGATAAAATCCAAAATTAAATTAACGCCTTCGCCCTTTGTCAAGGCTTTAACCTGTTCGGCGAACGGCCCACTTTTATAATTAATCAGGCCGCTGGCCCCAAGCTGATGACAGCGTTCCAGCTTCTCGTCGGAGCCTGCCGTTACCAGAACTCGCGCTCCGGCTTCACGGGCCAACTGGATTGCTGCCGTTCCAACCCCGCTCCCGCCTGCATGGATCAAGATCGTTTCGTCCGGCTTCAGGTTGCCCAGCACAAAAAGATTGAGATAGGCGGTCAGAAAGGCTTCTGGCAAAGCGGCGGCTTGCTCGAAAGAAAGGTTTGCCGGGATTGGTATCGCCAGCGAAGCAGGGACTGCCACCTGTTCGGCATAGCCACCCCCGGCCAAAAGTGCCATGACTCGTTGACCGGGCTGCCAGTCGCCTTCACAGTGCGGGCCGACCGCCAGCACTTCGCCTGCCATTTCGAGACCCAAAATCGAGGACGCGCCGGGTGGTGGTGGATATAACCCGCGTCGTTGCAGCAGGTCGGCCCGGTTGATGGCGCTGGCGTGTACCCGGACTAGCAGTTCGGTTGGGGCGGGTTGAGGGTCAGCCGTTTCTTGCCAGTCCAATACTTCTGGCCCACCCGGTTCGGTAACAATTATCGCTTTCAACTTGATCTGGCCTCCTTGTGAATTTTAGGGTCTATATAACAAAGGATGAGGGATGAGGGATGAGGGATGAAAAGGGATGGAGGACTGAGTAGTTCGGTGGTAAGACCTTGCTCCGCCAATGGATGTTCCCCCTTCATCCTTCATCCCTCATCCCTCATCCCTTTTTTACAAATCAATGTCCACTTCGACCAATTGATTTTCTATCGAATAATGCCGCTTGAAGCCAAGCTTTTCGCAGACCTTTTGCATACCGCGATTTTCGGGGTGAATGTCACCCACGATCCGGCTTAGTTTTTCGTCTCGCCCGATTTGCAAAAGGCGGCTCAACAATTCCAGGCCCAACCCCTGCCTTTGGAAGCGGTCGTTGATGAGAACGGCGAACTCGCCCTCATTTTTGCCGTGTAGCTTGGTCAGGCGACCGACCCCCACAATCTCGTGTTGCCCGGTTTGGGGGTCGGTATAGTCTCCAACCAGGGCCATTTCGCGGTCGTAGTCGATAAAGCAGATGCGGGTCAAGCGGTCGTGATCGGTACGTTGATTTAGCCCGATCATATGCAAATAGCGAAAGTAGACGCTTCGCTCCGAAAGCCCTTCATGAAATTTTACCATCAATGGCTCATCTTCAGGCCGGATCGGGCGGATCACAACCGGGATGCCGTTCTTGAGCGTCCAGGGTTGAACATAGCGGGTGGGGTAGGGCCGGATTGCCAGACGAGGTAGATCAGCCAGGCTAACCTCCGGGTCGTGCAAGACGATCCGCGCATCGAGGGCGATTAGTTTTCCAGGTGAAGCCAGCAAAGGGTTAATATCGACCTCTTTGATAAATTTCTGCTCGACTATAAGCTGGCTGAACTGAACTAAAATTTGTTCAAGCCCGGCCAGGTCAAGCGGGTCGCCTCCTCCTCGTCCGGCTTGCAAAGCTTTGAAGATGTGAGTTTGTTCCATCATGCGGCGGGCCAGGGTGGAATTGAGCGGCGGCAAACCCAGGGCGTGATCCTGACTTACTTCGACCAATCTGCCGCCCGAACCAAACAGCAAAATCGGGCCGAATTGGGGGTCAAGGCTGCTTCCCAGGATCAACTCGTAGCCATTATCTAAGTTAATCATCGGTTGGACGGTGACACCCTGAAAGTGTTCCGGCCCGACTTTTTTGGAGACGGTGGCTTCGATAGCTCGATAGGCCCGTTGCACTGCCCTAACCCCGGTCAAATAAAGCTGGACACCACCTACAGCACTTTTATGGGTGATGGTCTGCGAATAAAGCTTGAGTACCACCGGATAGCCCAACTCTCGGGCCAGACTGATGGCCTCTTTTTCGCTGGTTGCCAGGCGGGTCTCAACCGTCGGGATACCATAGGCCGCCAGAATATTTTTGGATTCGACCTCGTTTAACAGGGTGCGCCCACTTTGTCGAGCGGCGGCTATAAGCTCTCTGGTGTCGGTACGGGCGGCGCTGTAGTCGGTGTCGGAAGGTAGCATGGGCGTTTCGTAAAGCCCTTTGAGGTTATACTGATAGTGCCACATATGGTTGAAGACCCGGACAGCAGTATCAGGATATGGGTAGGTCGGAATATTGGCCTGGTTGAGAATAGCGTTACTTTCGGCGACCCTGGTTCCGCCCATCCAACTGGTGAGCAAGGGTTTGCCGGGAATTTTGGCGTAAGCTTTGAGGTGTTCGGCGGTTTGTAGTGGGTCGGTCATAACCTGGGGGGTCAGCACTACCAGCAAGCCGTTGGAATTGGGTTCTTTGGCGAGAATTTCGAGTACTTTGGCATAGCGTTCCGGGGTGGCATCGCCAAGAATATCGACTGGATTGTTGTGGCTCCAGTGCTGAGGGAGTATCTGGCTAAGGGCTTCCTTAGTTTGCTCCGAAAGGGTAGTCAGTTCACCACCACCGCCTATTAAAGCATCGGTTGCCAGCACGCCAGGGCCACCCGCATTGGTCAGGATCGTCAGGTGCGGCCCTCTTGGGCGGGGCTGCATCGCCAGGACTTCCGCCAGGTTGAAAAGTTCGCCGATAGTAGTGACCCGCATTACCCCACAACGCCGGAAAGCGGCATCCAGTACCTCGTCGCTACCGGTTAGGGTTCCGGTATGTGAAGCGGCGGCGCGGGTTCCGGCTTCGGTTCGACCGGCCTTTATCACAATAATCGGCTTGGTCAGAGTCACTTCGCGGGCGGCGGATACAAAGGCGCGGGCATCGCCTATCGTTTCCATGTAGATTACAATACTTTTAGTGGCGGAGTCGTTGCCCAAATAGTCGATCAGGTCGCCCCAACCAATATCGGCCATCGCCCCAATGGAGATAAAGGCGCTAAACCCGACATTTTCTTGTAGGCTCCAGTCCAGTACGGCGCTGCACAAAGCTCCGCTCTGGCTGATAAAGGCCACTTGACCGGGTTGAGCTTTTTGGGTAACAAAGGTAGCGTTCAGCCCGGTACGCGGAATTATTATGCCCAGGCAGTTCGGGCCAAGTAATCGCAGCCCGCCGCGTTGGGCTTCCTCGATAATTTGTTGTTCTAGTTGAGCGCCTTCCGGCCCGATCTCCTTAAAGCCAGATGAAACGATAACGGCGGTTTTCACCTTAGATTCAACGCATTGCCGAATGATTTCTGGTACGGTTATAGCGGGGGTTACTATGATTGCCAAATCTACCGGTCCGGGTAGACTCGCCAGGTTCGGGTAAGATTGGTGGTCTAGTATGCTGGCATAATTAGGGTTAATCGGGTAGACCACGCCACCAAAGGTTTTATCCAGCAAATTTTCCAGTAAGGCCCGTCCGACACTATCTTTTTGCTCACTAGCCCCGATTACCGCTATACTTTTTGGCTCGAAAAGCGCTTTGAGCGATTGTAGTGAGCCAGGGTTTACAAGATCGGTTGAAGCAACGATGGGTGGTGAGTTTACCGGTTCTGTTTGCATGTCTCGATCCTCTGTTAAGGTCTAATAATCTGCAATCCTCACACGAAATATTTATAGCATAATCCCCCACAAATTTACAGGCCAAGCGAACGCTCCGATTGCTAAACGCGGCCTACTTTGTGAAAAATTTATACAATCTGCGCCTCAAGTGTATACCCAATTTTAGTGACTCGCAATCCCTTTCAGAGAAAATCGTGTTAAAGAACAGAATCGAGGGGCCGGGCCGCTCAAATTAGCTCTAATGTTGGTTAATATAAAAAAGAGGGCGTAGCCAAATTTTCTAGCTGCGCCCCAAAAACACAATGTTTGGTATCCTAACGAGCGATAAGGGCCTCGACTTGCAGCCCGGCTTCGTGGCGAAGCAACTCGGCTTTGTCGGTGCGCTCCCAGGGCAGATCAATGTCGGTGCGACCGAAGTGACCGAAAGCGGCAGTTTGCTTGTAGATCGGGCGGCGCAGATCAAGCATTCTGATGATCCCGGCAGGGCGCAGATCGAAATGCTTCTGGACCAGTTCCAAAATCGTCTCGTCCGAAACTTTGCCAGTTCCGTAGGTCTCGACCATCAGGCTGATCGGTTTCGCCACGCCAATAGCGTAGGAAACCTGCAACTCCACCCGGTCGGCCAGACCTGCCGCGACGATGTTCTTGGCGACGTAGCGGACAGCGTAAGCCGCCGAGCGGTCTACCTTCGTCGGGTCTTTGCCACTAAACGCGCCACCACCGTGCCGGGCGATCCCACCGTAGGTATCAACGATAATCTTGCGTCCGGTCAGGCCGGCATCCCCCATCGGGCCACCTACGACGAAGCGTCCGGTTGGGTTGATAAAGAACTTGGTGTGGCTGTCGATCAGGTTGGTCGGTACGACCGCTTTGATGACCTGCTCGATAACATCCCGCTCGATCTGGTCGTGTTCGATTTCGGGGGCGTGTTGGGTCGAAACGACCACCGCGTCCACCCGTACCGGCTTGCCATAGGCATACTCGACCGTTACCTGGCTCTTGCCATCGGGCCGCAGGTAGGGCAATTCACCATTGCGGCGCGTTTCCGATAAGCGGCGGGTAATTCGGTGGGCCAGCGCAATCGAAAGTGGCATCAATTCGGGCGTTTCGTCACAGGCAAACCCGATCATCATGCCCTGATCGCCTGCGCCAATCGACTCGATTTGCTCGTCGCTCATATGGCCTTGCTTGTCTTCCAGGGCTTTGTCCACGCCCAACGCAATGTCCGCCGACTGCTCTTTGATCGAGACCATTACAGCACAGCTATTAGCATCAAAACCATATTCGGACGAGGTATAGCCAATCTGCTTGACCGTGTCGCGCACGATCTGGTCGATATTGACATAAGCTGAAGTGGTGATCTCACCCATCACGACTACCAGCCCGGTAGTGGTGGCAGTTTCGCAGGCCACCCGTGCATCAGGGTCTTGCTCGAAAATCGCGTCCAGTACCGCATCCGAAATTTGGTCGCACATTTTGTCCGGGTGGCCTTCGGTCACACTCTCGCTGGTCAAGTAGAGCTTTGCCGAGTTCATAAAAGTATTAGACATTTAATTTAACTCCTCATAAGACTTACGATTTACCCCCAGAGGGGGGCGAGGCCGCGATTTACGATTTACGATTGAAAGCTTCTGGGGTAATAAATTTGTAACTACTCAGCCTCCCCTTTGGGCGACCACACAGGGTCGCCCCTACCCAAAATCCGTTGTAGGGTGCGACCCTGTGTGGTCGCCCGTCCTGAGTAATTACAATAACTTTGTAATTGCTTTCCAATCGTAAATCGTAAATCGTAAATCCAAAATAGTTAGGTTCCGCTCTGCCAGCTAGTCATGTACTTTTCTTGCTCGGCGGTCAGTGTATCGATTTTGATGCCCATCGCAATCAACTTGAGGCGGGCAATCTCCGCATCGATCTCGCGGGGAACAATATAAACTTTGTTCTCCAATTTGCCTTGTTGCTTGGCAACCCATTCGGCGCTCATGGCCTGGTTAGCAAAGCTCATATCCATTACGGCAGCCGGGTGGCCTTCGGCGGCAGCCAGGTTTAGCAAGCGACCATCCGCCAGCAAGTAAACCTTGCGACCATCGAACAGCTTGAATTCCTCGACGAACTCGCGTACATAGCGGCGGCTTTCGGCCATTTCGTCCAGGAAGGCAATGTTGATTTCATCGTTGAAGTGACCGCTATTGCCGAGCAACACGCCATCCTTCAGCTTGCGAATCTGGCGGTCTACCACGTTCAGGTTGCCCGTTACGGTGATAATAATGTCGGCAATCGGGGCCGCTTCTTCGAGGGTCATGACCCGGAAGCCGTCCATGACTGCTTCGAGAGCGCGGATCGGATCGACCTCGGTCACGATGACCTGAGCGCCCATCCCACGAGCGCGGGTCGCCAGACCCCGACCGCACCAACCATACCCGCCTACTACAAAGTTTTTACCCGCCAGCAAGACGTTGGTCGCCCGCAAGAGGCCGTCCAGGGTCGATTGGCCGGTTCCGTAGCGGTTGTCAAACATGTGCTTGGTATCAGCCTCGTTGACGGCTACTATCGGGAACTTGAGCGCTCCATCCTTCTCCATCGCCTTCAAGCGGATTACGCCGGTGGTGGTTTCCTCGGTTCCGCCGATCACATTGACGATCAATTCGGGGCGCTCCATGTGCATGCGCGAAACGAGGTCGCAGCCATCGTCCATCGTCTGATTGGGGGCGGTATTCAAAACCGCGTCCAGGTGGCGGTAATAAGTGGCGTTGTCCTCGCCCTTGATGGCATAGGTGGGGATACCGGCCTCAACCAGGGCTGCCGCTACATCGTCCTGGGTGGAGAGCGGATTGGAGGCGCAGGCCGTTACTTCGGCTCCGCCCTCTTTGAGGGTCAAAAGCAAATTAGCCGTCTCGGTTGTGATATGCAGACAGCAACCCAAGCGTTGTCCGGCCAGGGGCTTTTCCTGGGCGAAACGCTCCCGGATCAGCTTGAGAACCGGCATTTCGATAGCGGCCCACTCGATGCGCTCCCGGCCCTTTTGAGCCAGGCCCATATCTTTTACGTCGTAACCAGCACTGTTGGTAGTCTGGGTCATTAGTTTGAAAACTCCTTACTTGATTTTGAATTTTAGATTTCGGATTTCGACTTTCTAATCGATCCTAAAATCTATATGATTACTCAACACTAGGGTCAGGTTCTATACCAGCCTGCCGCAACTGTTCAGCGAACCGTTCGGCGCGGCGGTGTTCGGCTTCCGCTTCGGTCAGGAGCATTTTGCCCTCCCGGGTATACAGGCGCAATTTCTGCCCTTCGGGAACCAGCCAACAATCAAGCTGGATACTCCACATCCGACCATCGGCCTCTGCCATTATTTCTTCAAATCGACCGGTCTGGGTGCGCCGCCAGCCCCATAGCCGAGGTTGGTCGCTTTTGCGTTTACGCGGCCTGGGATCATGAGCGAAATACTCGTCTACGCCCCATTTATCGTAACGCTGTGGCTTGCGCTTCAAATCGCTTGCGCGTGTTTTGGTCGAGATAAACTCGACGATCAATTCGGGCGGTGGCCCGTCCACCCCCAGGCGATAGCTTTTCAAGTTCGACCGCTTTTGGCTTTTCAAGAGCGCCACATCGGGGTAAAGCGGTTTTTCCAGCTGATTGGCCGTCTGGTAAAAATTTAGTTCCCGGTAGATGGCGTATTGTTGTACCCGGTAAAACCAGAACAATACCTGCATAATATAATCAACAACATCGCTGTGATCCGCTCCGGGCATATCACCTCGCTTGTGACGTAACTCTAGCCAGTGGTTCTCGTCATCATAATAATAGTAAAGCGCTTCCTCGTCTTCCTCGTCAAAGAAAGCTTCCATTTCGGCTGGAAATTGCCATTCTTCCAGTTCTATTGTATTCAGTTTAGTTGGGGCAGTCATGCTACTACCTGCCTTCCTTTACCTTTCTGCCGAAACACCTGGCTAAAAGTTGGTTCTTTGTAGCTATTAACTAACGGCGACCAATCCCGACTCCGGCAATGGTACGTCGGCGAAATTCTCGGTGTAACGAGCGGCGAACTCTGCCGGGGTGTAGCTATAGCCTTGCGTGCCGTAATTTTCGATACAGTAGGTGGCAGCCAGGGCCGCCGTGCGCCCCATTTGCTCCAGGCTGTAGCCGTTCAGCAAGCCCTTGATAATCCCGGCCCGGTAAGCGTCGCCCCCGCCGGTCGGGTCTACTACCGCTTTTTCTTTGGCGACTGGCAGTTCCACTACCCGGTCGCGAGTGTAGATGGTCGAACCAAATTCGCCTTTGGTGACGATCACCATTTCGGTAAATTCGAGTAGTTGGGCTGGGTCATAGCCGGTCTTTTTCTCGATGATACCCAATTCGTAGTCATTGCCGATGATCGCCCGCGCTCCCTTGATGCCGTCGAGCAAAGCTTCGCCATCTAAAAAGATTACCTGTTGACCGGGGTCGTAGATAAAGGGGATACCCAGTTCACGACATTCGCGGACATGTTCGACCATCGCCTGTGGATCGTTAGGTGAAATAATGGCAATGCTGGCCTCAGCTTTATAATCGGCGACCCGTATCTGATGGGCGTAGCTCATCGCGCCCGGATAAAACCCGGTGATCTGGTTGCTTGATTTATCGGTTGTGATAAAGCAAGAAGCCGTAAACTCGTTCGGGATAATCTTGATCGCAGAAGTATCCACTCCGGCTTCGTCCAGCGAGCGCCGATAGTCCTCGAAATCATGCCCGGCGGTTCCCAGGATCAAGGGCCGTTCCTGCAAAAGGGCCAGGTTGTAGGCAATATTGGCGGCACACCCGCCCCGCATCTTGCGAAGCGAATTGACCAAAAATGATACGTTTAGGATATGGACTTTTTCTGGCAAGATATGATCTTTGAAATGACCCTGGAAATCCATAATATGGTCGTAAGCCAGCGAACCAGAAACGAGTATTGACATTGCTCCTCCTTAATCAAGGCCATCAAATAAGGCCAGTAAACTACTACTGAACGGTGGCCGAGCGATCCCGCGCTCGGTTATAATCCCCTTAATATAACGGGCCGGTGTCACATCAAAAGCCGGGTGGGCCGCATGCACTCCCTCCGGCGCGATCAACTTTCCCCCAAGCATAGTTACTTCTGCGGCGCTGCGCTCCTCTATCGGGATCGCCGCGCCGTCCGGCACACTCAAGTCAATCGTCGAGAGTGGCGCAGCAATATAAAACGGAATATCATTTTCACGGGCTAGTACCGCCAGACTATAGGTACCGATTTTGTTGGCTGTATCGCCGTTAGCGGCTACCCGGTCGGCCCCGGTCACGACCATTTGCACCTGTCCGCGTTGCATAAAATGACCTGCCATACTGTCGGTAATCAGGGTTAGCGGGATGCCCAATTGCTGCAATTCCCAGGCCGTCAGTCGCGCCCCTTGCAAATAGGGCCGGGTCTCATCGACCCAGACGTGAATCCGCTTTCCGGCTTCGTGCGCGGCCCGGATCACCCCCAGGGCCGTGCCGTAGCCGGCGGTCGCTAAGGCTCCGGCGTTGCAATGGGTCAACACATTATCGCCATCCTTGATAAGGGCGGCCCCATACTGGCCCATTTGCCGGTTGGCGGCGACATCCGCCTGGTGCAGATGGATCGCCAGTTCCAATAATTGCTCGCCGATCCGCCCAACGGTTTCGTCGCTTGCCGCCAGTTCAACCGCTTTGGATTGCCCCAGTCGCAAAGCCCACCCCAGATTGATCGCGGTCGGGCGGGTCGCACTCAAAAAGCGGGCGGCAGTGTCGAGTTCTTCGAGCAGGCGGACTGTATTAGAAGCCTGGCTGCGTCGAGCCGCGAGGGCCAACCCGTAGGCGGCGGCTACCCCAATCGCAGGAGCGCCCCGTATTTGCATCCGGCGGATCGCTTCGCCGACTTCCTGATAAGTCTGGCAGACCACTAGTTCAAAGTGATGCGGCAACAAAAGCTGATTTATCAGCAGTAGTGCCTCGCTTTGGGACGGTGTCGCTGCCCGCCATTCAAGGGTATTGACGGTTTGGGCTAAAACGGTGGGGTTAGCCCCTGGTTGTAGTTCGCTCATGTAGTTCGCCTGACATAAAAACAGATTGACGATAGCGATGGATGAAGACCCTCAACATTCCTGTTCAGGCTAATTCACACAACGGCTCACATCAATCTGAGTTCAGATTAAACACCTCTCATCTTTCAGCCAACCGGTTGGTCAACTGTCGGAATTGGCACCGCCTTACATCGAATTGCGTGCGGTTGCCGGGCTTCATCGGGCCAGTCCCTCCACCTCTCTTGATAAGAGCCTTCTATCGTATCGGTCTATTTACTTTTCTATTTTAACCGTCCAAATATAGCATGGCGCTATCCAAAAATCAAATTTCTATTAAAGAATACCATTCTCCCATGAATTTAGTATGAATCGATCCGATCTATCTGGTTACAGATTTTAAGTGAAACCCCAAACGGCCTGGCTCTAGCTGTATCTGAGAATAAGATCACTACGTTCATACATTCAAATATGCTATAATAAATCAAAGATACATTTCGGATATAGTTATATGTTGCACTTTAGTCTAACCTTTTACACCTAATTGCAATTAACCTGGATTAGTAAGGGCGAACCATTAGCCGGTTAGATGGTCGCTGCTGCAAATATCAGTCCAATAGTTGTGCAATTCGCTAAGCTAAGGTTGCTCCTCGTTTGACATTGTTGTAACTTGGCTTTTAAGACTCAAAAGGAGTACAAAATGGATAAAAGAAGCCGTTTAGCGGCGCTACTAGGTTTAATTACGTTATTGACAGCCCTGGTTTTATCGGCTTGCGGCGACCCAACCGCGACTACTGCGCCTGCCGCAACGACCGCCGCCGCGACGACCGCCGCAAAGACGGCTGCTGCCTCGGCGACGACGGCTGTCGGAGCAACAACCGCTATGGTTGCCGGTGGCGCAGTCCCGACCAGTGGGGGCTATCTTGATGAGATCAAGAAAAAGGGTAAACTGGTAATCGGGACTAAATATGACCAGCCGACTTTCGGCTTGTTAAACCCGGCTACCAACAAAGTCGAAGGCTTTGATGCTGACATTGCCCGCGAATTTGCCAAAGTGTTGCTGGGTGATGAAAACAAGATCGAGTTCACCGAGTCGGTTTCTAAGAACCGCATCCCTTTCTTGCAGGAAAACAAGGTTGACCTGGTGCTGGCGACTATGACCATCACTGATGACCGCAAGAAGGAAATAGATTTCTCGGATGTTTATTACACGGCTGGTCAGTCGATCCTGGTCAAGAAGGGCGCTGCGATCAAGAGCGTGACCGACCTGGGCGGCAAGACGGTTTGTTCGGCGAAGGGTTCGACCAGTGAGAAGAATATCACGGCAAAGGCTCCTTCGGCCAAGCTGTTGCTCTTTGATGGCTATGCCGAATGTCTGACCGCGCTCCAAAACGGTCAGGCTGACGCGGTCAGTACGGATGACGTGATTTTGTTCGGTCTGAAGCTCAAAGATAGCGCTAACCTGGAAGTCGTCGGCGGGCAGTTCACCTCGGAGCCTTACGGCATTGGGATGAAGAAGGGTCGCCCCGAACTGGTCGCTTTTATCAACGGCACGCTGGCCGCGATGAAAGCGGACGGACGCTGGAAGGCGATTTATGACAAGAACGTCAAGCCTGCTTCGGGTGTTTCGGTTGAACCGCCTAAGTAGGGAGGACTGAGTGCTGAGGACTGAGGACTGAGGACTGAGGACTCGGTGCTAAAAAGTTAGGCGATTTATGCGGAGGAGGCTTTGCATAGGTCGCCTAACTTTTGATTTTATGTAACTACTCAGCTTGCCTACTTTGGGCGACCACAAGGGTCGCCCCTACCACGAATTTTGGGTAGGGGCGACCCTTGTGGTCGCCCGGTCTGAGTAGTTACTATTTTATAACCAAAGGTTGGGTGCGGGCAGATTATTGCTGTTGCTGCTGTTGTTGTTGAGAATGATCGACCTGGCTCCAGACGGCTCGACCGATTTTGCCGTTGCTGGAGAGCCGGGCCGGTCGGATTGCAGCCAAATCGTCCTGTTTGATCGGCATATGGTAGGAAAAATAGGTTTGCTGAACTTGCTCCCCGATCCGGCCCAACTTTTCTTGAACCTGTTCTAGCCAGCTATGCAAGCCCAATTCGTAAATATCTTCGATAGTAGTATAGTTTAGTTCGGCTTCAAGTTTGCCTACCAGCCGGTCAGCATTGTTATTATATTCGCGGTGGCTACTGCCCGAAATGCTCCAAAGGGCTTCTTGCAACTGGGCTACACAAAAATAAATCGTGCGCGGGAAGTAACGATCCAGTACCAGATAATGCACCACTGTCTGGGGTTCGATCCGCGAGAGGTAGACTTTGCGGTAGGCTTCCAGGGCGCTACAACTTTTTAGCACGGCCATCCATTGAATTGTATCGACCGACTCGCCCGAATCTTTGTCGAGGGGAACCAGCAAGTGATATTTTACATCGACCAACCGGGAGGTATTGTCGGACCGCTCCAAATAGCGACCGGCCTGTACAAATTCCCAGCCCTCGCTTCGGCTGAAGGTTGAGGCCGTAATACCCTGGAACAAGTGTGAGCCGTTTTTGATCTGGCGGTAGAAATTATAAGGGTCTTTTTGTAAGACGTGGCGGTTGGCGTTGTTCAAGAAATGATAAAGCTGGTTGATCTGCTCCCACATCTCGCTGGCGATAATTTCGATTACACTGCGGGCGTTTTCGCGGGCCAGCGAGATACACGAAAAAATCGAGTTGGGGTTGGCCCGATCAAAGACCAGAAATTCGCTAACAGTTTCAGCCGTAAAATCCTGGTGCAAGTCTAAAAAGCGTTCCCGGTCGTCGGTTGCCAATATCAAAGCTTCCCAATAGCTTCGGCTATCTACATCGGCGACTTTATTTAGGTCGAGCAGCAGATGAAAATTGACATCCAAAGATCGAGCCGTATTTTCAGCTCGCTCGATATACCGGCTCATCCAAAACATCGATTCAGCAGTACGACTTAGCATCGGTTATTCCTTTTAAGGTGTCAGGTATCAGGTGTCAGGTGTCAGGTGTCAGGTATTAGGTATCAGGTATTAGGTATCAGCTAACCTTATGTAACTACCCCTTTGGGCGACCACATCGGGTCGCCCAAAGGGGTAAGCTGAGTAGTTACAACCTGACACCTAATACCTGATACCTGACACCTACTAATAAAGTACCCAGGTGTCTTTGCTGCCGCCGCCTTGCGACGAATTGACCACCAGGGAACCGGGCTTGAGTGCGACACGGGTCAGACCGCCGGGTACAATTGTGACTTTCTCGCCGTAGAGAATGTAGGGGCGCAGATCGATATGACAGCCCGTAAAGCTGTTGTCGGCGGCAAAAGCCGGATGGCGCGAGAGCGCGATGGTCGGTTGAGCAATGTAGTTGCGCGGGTCGGCCCGGAGCTTTTGGGCAAAGTCCTCGCGCTGGGCTTCGGTCGCGTGCGGCCCGATTAGCATCCCGTAGCCGCCCGATTCGTTAGCGGCCTTTACGACCAGCTTGTCGAGGTTTTCCAGAATATAGCGCAATTCGTCTTTGTTGCTGGCAAGATAAGTTGGTACATTTGGGATAATCGCGTCTTCGCCCATGTAGTATTTGATAATCTTTGGTACAAAGCTGTAGATCACTTTATCGTCGGCTACGCCAGTTCCAATCGCGTTTGCCAGCGAGACATTGCCCGCCCGGTAAGCATTTATCAGCCCGGCGGTTCCCAACATTGAGTCGGGCCGGAAGACCAGTGGGTCAAGGAAATCATCATCGATCCGGCGGTAGATTACATCGATCCGCTTGAGACCGCGCGTGGTACGAGCGTAAACCCGGTTGTCGTTTACGACCAGATCATGACCTTCGACCAGTTCGATCCCCATCTGGCGGGCTAAAAAGGAATGTTCAAAATAAGCCGAATTATAGATACCGGGGGTCAGCAGCACGATAGAAGGGTCTTCCAGGCCCGGCGGTGCGATCTGTTGCAAAACTCGAACTAATTCCTGCGGGTAATCCTCGATAGGCCGGACTTGATAATGACCGAAGATGGCGGGTAGGGCCCTTTTGAGGGCCTGGCGATTTTGAAGCATATAGGAAACGCCACTCGGACAGCGCAAATTATCTTCCAGCACCATGTAATTACCCTGCGCGTCCCGGATAATATCGCTGCCAGTGATATGAATATAAACTCCAAGCGGTGGGTTTACGCCCATAAACTCGCGCCGGAAATGGCGACTGGTCAGCACCAGTTCGCTTGGGATCACCTTATCCTTGAGGATTTTCTGACCGTGATAAAGGTCGTGCAAAAACAGGTTTAGGGCTGTCACCCGTTGGGTCAGGCCCCGCTCGATCTGGCTCCACTCGGTAGCTGGAATAATACGCGGTACGATGTCAAACGGGAAGATACGCTCAACCCCCTCGTCATTGCCATAGACCGTAAAAGTAATCCCCTGGTTGAGGAAAAAGACACTGACCACCTGTTTGCAAGCTTCAATATCAGCCTCACTCAGGTCGTTAAAGCCGCGCAAAAGCTTGCGGTAATGTTCGCGCACTTCCACTTCATTACCAAACATCTCGTCAAAAAAACGATCAGTTTCGGGCGCATACCGGTCAAACAGGCGCATCTGGGCGTGGTCTGTCACCATAATTTTCTATCCCCTAACATTTTATCAAGGTATCAGAAGTCAGCCCTGAAATCGGTCTGACCTGAAACTAACACCTGAAACCTAACTTGCTGTGAAAACTAGACTGATCGGAAGCTGTTAGGAGGTTCATTTGCAGTTGCTGAGCTATTGTTGTCTGTAAATATAGTAGAAAAGACTCAATTTTGCAACTTGATGGCGCGGCGCTAAAGTTCTGGATTGGTTACATTAGCCATCCTGGGTTATAATTGGTCTTAGGATTAAAGATTTTCTTAACTTAATCTGTATCTCGGACTAAAAGCCCTAAACGGCACGGAGGGAATAGGTGTGTCACAGCAATCAGTAGTAATCGATCTACCTGACGATATTTACAATAAATACAAGCAACGGGCTGAACAAATGCAGCGTAGTGTTGAGGCTGAAATCATCGAAAGTGTGTTTAAGGCTGCGCCTACCAATGACGAATTAACGGGCGAACTAGCAGAGTTAGTAACTCAACTGGCCTTTTTGGATATTAAGGCTTTAAGGCGGATTGCCCGTAACCATTTAGCTAAAAAAGAGGCAGCTAGAATCGAAAGCTTACATTTCAAGCGGCAAAGTGATGGCCTTGACGAGGTTGAGACTAAAGAATTAACCGGATTAATGAAGAAAATGGAACGCTGGTTTGTATTGCGAAATGAGGCTTTAGGCTTGTTGATCGAACGAGGGCAAGATGTGACAGAGTTTGCTCCGAAAAAATGAGCAAGAGATATATTCGGAAAGCTTTGCGGGAAAAAATAATAGAAAAGGCGAGCGAACGCTGTCTTTTCAACCACTTTTCCCCAATGATTACATATATCAACACCCGCTAGGTGGTTAATCTCCCTGCTGCCCCAGGCCAAAAACATTGCCATCGGGGTCTTTGAAGCTGCCCCACCAACCCCAGGGCTGTTTGTCCGGCACATCCACGAACTCGACACCTTTTGCTTTAAGCTCTTCATAGGTCGCCAGGATGTCGTCGGCAACGAAGACGATATTGGGAAAACCGCTCGGCTTTTGGTCGCTGCCGGGTTCCTGTTTTGTAATAACGATAGTGGTTTCCCCATCAACTGGTTTCACTTCCAGCCAGCGTGGGCTGTCCGGCATGGTTATATCAGTCTTGACCTCGAAGCCGAGCTTGTTGATATAGAAATCGTAAGCCTGTTCCTGGTCACTGACCCAGATACTGGCAAATTTAACGTTCTTTATCATCGGGTTACTCCTTGTTATTCGAGCCTGTTAAAAATGATTACTCCCCGCCAAGCCACTAATATGAAAATCTGTTCTAAATTGATTATAACAAGGAGTGAGGAAGCCGTCAAGGAGGTATTTTGAAGAGCTAAAGTTCTGGATGCTGAAAGCGGTCACTATGTAGCTTTATTCAACCCACGTACAGAGCAATGGAAAGATCATTTTGAATGGTCGCCTAATGGGGAGTATATAATTGGATTGACCGAAACTGGTCGGGCCACAATCTTTACCTTGAATGTTAACCGACCAGAATTAGTACGAGGAAGAAGAGTGTGGGTCAGAGCAGGCTGGCATCCACCAAAAGATTAGTTTATTTGATCGCTCCTATATAAACCCTCTGGTGAGATTAAAAAAAAGTTCTTAGCCTTTTATAACCGTAACCCCTAACCTGATATAGGGGGCTAATATTTCGTCCGAGACGCTGCTTTCGGTTATGAGGTGGGTTAGGTCGGTCAGGGGGCCGACGATGTAGGGCGCGGCGGTATTGAGTTTTTCTGCCGAAGCCAGCGCCACAATTTCGGCGGAACTGGCGATCATAGCCCGCTTGACCCGCGCTTCTTCCAGATTAGGAACGCTGATCCCAATCTCGGCGTGCAGGCTGCAAATTCCCAGCATATACAAGTCGGCTCGAAAACCGTGCAGAACCTCCACCGCATCCACCCCGACCGTCGTCAGCGAGTGTTTGTAAAGCACTCCACCGATCAGATAAACTGTTACATTGGAATGTTCGGTCAGCGCGATTGCGACGGGCGGGCTGTTGGTGATGACGGTCGCCTGTAAATCGAGCGGCAGACGTTGGGCGATTTGAAGGGTGGTTGTACCGCCATCCAAAATTAAGACCTGCCCGTGACGAACGAGGTTTACGGCAGCCTGGGCGATTTCGGCTTTGGCGGTGGCGGCCTGACCCTGGCGAACCGCGTAACTGGCCGTCGCAGGCGACCGCAAAAGCGCCCCTCCATGCACCCGCTGGATCAGTCCAGCTTCGGCCAGATCGTTTAGATCGCGCCGGATAGTATCCTCCGAGACGTTGAGTCGGGTGCATAATTCCGAGGCCAGCGCTTTCCCTTCCTGGCTCAACAATTGCAAGATGTGGTTTTGTCTTTCCTCTTTTAACACTTTGCCCGACTTTCCCCTAATAAGCCTTTTGACCAATTGACATTGCGGTTTTATGCGTGTATTATCGTATTTGTGCAGTATATTGCGGTTTTGCAGCTTTGTCAAGCGGCTAATATGAGTATCAAGCAGGTAATAAATGACGGAGACAACTTTAAGAGAGCAAAATAAAGTAGCCAGATCGATCTCGGTACGCTGGCAACTCGGACTGGCGTTTTTCGCTTTCGTGTTGATCGGACTAAGTGATGGCGCAGTCGGGGTGCTGCTGCCAAGTTTGCGGGCCTATTATAAAGTAGATAAAGCGACGATTGGGCTACTCTTTCTAGCCGGAACGACCGGCTATCTGATTGCCGCCTTTAGCAGTGGATTGCTGGTTGAAAAGTTAGGTCTGCGGCGCTTTTTGATGCTAGGTGGGCTGGCCTTTTTGACGGGTACGGTCATCGTCAGTGCCAGACCGCCTTTTATGGTTGCGCTGGCAAGCTTGCTGGCGCTCGGTTTTGGGGTAGCCATCATCGACGCGGGGCTAAATTCGTATGTTGCCGGTCTGACCCGTAGCACCGCTTTACTCAATTACCTGCATGCTTTTTATGGGGTGGGAGCGCTTTTGGGGCCGTTAATTGCTTCGTCCGCTTTAGCCCTAAATTGGAGTTGGAACAGCGTCTATTACCTGTGGGCCGGGCTAAGTCTAGTTTTATTGGCGGGGTTGCGTCTGATTTTCACCCGGCCTGTCCCGGTTCAGCCCGAAGCTAACGAGGCCGGAAGTGGGGGTAATGTACTGGCAGAAGCTCTTAAGTTGCGGGTAGTCTGGCTGGCGGCGCTTTTTCTGCTGTTTTATGTCGGTTCCGAAGTCAGCCTGGGCAGTTGGAGCTACAGCTTTTTGACCGAAGAACGTCACGAAGTGGCTTTGTTATCGGGCTGGGCGGTGAGTGGCTATTGGTTGGGCCTAACGTTGGGTCGGCTCTCAATGGCAAAGGTTGGCGAACGGATCGGCGATAAACGCTTGATCGAAGTATGTTTGGGCGGAGTAGTGGTCGGTGTGCTGCTGATCTGGTTGGTTCCAATCGGCGCGATTTCGGCCCTGGGCTTGTGGCTCACCGGCTTTAGCCTGGGGCCGATCTTCCCGACCACGATTGCCCTGATGTCGCACCGCGCTCCGGCCCGTTTGCTACCGAGCGCTATCGGTTTTATGGCAAGTCTGGGTAGTATGGGGGCGGCTTTCTTCCCCTGGATCGCGGGCAATTTGGCGGAAGGCTTTGGTCTGTGGACGCTCCTGCCTTATGTAGTAACTCTGACCGCCGTTATGTTGTTGATTTGGTTGGCCCTGCAAGCTAAAAAGCCAGCTTGAGTTGAATATAGAGAACGGATTCTACACGCTAATGCATGCTTAAAACACCCCGTTAGTTGGTCTAAAAATCCTTTGTACTATTGTAAGCTCCGGCCTATCTGTATATAATGCAGCTTAGCCGGAGTTCGTTTTGTTTAAAAAGGGGATATTTGGCGGCGCGTTTAACACTTAGATAACATCTTTATAATAGATTCTAAAAATTGACCAATTATAATAAAGTCAGGCTGTAAGCCTCTCGACAGTTTTGACTTACCTGATAACAGAAATGTGTGTCCCATAATTAGCTTTTTGGCGGGGGCCACTTTTGCTTTATCCGCATATTTGCAAAACTAAAACTGGTCTGGCTAAGTGTGAGAACGAAATTCTGGCGGTTCATAGCAAGCGGGATATTTTATTCAGTAGAGACTGAGGGGCGGGAGCGTTAAGCCATATGGTGTTTTTTAAAGTATTAGGCCGGATATTGGGCGGTTTCTTCAAAGGGATCGGCCAGGGCTTCATGGGGTTGTTTCGGTGGATCGCTCGCCACGAAGCCTTCCTGGGGGTTGTTACAGTCGTAGTTCTGGCGGTCGCCGCAGTTTGGATTGTGTTAAACGCTTTGAATATTAATATTGTGGTTGGGCAGCCTCAGTCAGTAGTGGTCCAAGCTGTCGCTACCGAAGCGCCACCCCAGCCAAGTCCAACCGCCGCCCCTCCACCGACGGCGATCCCGGTTTCTCGCAACAATGCCCCGGCTTCGACCGAAGCCTTTATGATTGGGCAGATTAACGGCAATGCCGATCAGGTCTGGAATGCGATGGCGGCTAATCTACATACCCAGTTAGCTGGCGAGGGTCGTGATAAGACCTATTTCCAGCGTTTGTTTGATAGTCAGAAGAAAAATGGGTTGGTCTACGAAGGTTATCAATATGTCGGGGGGGTGCCGGGTGAAAATGGTAACTCGGTTCACTTCTATGTCTTGAAAGTCGTCGGCAGCGATAAACGCACCAGCACGGTTCCCTGGACCTTTGTGGTAGACAAAGAAGGGAAAATCGCCATCACCGATTTCCCGTCCTAACCCAAATCGGCAATTTGTGGGATACCGTTCTGTTGATGAGTTTAGCACAGAACAGAGTCTGCTCCTAGACTTAACAAGCAGGTTTTAACATCCAGCCGCAAGGCTTGAACGTATAGAAAAGAAAACAAACAACAGGTAGTTCAGCTACAGACAAGGGTAATGCGCATGTTCTTTAAGGTTGTTGGACGGATGACCGCCAAGTTTTTCAACGGGGTTGGTAAGTTCTTTTTTAATACCTCCCGAAAAGCAGGCAAAAGCCCGGTTGGGTTTACCCTAACCTTGCTTAGTCTGGTCGCTTTTGGTTTCGTCCTTTACTTCACCGATATTTTCGGGCTTGCCAGTGGCAATTTCCTCGGTTTGGGTAAGAGCAATTCGACCGTTATTACCCCGCTTGAGCGCAAATTGGAGCCGGACGGCAGAAGCACCGAATTTTTGAACGCCTTGAAAGCGGCGGATGGCACGGTGATGTACAACCTACTCAGTGACGATTACCGCAAGTTGCTCAAACAGCGCGGCGTTAGTAGCCCCAAAATTATGCAAGACCTGATGGAAGAAAAACTGACCGAAATTACCAAGCAGAAGAAGGGTCGGCTCAACTACAAATTCACCTATGTAATCGGCACGAAATACAGCGATGGCTCGGTAGACGATAATTATTCGGGTTATCTTGAGACCAACACGGCGCGGGCCAATGTCGAATTTGCCTTTAAGATTAGCAATGGCAAGATCACCGACATTCAGACCAGCGAACCGGTGGCAACCGCCGCCCTGGGAACTAACAAAACCGAGTCCAAAGAAGCGGCCCAGGTGGGGACGATTACCCAGAATCGTAGCAACACTGCCGAGATTTTCATGAAGGGTTTGACCACCTTTGATGCTGACCAGATTTGGGAGTCGTTGGCCGATAACTACAAAGAACAACTAACGGCGCGGGGGGTCACCAAAGACTCGATTGCGAAAGTTTTTGACGGTATTAAGAGCGATAATGCCCAGGGAGCTAAGACCAACGAGGTTATTACCTACGATGGGTTTGTTTACTTCCGCACCTATAATTTCCCGAATGGCGTATCCGGCCACGATTATGCCTCGATCTTGAGTATTCGAGATCAGCCCAGAGAAATTGGCTACCTATTAGTGCTGGATGCCAGCAATAAGATTATCCGATTGGGTAGCACCCCGGATGACCCGATCCTATCGGCCATCCTCAAGCGCGGCCAACAGCAACAATAAATTTGACTGATCCAAGTGCCACACTCATAGACCTGGCACTTGGCGCTCAATTATAAACTTCCTCGGCGTTAGTTGAGGAAATTTATCAGAACAGGAAGTTTAGTTATGGAGAATGTAAAAAGCAAACGAAGACCTGTTACCCAACAGGACGACGTGGATTTAGCGATAGAGAAGATGAAGCATAAATGGCGGTATAACCCCTTCCGGCAGTACTGGTGGCGTTATCTGATCCTTTTTGCCGTAGTCTTCATGATTTTCAGCTTTATCGCGCCCGCCTGGAGTTCGGGTGGCGCTGGTGGGGTGGCAACCATCCTGGTGCAGTTAGCGATCCAGATCGCCATGTCGGCTCTGTTCGCTATCTTCTTCATTTACATCCAGTTCTTTGCGATTGCCCGCCCGCGTGTTTACTGGCTTAAACCCTACGAGACTGGGATCACTTTCGCCGATTACAAAGGTAATCCGCAAGTGTTGGAACTGGCCCGCGAGGTTGTGCTGCTTTTGAAGGGTAGTAAAGACTTCAAGAATATGGGTGGTGAAGCCATTCGCGGGTTGCTTTTGGAAGGCGACCCTGGCGTAGGTAAGAGCTATCTGGCCCAGGCTATCGCTACCGAGGCTGGTTTGCCGTTTGGCTATTGTAGCTCACCCAGCCTCCAAAGCCCCTTCCTGGCTGGCGGTATGTTGAGCATCAAGTCTTTGTTCCGCAAAGCCCGCAAGCTTTCGGCCCAGTATGGCGGCTGTATCCTCTTTTTGGACGAAATTGACGCGATTGGGCAGGCCCGCAACGGCTCGAACGGCGGTGGGATCGGGGTTGGTATGGGCGGTATGATGGGTGGCGGTAACTTGTTGATTAACGAGTTGCTGGTACAACTTGACCCGCCCCCGGTGGACGAGCGTTGGACAACCAAGTTTCTGCGCTGGGTTGGCCTGGAACTCAGACGTAAAAAAGCCGACCGTCCGGTGGTGCTGACTATCGGGGCTACCAACCTTGTTTCGACCCTCGACCCGGCCTTGATTCGTCCAGGCCGCTTTGACCGAGTCGTAACGGTTGACAAGCCAGATGCCGAGGGTCGCCGTGAGGTTATCGAATACTATCTGGACAAGGTAAACCACGAGAACGTGCCGATTAACCGTCTGGTAGACGAGACGATTGGCTATACCCCGGTCGAAATCAAGGGTATTATTAACGAGGCGGTTATTCGCGCCCACTTTAACGGGCGGGATGCGTTAACTTATCGTGATCTGATGGAAGCCCGCGATTTACGCGAGGTCGGTATTCGCCAGCCTATTCGTGGTATGAGCCGCGAGGACAAACGCCGGATCGCTTATCACGAGACTGGTCACGCTGTAGCTCAGGTCTTGTTGGTTCCCTGGGAAAGGTTGGTCAAGTTGACCATCATTCGGCACGGGGACGCGCTAGGCTTTATGCAACCCAAGCCCAGAGAAGAACGTTATGTGCGCTTCAAAGAAGAGCTTGAAGTGCGTATTCAGGTCAGCCTGGCGAGTCGAGCGGCAGAAGAACTGTTTTTGGGTAGTGGCAGCACCGGGTTTAGTGGCGATCTGATTAGCGCGACCCGGTTGGCTTATGTTTTGTGTGCCGAGGTCGGTATGAACGACCACCTATCGTCGGCGACGGCGCTAGGCGCTCCGGCAGCCAGCTATCAGAGGGAGATTGAAGACTTCCTGCAAGACCAGTTCAAGCGGGTCAAAACTTTGCTGGAAGCCAATGCCGATATGTGTCACGCCCTGGCTGCCGAGTTGCTCGAACGTGAGGAAATGTTGGGTGACGAGGTGCAGGAGATCGTCGATCAGTTTGAGCCTAAACTGACCAACGATGCCAAGCTAAAGCGCAAGAAGATTGGTTTTGTGCATAATGCAGAGGAAGCCAAGCCAAGAGTCGAAATCTGGACTGATGGTGTGCCGCTGGCCCCGACCGGAACCGAGGGGGCGGTTGCTTATCGTCCGGTTGGTAATACTGCACCGCAGGTGACGGTCACGGTTGAGCCACCTGCCCCTGCGGCGAACCCTTATAGCTACTCGTATCCGACGCAGTCGGCCCCGGTGCAAGCCCCGCCGACCCCAATCCAGGTCCTGCCGGTCTATGACGTACCGCCCACCGTGCCGGTTTACACGCCGCCGCCGACCCCGGTACAGGCGGCTGCCCCAATCTACCCGGTACAGACTCCACCACCGGCTTACACACCGCCTCCGGTGCAGCAGGAAATCCGACCTGCTCAACCGCAGGAAGTGGCCCCGCCTGCTCCCGCACCTGCTAAACCCAGGCCAGAAGACGACGAGGATGATATGTTGCCGCGTGGCTGGTAACAAGTAATTCAAAGGGTCGGCTCGAATTTAGAGCCGACTCAAACCAAAACCTCCTGCTCAAACAGGAGGTTTTTCTATTTTATTCTACAACTACAGGTATTAGGCCAAATGAGAGTGGACTTGTGCCAGACGGCCTTGAAGAAAGGCTTGTTCGACCGCGTTTTGGGTGAGGTTGAGCGCCTGGGTGTAGGCGGTGTGGGCGGCTTGCCATTGACCGGCCCGGCGGAGTAAATCGGCGCGGGCGGCGTGAAAGAGGTAATAGCTTTCCAGGCCACCCTCGGTTGCCAACTCGTCGAGTAGTTTCAGGCCATAGACCGGTTCATTTGCCATCGCCATTGCGACGGCCCAGTTGAGTTTGACCACTAGCGATTTATTTATTCTAACCAGTTCGCAGTAAAGCATCGAAATTTGTTGCCAGTCGGTATCTGCGGGGCGGGCCGCTTGCGAATGTAACGCGCTAATGGCGGCCTGGATTTGATAGGAGCCAGGCTGACGCATCAGCAAGGCCCGCTCTAAAATCGCCGACCCCTCCTCGATTTGAGCTTTATCCCACAAGGCGCGATTCTGTTCTTCCAGCACGATCATCTCACCCTGTGGCCCAACCCGCCCATTGCGACGGGCATCGTGCAACAACATGAGAGCCAGCAGGCCAAGCGCTTCTGGCTCTTGTTCCAAAGACTTCTCTTGATCTAGCAAACTTACCAGGGCGCGACCAAGCCGGATCGCCTCGGTACATAGTTCGCGCCGGATCAAACTGTCGCCCAGGCTGGCAGTATAGCCCGCATTGAAAATTAAGTAGAGGACTGCCAAGACTCCTTCGAGCCGTTCGGACAAGCGGTGAGCGGGTGGGACGGCATAGGGTATTCCGGCCTCGCGGATTTTGCGTTTAGCTCGTACCAACCGTTGGGCCATCGTTGGTTCCGGGACTAAAAAGGCGCTGGCAATTTCGGGCGTACTCAATCCCCCCAGGGTATGCAAAGTCAGGGCTACCTGGGCCTCCATACCAAGTGCCGGGTGGCAACAGGTGAAAATAAGTTTGAGGCGTTCATCGGGGAAAGTTTCGGCGGTGGGGGTTACTTCATGATACAGTTCAAATTCGACCAGCGATTGCAAAAGAGGTTGCTTGCGAGCAAGTGTATTAGCTCGACGAAGCCGGTCAATCGCTTTGCGGCGGGCGGCAGTTACAATCCAGGCTGCCGGGTTAGCCGGTACGCCTTCCTGCGGCCAGCGTTCGAGGGCGATGATAAAAGCTTCTTGCAAAACGTCCTGGGCCAACTCAAAATCGCCCAGGCTCCCGATCAAAGTCGCGAGCGCTCGGCCCCCTTCCTGGCGGAAGGTAGTATCTATAATCTGATTAACTTTGTGGCTGGCTGATTGGATCGTCATTATAGTAATTAACTCTGCCATCAATCAAAAGCCGCTGGCGACGGAGTTAATTATAGCATCAAAAATTCTAAATTGCATCTTCAAGTCGGTAAATAGCTGAAAATTTGGTAGCATTCACGATTGGATAGTGGCTCGAAGTAAGATTCTTCGGCGGGAAGTTACTCTTAGCAAAAATCCAGCTAATCCCCCGCGTCAAAATGACAGAGCGTGAACGGTTATGAAAATTTAGATGGGGAAGGCAAAAGTTACATTCTGGAAAATTTGGGGGGATTTCCAGAATGTAACCAAATCCGTTTCAGAGCCGCCTAAAAACTGTTTGATACCCCTTTGTAGGATACCGCTCGGTCGGCGAATTTTACCGTGTTAGCAGGGCGGTCTTATTCCCACTCCACGATAGGGCGGACTTCGATAGAGCCAGTCTGCGCTCCTGGTATCTTGGCCGCTAGTTCTATGGCCTCGTCGAGGTCTTTGCATTTTAGCACGTAAAAGCCACCTAGTTGCTCCTTAGTTTCGGCGAAAGGCCCATCGGTCGTCACTACTTTGCCGTCACGTACCCGAATGGTGGTAGCCGAACTGGTCGGGTGCAATGCATCACCGGCTAACCTCGCGCCTCGCTCATCTACCTCGTGGGTAAAAAGATTGTAAGCCTCCATCTCAGCTTGCCCTTGTTCGGGGGTCATATTTGCGGAAGCCGCTTCACTACCGTAAATCAATGCCATATAACGCATCTCAAAATCTCCTGTAGTTGTTGGTTAGTCTCAGCAAACGGCCCAAGTGCCGTTCTATTATAACGACGAACAGTCCGGGGCCAAATCGACACTTTTTACAACGAGTTTTAAAACTGCCCAGAAATGGTTCTACCCATTGATTATAAGCTGGCGTTGGGCGAAAGAGGCGGTGATGGCAGAAGGGTGTATAATATAGGCTCGAACTTTGTAGGTTAAATGAAGTAAAGTAAAGTAGCGAAAAATTGAGTAAATCAAGTTTACCGGGGCGTTGCCCGAATTGTGGAAGTACTAATATCCAGGCTGAACCGCTCTATCCTTACGAGGATGAGTACGACGATTATGCCGACGATCAGGATACCGGTGATCTGGCGGTCTTTTGCGTCAGTTGCGGTCATTATCTAGGCGAGATGCACTCCGAACTGTTCGATCAGATGGATTCTTATCGTCAACAGTTGGCGGCCTGGCTGGGTCAACCTAAGAATGGAGGTTGAAATGTTTTGGGTGTGGGGAGATTTTAACCGACGTATGAGCCTATTTTGGCGGTGGACGCTGCTGTTTAGCCTTTTTTTGCTTCTGCTGGTTTTGCTGGCGGGTTGTAGCGATGAGGCCACTGCGACCCCTGGTAGGGTTGAACCGACTTCTGTGGCGGTTCCACCGACGGGTATACCAACTTTTACGGCGGAACCGGCCACTCCCTTTCCAACCTCAACCATCGCCCCAACTTTGATTGTGTTGCGGCCAACGGCGACCCCCGCCCCAACCGCTACTCCCTCCCCGACGGTTCCGCCATCCCCAACCCCGACTTTTACCCCGATCCCGACTGCTACGCCGCGCCCAACCCAACCTCTGCCGAGCGGGTTTCGGCAGGTCAGCCCTGACCAGGTCCGCAATCTCAACGGTTATCGAGCGCTTTTGCCGACCTATTTGCCAGCCGGTTTCAAACTTAGCCGGATCAGTGTAGGAGAGACTGGCGGCCCGCCTCGTTTGCTGACCATTATCAGCGAGTATGAGGACGCGCAAGACCGGGTTTTTTATATGAACGCCCAGGCCGTTCCCGGTCTTACGCCGGTTCCTAGCCCGGTTCTTCCGGCTACCCCGACGGGAGGTTTTACGCCGCAGCCTTCGGCCCCAACCAGTATTTTCCGTCAGGAAAATGTCCGAGTGCGCGGACGGCCCGGTCTCTTGAGCTACACCGATGATCAGACTTTGTTAAGCTGGTCGGATAATGTGACCCGTTATTTTATTAATGGGTCGGTCTCGAAAGCCGATATTGTGAGAATCGCGGAGTCGCTGGCATGAGTGAGGCAGTATTTGTTGGCTTAGATTTAGCCTGGTCGGGCCGTAACAATAGCGGGGGAGCCGTTATCAGTTGGGATAATTCGACCGGCAGGGGCAACCTGACCGATTGGCCTGAGCAGTTGGGCAGCAACGATGAGATTATCGATTGGATCCGTTCGGTCGCCGGGACACAGCCGACCGCATTGGTAGCGATTGATGCGCCATTGGTTGTGCCGAACGAGAGTGGAGCGCGAGTAGGCGATAAATTACTTTCGCGGGTCTTTCGGGCTTATGAAGCCGGGACGCATCCCGCCAACCGGACCAACCTGGGCCGCTATGGTCAACCGGTGGGCGATATTCGGGGCGAGACTTTGGTGGCCCGTCTGAAAGCTGAATTGAACTTCCAGCACGACCCGCTAGTGGAAGCTTTTGCCGAGCGTCGTCAGGTTTTCGAGTGTTATCCGCATCCGGCAATGGTCGTGTTGTTCGAGCTAAATACGACCCTCAAGTACAAGCGCAAGCTGCGCCGGGTCGCCAATGACCGATTTGGGGCCTACGAAGCTTTACAAAGCCATCTGCGCGACTTATCCCTGGCGATGCCGCCGCTCGAAATTCCAGCCGATCTTTTAAAACGTGAGGTGCGTGGGCTGCGCTCAAAGCCGCTCAAGCATTATGAGGATTTGCTGGACGCGATTATGTGTGCGTATATCGCTTTTTATTATTGGTGGTGGGGGCCGACCCGCACCCATATTTTTGGTAATCTGACCGATGGCTATGTGGTAGCCCCGGTTACGCCCCAACTCCGGGCGGTCGCCCTCGAGATGGAAAGCTATATTCAACCGTAAAAGGGGCTTTGAATATTAGCCGATTTCCCGTCGCAGCGACATCGGGAACATAAGACCAGCCTACAACGTATTTATGATTGCTTCCCGATTAGATCAAAATAGACTGGTTTTGATAGTCATTTTGTGCTAAAATCGAGCGAGTGTATAATAGATTTGCCAGGGGGATGCCTGGAATTGGGGATCAAAAATGAGGCTAGATACAGACGTATGGTCATATTCGGATGAAGGGGCGGGCCAACCGGCCCGTTGGCAATGTCCTTCGTGTGGGGCCGGGTTGCCGCCGGAAGCCCTATCGAGCGGGCAGCGCTTGGCCCGTTGCCGCAAGTGCAGCCAAATGCTACGTCTGGTAAGCGCCCGTAACTGGCCCACTCACCCATCCGAGTCGGCTCCTCATCCGCTCGACAGAGGTTATTCGGCGGGGTCAGCCCTAATGGAACAGCTAGAACCGCTCCCCGGCTACCCGCCCCCGGCTTTGCAATGCCCCTATTGCGAACACGTCAACACCGATAGCCCCTCTTACCGGGCGAGTGGTCAGCAGTTTTGCGCCAATTGTGGAGCCGATCTTAAAAAGGATTGTCTGAATTGTGATGCCTCGCTCTATGTGCTGGATTATTATTGTACCCGTTGCCGCAGCGACCAGGAACAGTTGAAGTACGAAATTGAGGCGGTTTACTGGCAGCACTATAACGAAGGCAAACGTCTGGCGGCCCTCGGACGCTGGCAGGATGCCGAACGCGAGTTATCCCTTTTCTTTGGTACAGCCACCGATTTTGATCGAGAACATCTTCGCCGCGCCCGCCAGATTTACGTCCGTAGCATCGCCCCTTATGATGCCGGGGAAGGGCTAAGGATTTATAACGATGTGCTAGAACAACTGCGCTTATTAGAAGAGGACAGCGAACGCCGCTTGCAGCGCCGCAAAAGGCGTAAATGGGTGCTGGCGGGGGCGGGCTTTTTGTTGCTGGCGCTCTTCTCGGCGAGTACGCTCGGTTCGTGGTGGGCCATTTTTATTGTTGCGCCGGTAGTAGCTTTATTGCTGGTCTTGCTGATTTTGTTTCTGTTTGGTAGTTTGGGTCTGTTTTAGCGCCTTATAAAAAGCAATTGCTTCCTAATTTCCCCCTGAGTGTTGACCTCCTGAGTTATTCTTCAAGTTTGTTTTGTAAAGCTTTGGTCTTGCGGTAATTGGCACTTGATCTGGCCCGGTTCATGCAACCGATGCTACACCAATGGCGGGTGGCGTTTTTGGTTATATCGTAAAAATAAAGGATGCAGCGCTCGTTTTTGCATTGGTGCAGCCTGCTTTGCTCCCCATTTACCAGTATCTCAAAGGCTGCCAGGGCTATATGTAATAAAAGGCCGCTGGTTTCCCGGTTATAGGTCTGGTAGACCGGGCGCAGACGACCATCAGGGGCTGTTTCTAGCGTGTGATGGCCCAGCCGAAGAAGCCGGTTTAGCCCGTCAAGTTCGGTCGGGTTGATGCTTTGTTGGTTTATCACCCTGTTACAAAGACTTCTTAATTCGGCCCGCAACTCTTTAACGGCGGACAGTAGTGCTTCGTCAAAAACCTCCGGGGCGGCTTGTAACTTTATTGTAGTCTTATACTGAGCTAAAGCGGCCTGCCACCAATTGGCTAAGTCTGCCGGAGTTGCCAGCAGATCGCACCGCTCGCCCCGCCACATAATCTCGGTATTGAGCAAATCCAGGGCAAGCGCCCCACTCAAAAATATAAAATCTTTTTTTGTAGGTTGCTTTGTAGGTGTTTCAGTTTCCCCTGACTCCATATGTGATACTTGTCCCTCTAGCTGTTAACAATCATCCTTCTAAATGTAGACTAATAGATCAATTATACACATCTATCAAGCTATTGACAAGTATATAACCTTATGCTACCATCTAGCATGTACACATCAAAACTAGCTTTGATATGTACAAAAGATTATATTACTAATCCGCACTCAAGACGAACCTGTTGGCTTTATATTAAGAACCGATCTAGGTAGGGGCGACCTTTATGGTCGCCCGGTGTGTTCCGAACCGGGCGACCATAAAGGTCGCTCCTACCAGCAGCCTATTAGGATAGGCTCTAAGGAGAATAAGCATGAGTACTACAGAAGAAGTGGTTCACCCGACTTTGCAAACTGGTCACGTCGGCTTGAACGTCAGCAATTTGGAACGCTCCAAGCAGTTTTACCAGCAAGTTTTCGGTTTTCAGATGATCGGTGAGTCTGAGGTGCCAGACCGCCGCTTTTTGTTTTTGGGTGATGGACAAAAGCTGGTGCTGACTCTCTGGCAACAGAGCGAAGGCCGCTTTGAGAAGCAACGTCCTGGTCTACACCACCTTTCCTTCCAGGTTGCAAACATTGAGCAAGTCAAGCAGATTGAGCAGAAGTTGCAGGCCATCCAGACTCCTTTTCTTTACGATGGGATTATTCCTCACAATGAAGGAGCGCGTTCTGGTGGTATCTTCTTTGAAGACCCTGATGGCATTCGTTTGGAGGTTTACAGTCCGACCGGAGCCGACCAACCCAATCCGCCGGTTGCGAATGGCCCGGCCTGTGGTTTCTTCTAGGCCGTTGGTTCTCCTATCAAGGATTTATAGCAAAATGCCGCGAGATTGAACGCCTACAGAATAGTAGGTAGATCAAATGCTTTGCATTCTGCTATGTACGTCAGAGTAGCGAAAGGATCAAAAATGACCGCAGTGTTTCACGAAGGGGAGTTGGCGGTGCAGGCCGAGGCTGGGGTTCAAGCTATGGCAAAACGGATTGGCAACGGTTTGCATTCGACTATTCCTCCGCTTGCCCAGGAATTTTTACAGAGTCAGCCTATGGCGGTGGTCGGGAGCGTCAGCCAGGAAGGGCGGGTCTGGGCCTCGCTGTTGGTGGGTGAACCGGGTTTTATGGAGGCGGTTAGCGATAATATAGTGCGTATCAAGACCCCACTTGTTCCCGGCGACCCATTGAACGCGAACCTGATGGCGACCAGCGAGATTGGTATGATAATTATCGAGCCTGCGACCCGGCGACGAATGCGGGTCAACGGTCGGGCTGAAATCCAACCGGACGGCAGTATTTGGGTTCAGACCGATCAGGTGTATTCCAATTGTCTCAAGTATATCCAGGCTCGTGAGGTCGTGGCGGGAACGGTCGAGGCGGGGGAAGGCTCGACGGTTTCGGAGGCTTCCGCCCTAGCCCCGGCTCAACAAAGTTGGATTGAACAGGCCGATACTTTTTTTATCAGTAGTTTTCATCCGGCGGGTGGGGCGGACGCTTCACACCGGGGCGGTTATCCCGGTTTCGTGCGGGTGGTTGGCGAAAAGAAGCTTTTATTCCCCGACTATTCCGGCAATATGATGTTCCAGACGCTTGGCAATCTTTGGGCTAATCCGAATAGTGGTCTGCTTTTTATCGACTTTGAACGTGGCGGGACACTTCAGTTGAGCGGAAAGGCCCGCGTGCTGTCTTTAGCGGAAAGTCCGTTGCAATTCGTCGGAGCCGAACGGGTGGTTGAGTTCGAGATTGAGGGAGTAGTCGAAATCGCCCACCACAACGCTTTACGCTGGAACTTCCTCGACTATTCGCGCTTCAACCCGCAAGGTTAATCAGCTTTCTGGTGGGCAAAGGCAACCCAATCGGTCTCCTGGCGGCGTTCGAGTAAGGCCAGCCCGCCACTTTCAAAAGCGGCAGCCACTTCGTCGGCGCGTTCGGCGATAATCCCGCTTGTAATCAAGAGGCCACCCGGTCGGAGGGCTGCCGCCATTGGCTCAGCCAGGGCGATTAAGACGCGGGCGATAATGTTGGCAATTATTGCGTCAAAGGGGAGGCTTTCGGTCAGGATCGGCGGGGGTTGCTGGGCTTCTGCCGGGAAAGCATAAAAACCGCCTTCTCCGGCCTCGTTTTCTTCGACCGCCAAAGAGCCAGTTTCCATTGTTACCCGGTCGCTGACCCCGTTGCGCTCTACGTTCTCGCGGGCGGCCCGAACTGCTACCTGATCGGTATCGAGACCGAGGGTAAAGGGTACTTCAAGTCGGGCGGCGGCAATCGCCAGAATACCGCTACCCGTTCCCAGGTCGAGCGTTTTGCGATGCTGGGTCGGGTTGAGATGATCTTCCATCAATTGTAGACACAGACGGGTAGTTGGGTGCAGGCCGGTTCCAAAGGCCATGCCGGGGTCAATCTCGACCACCAAATCGTCCGCTAGAGGGGTATAGGCCTGCCAGGGTGGTTTGATAACGGTGCGCCGTCCGACCCGGTGAACCTGATAAAACTCTTTCCAGGCGTTAGCCCAGTCTTCCTCACGTCGCTCCCCAACCTGCAATTCCTCGATGTGGCGCAATTTGCCCAGGTAAAACAGCCCTTCGCGCAGCTTTTCGATATTGGCGGTGGATTGGCGGTTAGCCGGGATGTAAGTACGGACTGTGACGGGTTCGTTGGGGTCGCTGGTTGCGCCACCGTCCGGCCCTGGTTGGGTCGCTTCCTCGATTACCACCCCCTGATTATAGCCGTAGCGGGCGAACAGTTCGGTAATCGCTTCGACTGCTTCTGGTTCGGCCCGCACGCTCAGTTCGAGCCAGCTTTGGTCGGCTCCGTCCTCGTTGGTTGCTTCTTCTGGTGGGGTCGCTATAGCTTGCTCAGCTTCGTAAACGACCCGCCACAGGCCAGCGCGATCAGTAGGAGCCAGATCATGCTCCGCCAGGGTCGCTATGTCTTGCTCGGATTCGGCGAAGGGCAGAAAAAGGTCTTCGAGGTGTGGCGTTTCGCGTAGCAAATCGGTCAGGGCCAGTTGCAAAGTGTTGGCTTGCAGTGGGGTTGCCGGGTCACTCTCCGGCCCGATGATAAGCGCCACCAACCGGGCGTGTAGACGGGCCTCGTCCAGTTTGAACTGGCAAAAGCCACTTACGTCGGCCCAATTGTAGCCTGCGCTATAGCCGCCGAATTCCTCCCCAGTCCAGGCGTTATCTATCAAGCCTTCCAGCAAAATAAGCTCGTTTTCGCTCAAGGCCCGCTTTTCGAGCGCTCCAAGTCGGGCAGTTTGACCCGGCTCCAAAAAGACCGCCAATTCTTGACCTTTAGCCCAATTTAACACTCCCGACCGAGCCGAGGCGTAGACTTGTGGCTTATGAAAGCGGCTAAAAGCGTAAAACATTCAGGCTCCTATGTACCAATTTAGGCTGAGAAATGCCCTTCTCAACAAGAGGGCGACTAAACAAGTTACACGACATCAGGCAGATTGCTTGATTTGGTCTATGACCCACTCGAACACTGCTAGGAACTCTCTTAAGGAGGCTTCATTGGTGAGCATCCTCAGCCACAGCCAGGGAAAAGTGTTAAAGTTTAACAGGTCGCCTGACATGGATAACCCGGTAATGGGTTTAAAGCGGTTTTCTAGCTCTTTTCTTTTTTCTTCCGAGTCAAAAGCCGCTCCCCAATAATAGGCGGAAAGCTCAAATCGGGTATCAGTCAAGAGATTAAACAACTTGTAATCCCTGCCGTTGTGCTTTACAAATGGCATTAGGCAACCATTTCTATTACCCTTACCCCAGTTTATAAAAGTAGCTTTGTTTTTTGCCCAGGCATAGATTTCTCTGGCTACTTTCACTTCTGCCGGGCTTTTTGTAGACCCCATTCTTGCAAAAAAGGTCGTTTCATCCCATTGCTTTGAGGGCGCGGGAGGGATTATTTTTTGAGTAACCACCCTGGAAACCAAAGTTTTAAGCCCCTGATTTCCATTAGGCCCCTGACTCCCATATTGTTTGACTTCAATCGCCAGCACCTCGGCGGGATTCATTTGCTTGTTTAGAAAGTCTACGATCCGCCTGAGTTCGGCTGGAATTTGGTCAGCCAGAAAAACCAGTCGTATTTTGCCAGCCCGCAGATTAGTCAACCCCTTTTCCCAGAAATCTTCAGGCGTTGCTTCCTCCATCAAAAAATCGGTTAACACCTTTTCGGCGGCGTTTCCTTGCAGTTGACAGGTTCTGTCAAAGGAAGCCTTAATTTTATCCAGTGACCAATATTCTGGCCCATTGGCGGCGTAATCCATCATTTGCCCGATTACTTCACGCCTGATTTGGGTATTGCTACTATGCTTAATTTCTACCAAAGTCGGTATAGCATCCTGGTCGAAAAAGAGATGATCTAAAAACCAACGATCTGTGCCGTTTTCCTCGCCCGGTACGCCCATTTCACGGGTGATAAGTAACCAGCGTCGCGGTTCCACCGGGTCAATTTGATTGCCCGCCAGCAAATTAGGATATTTTGCCAGCAGTCTTTGTAGCTCATCTTCATTAAGGTAAGGCTGCTCAGACATTTCGACTAAACTATTATCATTCTGGATCAAAAATATACCACCGTTATTGAGCATCTACCACCCTTTCCATAGTAGCCGCTAGTAGCTAATATCTAATTTCTAATTTCTTACTTCTGATTTCTTACTTCTAACCTCCACCTGCTTAACCACAAACGCTTCAATCGCATCCAAAACTTCTTCTTTTTGTGCGTCGCGAAGCATTTCGTGGCCGGTCTTGTCGAACCAGGTCAGTTGTTTAGATTGGCTGGAGACTGTATCGTACATAAACTGGAAAATCTTGGGGTCAATCGTGCGATCCTGGGTGCTTCCTAAGATCAAGAGCGGGGCGCTAATCTTCGAGAGGTGGGCCGGATTGCGACTGTAGGCGGAGAATTTTAGAAATTCAACGACCGAGGAAGTCGGAATGCCGTTATAATTTTGGTTGGTGCGGGCCGCTTCTGGGTCAAAAAAGCCTTGCGGGTCTTCTTTGAAAGTGTAGGTCTTTTGGACACGGGCGATCAAGGGAGCCAGCACCGACAGCTTCGATTTGGACTTGAGGGCCGGAGCGATTACAACCAGGGCCGCTATTTTGTCCGGGTTATTGCGGGTTAGTTCCATCCCGACCAGGCTACCCATCGACAGCGCGACCGGCACAACTTTCTCGCACTCGGTCAAAAGGTCGTCCAGGGCGCGTTGCCCGTCCTCAACCCAATCCTGCCATTTGACCCCGGTCAGGTCTTCCGGCTTAGTTCCATGCCCGCGCAAAGAGGGCATCCGATAGGGAAGATTGTGCTTTTCGAGACGCGGCACAACCGGGTCGATACAATTGATATGCGAAGTAAAACCGTGCAAGAGTAGCACGCCAAATGGAGCTTTAGCCATAACTTTGTCCTATCAGGTGAGAGGTATCAGGTATCAGGTGTCAGCTTGGTTCTTAATACCTTTTATGTAGTCGGTTTCACCAACTTATGCAAAACTCTTTATTAAGCTAAGGTAAAAGCTGATACCTGCTACCTGATACCTGATGTCTATTAATATGCGTTCTTGTCGGTAAATACGACCAGAATGGTCTTGAGCATGATCTTTAGATCGAACAGAACTGACCAATTCTCCACATAGTATAAATCATAGCGGGTACGTTCGGCAATCGAAGTGTCGCCCCGCAAGCCGTTGACTTGCGCCCACCCGGTCAGCCCGGCTTTTTCTTTGTGGCGGCGCATATAGCGTGGGATAGTCTGGCTAAACTCTTCGACATATTTGGGCTGTTCGGGGCGCGGCCCGACGATACTCATATCGCCTATCAGCACATTGATAAATTGAGGTAGCTCGTCGAGGCTAAAGCGACGGATAAATCGCCCGATCCATGTGCGGCGAGGGTCGTTGGCGGTCGTCCAGGCTGGCTGGACGTTTTTGGGTGTAAAGCGCATCGAGCGGAATTTGATGACGGTAAAGGGCTTGCCATCCAGCCCGACCCGTTCCTGTACGTAAAAGACCGGGCCACGTGGATCGGTCAGCTTGACCAGCAGGGCAATTAGAAGCATCATCGGTGAGATCAGCACCAGTACCAGAGTGCTAATTACAATGTCCATTGTGCGCTTGATAACCCGGTTTACCCCGCGCAAGGCAACATCTTTGACCGAGACAAGCGGCAGGCCGGTCAGGGCGCTGATACTGACCTCGTTGGCGGTGATAAGCTGGAAGACTTCGGGATAGATGCGGATATTGACCGGCAGATCGTCGCACAGGGCAACCATCTCGAATAGCTCGGCCTGGGTCACGTCGGAGGCGGCGATAATAAGCTCATCGGCCCGCAGGTTTCGCACGGCCTGGGGCAAATCGCTGATATGGCCCAAAAGCGGCACTCCGGCATGAACCTGACATTCATGGTCGGCTCCTTGCTCTTCGCAGATAATCCCGACTACCGAATAACCGAGTTCGGGAGCGCCGTAGACCCGCTTTAAAATCCGGCTGGTCGGTTCACCACTTCCGACGATAATCATACGGATTTGGGCCGCTCCCAACCGCCGCAACAAGGCGACCAGCCAGCTAAACAATCCGCGCACCACCAGCGTCAGCCCGATTATCAATACAAATGAATAGCCCAGAATCAGCCGGGAATAGGCAAAGCTCGGCCCTAGCACAAAGGAATTGACAAAGACAGCCAGTACTAGCCCCAGCAAAGTAGCCGCGCAGATACGGTAAAATTCGTCGATCTTGCTATAGCCGCGTTTAAGACGATAAAGCCCCTGCTTATAGAAAGCCAGCAAAACTGAGCTAGTCGAGAAAAGTAGGATCAGCTGATAATTGGTCGGGTTGAAATCGAGGAAGGGGCCACCCACATCGAGCCGTCGTCGCCACCAGTAGGCCAGCAAAAAGCCCCCGGTAATGGTTGCCAGGTCGAGCGCCACTTGCACCAGGAAAAAGCCAAACTGAACCCATTCCCAACGGTGGGTATCCTTTAAGGGAGTCGGTTGGGGGCGGGGCGCGACGATTGGTTGGCTGACTTCTGACAAGCGTAGATCGGGTTCGAGGGGGGAGGAGTCAGCGGCGGCTGTCGTCAAACTGGGCCGGAGCGGTTCACTCTCCGGCGTGGTTATAATTTTGGTTGAAGGGTTGGACTTGTCTTTCAAACTTTTTAGTCCCTAACTGACACGTTTTTTGGTTTTGGGTCGCAGCATATTGCGGGCCAGCGCCAGCCCGCCTTTGGCATAGATACCGAGATAGATCAACCAGTTTAGCAGGAAAAAAGTCTGCCGGGCGTAATGCTTGCGATGGAAAACTAGCATTGCGTGGTAGAAGTTTAGCAAAGCCCCGGTGCTGCGTTGCTTGCTGCTCTCGCCTTTGTAATGGATGACGGTTGTCACCGGATTGTAAAAAACTTTCCAGCCTTGCTGTTTGATCCGGTAAGCCCAATCGAGGTCTTCGCCGTACATAAAGAAGGCTTCATCCAAAATTCCAGCCTGGGCAATAGCCTCGGCCCGTACCAGCATAAATGCGCCGCAGACGCTATCAATTTCGTACATGGTATTAACGTCCAGGAAGGTCAAATTGTAGCGGGCAAAACGACGACTTTTGGGGAAGATTTTACTCAATCCTAACATACGGTAGAACGAGACTTCCGGGGTCGGGAAACTGCGGCGGCAGGCCAGATCAAGCGACCCATCGGCCTTGACCAATTTTGGCCCGACGATGCCCGCCTCCGGGTAGGTTTGCATAAAGTCGTACATCGCCTGGAAGCAATCGGGTGGTACGACCGTATCGGGGTTGAGCAGCACCACATAGCGGGCCTGGGGTTGCGAACCGATATACAGGTTGCGGGCTTGTTCGGGTAAATTGACCTCGACACTAGTCTCGAAAGGGCAAATCTGGCGCAGCGCCAGGTTATTGCCAAAGGAGAAGCCACCGTTGCGCGGGCTGACGATTACGTTCAGGTGGGGGTAATTTGGCTCAAATTCGGCCTTGAGCATTGCTACGCTCTCGTCCTGAGAGCCGTTATCGACGACAAAGACCCGCCAGCGAAAATCGCACCGACTGGCGAAGACCGATTGCAAACAGGCCCTCAGCAATTGCGCCGTATTATAGTTGACGATGACAATATCAAGATCACTCTTGAAATTTTCGGGCGCTAGGGGTTGCCCGTTAGCCGCGACACCGGCCTTGACCGAAGTCTGGATTACACTCACAAAATCTATCCTTAGTAAGAGTAAAGAATTAGCTTCTTAGCTTGTAGGGTGCGATTTTACCTAATCTTTTTGAGGCTACCCTTACAACCAGGTTAATTCTTCAGGCTCTCTTAGTAACAAACTGCAAATTTTTCTGTAGGGGCGACCCTTGTGGTCGCCCTCGGAGACCGTGCCGGGTGTTCACGGGCGACCACAAGGGTCGCCCCTACAGTGTAATGTCTTTGCAACTTGCTGTAGTTGTTACAAGTTCGTTCGTCCTGTTGCGTCGGCAAGCTCCTAATACTACTTGCTAGACTTGGACAGAAGGAACCAGAGCAAATTTCCTGCCAGTCAAAAATACTTGCTCTTATTATAACAAACCCGACCGCGAATTTCATCCCCGATCTTTTCCACATTTGGCGGGCCAATTTTGCCCGTCAGAATTTACGAATTCCAAAAACAACTTGTGATATACTTTCCTTTGCGGGCGCGACAGGTCAAACCTTTGCAACAAAGCCAGCCGTACCGCGTTATCTTTAGAAGAAAACGAATGTTAACAACAGGAAATCTCTCGGCTAAATGAAAACCGCCGCGCCCGAAGAAAAAATCTATAATCCTCCGACCGCCGCGCCGATCCAGGTCAGCCTGATGCAGCATACGCTAGGGCTGGCGACATTTGGGCTGGGGGGGTCGGTCGTGTTCGCCTTTTTGCTGGATTTGGTAGGGTTGCCCGTCCGACCCTGGACGGTCGGGCCGCTGGTGCTGGCTCTGATTGGGCTGGCGGGTTGGAATTTGGGGCGGCAGGTGCGACGCGGTAAGTATAGCTGGGGTGGTTACGATTTTGCCGAGTTCGTGGCTTTTGGACTGGTCTTTGGCGGTTTTCTGGCCTATGCTTTCTGGCTAGGGAAGCCCAATTTGCTGCCGGTCGGTACGACGGTCGATGCCGTCCATCAGTACGGGCTGGCCGATTATATTGGGCAGAGTGGGCGGTTGCCGATCCACGCGACCGAACTGCGGGCCAATTTGCAAGATGGGCTGGCCTATCCTCCGGCCTATGTCATTATCGTCTCGCTAATAGCCCAGACTTTTAAGCTCGACCCGCTCTACTTGCTCTACCCGGTGGCGGCTTTTCTGGCGGCATTGGCGACGGCGGCGACTTTCGCGGTGGTCAGCTTGCTGCTGCGGGGGCGGCCCTGGCGGTTGCCGTTAGCAGGGTTAGCGGCGGGACTGACTTTTGTGCCTTACGGTTACACTTTTGGCAGCTTTACCTCTCAGAACTATTTCGCTCAGGTTTTCGCCCACGCCTTGCTGGTTATGACGCTCTTTTTTTTGCTGGCATGGCGGCGGGACGATAGTGCAATCTCGGTCGGGCTATTTGGCCTGACCGAAGCGGCCCTGCTAATTTGTTATCCAACTTTTGCTTTGATCCCATTGGCGACCTTTGGCTTGCTGGTACTTTTTTGGAAAGGGCGCACCTGGCGCACCCGCTTGCTCTATCTTGCTGGGATACTTATCCCTTTAGGCATACTGGCCTTCCTCTTTTTGAAAGATCGTTTGGAAACTGGCCTCGGTACGGTCGCCAATGAGGGCGAAGTACTACAGCCCGATTTGAATCGCTATGGCTGGCCGGTGCTGGTGGTAGCCATGTTTGGGCTGGGTTTTACTCTCTGGCAGGGCAAGCCGGGGTCGTGGATAGTAGCGCTCTTCGGGGGGTTGCTGGCGCTGGAAGGGCTGGCCCTCTGGCTGCTCAAGGGCTTTTTCAACCAGGGGTCGTATTACGCCGTTTATAAGCAGTTCTACCCGGCCCTCTATCTGGTCGTGGTTTTGGCGGCTATCGGTCTGGACTGGTTGTTGCGCCGCTTTGCTTTGGGGTTGGAAAAGCGGTCTGGCCCGAAGCTTCACCTGGGCCGTTCGCAAGCCGCCTGGCTGGCCTCGCTAATCGCGGTCGGTCTGTATGGGGCGTTCCTGGCGGGAACCTGGGTGATCCACCCAAAGCCCGAACGGGCGACGGCGGTTATCACGCCCGACGAAATCAAGGTCGCGCAGTGGATGAAGGCCAATTTGAAGCTCGATGAATATGCGGTCGGCTATAATGTGCCGCCCGGAACTCCGGCCTACTGGTTGCAGGTCGGGATTTTCAAACAGCCACGCGGGGTACGTAGCAACGATTTGTTAAACCGCCTTCCGCTCACGTTTGGCGGCTGGTTCTATGCGCCCGACTCGAACCGCTACTTCTTTACCGACGATTTGCAGCAAATCAACCTGGATGAGCGTAGCCAGGTACTTTACCAGAGTGGCAGCGCGGCGGTTCTGACCCGCACCGAGGCTTACGACCAGCAATTTGGCCTACGGCCCGGCCTGACGATCCAGTATACCGGCGACCTGAAGCAAGGCTATCTGGAATTACGCACCGAAGCGACCTTGACCCAGGAAGCCTCCAACTGGCTAAAAGTGGGTCTCGAAATCGAGCCTGCCGGGGGTGGGCCGGTTATCTTTAGCGAGATGGTTCCGGCGGAGGCGGGGCGTGAAAAGAAGCAATTCATGGGTATCGTGGTGGGGGTTCCGAACCTGAAACTGCACGAGTTTTATTCCAACCAGCAAAATCTAACTCAGCCTTCTCCGACCAGTCAGCCCCTTGCGCCGGGCCGTTATGCCGCCTTTATGGTGTTGCAAAAGCAGGGTGCGGTCATTGTGCGCCACAAGTTGTTGGAATTTACCCAGGCTCCCAGCAGCATCCCCGTCCCGGATTTTGGGCCGGGGGTTCCCTTTGGTCAATATGTGTTCGAGGGTAGTCTGACCCAAAGTTTGCCGCCGGTTGGCCCGTTCGATTTTGCGCTCAACATCGACCGCTTCAGGCTACTCGGCTTACAATTGCCGGACAAAGCCGGTTCGGGCGAAACTATCCAGGCCGGGTTGCAATGGCAAATCGTCGCGTCGGTGAGCCGTAGCTACAAATTGCGCTGGGTCTGGCTGGACGAAAACGGGCAGGCAGTGGCTCAGGTCGAAGCGGTTCCCCTCAACGGTCTCTATCCGACCTGGCTGTGGCCCGCCGCCCAACCGACCACGATCCGGCAGGGCCTGAAATTGCCGGGGAAAGCGGGCCGCTACCAATTGGCCCTGGCGTTGGTGGACGGTACGACCGGGCAAGCTTCGGAGCTAAAGCGGTTGGCTAAATTTATTGAGGTAGGCTAAACTACTCTAAAAATAGCCAGTCGCACACTTATTAGCCCCTGTAGGAGCGAGCTTCTGCTGGCGATGGAAGCCACAGCCGGGTGTTTAATCGCGAGCAGAAGCTCGCTCCTACAGAATATCGTAGGGCCTAATCTCTTTGTAAATGTAACTACACAGCCTGATCCTTTGGGCGACCACATAGGGTCGCACCCTACAACAGATTTTGGTAGGGGCGACCCGATGTGGTCGCCCGGCCTGAGTAGTTACTTGTAATTTGCTGTAAGCTTGAAAGTTTGAGGGAATATGACGAATAGCGGATATGAGCAAGCTAAAAGCCAGGGTTATCAATTTGAGCCGCTAGAGTTCCGGCGGTTAGAGCCGGGAGAGCAGTTGGCAAACTCCCGGCACTTTTTGGAGACGCTGCGCCAACGGCGGACGGTACGCTATTTCTCGCCGGAGCCAGTGCCTTACGAACTGATCGAGAATGCGATTGCGACTGCCGGGACGGCTCCCAGTGGGGCCAACCAACAGCCCTGGAGCTTTGCGGTTGTCTCCAACCTGGAACTCAAGCGGCGTATCCGGGAAGCGGCAGAAACCGAGGAGCGCGAGAGTTACGAGCATCGGATGTCGCCGGAGTGGTTGGAAGCCCTGGCCCCTCTCGGCACCGATTGGCACAAAGAACACCTTGAGGACGCGCCGTATGTTATTATCGTTTTTGAGCAGTTTTACGGGTTGCGCTCTGGTTTGGATGGAGCGCCGCAGCAGTTCAAGCATTATTATGTGGTAGAATCGGTTGGGATCGCGGTTGGCTTTTTGCTTGCCAGTTTGCATCAGGCCGGGTTAGCCACCCTGACCCACACTCCCAGCCCGATGAAGTTTTTGGGCGAGATTTTGGAGCGGCCCAAAAACGAGCGGGCCTTTGTCGTCATCCCGGTCGGCTACCCGGCCCCAAATTGCGAAGTGCCGGTTATTACCAAAAAGCCGCTCGACCAACTACTCTTTAGATATGATTAGGAGAATTAGTGTGAAAACCAAAAACATGAAGTTTAGCCTGGACGAACTCAAGTCCAGTCTGAGCGACCTCAAGATCAACCCGGATGATCTAAAAGTCAGCCTGGATGATATTGGCTCAAAGTTGCACGAGCTAAAACTTACCCCGGACGACTTGAAGACCCGTTTGGACGATTTGAAACTCAGCCCCGACGACCTAATGGGGCGGTTGAACAACCTGAAGCTTAGCGCCGAGGAGCTAAATCTCAATACGGACGACTTGAAAAAGCTCTGGAAGAACCGTAAGTTTAGCCAGGACGACCTTTTTCGGCTGGCGAACGTGATAGTGTTACCTTTCTGGCTTTTGATGCTCTTGTTGCCCAATACCGGGTTGGCTAAGAAAATCATGAGCAACAATTTTATTTTCATGGTGATGGGCGGGCTGTATACCGGGCTATTGGTACAGGGGATTTCTCAAAATCCCAACGGGATCAAGGATGTGATGAACCCTAGCCTCGACGGTATTACCAAGTTGCTCTCCAATCGTCAGAGCGCTTTTACGGGCTGGATGCACTTTATTACTTTCGACCTGTTTGTAGCGCGTTGGATTTATTTTGATAGCCTGGAACGGGGCAAAGCGGCCCGCTTTTCGATCTTGCTGACTTTTCTGGCTGGCCCGGCGGGTCTGCTGTTCTATCTGATCTTTGCCCGTCAGAAGAAGAAAAGCTAAGGACTGAGGACTGAGTGGATAAACGCTTTTGAGCCAACTTGCAAATAATCAGGCCGACCTGGTGACAGGTCGGCGAAAGCCTCCAATCGTAAAGCGCGGCCTCGCCCCCTTTGGGGGCAAATCGCAAATCGTAAATCTCCTGGCCCTGGCCCTGGTGGTAGGTCTGTCGCTGTTCGGGCGGTTGTGGCAGAATGGGACGGTTCCAGGTGGGTTGCACTACGACGAGGCCGCCGATGGGCTGATCGGTCAGTCGATCTTGCACGGTCACTGGCGGATTTTCTATCCCGAATTTTCGGGCAAAGAGCCGCTTTATATGTTGGTGCTGGGCCTGGGACAAGTTATCTGGGGCGAGACGACTCAGGCGGTACGGCTTCCGGCGGCTTTTGTGGGGGCGGCGACTATTGCGGCGAGTTGGTGGGCTTTTTACGCTCTGTTTCGGTCGGTGGAGAGCCAGAGTAGGGCGCGGCGGTTCGCCTGGCTTGCGGCGCTTGGGTTGGGCGTAAGCTACTGGCATTTCCACCTCAGCCGGTTGGGATACCGGGCGATTAGCTTGCCTCTGGTCGAGTTGTTGGCTTTTGCTGCCTTATGGACGGCGATCCGTACTCGTCGGTTTGACTGGTGGGTCGCGGCGGGGCTACTCAACGCTCTGATTTTGTATACCTATCTATCGGCCCGGTTTGCCCCACTTGTGCTGGTCGCTTTTGGACTGTATGGATTGGTTTTTCATCGCAAGCAATTTTTAGACTATTTCAAGGAGCAGCGTCGGGCGGTGTTGGTTGGGGCCGGGGTTTATCTTGCCGGGGTCGCACCGATGGCGCTTTATTTTGTTTTTAACCGACGCGATTTCTTCGACCGGGCCAACCAGGTTAGTATCTTTCAGCCGCTAGGCGAATTTCCCGGCAAACTGTTTAACAGCCTGGGACAGGTTGCCCAGCTAATCAGTCTACGCGGTTCGGACGACCTAAAGTATAATTTACCCGGTCGGGCTTTGTTCGATTGGCCTTTAGCCCTGTTTGTTTACGGCGGGTTGCTGCTGGCGATTTGGCGCTGGCGCAGGCCGGTCTACGGTTTTTTATTGATCTGGCTGGGCGTGATGCTGCTTCCGGCGCTGCTTACTACCGAAGCCAACCAACCATTACGGCTCGGCGGGGCGGTTCCGGCCCTTTTCGGGCTGTGGGCGGTCGGAGCGGTCGAAAGTTGGCAATGGCTTTCGCAAAAGGCTAAATGGGGTCGTTGGGTTGGGGCGGTTGGGCTGGCAGGACTGTTGCTATTCGCTTCTGTCTCGACCTGGCAAGGCTATTTCGACAATTGGGGCAAGCGGCCCGATCTTTATTATGCTTTCGATCAGGATTATATCGACTTCGCCCGTCTAACCGTCGCCGATGGTCGGCAACAACCGGGGGTTGTACCGGTGGTCGTGACCGAGTCGGTCTTACACCCGACGATGGTCTTTTTGGAGCCGACTTTGAAAGAGGCTCGGTGGCTTGATCTGAACCGCAGCCTGATCTTGCCCCGCGAGTTGTTCGAGCAGAACCCGCCCCCTGCTGTCGATTATTTCGCAGGCGTGCGCTATTTGCAAAATTTCAAGCTGCCGACGTTTTGGGAGGAATGGCTTCGGCCTAACCAGTTGCGAGTGTTGCCACTGGCCGGGTACGGGGGGCCGGGTGGGGCGGTCTATCGCTATCAACCCACCAAAACCCTGACGCTTTCGGATTTACCGATCCAGGTGCGGACCTGTGGCGATTTGAATTTTGACGATAATATTCGGCTGTTGGGCTATCGTATGCGCCAAGAAGGGCGCAATTTGCAAATAGACCTGTTCTGGCAGGCCCAACGCGCTACGCCGGACGATTTTCGGATGTTTGTTCATTTGGTAGGACAAGCCGGGTCGCCCGATGTACTAGGGATCGGCGATGGCAATGGGGCTTATTCGCAAGCCTGGCGGCGTGGAGATGTTATTATCGGTCATCACGAGATCAGTCTGGAGCCAAAGGTGACGTTGCCGGGCCGGTACTTGCTAGAGGTCGGCTTATACAATACTACCACTCTCAAGCGGATGCCGATCCGTCCTCTGGCAGCCTCGACAGCGGCGAATTGCGCTCCAACGTTGCAATCCGACCCGGCTAATTCACAGGCGTTATTGCCCAATTTCGATTTAAAGTGATGGGTTGTGCGTCAGTTTTTGCAACCTAGCCAGGTTGTGCCACTCCCAAAACCGGGCAGGTGAGTATATCTTAGAAAAATTTTCGCCGAAAAAATTCGTAACTACTCGCATCGGGCGACCAGATAGGGTCGCGCCTACCCGAAATCGGTTGTAGGGTGCGACCCTGTGTGGTCGCCCAAAATGGGTAAGCTGAGTAGTTACAAATTTTCTAGGATATACTCTTGAGTGATTTGGAGACGGGTTTTGATAACCCCCCTTTATTATGGTTTGAACCTATCCAAAAAATTGACGCACCGCCAAAATGAGGCTTGCTATTGCAATGACCTGGGAAGTAACTTATAATGAGGCTGGTTGGAGTAAGTTAATGGACAAAAATACGCTTACTTTGCTCTTTTTCATTTATATTCAGGGTTTCGAGTTGAATTTATCGGACGAGCATGCTTTATTTGGATAGCTTTTGTTTCAAGATAACTCTAGCAGAAAGTTACAGGAATTAGTGTGGCTGACGATCATCCCAGGGTAATCTACATCCGAGCCGGGTCGAGTGGCAATAACCAGGCCGATTTGGTTGGGTTGATTAGCCGGATTCGGCGTGAAGCAATTACCACCAACCGTCAATACTTTGTGCTTCAATTAGCCTACGATCAAAGCGTCCTCGACAACCCGACCGCCTGGAATACGCTCAAGCAGGTGATGATTAAACAGGGGTTGGCCCTGGTCGTTTCGGGCGGCTCGAACGAAGCCCGCAATCTGGCAAATGCAGCAGGCTTCCCAATAGTCGGGACGGCTGAAAACGAAGAGATGATCCCGCCTGATTTGGATCGCATCCGGGCGCAGGTTTTGGGTCATATCTTGCCGGAAGAAATGGGTGGCTTGAGTTTCGAGCAGGTCGCCGAAGAATATCGCAATTATGAAATCGATTCGGCTTTACGGACGGCAGGCGGTTTTATCGAGTTTGTCCGGCAACGACACTCCAAGAAATTTTAATTTATTATAGTGGCGGAGATGGCGCAAGATAGGCCAGTTGGCTTTGGCTAGATTAAAAGCGCTCCGGCCCGATTCTGGATAAGGCAAATTCTTTTCCCATGAGCGAACAAACAGTTTATCAACAAATTGGGGCTAATACTATCCGACAACTGGTGGACACCTTTTACCACCGTATCGAGCAAGACCCGGAATTACGCCCAATTTTCCCACCCGATCTTGAGCAAGGCAAAGAAGGACAGTTTTTATTCCTGGTGCAGTATTTTGGTGGCCCCGGTCATTATAGCGAAACACGTGGGCATCCTCGTTTGCGGATGCGCCACGCCCCTTTTTCGATTGGTCAACACGAGAGCGAACTATGGCTTGGTCATATGTTAGCGGCTATCGATATTGTAGGTATCCCCGAACCGGCCCGTACTACAATGCGCGAGTATTTTGAGCGGTCGGCCCCTTTTATGGTTAATCGCTTTGAGCAGGGGCCACCTTCTTTACGGAGAATCTAAATTCAAACCAATCGCTATGAGTTGAGCAAAGCTTGCATTATCCCAACTACCTTTGTGGCTCCTGAATTGAGCCAAATTGTTTATCACCTATATCAAGAACTGGAGGTAACTGAATGAACCTCGCCAGAACTTTACCCTACCGAATGAGTAGTGGTAAGTTACAGATGGCTTTTGTTGTTTTGTTGTTTGCGGGTTTGCTACTGAGTTGCCAGCAATCGGTTTATGCGGCCCCATTTGGCGGGCGCACGCCTGGGGCAGTCGCTGCTTTTTACTATCCCTGGTACGACATCAACGGGAATTATAATGTTTGGCAGGCCAGGGGTAACGAGATGGCCTCGCAACCTGCCACCCTCTATCACAGTGGCGATGTAAACGCCATGAAGCGGCAGATGGATCAGGCCAGTAAAGCGGGGGTGGACGCTTTTGCCGTCACCTACAATGCGGCACCGGGCGACTGGAAAGACCGCTTTAATTTGTTGCTCAAAAACGCCCCAGTGGGCTTCTCGATAGCGGCCCATTTCGAGGTAACGCTTTTGCGGCCCCAGGATACCAACATCGATGGGATCGTCAATGCTTTGCAGGAGTTGCGTAACAACGCTTTTAATGACCCCCATTATTTTCGGTATCAGGGCCGTCCGGTGATCTATTTCTGGCGACCGCAGTCCGTACCGGGCGATGTGCGGGCCAACTGGAATACGATCCGTAATCGGGTAGACCCCAACCACGAGACGATTTGGTCGGTCGATACGGTTGATCTGGGTTTGCTGGATATTTTCGATACGATCCACTATTTTAGTGGAGCCAAGTATAACGATAATCCGCAAAGTGATTTTGCCGGGCTAAAGCGGGCTGCCGATAGTTGGAACGCTTCGCACGGTGGGCCGCGTCGTCTCTCGACTTCCAGTGTTACACCCGGCTACGATGACCGCAAAGTCATCGGGCGTACCCCGGAATATCGCGACCGAGCCAATGGGGCCTATTACCGCACCAGTTGGGCGGCAGCCCGTGCTGTTCAGTCCGACCTGGTGACTATTAGCACCTGGAACGAGTGGTACGAGAGTAGCGCGATTGAACCGGGCCGCGATTGGGGTAATCTTTATCTCGATATTACCCGCGAGAATGTAAATTCTTACAAGGGGATCGGGTTGGCTTTTGGGGATGCCAGCATTCTCAAGACCTGGAGTCGCACCGATTTGCCGGTGGTGCGGGGTATAACAAGCCGCTCGTTCACCTGGGGGCCAGGGCTGTTTGAGCAAAAGCGCGAGAGCTATGCCGAAAGTCCGGGCGGCAACCGCATGGTCTATTATTTCGACAAAAGCCGGATGGAGATCAACCGTCCCAACGGCCCGCTCGACCCGAACGACCAGTATTTTGTGACTAACGGTCTGCTACCTATCGAGTTGATGAGCGGTCAGTTAAGTACGGGCGACAGTCGGCGCGAAACCAAAGCGCCTGCTAATATCCCGGTGGCAGGGGACTCTCAAAACAACTCGACTACGCCAACCTATGCGGCTATGGCTAAGGTTAGCACCTATAACGGTGGTAATCGTTCGACCGACCGCACCGGTCAAACCGTCATCGAGACGCTTTCGGGTAACGGGACGACCGGCACTAATGCTGGTTTTACTGGACGGGGGGTTAAGCTGGTCAAGTTTGTTCCTGAGAGTGGTCACAATTTTGGCGGGCCGTTCTGGGAATTTGTAAACCGCAGTGGGCCGATCTGGGAGAATAATACTCTCGGCAACGGTCTGGTGGTAGACTGGCTGTTTGCGATGGGCTTCCCAATCAGCGAGCCATATTGGACGCGCTCGAAGGTGGGCGGAGTCGAGAAAGACGTTTTGGTACAAGCTTTCGAGCGTCGGGTGTTAACTTATACCCCCGACAACGACGATGCCTTTAAGGTCGAGATGGGCAATGTCGGACAGCACTATTACGCCTGGCGCTACGGTGGCAGCTAATAGCGTGGGTGAGGGCTGAAAGTATCAGCCCTCACCTTTTTCATGTTCCTGAGCTAATCGCTCGTTACCGCGCTTGAAATTGCCGGTTATTTTCGCCATAACAAGTTGGGCCTGCTTATCTTGTAGGCCCTCAAGCTTGGTAACAAAGCGGGCTGCTTCCTTCCCTTTGAGGATCATCACCTGCTTGCCGCACCAGGAAATAAAGACTTTCCCGTCTTTAGCGGCCCGATAAGAAAATACTTCCTCGTCCAGTCGGTTACGTTTGTCACTATCTTCGCTCATATAAGGTTTAAATAATTTGCTATAGTGAAAGCACTTGTTTGAAATCTAGTTGGGTCGATTCTCCATTTTTTAGATTATAGCTCCAAGCTGACTCCAGTAAACCGGAAGCTACCACCAGTCGGCGACAAAATGATATTGCATCATTAGTGGACAGATTTACATAAATGCGCCAGTTATTGGGTAACAAACGCCAATCATAACCCCATTTTTGATTAGCATCATCCTGTCTAAAAGAAGTCGGCTTTATAGCTTTTAGTATCTCGAACTTGCTATTTTGAACAAGGTATTCCACTGTTTTATGCGTTACATCGCGCCAGGAATTGACCTGGAATGTGTTACCGGAAATTGTCACAGATTGTGGAACACTTGGCTGCAAATTTTGTTCAGGTGATTTACCGAATGCAGGCCAAATTTCCATTATTTTTTCAGCTAGAAACTCGGCTCTATCCATAATGGCTTTTTCATCCCATTTATTAATATCTCGGGAGAAATATTCATTATTAAGGCGTAAGCCATGCCCTGCTAACTCCTGTTTTTTGGCGAGAAAGGGCCTATCAGAAAGTTTAGAATTCCACGACTTGGTTACTAAAGTTAAATTCCCCAATGTGTGTAAAAATTCTTCATAAGTTTGTTGCCATTTTTCCCCAAGTTCTGTTTTCCAAGCTTCATTTCTTTCAGTAGACTGAGGCATAATATGTTCGACTGTTGGCTTATCATCTAGGCTAGTGAAACCACCGCTGCCTTTTGAGAGATGCCGATTAACTGCTTCCAGAATAAGAGATGTTCTTTCCTGGGTATTAGTTTGATAAAGTTTTTTCTGTTTGACCGATTGTACAACCATTCGATCACTTGGGTAATTTTTTGTTGCTAGTTTTTCGCTAAGGGATTCTGAAAATCGTTCTTTATCGATTTCACGCCATAATGTTGGGAACATTTTGTTCAGGTAATTTGTCTGCTCTCCACAGATATAACGTCGAACTATATAATTCTCCAATACAGTAAATAAACCGTTAAACTCCTCGGTCGTTATTTCCTTTGTATAATGTCCATCGTAAGCAGCCAATAAGAAAGAGTAAGCGGTTGAAACTTCCAAAGTATTAAGGTGTTTAAGAACCTCAAAATGAGGTTCACCTTCAATTGGATTTAGAAGCTTGCTATAGTACTCGGCAAAGCGGCGAAGTCTAGTGAGTTCCTCAATAAATTTATCTGAGGATTTGAACTCTTGTTGTTCCATACGGTCACGAAACCTAGCGTATATATGTTCTATATTACATAGAACTCCTGTACTCATCGCCAGATAATGCCGTAAGAAAGCTGTTAATTGTCCAATTCGCGATCTACCGACTGTAAGACTTTCCTGAAGCATCTCCTCAATTTTTGACCAATAGTTTATATAAATTTCCTCTTGTTTTGAAGCTGGCAGTCTCATAGCAATATAATTTCGCACTAAATCTGCCTGTGATAAATGCTTCCCTTTCGCATTTAGACTCTCGAAAATTTTATAGGGACTTTCATCCTGGCTAAGATTGATAAAAACTACCTGAAAACAATTGGATAAAACAAAGAAAAATCTTTCAGCTTCAATACTACCTGTTACAATTCGGTTTTGTAACTCCCTAAAAAAGTAATTGAAAGCTTGTGGAATTTTCGATGTTGTAGATAGTGAGACCCCGCCATTGAGAATAGTAATATAGGCTTCCCTATCACCATATTTCGCAGTAGGCAAAATTTTAAAGCGAATACTTTCACTTTCTTCTAGGTTAAATAAAAGTCTTTGAATCCTTCTATAAAGCACCGGATGTGTTTCCTGAATAATACTGCCTAAAGCACAAAATAAAAGAGAAATGGAAGTTAACCTTTGTTGACCGTCTACCAGTTTGAAAGCTGGAATCACTCCATTTTTTGTTCCATCACTGATTACAACCAGTGACCCTAAGAAATGTTCGGGTTCGTTTTCTGGTTGATACTCCTCATAAATTTCCAATGCATCTTTCAGAAGTGTTTCCCATTCTTGCTTCCCCCAAGTGTATTCACGTTGAAAAAAAGGTAGAATGTAATGAATATCACCACCACTACTAAAAACATTCGAGATTTTGAGGCTATCGGTTTTCATTAATTAACTCAGCTTTCTTTATTCGATTTTCAATATAGAAAAACATAGACTGGTAAATTGTTCAAATAACAGTTTACAGATTAGCTTCTAGGTAGATTATACCAGACATACATTAAGAACAACATTAAGAACCCCTTTTTGTTATAAGTTTAATATATTAAGGCAACTAAGGGAGTTCCAACTATGATATGTTACAGTGAATTTATGTTAACAGAAGCGAAATTGGATAATAAGACCCGAAAAGTGGATAACTAGGTGGATAAAGTGGTGGAAAGCTCGTGGATAAAATCTATTGACAGCAAAGGACAAAAGCGATACTATTGAGATGTCAGAAGTACACAAGTTAGCCAATAGAGTTACTGTTTCCGCAAGGCGATAGTGGTTATCTAAAAGCATCATAGCTTTTGTAAGCTCTGGCTCGAAATTCCGAGAAGCCGCAAGGTTTGTCGGGATTTTCGTTTTATACCCTATTTCTCCAGTACCCTTTCTACCAGCCTATCCCAATCGATTGATGGTAGGGGCGACCCTTGTGGTCGCCCGGAGTGCATTCCAAACCGGGCGACCACAAGGGTCGCCCCTACTAGAATAGGTTCAAGGCGACCATTGCCGATTGAGAAATTTGATCGTCTGGTTGAGCATGTCGGTATAAGCCGGGTCGCGCTTGCTGATGTCGAGATAGTGTTCCAATTCGGGATAGAGTAATAGCTCGTGCGGTAATCCTAGCCGCGTAAAGAGATCATTGGCAGTTTGGCTCTGCTCGACTGGGACAATGATGTCTTTGTTGACGTGTACTAGCAGGGTTGGGGGTAGGCTCGACCGCTTTAAGGCGAAGTAAGGGCTGAACCGCAAATAGAGTTCGGGCCGGGTGTCGGGCCGTCCAAACCCGATCAGCAGGTATTCCAGTTCCGAAATACCGGGATCGATGATAACTTGTCCTCGCTCCCAGGCATAGCGCAATCGATACAAATCAATCAGCCCACCATAGTTGATCGCGGCCTTAAAATTCGATTGAACCTGGCTACCGGCGACCGTCCGCGCCATTACATAGGTGTAAGCAGTTGAGACACTACCGCCGACCAGCGCGATATTTTTGGTATCGCCTCGCGCCGAGAGCTTGCCGTTAACTACAAAAGCGGTCAGTAAATTGAGGTCGTCCAGGTCGCCTTCCAGATCGAGTAGGCGATTGGGGAAGAAGCTCACTACCACAAAGCCTTTGGCAGCCAGTGGAACCGAAACATTTTCCCATGAACTAGCCGGGCCGGGATAAATTATTAGCAAGATCGGAAAGGGGCCAGACCCCATAGACACGGGTGGTTCGTGGATCAAGCCACCGTCGAGCAACTTACCACGATTTTCAAAGGTAAAGCTGCGGCGCAGGGCCAGGCTCGGTTCGGGGTTGTCCTTGCTAATTTCGGTGGGGGGCGCAACCCTGAGCGTATCGTTTGGTTTGAAGGTTAAGATCAGCTTTGGTTGCAAGACAAAATCGACTCCCTGGGCGGTTTGGGCCGGACGCACCGTTGCTACCCGTCCCCCGAAACGGTTGACCGCGCCCGGTTGATGGTCAGGGCTGATTGCCATTGGTAGATAGTTGCCGACCGGCACGTCCGGCAGGTTGTAGAGACCTTGCGGATTGGTGTAGGCGCTAAAGGTCTGCCCGGTCAGGCTTGAGACCACTACTGCCGCGCCGGCAATCGGACGACCGGCCTCATCGCTGACCCGCCCGGTCAGCGTTCCATTCGGCCTAATCTCAAACCGATCATCCCCGGTCGTGCTACGCCAGAATTGCAAAGTATGATATTCGAGCGTGTTACGAAGCAAGGTCATTTCGAGGTCTTCGGTAGTCGAAAAGTAGGTTATAATTGTAGCGATTAGGCTACCGATTAGCCAACCTGTCGCCCGTAGCACCTTTCTCGGTAAAGCGGCTTTAGACCAGGGCCAACTCGCCATTATTCCACCCCCGGTCAATCCCAAACCAAGCAAGCCGAACCGCCACCAACCCGCCGCCCCTAGCCCTAGACTTGCAATCAGCCCCAATCCGGTCAAGAATGCGGCCCAACGCCATATCAGTTGTTTGATTTTAATTTCGGGTTTACTTGGGGTGTTTCTGCGTCCAAGATTGCCGATCCCTAGATAATAGTAGAGGGCTTGCATCCAGGTGGGTATAAATCCAACTGTTAGAATGGTCAGGGCAAGGGCGATCCAAAAAATAAGGTCAAAGCGCGGCGTTAACAAAGTTGCATCGGTAGGTGGGGTCGGGAAACGGGCCTGAATATCGACCTGACTACCAACCCAGACTGCCGCCAAACCGCAGCCTACCGCAAGGTCGAGCAACCCAGGACGGGCCTCTAGTAGCCCACCGAAAATTGCTACCGCCAGACCGACGGCAATCAGGCCCAAAGCTACGCCACCGCCGAATTTACCGAGGGCCGGGCTGATCCATTCCGCCACTTTTGGGGGCAGAAACGTACCTAAAGAAAGCGAGGCTGCGATTGCCAGCCCGATAGCGACCCAACCTGCCGTCTTGAGCGCAAGCTTTAGCCTGGGCCAGAAGTAGAGAAAAGAGAGCAGCCAGAGCGTTAGGCCGACCAGCGCCGTCGCCGGGGCGAACCAGCCTGCCGCGTCGCTCAAGTAGTGCCATCCTATCAACCAAATCGCTAACAGCCCGCATTCCAAGCCGACCCCGGCTATCGTATTATAAAGTTGCCCTTGACCTTTAGACATTTTAGACCTCCCTGGTTTAACTGGCTCAATCAGGTTGTTACCTGAGCCATTTTAGACCAGAAATGTCTGGAAAAACAGGTGGATTACTGTAAAAAAAGGTCTGAGATACTGTACAAAACTGTATCTCAGACCTTTCAGTCTATTATTCTTGGATCAGTGTACAAGCGAATTTGTTATTAGTACCCAGCAATACCAGTTGTTTGCCACTAAAACCGGTGATCTTGAGGCCACTGACTAGGTTTTGATCGGTTAATACTAGGCCGTTGCCCGTCACGCCGTTACCATCGAGGGTAATGGTCGGGCCAGTCTGGGGGTCACAGGGCGCTTCAATTAGGACTCCGGCGCGGGCGGGCGGTAGGGTTTGGTGAAGGGTGATAGTGCTGCCGTTGGTCAGGGCGAAGTTGATTGTTTGACCGGCCTGAGCTTGAGCCAGGGCGTGGGAAAGGGTGCCGGGGGTAGTAGCCAGGCCATCGTCATCCGGGATCGTCACGCTCAGGGTTATGGGCGGGTCAAACAGTTCGGCGCTGGCGAGAGTGCCACTGAGGCCAGAGCCGCCGACGACCAACACTTTGCCGTTGGGCAAGAGAGTCGCGGTATGTAACTCACGGCCAATCCTCATACTGCCAGTCTGGGTGAAGCTGCCGGTGGCCGAGTCATAGAATTCTGCACTGTCGAGCGGCCCCAAAAAGCCGCCAGCAATCAGTACTTTGCCGTCAGGTAAGAGCGTGGCGGTGTGAATAGCGCGTTCGCTTGTCATACCTCCGGTGGGGGTGAAGTTGCCAGTGGTTGAGTCGTACAACTCCGCACTCGCTAGAACGCTGCCCTTGAAACCGCCAGCGACCAACACCTTGCCATTGGGCAAGAGGGTGGCCGTATGTACCTCGCGAGCGGTCGCCAAATTGCCGGTGGGAGTGAAGGTACCCGTAGTTGAGTCGTATAGGTCGGCGCTGGCAAGAAAAGTAGTACCGTTGAAGCCGCCCGCGACCAATACCTTGCCAGTGGGTAAGAGAGTCGCGGTGTGTTGAACGCGGACAGTACTCAGGTTGCCAGTTTGGGTGAAGGTACCGGTAGCCGGGTTGTATAGCTCGGCGCTGGCTTCAACTTTACTGTCGTTGGAGCCTCCAGAGACCAGCACCTTACCGTTAGGCAAGAGGGTTGCCGTGTGATTAGCGCGGGCGGTCATCAGGTTGCCAGTAGCACTGAAAGTGCCGGTGGCTGGGTCGTAGAGTTCGGCACTGCCGAGCGAGCTGTGGTCGAAGCCGCCCACGACCAGCACCTTGCCATTGGGCAAGAGGGTGGCAGTGTGGTTAGTACGGGCGGTCGCCATACTCCCGGTGGCAGTAAAGAGGCCGGTGATAGGGTCATATAGCTCGGCGCTGCTGAACGAGCCATTGGAAGCGCCGCCCGTGACCAGCACCTTGCCATTGGGCAAGAGGGTCGCAGTGTGTCTGTGGCGGGCGGTCGCCATACTCCCGGTGTCCGACCATTGACCAGAGGTGGCCTGGGCTACTTGAGTGATCGGCCCAATGGCTACCAACCCACACACTAGACTTAAAGTGACCATTTTCGCTATCAGTAGCCTCCAGCGTCGGTAAGGTCTTTTTTGTGTTTTCACGTTCATTACCTGCTTTCCATCGGTTTATTATTCTTGGATCAGAGTACAAGCGAATTTGTTGCCAGTACCCAGCAACACCAGTTGCTTGCCACTAAAACCGGTGATCTTGAGGCCGTTAATTAGGTTTTGACCGGTTAATACTAGGCCGTTACCCGTCACGTCTGAGCCATCGAGGGTAATGGTCGGGCCAGTCTGGGGGTCACAGGGCGCTTCAATTAGGACTCCGGCGCGGGCGGGCGGTAGGGTCTGGTGAAGGGTGATAGTGCTGCCGTTGGTCAAAGCGAAGCCGATAGTTTGCCCGGCTTGAGCTTGAGCCAGGGCGTGGGAAAGGGTACCGGGGGTAGTAGCCGTGCCGTCATCGTCGGGGAGGGTCACGCTTAGGTCGGTCGGTGGGTCGTATAGTTCGGCGCTATCAAGCTCAACACCACTGAAGCCGCCCACGACAAGCACTTTGCCGGTGGGCAAGAACGTGGCGGTATGCGCTTCGCGTTTAGTGGCGAGAGTGCCGGTTAGAGTAAAGGTGCCGATGGTCGGGTCGTATAGCTCGGCACTGGCGAGATCGCCAGCGTTGTTGGTGCCGCCTGCAAGCAATACCTTGCCTTTGGGTAAGAGGGTCGCGGTGTGGTTGCCACGACGATCCGTCAGGCTGCCGGTAGAAGTGAAGGTGCCGGTGGTCGGGTCGTACAACTCGGCACTATCAAGCCAGTTACCGTTGAAGCCGCCGACGACCAGCACCTTACCATTGAACAAGAGCGTCGCGGTGTGTTCTTCGCGTTTAATGGCAAGGCTGCCGGTAGAAGTGAAGGTGCCGGTAGTGGGGTCGTACAACTCGGCGCTAGTGAGACGGCCATTTACATTGAAACCACCCACAACCAGCACCTTGTCAGTGGGCAGGAGCGTCACGGTGTGAAAAATGCGGGGATCAGACATGTTGCCGGTGAGGGTAAAGGTGCCGGTAGTGGGGTCGTACAACTCGGCGCTAGTGAGAAAACCAGCCCCCAGACCTCCCACCACCAGCACCTTACCGTTGCGTAAGAGGATCGCGGCATGTACCTCGCGGGCGGCTTTTAGATTGTCGGTGGGAGTGAAAGTGCCGGTGGTGGGGTCGTACAACTCGGCGCTGTCAAGAGGTAGGCCACTGTCGAAGCCAGCCACGATCAACACTTTGCCGTTAAGCAAGCGGGTCGCGGTATGGCCTTCGCGTTTAGCGGCGAGGTTGCCGGTGTCCGACCATTGGCCGGAGTCCGCCAGGGCCACAGGAGCGCTTGGCCCGAAGGCTATCATTCCACAAATCAGACTCAAGGCTGCTATCCCAGTTACCACCAATCTTTGCCGTCGGTAAGGTCTTCTTTGTGCTTTCAAATTTACTACCTGCTTTTCACATCTTTATAATCGGGTAACTACCCAAGTCAAATATAAGCCGCTTTTAGAAGCATTTGTATCACGCTTATTTAATGTACCCCAAAGTACAAAGGCTGACATCTTTAGAATAAACTAATTAAATTAACTATCTATAGGGCTTCCGATAAAAGGAATTAGACAAGTATGTGAGGTTTGAACTATAGCCTGGTAACTTGAGGGTGGTGATCCAAGATAACTGGCGGAGAGCGGGGCAGCCTGAAACGGGCTAAATTTAACTAAGCTGATCGCCCGAACCTGGCAACCAAAGCGGAGGTATCAAAGCTTGATCTGTTACGAGCTTTGATACCTCCGTTCAAAAGCGGCTCAAGTTGTGCGGTTTTGGTGAATTAGCCCAAAAAATCCGGCTCTGGCAGACCTTTTAGGTCGGTTTTTAGCCTGAAAATATCGCCAGCAAAGGGTTGCTGCTGTTTTTTAGCCGGGGTAAAATTTTCTTGGGCGGAGGTTATATAAAGCTCGTCCAGGTTGGAACCGCCAAAAGTGCAACAGGTCGGTTGTTCGACTGGCAGCTTTATTTCACGCTCGACCTTGCCGGTCGGGTCGTAGCGGACAACCTTCCAACCTCCCCACCGAGCACTCCAGATAAAGCCTTCACTATCGACCGTCAGACCGTCCGGCACGCCCGGTTCCCCCTCGGTCGAAACGAAAGTACGGCGGTTCTCGATTGCGCCGGTTGCCGGGTCAAAGTCGTAGGCGTAGATTATTTTGCGGGGTGAGTCGGTATAGTACATCGTTTTATTATCAGGACTCCAGCCGATCCCATTAGAAATAGCCACCTTTGTCTCGGTACAGTGGAACGACCAATCGGGGTCAAGGCGGTAGAGCGAACCTTCGGCTTTATCCACTTCCGGCTTCATATACATCGAACCGGCCCAGAAGCGGCCCTGGCGATCTACTTTACCATCGTTAAAGCGCATGTCCGAATGACCGCTTTCCGGGTTGACCACAAAATCTAGCTTGTGGGCCGCAGGCTCCCAGGTAGCAAAGCCGTCGCTGGTCGCCAGCACTAGCCCACCTTTGGCCCGCAAACCAAGAGCGCCGACCATTGTGCCAACTTCAAAGGTTTCTTTTTGGCCGGTAGCCGGGGTGTAGCGATGAAATCGTTTGCTGACAATATCGACCCAGTACAGAACTTGCTCCCGACTGCTCCACAGTGGCCCTTCTCCTAGCGTATTGTTAGCCACCAAAAAATGCTCTACTTCGTTGCTCATCTCAATCTCCTCTTTTATTAACAGGGATATACATGATTAACAGGATAAATGCTTTATACTTCTTATTGGGTGCGCGTCAATTTTTTGCAAACTAGCCAGGTTGTGCTACACCCGAAACCAGGGAGGTGGGTATATATAAGAAAAATTTTCGCAGAATTTTTTCTTATATATACTTTTGAGTGGTTGGTGCAGGGTGTGCATAGTTTTCTTTTATTGCTATTTGAACCTGTGCAAAAACTGACGCGCAACCCTTTTTAATTACTTTTGACGACCTGATTAATATCCCACATGCTGATGCGCTCTAGCAAATGAAGGTCTTGTTAAAAAGGGTCAGGTGTCAGTTTTTCTGACACCTGACACCTGAAACCTAATATCTACACCCAAACCTAATTGCTGCTGGCAGTCGGCAGGTCTGGAGCGGGGGCGGGAACAGTGACCTCTACCGGATTAGCGGCGCTATGACCGTTGGTTGTGCTTTCGCTACCATTGAGGGCCGAGCGGAGGGCCGGAACCTGGTTCATCAGGTCGCTAATCTTGACCCCCATCAGCGTCTCGAAAAGGGCCGGAACCTGAGCCACCATGCGGGTAACATCGCTGGTAATCTGGTTGGCTCCGAAGCCACCTTTGCCCGAACCGTCGCCGGTGCTGACAATCGTGATCTTGTCTACCTTTGTCAACGGCTCACTCATGGCCCGTACCACTTCGGGGATACTGCTGACCAGTTTGTCGAGGATCGCAGCCTGATTGTATTCGTGATAGGCGGCTGCCTTGAGATTCATTGCCCCGGCTTCGGCCTCACCTTTGGCCTTGATAACAATCGCCTCGGCCAAACCTTGCTCCTTGATCGCGTCGGCATGCCCAATACCTTTAGCTTTTAGGACATCAGCTTCGGCCTGACCTCGGATACGATCAACATCGGCGGCAGCTTGCCCTTGAAGGCGCTGGGCTTCGGCTTGCCCGGAGGCTTCCAACACCTGACGCTGGCGGTTGGCTTCAGCCATTGTCTCGATCCGCTTGCGCTCGACTTCGGCTTGCTTCAAGACCGTTGCGATCAATTCTTTCTCGCGGCGACTGATTTCAGCCTCCTGGACTTTAGTCTCCTCTTCTTTGCGAACCAGATCAATCTTGACCCGCTCGGAAGTGGCTTGCTGTTCCATAATATTATTTTGGATGTCGTAGGCTTTATCGGCGCGGGCCTTCTCGCGCTGAACGGTCGCCTGGTACTCGGCTTGCTTGAGTTGCAAGTCACGGGTGGCCTCGGCCTGACGGGTGGCGCTGGCAGTCTCGGCGATAACCCTGGCCTGATCCGCCTCGGCGCGGGCCACGCTGGCCTGGCGCATGGTCTCGGCCCTTTTGATCGCTGTATCGCGTTCGGCTTCGGCGGCAGCAATATCGGCGGCCTTCCTGATGAGGGCGATGTCCGGCTTACCCATGTTCAGGATATACTCGTTTTTATCCCGCACTTCCTTGATGGTAAAGGAAATCGCTTCCAGGCCCATCTTGTTGATGTCTTCGCTGGAGGTGGCCCGCATGCGGTCGCCCACCATCTCTGGCTCTTTGACGATTTGTTCGACGGTCAGTTGACCGATAATCCCGCGCAAGTGGCCTTCCATTACTAGCCGGATCAAATCCTGCCGCTCGTCCAGGCTTTTGTTGAGCAACTGTTCTGCCGCCGTCAAAATGCTCATCGGGTCGTTTCTGACCTTGATCTGAGTGACAGCCTCGACCGTGACCGCTACCCCTTGCCGGGTATACAAGTCCTGCTTGGGTGCGACATCAAAACTCATCAATTCTAGCGAAAGCTCCCGACCGCTCTGGACAAAAGGCCAGATAAGCCGCCCACCGCCGGTCGTGACCTGGGTTCCACCCCGACCATAGACGATTAAAGCCTGGTTCGGGCCTACCTTGCGATAAAGTCCGACACTGATCCAAATTATCAGTACCAGTACCAGAAAAACACCGACTGCTACTGAGATAATTAATGTTTCTATACTCATAGGGTATTGCCTTTTCTATAGCCTACCACTGCCACGCACCAGACACCATATCTGGCGACTCGCTCATGTTAAATACGGAAGGGCAGATCGAAAGTTACAAGTATTAGAAAAGTGTTAGAAATATGACTTCTATTTAGAACCGATCCCTGTAGGAGCGATCTTTATGGTCGTTCGGTTTGGCCCGAATCGGGCGACCATCCAACCAGTTGACACTCCGCCCCTACCATCAACCGATTGGGATAGGCTCTTATTCGAGCATGCCAAACAAGTTGTTAAAAGCCTCGGCCAGAGTCGGGTGGGCGAATATGCCGTCACGCAAAACGGTATAAGGTAGTTTTCCCCACATCGCCACCTGAACGAGCGACATCATTTCGCCACCTTCCAGGCCCAGAATGGTACAACCTAGAATCTGATTGGTTTCGGCATCTACGATAGCTTTCATGAGGCCCCGGCTTTCGTCCACTTCGAGCGCTCGCGCTACATAGCTCATCGGCATTTTGGCTACCTTGATATTGCGCCCCTGCGCCCGTGCTTCGGTCTCGCTTAGACCGACCCGACCCAATTGAGGGTCGATAAAGACGGTGCAAGGCAGTAGCCGATCTTTGATAGTAGCTTCGCCAAGTTCGATCAGGTTAGTGCGGATAATCCGAAAATCGTCGTAAGAGATATGGGTAAAGGCCGGGCCACCCTTTACGTCGCCCAGTGCGTAGATATGCGGGGCGCTGGTTTCTAACCATTCGTTGACCTCGATATAACCGCGCTTATCAATTTTGACCCCGGCAGCTTCCAAATTCAGCCGTTCGGTGTTGGGCTGGCGACCGGTTGCTAATAGCAGGTGAGAGCCGACAAGCGGGCGTTCGCCTGCGGCATTGGTGACGGTCAGACTGATCTTGCCACCTTCGGTTTGCTCGACTTTGGTAGGGGAAGTTTCCAGGAAAAGTTCCAACTCGTCTTCGCGCAAAATCTTGGCGACTTCTTCGGCAATATCCGGGTCTTCGCGGGATAGTAGTTGTTTGCCTCGGTGTATGATGGTCACACGGCTCCCAAAACGGCGGAACATCTGCCCAAATTCCAGACCGATATAGCCGCCGCCCAGCACCAGCAAATGTTCCGGCACGCTATCCAGTTCCATAATCGAGGTTGAATTTAGAGTAGGGACACTATCAAGGCCGGGGATAGCAGGTTTGGTGGGCCGTTCGCCGGTGTTGATAAAGAATTTCGAGGCGGTAAGCTGGCGAGTTGGCTGGCCTTCTAATACAACCTCAAGGGTTTGCGGCCCGGTAAAATGGGCCTCGCCCATTATAAGCTCGACCCCCTCGGCCTGCTTTATTCGCCGTTCGCTACCACCCCGGAAACTCTCGACAATATCACGCTTACGCTGTCGTACTTTGGTCAGATCAACCCTGACTTCTCCGTCGTAGTGAACGCCATAATCGGCCGCCCGGCGGGTTAGATAGGCGACGCGGGCGCTGGCAACCATCGTTTTGGTGGGGGTACAGCCTTCATTGATACAAGTTCCGCCGACGTGTTCGCGCTCGATAATCGCAACTTTCCAACCGGCCCTCGCCAGAGCCGTCGAAAGGGGGCCACCTGCCTGTCCTGCCCCGATTACAATCGCGTCAAATCTGCTAGTTTCGCTCATTTATCAATTCTCCTGATCCTTGTTCAAAAGTTTTTACCATCATAGCACAGTGAACAGGTTTCAGGCTAGAGCGCGACGACCCCTAATATTTTAATAGCGCCAGGCGAGATAGTGCTGCCCGATATTGCCCATTTCGATTTGGAAAGCGGCAGGATTGTCGGACGTGTAGGTCAGGGCGCGACGCTCGAAAAGCTGTACCAGAACCGTCCGAGGCTGGCCTTTGATATTGACCTGTACCCAATACGGTTCGCTGATTGGGTAGCCCAGCGCGAAAAGCCAGCCCGCCGTTAGCCCGGAGCGGTTCGGGTCGTTCATCCACGACCACAAGACGTTGGGGATATTGTGGCCTGACGTATTTTCGTAGTAGGCGACCGTGACACTCCCGGCCCCGCGCTGGCCCACTTGCCCGTTATGGTCGAGCGTAGCGGTGACGGCTTGCCCGGTGCGGTTGGCGGCCCGGCGTTCGGTTTGCTTGCCGTTCACCGAAGCGAATGGGCCAAAAGTGGCATAGGTCGGGGCGAGGGGGCTATCGGCATCGCCTGCCACCGGGATTTGGGCCGGGCTATGACTTTCAAAGCGATTGTCGCCAAGCTGGATTTGCCCTGTAACCAGTTCGACCGTCAAAAGGCCGTTAGTGACAAACCAGTTTGCGGCCCGGTCGCCCTGGGGTCGGCTGATTTCCATCCGGCTCTTATCGAAATATTGCACCAACCGCGCCCCATTTGGCCCTTCGGCGTAACTTTCCATTCGAGCGGGCGTAATCGGTTGCGGCCCCCAGAGCCAACTTCGCCCACTGTTGCCTGCGGCAACCGGGCGGTCGGCTCCGCCCCATACGGTTTCAATCGCAGGGTCGGCGAAAGCGCCCAGCCTTTCGGATTGGGTAGCCGCCCAACTTGTGCCACGCTTTGAGCCGGGGATCGCAGTGCCTTGCGGGTAGATCAAGTAGGCCGCTCCGCCCGAACTACTCAACCAGCGCTGCTCAAACTGAGCGCGGTTGTAGATAAGGCGGACGGATTGCCCTTTGCGCGGGTCGGCGGCAGGGTCGTTGGTAATGACGTTGCCGGCCCGGTCGAAGCCGCGCACAATCAGCAAATGGCCGTTGCTCTGCGGTATTGGGGTACCTTCAAGCTGGCCCGGTTTGTAAGCAATGCTGACAATCACCGGCACACCCTGGGCGACCCAACTTTCAAGTTGGGCTAACGACAAAAGCCGGGTTACATAAGCCTCGATTGCGCCGGTCCCGACCGCCCCGGCATAAGCTGTGTTAAAAGGCCAATTGCCGTTGCCCTGGTAAATCCAATCATCAGTGCGGGCGGCGGCGGTCGGGACCGGTTGATCGAGGCTGGGCCGGTTGGTTTTGGCCGCCCAGTAAGCCAGTACCATCGAAGTCGAGGTCGGGCTGCACCAGACCTCCCCACCATCAGGATAGATCATCTGGGAGCGTTCAGGTACGACCAGGTCACGGCCCCAGACGGATTGGTCGGGCGTTAGGGTCGGGTTCGTGCCATTGCGGACGGCGCTAACCGAGACGAGCGAGAGATTTGGCGTAACGCCTGCCACCGCCGAAAAAAGAACCGCCCGCACCTGAAAAGCCGAGGCCCGCCCATTGAGCATCAGCGTATCGGTTTCGACCCGTCCGTCCGGGTCGGACTGTCCGTTCAGGCTATGCCGCTTGACGGTATTATTGTCGCTGGCCCAAATGCCCATCACATATTCCCGCGTCCAGTGGCTACCGATCAGGGCGCGAAGCCGTAGTTCGACCCAACTGCCTGCCGGGGTTAGCGCATTCCAGGAGACGACCGCGTTATCAAAACCGCCCGGTGGACTGTAGTAGGGCGCGACCGCTTCGCCATAGGAATAGCTGCCACCGTTGTAATAATTGCCACCGTGAAAGCCGCCTGCTCCAAAGGGGTCACGTCCGGCCTTGAGATGGGCCGGGTCGAGTTGCAACGAATTGTTGGCGATTATAAGCCCGTCGCGTTGCCAGCCCTGAAATTCGGCGGCGCTACCGTTGAGCCATAAATAGCTCTGGCGGGCTTCTGCCGCTGCGGTCGTTTGTTCAGAAAAAATCATTGGATTAAACCACATCACCAGCAGCAAGCCTGCCAGCAACGCCCGATAATATTTGTTTTTAGCCTCAGTCTTTGTCATGCGAAAGCGCCTCTATCCCTTTTGCCCGATTATCTTATCTCAAACTTGCTGCTCATGTAAAACGTTTGGCAGGGGATTCGGTTGCACCCAGCTAAAATAAAACCTACAGTAAGTTGCAAAGATATTGGCCCCTGTAGGAGCGAGCTTCTGCTCGCGATTGAACACCCTGCCGTATCTTCCAATCGCGAGCAGAAGCTCGCTCCTACAGATAAGCGGGTAGCTCAAGTGCTTTGCAAGCTGCTATAGTAACTACTTAACCAGCCTTAGACTTGTCATTGAGAGCCGCAGCGAAGAATCTAGATTCTTCGCTGCGGCTCTCAATGACAGCACTGAGTCATAAAAAAGCTAATCGAGTGCTTGAAATTTGGGATTTGGTGCTATAATTAACCTGCTAGACTTTTTCCTATACCTGATAGCGAAATGGAAAACTATGTCAGCTACTCTCCAAAATAAGATCGTTAACTTTACTATCTGTGTGTTAGCTCTGGCTGCGCTTATCGCGGCTTGGCGGTTTGTGCTACTTATCTCGGTGCTGACCGGTCTCTTAGGGTTGGCCGGGTTTTTTAGCATTTTCTTTTGCATCATAATCTGCGAATCTGGAATGTACCGCTATTATAACAAAAACGAACCCAAAAGCCTGCCTGGTTCGATGGCGGTGGATGCTTTGGGCAATCTTTATTACGTCGATCCATCCAAACATTGCCTGCTCAAATTTGACCCCAAAGGACAACTGATCGCTCGTTGGGGTCGAGAAGGCGGCGATCTGGGCCAGTTTTATTATCCGACCGGGGTAGCAGTTGACCGGCAAGGCCAAATCTACGTAGCCGAGTTGGGCAACTATCGGGTTCAAAAGCTGGATAGTCAGGGACGTTGTCTGGCAAGTTGGGATGGTGCGCCTAGCCTCAATCAGCCCGACCGGATTGCACTTAGCCCGGACGGTAACACGATCTATGTCAGTGATATTTCCAAACATTGTATTTTGAAGTTCGATAGGGATTTACGCTTTTTAGGCAGGTTGGGCAACGAAGGCCGGGCGGGAGGCCAGTTCCGCTATCCCGGCAACCTGACCGTCGATCCAAATGGTCAGCTTTTTGTAGCCGATACCCTTAATGGGCGGGTGCAAAAACTCGATCCGGGTGGGCGGTTCCTGGCCGAACTTGGCAGCGAAATGCCCTTCTCCAACCCGGAGGACGAGGAAGCCCGCCCTTCCGGCTATCCGGGTGGGGTAGCGGTCGATCCCCACGATGGCAGCCTCTATATTACGACCGCTGCCGGTAAAGTCCAGAAATTTGACGGTGCCGGTCAAGAAGTTTTCAACCGCAACTTTACCAAAGAAGCCCAGGTGGGCCAGTCTTATAGCCTGACACTGGATCAACAGGGTCAGTTGTATGTGCTGGTTAGCCAGGAACAAGACAATCGGCGGCGGCTTTATATAGACAAGTACAACCCGACCGGGCAGCTTTTAAGCCACTGGAGATTAGATCGGCGCTTTCGGTTATAATATTCCGGGAAAAATAAAGGCGCGGTGGATTAAACCGCGCCTTTACAAAATTATCTGCCGGGATAAAACTCTTAGGCTTCTGGCTGATCTTCTGGGCTAACCACGTCATAATAAAGACCTAGTTCGTCAAGTTTGGTGACGGGTAAGCCACACCGATAGCAAAAAGTCTGGATTGTGCGGGAGAATAAGATCACCCGCGAGTGACAACCGGGACACTCCGCCAGATTACGAATGACCTGGGCCTGTTCTTCATTCTCGGTCTCGGTCTCGGTCTCGGTCTGGTCAGTTGTAGCCCGATTGGGAGTTTCTAGGTCTGCTGTCATAGCTAAATCCTGTCTAGGAAAACCACATTTATACTTCCACAAGTAACTACTCGGCCTGGGTAATTACATCCAAAAATCCAGTGGCTTTACAAATATTGTGCCTTAACTTCCTGCCTTAATATCATTATAGGTTGCTTATCGGCATTGTCAATCAATCTGGCCTGATTCAGCGTTAAGTTTAGGCAATATTTAAGGTTTTGAATAGAAAGGCATAAAAATCGCTTTGTTCCTCGATTTGCTTGGCAGTCGGCTTGCCTGCACCGTGTCCGGCCTTTGTCTCGATCCGTAGCAAAATCGGGTTGTCCCCCGTATGGGCGGCCTGCAAGGTCGCGGCAAATTTCTTGGCATGGAGCGGTACAACCCGGTCGTCGGTATCCGCCGTAGCAATCAGGGTCGGTGGATAGGCGACTCCTTCCTTAATATTGTGGAGCGGCGAATAGGCATATAGAAAATCGAAATGTTCCGGGTCGGCCTCGGCATTGCCATAGTCCGAAACCCAGTAACGCCCAAAAGTAAATTTGTGATAGCGCAACATATCGATTACTGGGACGGCACAGATGACTGCTCCATACAAATCGGGGCGTTGTACTTCGCAGGCCGCCACCAAAAGTCCGCCGTTGCTGCCACCCATAATTGCCAGCCGACTTGAACTGGTATACTTTTGGTCGATCAGCCATTCGGCAGCAGCGTGAAAGTCGTCAAAGACGTTCTGCTTGCGAGCCAGTATTCCGGCCTGATGCCAGTCTTCGCCATATTCGCCACCCCCCCGCAGGTTGGCAATCGCATATACGCCCCCGTTTTCCAGCCAGACCAGTCGCGAAACCGCGAAAGATGGGGTCAGGCTGATGTTAAAGCCGCCATAGCCATAGAGCATGGTCGGGTTATTACCATCGAGGGCCAGACCTCGTTTGTGAACCAAAAACATGGGGATGCGCGTGCCGTCCTTCGAGTTGTAAAAGACCTGTTTGATCTCAAAATCGTCGGCCTTAAAATTGGATTCGGAGCCACGAAACAGGGTCATTTCGCCGGTCTTAAAGTCGTAGTGGAAGATGCTGTAAGGGTAGAGAAAGGAGGTAAACCCGATAAACATTTCGCTATCGTCGCGCTTACCCGAAAGCTCGCCAATCGAGCCGATAGTCGGTAATTCGAGGTCGCGCACATAGCTACCATCCAATTCGTAGAGCTTTAACTTATGGTGCGCGTCGTGCATATAGCCCACTACAAACTGTTTATTAACCACCGTTACGTGCGAGACTACGTCGGTCTGCTCCGGAATAATCTCTTGCCAGTTGGCCCGGTCGGGGTGGGTTGTATCAATGGCGATAATCCGGCCTCTGGGGGCTTCCATATCGGTGTTAAAGTAAAAAATCGGGCCAGCGTTGTCGATAAAATCGTAAGAAGCGTCGGCAGCATCTAATAGTTGGATAAAAGGGCCAGTGTTTTCAACTTCGCGGTAGTAGACCCGGTTCTTGGGGTCGGTTCCGTTCCAGACCACCAAAAGCAAATATTTGCCGTCCTCGGTGATAAAGGGATTAAACCCCCACTCCTTGAAATCGGGCCGTTCGTAAATCAGTACATCTTCGGCCTGGGGTGTACCAAGCTTATGCCAGTAGACCCGGTTGTAGTAAGTTTCTTCTTCTTTTGGCAACTTACCCGACTCTGGAAAGCGGGTATAGTAAAATCCCGAATTATCGTGCTTCCAGGCAATCGAGGTAAACCGACACCATTGCAAAACTTCCGGGTAATCCTCGCCTGTATCGACCGTCCGTATTTTGATCTCCTGCCAGTCGCTCCCGCTCTGCGATACTCCATAGGCCAGCAATAGGCCGTCTTCGCTGAGGGCCTGGTTGGAAAGGGCGGCGGTTCCATCCTCGCTAAATTTATTGGGGTCGATTACAACCTTTGGTTCGCTATCTAAGGTTTGCTGCACGTATAAGACAGCTTGATTTTGCAAACCATCATTTTTAGAGAAAAAATAGCGCCCGCCTTCTTTGTAAGGTGCCGAGTAGCGGGGATAATCCCATAGTTCGGTCAAACGCTGGCTAATCCTTTCACGGGCCGGAACTGCCTGAAGATATTGGGCGGTATGCTGGTTTTGGGCTTCGACCCAGGCCAGCGTTTTGGGCGCGTCTGGGTCTTCCAACCAGCGATAAGGGTCGGCTACTTTGGTACCGTGATATTCGTCTACAATTTCTTCTTTATGTGCGATCAGCATCTTGGTTGTCCTCACGACTTTATAATTGATATACAATAATAAGAGGCATACTTTATAGCATTATAATGGGGGTGGCAAGTCAGTCCGCTATCACCGACGGTGCTGTTGGATCAAATTAATTTATTTGATAAAAAAAGACCCTAGATGTTTTACATCAGGGTCTTTTTATCTAATTCGATTTAAATCTTTAATAAATCAAATCGTTTTTGTCAATCTAACGACGACCCCACCCAAACAGGCGCGACCAAAAGCCTGGTTTGGCGGCACTTGGCGCGACGGGGGTGCTTTCGCGGCGAATCGGTGCAACCCGATAATCGGTCAGGGGCGGATTGGAGGCCGGACGCATTTGGCTCGAAGGGTTGGAAGCGGCCCCAAACGCAGTCGCAGTACTAAACCGGCGGCTGTTCAAGTCGGTTGGTTGAGCGCCCCGGCTAATTTTAACATCCGGCTTTTGGCTCGGTGCCACGTTATGGTTGGGCAGGACCTGGTAGTTAAACCGGTCGGCCCCTTGTACCAGTGCATCGGGTAAGCGGTTCCAGGCATCACTGCCCTTGATAAGGAAGTAGGGATGCTGACCGCTTAGTAACGCTTCGACGTGGCTTTTGTTTTGCGGTTCGCTGGAAACAAAGATCAAGTTCACGCCCACTTTCAGGTCGTGTAAACCGTTTACCAGACCGGGCAGGCCCACTTCGGTATCAACCGGCATCATTACATCCGAGACAATCGTTAGCTTTTTCAAGCGGGCTTCGCGCAGCCATTGCAAGGCGTGCCGGGGCGACCCGGCCTCAAAAATGGCAAAATCGGCGACCGCATGGGTCTCATCAACATTAAGATTTTCGTCAGGATGGTAAAAATAGGTCAGGCGGGGTTCAGAACGCTCCCCCAGGTGATAAATTGCACAAGAGCGATTCTTGGCATTACAACTCATCAAAATGAGCCGGGCCATTAGCGAACGAAGTTGTACGCTGTCATCAATGATTAAAATGTAGCGCGTCTGGTGGTTAAGTTGAGGCCCACCAATTACGGGACTATACGGTGTCATAAGCATCCTACCCTACTAAATCCATTAACCTTAAGGCGAGGTTTCTAAGTTCTGGCGAAACCTATTTTGTATATAGTGATTATAACATGTTGTGTCTAGTAGCAGCTATGATTGTTGTCACTATTATAAACAACCTGTTGGTTAAAGGAAATATATTTTTGGATTAGCACGGGCCAGAACCGGCTTACGCCAAAGCTCTGGCCCGTATCTTTTGCTTATAATTATAACGAAACCCTTTATTCTTTTACCTGGGCTAAATCCAGGGAAAAACGGCGTGGCCCGGTTGGTTTGTTTACACTTTGGTTGACTGGCTCAACCGTCACGACTAGCTCCGAGTAATTAGCTACCAGGAAGCTGGACGGAAAACTTTTTTCATCTAACACAAAGGCGCGACCGCCCGTGCGAATATCCGGCATAACCGCCAGTCGTTCGTAGCCCTGTTCTTTGGTGGGGGTAGTTTTACGCAAAACCCAGGCTACATACATCTGACCGCTTGGCAACGGGTCAAGCTTGCCATAGCTCAGGCCCCAACGTAAGCGCCCGGCGTTATACAAAACCATCTTGCCGACGGGCGCGTTGTCCTCGGCTTTGAGTGGTAAAATCTGCAAGTTAGGTTCGCTCAATAGTACCGCAAACTGTGCATCTTTTTCTGGATTAGCCGATAGATTAAAGTCACTCAAATTTTGTTGGAGGCCGTCGATTTTAGCGTTTGCGTCGAACAGAGCATAGGTCAGAATGACCAGGAGGGGTATAAACAACAACAAAACCGCAATAGCGGTCGCTCCACCTCGGCCTATGCCGGCCTGGGGACGCACCGCAGGCGAGGGGTTTGTAAGAGGTTTTTCTTCAGCTGTCGTCCGGCCTTCAGTCTGACCGGCAGCAGGGGCTTTGTGACCACGTCGCCCGACCCCCGAAGCGAGTGGCAAAGGCTCATCCTCCGGGTATAAGTCTGCGTCCGGCTCTTCGGTAATCGCGGCAGCGGTCACTTCGCCTGCCAGTTCTTTAGCGCTCTGTTTATTTTGAATTTCCATAGTTATAATGGTAACGCACCCGACCCGCGCCGTCAACACGACTTTGTTCCTACTTTTCTAAAACTCAACCGAAAAGCCATTGACAGCTTGACATAACCGGCGGATAATAGACGGGTAGTTCATTTTTTATTGAGATGTTCAAATTGAACAGCCCAAGACCCCACTGCGTTCTCAAGCGCGGCACGTGGGGTTTTTATTTGGCCTATTTAAAAGCCTTAGCTAATTCTTCTTGCAGCTTCTCAGGTGAGGTTAGCCCTACCACCATGCCGGTAATGAGGCCCTCTTTGTTGATAAAAAAGGTGGTGGGATGGCCCGGCACGCGGTATTTGTAGACCAGGTCGCCGGTATTATCTATCGTCACCGGGAAATTCATCTTGAAATCGCGTGCGAAATTTTTAACTTCCTGGGGTTCATCGTTCATATTGACCCCAACGATAGTTAGCTTATCTTTGTTAGCCTCATAGGTTTTGATAAAGTCAGGCAACTCCTGACGGCAAAACTCTCAGTAGACCGCCCAGTAATTGAGAACGACGACTTTGCCGCGCAGATCGCTCAATTGAAAGGAGCGGCCATTAATATCGGTCGCTTTGAAATCGGGAGCAGTCCCGCCTACTACCGGCCTAGCCGAGGCGGAAGACCCAACCTGGGCTGCTTGGCTTGTATTAGCAGCGGTTGGCTTGCTAACCGAGGGCGGGGCGCTTGTCTCGCCACAAGCGACCAAAAGCCAACTTGCTATGACTATTGTCAGCCCGTAAATAAAACTCCGGCTGAGCGATTTTTTGTTAATTCGCAACACTAACTTGTTCTCTCCTAACCTTGTTGAAACCGACCTAAGACTTTGGTAATCTCGGTCATATTATTGGTGATAATCAGCAGACCGATTACTATTAGCAAAACCCCACTGGCGATCTCGATTAGCTGATAGTGACGGCGCACACGGGCCATAAAGCCTAACAAGCGGTTCATAAAAAGACCAGCTAATAAAAAGGGAATGCCTAGCCCGGCAGAGTAAACCAGCATCAGGCCTACCCCGTTAATGGTACTCTGGCTATCCAGGGCGCTAGTAAGAGCAGCCCCCAGAAATGGCCCTACACATGGCGACCAACCTGCCGCGAAAGCGGCCCCCACCAAAAAGGCTCCCAGCAAGCCGGCCGGTTTGTTCAGGCCGTTAAAGTGAAAACGCCTTTCCATATTAAGGAAGCCCAGTTTAAAGACCCCGATAAAATGCAACCCCATTATGATAACAGCGATCCCGGCGATTATCTGTATCCAGGGTCTGATGTCGGCCCCCAGCAAATCGGCTAGAGTGTAGGTTAGCCCAAAAATCAGGATAAAGACGACTGTGAAACCGGCAATAAAGGCCATTATCGAGATCAAAACTCGCTGGGTATCGGCCCAACTCATATTGGCTGGTTTTTCAGCTTCGGCACCCTCCACTCCAGCGGTACGGGCGACCGAAACGCCACTGATAAAAGAAAGGTAGCCCGGAACCAACGGCAGGACACAGGGCGACCCAAACGAAAGTACACCTTCAAAAAAAGTAGCCGGTAAATTAAGTCCATCGGTAGCGGCTAACGGTGCGTTCAAGCTGGCAAGTGTAGCCAGGGCTGAAGTTAGCATTCTTAACTTCCCTTCCAGATATAATCTTTTATGCTACCCAGGTTGGCTATAGCGAGTAATAGCCTTTAGTCATTATAAACCATCTTTTCGAGTTTTTGTAATACTCTTTGATAAACATACTATAACAGAGATTACTTACAAGAGCGTTACACAGAGCTTAATGGCAGGTTAATATAAGGCTTGTGAATGGCCCAAAAATAGACCTGAAAGAAGAGTTAATCTTATTCAAAGATAGTGTACTAAAAGCTAACTCGCAAGGAACCATGAAAATGTGCGAGTGCTTTTGTCACGATTTCATTTTGAGGTGCAAAGCCTGCTCTGGGCAGCCTTGCCAGGACTGGCAGCGCTCATGGCCCGCTTGGTGGCCCGGCGCTAAGACGGTCAATTGTGGATATGTGGATAATTTCGGGCAAAATGTGGATAACTTTAGCGGCAAGGGGTCGGGTAGCACAAAAGACCTGCCAAAAAAGTTAGCAAGTTATTTCAAAATCACTAAAATTGTGTTAAGATAGCTTTGAGCGTATAACAAAATAAGCATTCTTCTAAACGCTCAGTGTCATTTTACTGTCATTTTGAAGTATTGTCAATAGCTTTATAGAACGAATTTAGCGTGTTTTTATTATTCAGCTTTTGACATAAAAAAAGACCAACAAACGTTACAAGCGTTCGCTGGTCGGTGGGTGCATTTACTACACAAATCACAAGATTAAATTCAGTGTAGCACTATGCACCCCCAATTTCAAGAAAAAACGTCGAAAAAGAAAAAAGCTTCCGATCAAGAGAAGCTTTTTAAAAAATTCTGAGGTCGTTCGGTCGTAATCTCGGTACTTGCAGTATAGCAAAGTTTTGTTTTTACTGCAAGCGCCCGAACGACCTCAAGATTTCTTGATTGAATTGAAATTGAGGTCTCATGCTTACAACAAATTCTTCTAGCAACATTCCTAACAGCGAAAATCTCGCTGAAATCTTCGCTGACATTTTAGCGAAATATCTTCGCCTCAAGCAAACTCAGCAAACTCAGCAAGCCCAGCCCAGCACTCCCGCCTCGAAAAGCGAAAAAGAGGTGGCGGCATGCTAAATGCAACTACACCCCGCCAACGGCAATGGAAGCGGAGCAGCTTCAAAACCCCCTGCCCGGTCTGTTACAACAAAAAGAACGAGTGTAGCTTTACACAAGATTTTTACGAACCGCAGGTAGTCTACTGCCACCATACCCCCAGCGACACGCCAGCGCCGATTAGCTCCGTAAAAAAAAGTTGGAAGCATTTGATTGGCATGGTCAGCAACAAAATGACCGCCACCGCCGCAGATCTGCGACCAGCCCAACCAGTGACCGCCACACCAGCGCCTCAACCGATCTCGCTCGAACAGATCGACAACATTAATAGAGCTTATCTTGCGCTCTGCCCAATCAGCAAAAAGCATAAAAAGCTTTTGGAGTCGGACGGGATTCCGTCTGAGGGTATTGGAACTCTCTTTTACAAAGACGCTCCGAAAATCGCGAAAAAATTGGTTGACCGATTCGGTGCTAACGTTTGCCGCCAACACCCGGTTTTTAGAGAAGTTGAGGGTAAAGACGGGCGCAACTGGTGGACTATTGCAAGCGCCGCCGATGGCATGCTATTCCCCGCGACCAATTTTTCGGGGCAAATTTTGGGCGTGCAAATCAGAAAAGATAATCCGCTCGGTTCGGCTGATCGGTATCGTTGGCAATCAAGCGGAGGGCTGGGTGGAACGCCTATGACGGTCTTCCAGGCCGCGCCGGGCACGACTGGCGCTCACTCGGTAATCATCACTGAGGGCTACAAGAAAGCCGCGATAGCCTCAAAAACGTGGAATTGTCATTCAATCAGCCTGGCCGGGGTAAACGCTTACAAAATTGATGATCTCATTTCGACTATCGACGCACTAAAATTGAGCGTGGTTACACTTGCTTTCGATCAAGATAAACGCGAAAAGAAGCAGGTAAAAGACGCTGAGCAACTTTTGTTCCGGCGTTTGGTCGCAGCTCTGCCACGAGTCGAATTTTATTTTTTGAATTGGGATCAAGCTCTGGGCAAGGGCCTGGACGATGCGCTCAAAGCCGGAGCGGAGTTCGCTTTTGAATCTGCGAAAAACGAAAGCACCCGACTTTCGAGAGATTTACCCGCTGCCAGCGTCGTAAGGCACTTCAAGCCGAAAAAGATTTACACGCTGAATCAAGCGCGACGGGAGCATGTCGCAATTGCAAAATACGTGCTAACGCGACCAGACGGCAGCCAGTTCGCTATAACCAGTCCAACCGGAACGGGTAAAAGCACTGCTTTTGATATTACGGTTGCAGATTTAGTTCAGCGGGGACAACTGGGCGGGCGGGTGGTGCTGCTCTGCCCAAACAAAAATAACATCGAAGAGCGAACCGCTCCCGGTACGGCGCTAGGCCGGGCCGTCGCCGCCGGACTTGCTGTAGTCCAAATGGGGCGCAACAAAATCGATCTCAACAACCCGCTTCAAAAGCGAACTGCTTTTGATTGCGCGAACGATCAAGCAAGCGAAGCGGGCCAGAAGCGCCAAATTCCAGCGAAAATAGTTTGCAAAGATTGCGTTTTTGGAAGCGATCAGAATTGGACAGACTCTGGTTATTCTGGCAAAAGGACTTTCAAGTGCGAAATCGAGGGTTATCTTTCTTCAAAAAAAGCAAGCGAGAAAGCTCAACTAGTTATTGCTACTAAAGAGAGCTATCTCAATAATTCAGAAGAGATCAGCAAATTCGACGCAGTTATATGTGATGAAGATTTGCTTAATTTTCTGATCGAAAAAATTGAGATCAAAGACGATGTTTTCTCGACTTGGCGCGACGCGCTGGCCGCGAAAAATATTCACGCCCCGGCCTGGCTCGGTCTCATGCAAATAATCGAGAAAGCTTTCGATATGCTTGCTGCTCAACCAGCGCCCGGATTTTTTGAAATGCTTGACTGCGACGCTCCGCTCCGAGCCGCCGCCGATACTTTGAAATTGAATTACGATCAGATCATTTTCGATCTTCAATCGCAAGCTGGTCAGTCTGGAGACGACTTTTATTTTGAAAAACCTTACCTGCAAAATGCTCGGAAAGTGATTCCTTTTCGAGGGGCAAGCGAACTTTTGCAGGGTTTGACCGATTTGCACAATCCGGCCCAGTTCAAAAGAGACGCTTTGAGTGGCAGCTTTAGCTTGATGTTGACCTTGCCCAGAACAAAATTGATCTCTATCTTGCGCGAAAAAACTCTGATCGTGCTTGACGCGACCGTGAACCCGAACTTGCAAAATCTTTTTCCAAATTTGGAAGAAATTTGTTACAACGTCGATCAAAACCAGCACATCACGCAGTGCGTCAGCGGACTTTATACTCAGCGAGATTTGCACAACTCTAAAACCCGCGAAAAAATTGAGAAAGCGATTGAAGCTTTCTTTGTGCCTGGTCAAAAAAATCTTGTGATTATGCCAATGCGATTTGAATCTGGCAAAGACGCGCTGCGCCTTCCGCTCGGAACGGCGAAGGGGCATTGGGGCAAAGACGAACGCGCAACAAATGCTTACAGCGATTACGACGCGGTCGTACTAGTCGGCCACCCGCTTCGACCAATCGACGTGATTAAGTCTGAGACTTTCGCAGTTCGGTCTGCTGTTCAAAAACTTGATGCGATCAGCGCCGGGCAGCCGGGCCAGGCCGCCAGAGCAACCGGTGCGGCTGAAAAGCTTCGACTCTACAACCATATCCAGCAGAACGGTCTGGCAGCCGGTCGATGGATGAAATCTGATGCTGATCCAGACTTGCAAGCAGCAATTGAACACGATCACGCTGCAAGCATTGTGCAAGCGGTTGGGCGCTTGAGGGCAGCGTTGCGACCGACCAGCCAGACTCCAGCCCGAATTTTGGTCTTAGATGCGGAGCCGATTGGAGATTTAGCAGTTGACCAACTCGCGACGATTGAAGAGATCATAACCAACCCCGTCTTTTCATCTGTTTTCATGAAGAATAACTACATGAAAGCAGACGAAAAGGGGGGGTTGGTTCGGGCCTACACCGACGTAGCCGAGGGCCGGAACCTGATTGACCCAGACTCAAGCCAGGATGAAACCCGCGAAACGCAAATCTGCGACCCCTGGGACGCACCAGAACCGCCGCCACCATACCAAGAATAGAGAAAAAAGAGTGAATTTTGCAGTTTGAAAGTGAGGTGACAACTTTTGATTGAATTAGTAGCAAGCGTTTTCGCTCGGTGGGTCGAAGACCTGAATTCCAAAAGCCCACAAATCCAATCCCAGGCAAGGGCAGACTGGAGCCAGACGCTCCAAGAACCGGGCGATTTTATAATGCTGTCTGTGGCCGCCTCGATTCTTGGGTTATCTCCAAGCGTGTTAGCAGAGGCGATTCAGCAGAGAGTCGAATCCAAAGAAAGGGTACATCATGTTAGAACACGAACGCCAAAAAGAGTCGCCACAGGCCCTACAAGCCTTTGAGGATTATTGGGCGCTGGGAGACGGTCGCAGCCTGGAAAAGCTTGCGGAAACGTACCAAAGCGACCCAAATGCGACCCCAACCAAGCATCTTCGACGATTAAAAATCTGGTCAACCGACCAGAATTGGCAGCGTCGGGTCAAACTTCGGATTGACGAAGATGCCGCCCTAGCCAAAGAGAGAAAATCGGCCCGGCTCGAAGCGCTCCGGGAGCGGCAAGAGGAAGAGGAAATTGCAGTAGCG
>JBBQWM010000018.1:0-119375 GCA_038210655.1 Chloroflexia bacterium
ATGTTCGCCTTGAAGATATTCTTCGACTACCGCCGCCTTAAATTCCGGTTTGTAAGTCTTTCTGGGTTTTTTGGTTGTCATTTACCAATTTTATCACCTTAACTCACCTTTTTTCGCGTCCGGTTCTTGGGGACCATTATAGTGTTACTAAAATCCCTACCCCGCTCTACAACAACGACCCACTATCCGCGCCTAGCAACTTGCGACGCAAGAGGGGGACGGGTGGAGCGCCGTTGCCGACACATTCGTCGTGGAAGGCTTTCAGGTTGAAGTTTGCGCCATCACGCTTTTTGAGGTCTTCGCGCAGCTTTAAGAGTAACAGCTTGCCGAGCGTATAGGAGAAATAGCCAGGCTGTACCGTACCGCGCAACACTTCGGCCTGCGCCGGGCCTTCCGCCATTCCGACGTATTTCCTGAACAACTCTATCGCCGCTTCGACCGTCATACCCTGAGTGTGCATCTTGATGCTGGCGATATAGCGGCAGTCTCGCCAGAGCGCGGCGACCAGTTGAGCCATCTTAAAGGCCGGGTCGCCGTCGCCATAGCCTTCTTCCAGCATCATCTGTTCGGTATAGTGCGCCCAACCCTCGAAATGCACCGGGCTACCCAAAAATTGCTTGCTGACCTTGCTCGGTGCGTTGTGGACGTGCATAAAATGGATAAAATGGCCTGGATAGACCTCATGAACCGAAGTGCCTTCCAGCTTGCTATAGCTGAACATCCGCAGCCAGTCTTCCTGGCGCTCGGCGCTCCAATCCTCTTCTGGCAAAGTGATGTAATAATAGCTTTCCGCCGATTTATCGTAGGGGCCTGCCGGGGCCATACTTGCGAAGCCAAAGCGCATCGGTGGCGGGGTCGGTGCGACCACCGGGCGAGCCTCGGTTGGGATCGTAATCAGGTCTTTATCGATCAAATATTGCCGGATGCGTTCGAGCATCGCCTGGGTGTAGGAGATCAAATCGGCTGCCGTTGGGTGCTGACTTTGCTGACGGTCGAGTACCTCCTTGACGCTGGCCTGAGGGTCTACCTGGCGGGTAATCTCGACCAGTTCGGCGTAATTACGTTCTAGATCGCGTTCGCCTGCTGCCAGAACCTCTTCGAGCGGCATCTCGATCAACTCGTCATAGCGTAACAGCTTTACATACAAATCGCGGCCTATCGCAAAATCGTCGTTAAAAGTGTCGGCCTGCCCTCGCAACCAGTCGATCAAACCCTGGATCGCCTGGATCGCGGCAGTGTTGGCTTGCTCCCCCTCGGCTCTTAGTTCGGGCGAGAGTTCGGGGCTTTTTAGCAATTCCGTGATGTCGGTGTTGCCATAGCGCACCGCGCCATCCAACAGCATTAAACTCATCTCCATTATCGGACGGGCGAAAGGCGGCGTTAAATTGGCACGGGCCTGTTCGATAAAAGCGGGTGTCTGCTGCTGCTGCCGATTGATCACAGCGACCCGTTCCGGCAAAGGCGCGTACTCGCGGGTCGTGTAAGCCAGCAAATCCAGCGCGAACAGGTAGAACATAGGGCTTTTCTCCCAATCGCGCTTTTCATCCAGATTAAAGATCGTCGCCTCCACGTTATGCCGCAAAACCTCGACATCAAAACGCTGCTGGTCGTTCAAGGCTGCTGGGTCAAGCTAGTTCAGGTCAGCCAGGTCTTGTCGGGCGCTGGCAAGCCGGGCTTCAATCCCGGCCCGCGAGTAATCCGGCAACACCCCGTCGTATTCGTGCAACCCGATATAATAGCGGGCCATAATCGGGTTAAAGTCATGTTCGTGCTTCAAAATACGGTCACTCAAAGTCTCGAAATCCACCATCATTCCTTCACTCGCTTTCTAGGTATCAGCCCATCGCGGGCAGAAGCCCGCTCCTACAATGTATCTAGCATCCCTCAGCCCATCGCGGGCAGAAGCCCGCTCCTACAACGTATCTAGCATCCCTCAGCCCTTCTTTACTGTCCTTTGTAATTCGGAGTGCGCTTCTCGATGTAAGCCCGTAGCCCTTCTTTGTAGTCCTGGGTCTGGGTTGCTTCCTCCATCAACTGACTTTCGAGGTCAAGCTCCTGGTCGAGGTTCATACCAGCCGAGCGATACATCAAAGTCTTGGTCAAGCCGATAGCACGGGTCGGGCCTTTCGCCAAGCGCATTGCCAGCTTGTGGCTTTCCTCCATCAAGCTTTCGGCAGGCAAAACCCGGCTAACCAACCCCAACCGCTCGGCTTCGGCAGCTTCCAACTGGTCGCCATTAAAAGCCAGTTCCAGCGCCTTGCTCAATCCGATCAACCGGGGCAAGAAATAGCTCGTGCCACTGCCGGGCAGCAACCCGATCCGCACCGAAATTTCCACAAAGCGGGCGCGTTCGCTGGCATAGCGAATATCACAGGCCAGCGCCAAACCTAGCCCGGTTCCCGCCGCCACTCCATTGACCGCCGCGATAACCGGCTTTTCGATCTGGCGGATTTGCTTTATCAAGGGGGCATAACCGCGCCGGATTTGCTCGCTGATCGAAGCCGACCCCTGACCGGGCGTAATCTCCGAAGTAATTGGGTCGAACAGCGGGCCACTACGCGACGTTTCGACCGGCAGGGGTGCAGGCGCGGCCTGAGTGCGCGGACTCTCAACCGGGTTGGGGTTGAGCGGGGCAAATTCGGAAGATAGCTTTGGTTGGAGGGCCGGTTGGCTAGAAGACAACACGTTTGGCATATAGGGTGCGCCACCCGCCTCGGTCTGGTCATTAAAAGCGGGCGTGAAAGCGTCAAAGTTGGGCTGCTGGGGTGCGGAGGGCGCTTTTAATTCGGCCTCGGCCCGTTGGCGCAAATCCTCGCCACTACAAAAGGCCCGCCCGGCCCCGGTCAGCAAGATCGCCCGCACCTGTGGGTCGCGCACCATACCCTTAAATACGTCGGTCAATTCTTGCAACATGGTCGGTGTAAGCGAGTTCAATTGGTCGGGCCGGTTCAAAGTGACGATGCCCACCCCCTCGATACGATCAAACAAAATATATTGATAGGCCATTGTATTCTGCCCGGTTCCTTTAGCCCGGTAAACGCTTTCGCGCCTGATTTCCAAAAATAGCACTTCCGACAAACTGAATTGTATCGGATCGAAATAGTAGGGTCAAACCTGTTAGCCACTCTCTTTTTCTAAAAAACTCTTTACAAAAAAGGGTTTTTCGATTATAATATGCCACAGCGTAGCCGAGAGTTGGGACAATTTCCTACTCTGGGTTTTTCTTTTCTCTGACCTATCTCCAACTAGCAGAGCTATTGGAGCCGGGTAGAGCGGTTTTGTTATATAGTAGGTCTCTACAAGGAGGTAGAGCCAGGCCAATCAATTCCAATCCGTAGTTTTACATCCCTTCGCGGTTGGAAAGGGCTTCACAGCCTGCCGTTGTTTGTCATTACCTGCCGTATACTGTTAGCCTGGGCCAGCCCCAGCCCGACTTACAGTCAGCGTGCTAGTAATCAAATGGCAAATTTGTTTTAGAGGCGTTTTCGGCGGCACGTGACAGCGGGTTTTTCCGATATTCTCTATGTATGCTTTAGTCTGAAGCGGACTACCTTTTGGCAGCCTGACTCAGGCCCATTCGATTTAGCGATTAACGCAAACCTGCTTTTATGTGCCTCGGAAGTAGCGAGACCTTCTTCAAATGGTTCCTGGGGTTTTGGCAGATGTAGGATTAGCCGGAGCCAACAAGAGAAGGCGGGGCAAGCACAAAATTAGGATTCGAGGAGACTCATTTATGAGCGAATTAAAGACCATTCAACTTACCGCCGAAGGTAAGAAGAAATTAGAAGATGAATTGTTGATGTTGCGGACGGTGCGTCGCCAGGAGGTGGCTGACCGGATCCAGCAGGCTAAAGCTTATGGCGATATTAGCGAGAGCGGCGAATACGAGGATGCCAAGAACGAACAAGCCTGGACCGAAGGCCGCATTCGCGAGATCGAACAATGGCTTTCCCACGCCGAAATCATTCGGGACACTGGCAATGGCGACCGCAGTATTGTGCGGCTCGGTACCCACATCACGATCCGGGATGAGTTCGGCGATAAGGAAGTTTATATGCTGGTTAGTTCGCCCGAAGCCAAAAGCAGCGAAAACAAGGTCAGCAATGAATCACCTTTCGGCGCAGCGATGGTCGGTAAACGTAAAGGCGATCAGTTTTTTGTGGATGCCCCGGCAGGGCGACTAGCCTTTACGATAGTTTCGATTGAGTAACGACGACCAAAAAGTCTCAACTGAATAGAAACGAACCGGCGGCTGGTACATCCAGCCGCTATTTTTGTTATAATGGCCTGAAATTTTGAATAGCAATTGCTACATCCGATTGTCAGGATAAAGAGACGCATAGGAAAGGTTTTATAACGTGAGCCGAGAAGATTTATCGCTCAATGAATACCAGCGTTTGAGGTTGGAGAAGGCCGAAAGGCTGCGCCAGGCCGGGCGTGACCCCTATCCACCCCGCTTCGAGCAGCGTACCCATAGCGTAACCGAAGCCCTGGAGCATTTTGATACGCTCAAGAAAGACGAACACGCCGACCCACCCCTGGAAGGCCAGAGTGTAGGGGTTGCGGGCCGCATCTACAACAAGCGCGACAAAAAGGTCATCTTTGCCGATCTCTACGAGGACGGTCAGAAAATCCAGATTTATCTCAAGGATAGTCATCTTGAGGGCGGCCCGACCGATCTCGAACTCTTCAAAGATACGGTTGACCTGGGCGACATCGTAGGGGTGGTCGGTAAGCCTTTTGTGACCAGGACGGGCGAGAAAACTATCGAGGTTCACCAGTGGTATATCCTGACCAAAGCACTCAACGTCCCACCCGATAAGCACGAAGGCTTGAAAGACGTAGAGGTGCGCTACCGCCAGCGTTATGCCGACTTGCTGGCGAACGCCGAAGTGCGCGATGTCTTCAAGAAGCGCTCGGCTATCCTTTGGGCCATGCGCCGCTTTATGGATCGCAAGGGTTTTATGGAGGTCGAAACGCCGACTTTGCAACCGCTCTACGGTGGAGCCGCCGCCCGCCCCTTCACGACCCACTATAACGCGCTCGACCAGACTTTTTATCTGCGGATCGCCGACGAGCTTTATTTGAAGCGACTGCTGGTTGGCGGCTATGGCAAGGTCTACGAAATCTGCAAGGACTTTCGCAACGAGGGCATCGATTATCGGCACAGCCCGGAATTTACTATGCTGGAGTTTTATCAGGCTTTTGCCGATTACAACGACCTTATGACCCTGTTCGAGGAGATGCTGCCTTTTGTGGCCCAGGAGGTGCTGGGTACGCTTAAATTTAGCAGCCGAGGCCACGAGATCGACCTGACCCCGCCCTGGCCCCGCTTACGCCTGCGCGACGCGATCAAGCAATATAGCGGGATTGACTACGAAGAATTTCCCGAACAGGCCGATCTTTATCGGGAGATGAACAAAGCGGGTATTCAGGCCGACCCACACACGGTTTGGCCCCGCTTGGTGGACGAGTTGATGAAGGCGACTGTCCAACCGCACCTGATCCAGCCGACCTTCCTGTACGACTACCCGCAAAAGCTCTCGCCGCTCGCCAAGCGCAAGCCGGGCGAACCAAACACGGTCGAGCGTTTCCAACCGTATATAGCGACCCTGGAATGCGGCAACGCTTTTAGTGAACTAAACGACCCGATGGATCAGCGCCAGCGTTTCCTGGAACAGGCTGCCGACAAAGAAGCGGGCGATGAAGAGGCCATGCAGATGGATACCGACTTTATCAACGCCCTGATGTATGGTATGCCGCCGACCGGTGGGATGGGGATCGGGATCGACCGTCTTTGTATGCTGCTGCTCGATCAGGCCAGCATCCGCGACGTGATTTTGTTCCCGGCTATGCGGAACTTGCCGCCGGACTAAGAGCCTATCCCAATAGTCTATTAGTAGGGGCGACCTTTATGGTCGCCCGGTTCAGAACACACCGGGCGACCCTACAACCAGTTGATAGTCCGCCCCTATTGAGATAGGTTCTTAGTTCTTAAAAACAGTAACCGCCCGCTCCCTCGCCCGTTAAATATTATGAGGGGACATTCAAGTTAGCAAGTAATAAGGGGGAGCGGGGCTGTGAACGTAAAAAAGGGTTATTTGTTTTTGGTTGTGCTAATCTTATTGAGCCTGGGGCTGGTGGCGTGTACGGAAGGGCCAAAACTTCCGCCCGAATTAACCGGGCAGATTGCGCCAACCGCCACCGCTACCTCCGAACAACCTGCCCCGATCCCGACTATCTCCCCGCCTGTAACCGAGCTAGGTGGAGTTACCCCCGTTATTGCGCCGACCGCGACAGCAAATGCTCTAATTGCGCTACCCCCACCGACGACTGCCGATAGTGGGCCAGTTGTAACTACTGCGGCACCCAATCCAACCAGGGTTGGGCCAGCAGCAACGACGACGGCGGCCCAAACGACTGCCGCCCGAACCGCCACACCTGCTGCCGGGCCAACCCCCACCCGGACTAGCCAACCTCAGCCGACTTTTACCCCGGTTCCGACCAGTGTAGGACAGCCTTATAATGGGCCACTGAGCGAAGTAGTACGGGGCAGGACGGGCAAAAAGCAGGTAGCGATTACCCTGGATGCTGGGGCAGGGGCGGCCCCCTTCCCCAAAATGCTTTCGGCCCTTAGTGGAGCGGGAGTTAAAATTACCTTCTTTTTGACCGGGCAATGGGCGCAACAAAACCCGAACTATGTACAGCAAATTGTTGCTAACGGTCACGAGATTGCCAACCATACCTGGAGCCATCCCGACCTGACAACCGTTAGTGACGAGCAGATCAAAGCTGAGATCGAAAAGACCGAAGAGTTTCTAGCCCGCTTTACCGGCAAAACTACTAAACCGCTGTGGCGTGCGCCTTACGGTTCGCGCAATGCCCACGTGATGCAGGTCGTCAATAGGCTGGGCTATCGCTCAATCTTCTGGACTATTGATAGTCTGGATTCGGTGGGACAACCCAAGAGCGCTCAATTTTTGATCGACCGCATCACCAAACAAACCAACGCCCAACTTGACGGTGAGGTTATCCTGATGCATATCGGCAGTGCTACCACCGCCGATGCACTACCCGCCATCTTGCAAAATTTGAAAGAGCGCGGTTTTCAGGTCGTCACCGTTTCGGAGCTTTTGAGGTAGCGGGAGGTCTATGGGTGGAGCCAGATCTAATAGAATTCCCGCTCCCCGATGTGATACCGCTCTGTCGATGGATATTCTCTTGCGGCGGGGCAATTTTCTACAAAGATCGCCTTTGGCTTTGCCACTTGCGGAAGTATTCCAGCAGATTGACAATATAGTCGTCACAGAGCCGTTCGCAATATTCTTGCAAGAGGGTTGGGCCGGTGGTCTCTATAATATAACGTGAGAACAGCCCTCGCTCGATCAACTGATTGCCGTCAAAGGCCAGCACAATCTGGCTGGATATTCGCGAATTACCCTTTTCGGTCGGGCGAATTTTTATCAGAGCATTAAAATGACCGGTAAAGTAGCCCGCTGGAATTGCCCCTAACGGTTCCTGGGCGGTCTTGATTCGGATCGTGCGTTCGGCGGGGTTGTGGGCCGGTTCCATATCCAGCACTGCATCTAGCCTGACCGACATTACATTTATGTTGAAGAAGGCCCGCGCCCGTCCACTGGTCTTGCCGACCTGGATTTTGCTGACATAGGGAACTTGAGTCAATAGAGTGCGAATATCGCTCAAAAACTCGTAACACTCATCCGGGACAGCCTGGATCGTATAACTGCGTTGCACCTGACCTCTTAGCACCAGCCCATCGGCCTCATAAATCGACATTTCCCCTAATCCTTACTTCTTTATAGGACTTTCGCTTGGTATAGTTGCTTTGAGTTCATTTTGCTTTTAAGGCTAACTTTATAGGCTCAAAGCGAAAGTCGTGCTTTAGTTGTTCTAGCGTACAAAAGTAGCGACCTGGGCCGCCCAAGCGTCCGCGATCCGTTCCCAATGATGCTCCATCAAATCCATACTTTCGATCTCGGCAGGCGTAAAGTAACCGAACTCGGTCGTCTCGTCGCTCAGGCCCAATTCGCCGCCGGTCGGCTCGGCCTCGAAGCAGAGGGCGACCATATGATAACGGTCGCCATTGGCATATTCGATCACCCGGTGCGGGTTGGAATAGACCCCAATCAGTCGGGTAATACGGGCCTCTAGTCCGGTTTCCTCCCACAATTCGCGTAGACAGGCTTCCGGGGCGCTCTCGCCCGCCTCCATATGACCGCCCGGCAAGCACCAGCGTCCATTATCGCTCCGGCGGGTCAGCAAAATCTTTTGATGAGCTTCGTCAAACACGATAGCCGAGCAACCAACCGACAATTTGGCGGACTTGCCTATCCGCTCTCCCTGCACAATTTTTGCCATTGTTTTCCCTAACAGATTTAGAATGTAGGGGCGACCCTTGTGGTCGCCCGTGAACACTCTGCACGGTCTACGAGGGCGACCACATAGGGTCGCCCCTACACATAATTTGTTGTAGGGTGCGACCCTATGTGGTCGCCCGGTCTGAGTAGTTACTCCCTATTTACAAAAGGCCGGAAGCATTCCATTCTTCGCGGCGGGCTGCCAGGGCCAGGGCCAGGGCCGGGTTGCGCCGCGCTAGTCGCTTTTCAAGCTGTTGGGCTTTGCCACCCAGCCTTTTGTAGATGGTACGCCAGAGCGCCTCCCGGCTGAATTTTACATAATCGCTGGCCCACTCGCCAACCCCGTGCAGCCCAAGCACCTCGAAAGTATAGGGATAGACCCTCGGATGTCGCCAGGCGGTCGTCAGGATCAGCCGATTATAATCGCGCCAACCGAAGCGATCCTGGAAGAAGCGGCGGGTCAGGCCCGGCCCCATATCGCGCAAAGCGGCACAAAATACGTTCATCATGCGGTTTACATCGTAGGGGCGTTCGTTTGGGCGCGAGGGCTGCATAAAGCGGCTAAAGACCCACACTAGGCTGATATTGGATTGGTGCGCCCCGATAGAGCGCAGGTCTTTTTCTCCCAGCAATTCGTGGTCGAGCGCGAAGGCCAGTAGGCGGGTGATCCGGGGTAAGTTGCGTACCTGGGAACCAAAGCCACAAAAGGTCAGGGCTGATTGAGGGGAGGTCGCATCCCCAACCGAGATGATTCCGCGACGGCTGGCGCTTCCGGCCTGGGGCCGATGATGGCGGGCCGGGATGTAGCCGTAGACCGGCTTGAGGTGGGCGAAATTGGGGCCTAGTTCTTTGTAGGTCGGTAGCAGTTCAAAATAATTCTCGAACAAATCAAACAGGCTTTGCTTGGCAGCCAGTTCGGGCTTGACCAGATCGTAATAAAAAAGGTAGACCGTCATTTCGTCGCCCTGACCTGGAAAGCCTTCCCAGATAAACTGGCGGTTCTTTTGGGCGTGGGCCACGCTCAACAGCACGTCGCCGACCTCCGGGTCTACTTGCTTTTCACTCTGACCGACTACAAACCCTCGCGCGGTCGTGCCGACGGTCGGGCAAACCCCATCAAAGGGCCGTCCGCCTTGCAAGACCAGCGATAACGGCGAGATCGAACCCAGCGCGTTGACGACCAACCGCGCTCCAAATCGTTCGACCCGACCTTCCTGGTTGGTGGCCTCTACTACGCCGCGTACTGGCCCGCTCTCGCTTATGCTAACCATTTTCAAGGCTCGGAAATCCAGGATCGTACCGCCCGCTTGCTCGAATTTCTGGCGGGCCAGCCTCAGCAGTTTGCCCAAATCCATCGCCACGTCCAGCACGTGATCCAGGTCGATCTCGGAGCCAGGTTCTGGGATGTCGTCGGCGTGAAAGCGCACAATACCGCGTCGGTAACGGCCTGCCACTGCCGTTTCGATCTCTTCCCGGCTGAAAAGCCCGGCCTCTACAAAGCGTTCTAGCTCGTCGTCCGAAATGTTCCATTCGCGGTGGCTGGTTCCGACTCGCCGTTGATCCAGTACAGCGACCCGGTAGCCCTGACGAGCCATCACCGCCGCGCTAAACAGCCCCAGCACCCCACCGCAATAGACCAGATCAAAATCGGCCTCGGTCGGTGGCAACTGGCTGGCCGGAATATAACGCAGCACCTCGCGTTCGGTGGGAGCCTCGCCGCGTGCGACCCGTTGCCAGCGTTCTTCCAGAGCCATAATATAGGTCAGATGAACCAGCCCGCCTTCCATTTTACGCAAGGCTTCGATAGTCAGAGGATATTTTGCTTCCAGCGACCGGGCCAATACTTCCGGGTCGTCGGTCGCGTCGGCTTGCAGCACGGCTTCGGCGGCACACGGGGCGCAATTATTTATTTCATTCGATTGCTCGGCGGGTTTTTCAAACAACAGGCTCATCAAAGACCTCTCTACACTCTAGCACTTGGCTCATTTTACGACTACGCCCCGATTATAGCACGCCAATAGGCCAGTTGCATTTACATAGAGTAGGCTTTTAATGAGGTACTTAAAATTTGGTAAGTGGGTAATGAGGAGTTATTTTCTTGAGACAATGTTGCTAATTTATTCTCGATTGCGTTTACGGAGGTCTTTTAACGCAGGTTGTTGCCTGCTATTATGTCTTATCATCAGCACTTTGATAAATTTCTCACCCTGCACTTTGTAATAAATCTTGTACTTATTTTTGGCTGCATTTTCCGAACGATAATCCACACTCAATCCTGGAACTCGAACTCCAAACATGGGATGAGTTTCTAATAAAAAGACTTTTCCTAGAATATCATTGTAAGTGGCAAGTGCTATCTGTGGATTAATTGCGTCCAAATAACGTACAATTTCTTCCAATTCATCTGTAGCTGCGATGGCCCAGTCAATCATAATTAGGCTGTCGCTTTGCTATTTCTTTGCTGTCCTAACTCGTCAAAGACTTTTGCCATACGAGCCTCAACTTGCTTCTGGCTAATAGATAGCCCCTCGGCATCCTCTCGCTCGCTGGCTTCGATACGTTTGAGTAATTCGACTATTTCTTCGGGGTCAGACTGGTAAGCGGCTTCGGTTTTGTAGGTAGCTCCGTCGTCGCGCACCCCGGCTTCAGTTAATAAATTGAGGGCGGCCCGAATTTGGGCCGCTGCCAGAGTTTCGCCATGTCCACTCTCCTCCATCCAGACTAGCGCCTGATAGCAGTTTGCCATCACTTCCGGTGCGTCGCTGACCAGCAAGTCAAGGTCAATCTCGATTTGTTTGCTCATCTTCGGTTCCTTGTCCTCTCTTACCCAGTTCTCGCATAAAGGGTTTTCGCCTACCGCTTTTATGATTTTCTAACCCAAGTGTAACAACCCTATTGTAGGGTGTCAATGGTCATTAGGTGGGCCGGTCGCTTTGGAGATGATGCCTAGTAACCTCCCAATTGGATTCATCCGACTACGGTTTGACTTCCCATTTCTGGGTTGCTCTGTTGATGGTGGTCAGAATATAACGCCCATCGGCGGTGAAGATTACCTCTGAAAAACCGTACTGCTGGCTTTGGGCATTCTGCGTGACCGATAATAGCTTGCCAGTCGCAACCTCCCATAAACGCAACCCTCCATCCCAATGGCTGCTCGCTAACAACTTACCATCGGGACTAAGCGAAACTGATAATAGCTCAGTTTCGCCGTCCAGCGTGAGCCGTTTTTGCCAGGTAGTAGTGTCCCACAGATTGATAAGGCCACTTTCATCGGCACTAATCAAAGTCTCGCCGCCAGGGGTAAAGCCCAACCACTTGATCGCTGTAGCATGACCGCGCAAGGTTTGCTCTTCCTGTCCGCTACTGACCGCCCACATTTTGATCGGGAATTGCTTGGTGGTTGGGTCGCCGCCCCCGCCTGCCACCACTCGTTTACCGTCGGGGCTGAGAGCCACTGCAAAATAACGATAAAGTTCGGGCAACTTTGCCCGCAAGGTAGTCGTATTCTTGCCGTCCGGCAGCGACCAGAGGCGCACCGTCCGGTCGCTCCCCGCGCTCACCAGCGTCTTGCCATCCCCACTAAAAGCCAGCCCATTTACTTTGCGGCGGTGGCCCACCAGGGCCGGTAATTCTTTACCGCTTGCTATGTCCCAACGTCGTATGTCGTTTTTGGGGGTACTGCTGGTTATAAGATCAATATTACCCAGGCTGCCGAATATGGTTTTACTATCTGGGCTAAAGTTTCCTATACTTATCGAATATTGCCCAATATCTAGCGTCTTGAGTAAGTTCCCGTCGAGACTCCAAAAATTTATCTTATTAGAGTAGTTGGTGGCTACCATTTTTCCATCTGGGCTAGTAATCAAACCATTTTCATCTGAGAAAACTCCATCTTGTACTTTATTTAGTGGATTTAGGCTTTGGGCCGGAGAGGTTGGAGTTCTTGGGATAAATTTTTCCCCTTCAGACCTGGATCGCTGATAAATATCTTCAAGTACATCCTGTCTGAGGTCGGACTTGATAGTGGTAAAAGCCTCAAAGGGAGTAGCATCTGTTGCCGTGAAAGTGCGCCCCGCAAAAGTGATAGTCCAGGGGAAAAAATCTGGTTGTTGTGAATTGCTACCCATGGTTAATAACCCATTTTCAGTTTCAATTTCTATATCCATAGAAGGAAAATAGTCAGTCCGAGTTGCAAGTTCTGGGCCTTTGTACGGCCCTTCTTCGATTAACATTTCTGATAACAGTTCAAAGAAATGCTGCATATCGCTCAGTGGTACATTAACCAGGCGTGCCTCTTCGTAAGTACCCAAGCCATAAGAATAAACCTGAAACAAACCCAGGCCGGTAAAGCCGATTTTAGTTCGACTCAATGCGTAATTGCTAATATCCGCGCCCAATAACCCGCCTGATCCTTTATTAAGTCTTATTAACGAAGCATCAGGTAAGCGGGCCAGTATTGGGAAGACCTCCTTTAATTTACCTTTGGTCAGGCCGCTGCTTATCTTGGGCGTGACTGCAACCGGGGTGGTCGAGGTCAGAGACTGACTCAGAGTGTCGCTAGGCATAATAGTCGAAGTAGCATCGGAGCCACAACTGACCAATGTCAGGCTCACAATCAGTAATGAGATTATTCGCCATTCCCTGCGTCGTAACATACACTCTCCTTGTCAATTCATACTCATCTGGCTACGGTTTGACTTCCCATTTCTGGATGGAGTCAGCACCCGGAGTCAGAATGTAGCGCCCATCGGCGGTGAAAATTGCGGTGCGAAAACCGTACCTCTGGCTTTGGGCGTTCTGCGTGACCGATAATAGCTTGCCGGTCGCTAGTTCCCACAGGCGCAAACCACCATAGGCGTTGGAACTGGCTAACAACTTACCATCGGGGCTAAGCGAAACTGATAATAGCTGAGTTTTGCCGTCGATGGTGAGCCGTTTTTGCCAGGTAGTAGTGTCCCATAGATTGATAAGGCCACTTTCATCGGCGCTAACTAGGGTCTCGCCGCCAGGGGTAAAGCCCAACCACTTAATTGCTGTAGCATGACCGCGCAAGGTTTGCTCTTCCTGATTGTTATTTGTCGTCCAAACTTTGATTGGGAATTGCTTGGTGGATGGGTCGCCGCCCCCACCCGCCACAACCCGCTTACCGTCGGGGCTGAGAGCCACTGCAAGGTAGCGGTAAAGTTCGGGCAGCTTTGCCCGCAAGGTAGCCGTATTCTTGCCATCCGGGAGCGACCAAAGGCGCACGGTTCGGTCGCTTCCGGCACTGACCAGCAGCTTGCCATCTCCACTAAAAGCCAGCGCGTTTACATTGCGACGATGACCCACTAGAGCCGGTAATTCTTTACCGCTTGCTATATCCCATCGTTGGATGTCGATTTTAGGTGTACTCGTAGAATAAGGATTGCTGTTATCCAGACTATCGAATAGGGTTTTACTATCCGGGCTAAAAGCCCATAGGTTTGTCAGATATACTCCAATACTCACTGTATTAAGCAAACTCCCATCGAGATTCCATACATTTATCTTTTTAGAGTGGTTGGTCGCTACCAATTTTCCATCTGGACTACTAATCAAACCAACCGTACCGAGTTTATCTGCTACAGGCCATTCCTGCACTTTGTTCAGTGGATTTAGACTTTGGGCCGGAGTTGGTTGAGCTGTTGAAATAAAGGGTTTCCTTTCAGTCTGAGATCGTTGATAAATATCTTTAAGCACATCCTCTTTGAGATAGGGTTTGAGAATATTATAAGCCTGAAAGGGAGTAGCATCCGCCGCCGTGAAAGTGCGCCCCGCAAAAGTGATAGTCCAGGGGAAGAAATCAGGCTTTTGTGAAGTGCTACCTATGGTTAGCAACCCATTTTCAGTTTCAACTTCCATCTCGAACAAGGGAAAATTATCACTCACAGTCGCAAGAGGTGGGCCTTTGTACGGCCCCTCCTCGATTGGCGTTTCGGTCAGCAGTTCAAGATAACGCTTCATATCGGTCAGTGGTACAGTAATCTCGCGGGCCTCTTCGTAAGTGCTAGACGTACCTGTATAGTAGTAAGCCTGAAACAAACCCAGGCCGGTAAAGTCGGTTGCCGTTCGGCGTAATTCGTAGTCGCTACTGCTCGCACCCCCTAAACCGCCTGATCCTTTATTAATTCTTACTAAAGAGGCACCGGGCAAGCGGGCCAGTATTGGGAAGACCTCTTTTAACTTGCCTTTGGTCAGGCCACTGCTTATCTTGGGGGTGGTTGCAACCGGGGTGGTCAAGGTCAGGGACTGGGTTAGATTGCCAGTAGGCACGATAGCCGGAGGAACCGACTCGGCCACCGGCAGTGTCGAGGTAACATCCGAGCCACAACTGACCAACATCACGCTCACAATCAGCAATGCTATTATTCGCCAACCTCTGCGTTGCAACATACACCCTCCTTGTTCGATTAAAAATCTGAGATGAAAATAAGCACGACAAAAGGCAAGCTGACTCGGCACGGTTAGAGCAGGCAAATTAGTAGTCGTTAAAAAGCATCTTTAATATAAAACGGTTATTTGGTCTGCGATACTCAGCATGCCGGTCGGTAAAAGACCCTGTCAATTTAAGAACGCCGGAGTGAAGGCAAAAATTACAGGCTTATTTACTTTTGCTCAATCGCCATAGGCGAAGACCCCTAGCTTATGGTCGTGGCTGAGGACGGCCAAACCACCGATCATGGTCAGGAGTTTGACCAAAAGCTGCGTCTCGCGGTGATGCTCTTCGAGGGTGATTTCGAGGTCAACCGTCTCCTGGCAGAGCGACATCAGCCGTTCGCCTTCGCACATAAAATCCTCGTTATAATCGGAGAGGGTCGAGAGAAGCGGAAAGCGGTCATCCTTCTCGCCAATAGCCAACTTGATCTGTTCGGCCTCATTTTGATCCATCTGCCAGACGAAATATTTGGGACTCTTCGGATTGGAGTCGATAGAAATTACGATTTCTTTAGCCATTTTCAAAACCCTTTTGATAATGCTAAGTACTGAGTATTGGGAATAACTTCCGGGCTTAAAAAGCCTGTTTCCACTTGCGTCAGTAGTAGCAACCTTACACAACTTGATACGCTTATTAACACCTCACGCGCTAGACCGAATAATATCACACAAGCCGAATTTAGTATAGCGACCTTTTGAAAATCGAAAAATCGAAAAACGGTAAAATGTTAGACCTATAATAGAATATGAGTTTTGATGAACCATTCGGCAAAGTCTTGACGTATAATACATTGGAGCAGCAAAAAAGCCAATATTTAGGCATTTAGCAAAGTAAAACGGCTTATATAGTAAAGTGCAGTATAACAAATCCAGGCTGCTTGGGAATTTTTCTAGCCGAAACCGGGTAACAACCTGGAACCCGCTAGGATATATTCCGAAATATTTAGGAGAATTAAGGAGTTAATAAATAACTATGGCAATGAATCCTTTTGATAAATTTACCGAAAAAGCCCAGGAAGTTCTAACCAACTCCTACCAAATTTTGATGGAAGCCCGCCACAGCCAACTGGATGTCGAGCATATCCTGATGGCGATGTTACAGCAAAAGGATGGCGTAACCTCGCAAGTCTTGGAGCGACTGGCAGCCGATATTAATTTGGTCAAACGGGCTGTACAAGATAAATTGGATGTCACGCCCAAACTGGCCTACCCTAGCGGTGGGTTCCAGGGTATAAATGTCAGTATGTATATCACGCCGCGTCTGCAACAGCTTTTCACTTATGCCGATAACGAACGGCAACGCTTGCAGGATGAGTTTATCAGTACCGAGCATTTGCTACTGGCGATAGCCCACAGCGCGAGTGACCCGGCGGCCCTCTTGCTCAAGCGGTTCGGGGTGGACAAAGAGCGGATTTATCAGGCTTTGCAGGACATCCGGGGTAACCAGCGCGTGACCGACCAGCAGGCCGAAAGCAAGTATCAAATTCTCGCCAAGTATAGTACTGACCTGACCAAGATGGCGAAAGAACATAAGCTTGACCCGGTGATCGGGCGCGATGAAGAAATCCGGCGGGTGATGCAGGTTTTATCTCGCCGTACCAAGAACAACCCGGTCTTGATCGGTGAGCCGGGCGTAGGTAAGACCGCGATTGCCGAAGGGCTGGCCCAAAAGCTCGAAAACGGCGATGTGCCGGAAAATTTGCTGAATAAGCGGGTGGTATCCCTCGATATGGCCGGACTGGTAGCCGGTTCAAAGTTCCGGGGCGAATTTGAAGAGCGCATGAAGGCCGTCATGGACGAAGTAAAGCGGGCGCAGGGTGAGATCATCCTGTTTATCGACGAGTTGCATACGGTGGTCGGCGCGGGTGGCGCAGAAGGCGCGATTGATGCCAGCAATATTTTGAAACCGGCTCTGGCGCGGGGTGAATTGCAGGTCGTCGGTGCGACTACTCTGGACGAATACCGCAAGCGGATCGAAAAGGATGCCGCCCTCGAACGCCGGTTTGCGCCAGTGCTGGTCGGGGAACCGAGCGTCGAAGATACGATTTTGATGTTGCGTGGTTTGCGGCCCAAATACGAGGCGCACCACTCTCTGACCATCACTGATACGGCCCTGGTCGCGGCGGCTCAACTGAGCGAACGCTACATTACCGACCGCTTCTTGCCTGACAAGGCGATTGACCTAGTGGATGAAGCGGCCGCTAAAGTGCGGATCGATATGTTTAGCGCCCCGCCTTCGATCAAGCAAAAGGATGCCCGGATTAAGGAATTGGCGGGCGAAATGGAAGCCGCCGGTCAGAAGCAGGACTACGAAAAAGCGGCCCGCTTGAAGTACGAACACGATACGCTTAAAAAGGATTACGATACCGAACGGGAAGCCTGGCTTAAGGACAAGCAAATCGACGATGTGGTGGACGAAGAGGATATTGCCGAAATCATCAGCAAGAGTACCGGCATTCCGGTCAGCCGCATGATGGAAGGCGAGATGAAGAAGCTTTTGGAGATGGAAGTTCGTCTGCACGAGCGGGTGATCGGACAGGAGGATGCGATTGCAGCCCTCTCGGATGCGATCCGTCGCGCCCGTAGCGGTCTGCGCGACCCGAACCGCCCAATTGGTTCGTTTATCTTCCTGGGGCCGACCGGGGTAGGTAAGACCGAACTGGTCAAAGCCCTGGCGAACTTCTTGTTCGATAGCGAAGACGCGATGGTGCGGATCGACATGTCGGAGTACATGGAGAAGCACACCGTCAGCCGTCTGATCGGTTCGCCTCCCGGCTATGTCGGTTACGACGAAGGCGGGCAGTTGACCGAAGCAGTTCGGCGGCGGCCTTACCAGATCGTGCTGTTCGATGAAATCGAGAAGGCGCACCCGGAAGTCTTTAATGTGTTGTTGCAGATGCTCGACGATGGTCGGTTGACCGATGGGCATGGCCGGACGGTGGACTTCAAGAATACCGTCGTCATTATGACCTCGAACGTCGGGACGGCCCGGATTCGGGAGCGGGCGTTAGGCTTCCAGACGGGCGGGTCTGGTCGGCAAGATGCTGAGGAAAAGCGCGAGAACGATGCCATGAAAACTCAGGTAATGCAGGAATTGAAGGAGAGCTTCCGGCCCGAATTTTTGAACCGCATCGATGAGATCATCATCTTTAGCCACCTGAACCAGATCGAGATTCGCCAGATCGTCAAACTGATGATGGCGGAAGTACTAAAGCGAATCGCCGGACAGGGGATGGAACTCCAACTGAGCGAAAGCGCGTTGGACTACTTCTCCCGCGAGGGTTACGACCGGGTCTATGGAGCGCGGCCTTTGCGCCGGGTGATCCAACGCAAGCTAGAGAACCCGCTCTCGAAGCTCTTGCTAGATGGCAGGTTCCAGGCTGGGGACATCATCATCGCCGAGGTTGACCCCAACAACAAGTCGGAGTTGACCTTCGAGAAGGGTGAAGGCGTGGCCCGCCTCACCCCCCCCACCGAGGACGACAAAGCGACCGAAGACAAGTCTTCGACCTATTTGCCGCCCAAATCCGGCGGTTCAAATCTGCCAGTCGGCGCAACGATCTAAAGAACGATCAGCTAAAAGCGGTCAGCTATCGGCTTAAAAGCGATAGCTGACCGTTTTGTTAACCTCAATACTTCTTGTATTTTTGCAAGCTCTAGCCTATACTAAAAGCTATCTAAGATTTGAATACGAGGAAGTCGTCGGTAAAAATATGGCTGCCAAAGTTGATGAATGGGTCTATTTTGTACACGGCACAACAACGGGTGAGTGGAAGAGTACCGGGCTGAGTGGTGAGATTAAAAGTATAGGAAAGGGTGATTTTGGCTTAGGTTTCTATACTTTTGAAGATAGTAGTTGGGGCCGTCAATCAGCTTCAAGCTGGGCTAATCTCAAGGCTAAAAAAGATGGAAGTAAGCCATTGCTAATACGTCTTAGAATGAGTGTCACAGATTTTTCAACCTTAAACCGTAAAGACATTGCCGACAAAAAACTCGCTGAAATACATCGAAAATGGTATCCCGATAAATTGACCAGTTTTGAACTTGTAGTAGGGCCTGTTGCCAAAAGAGATATTAATGGGAAACGTGTACCTAACCGCGACTATCCGACCCAGTTCAAATTTGAAGGTAATGGTGTGCTTAAACTAACTTATGACACTATAGAATATCTTAAATAGCGAGGCAACCTAACCTGCTTCTTTCAAAAAAATTCATTCCAAGTGGAAAGGAGTTTGCTATGAATAAAATTGATCTGGATAATTATAACAAACAGTATTATCTTAGCGTCTGGAAAGAGATGTTAAAAGAATTTTTGGGTTGGTCGGAAGTGGATGTTATACATTGGGCTAAAGAAACCTGGACAGAAGAAGTTCTTGATAACCCTGACGACATATTCTATCATCAAACTCCTCAATATTGGATAACTTACCTTTTAATACCTGCGTCCCTTAAAACTCGCCTTTCCAGTGAGGAATGTATCGAATTTGAGCAGCGCCTACTCCTAGCTTTCAAAGATAAACATCATTATAACTTCCCGGAAGATACCGACTGGCGACCCTACAAAGCCAGGATTGAGCAGATACTTAGCGAGTATGGCGAACGATTGGCGGCTATCCCCGCTTAATCCAGTCCTATCAAACCAATTCTCGCTAAACTTGACTTGACACCACTGGCCCGGTTTGTTACCCTTGCCAGCATGATAAATAATCAGCCGCTAGAAACCGAAAAGAAAATAGCTACCCGGCCTGTCTCGGTCGTGATGACCGTCTTTAACGAGGCCGCCAGTATCGAGGGGGTTTTGCGGTCGCTATTGGGCCAGAGTTGCCCGCCCGCCGAAATCGTGGTGGTCGATGGTGGTTCGACCGATGGCACGCTGGCAATCATCCGGCGGATCGCCCCGACTACCGCCGTCCCGATCCACGCCCTGAGCCGTCCGGGGGCCAACATCTCGCAAGGTCGTAACGCCGCTATCCAGGCCGCTACCTACGAACTAATCGCCGTCACCGATGCTGGGGTGCATCTACCACCCGACTGGCTCCAACACCTTACCGATCCCTTCTTCCAACCTGAACCTACCCAACTTGAACCTACCAAACCGTCCTCAGTCCTCAGTCCTCAGTCCTCAGTCCTCAGTCCTCATCCCTCATCCCTCATCCCTCAGGTCGTTGCCGGGTTCTTCCGTAGCGACCCCGACCCGCGTTCGCCCTTTCAGATTGCGATGGGTGCGACGGTTCTTCCGGCCCCGGATGACATAAAGCCGGAAAAGTTTTTGCCTTCCAGCCGGTCGGTCGCCTTTACCAAATCGGCCTGGAAAGCCGCCGGAGGCTACCCCGAATGGCTCGACTACTGCGAAGACCTGATTTTCGATCTGAATTTGAAGGCGCAAGGCTATCGTTTTTACTGGCAGCCCAAAGCAGTCGCCCTGTTCGCGCCACGTCGGACGCTACGGGCCTTCTGCCTCCAGTATTATCGTTACGCACGTGGGGACGGCAAGGCCAATCTGTTCTTGAAACGTCATATCTTGCGCTATATTATATACGGGGTGTTCGCGCCGCTTGGCCTTATTTTGGCCTGGCGTAAGCCGCTGGTCTGGCCGCTATTGGTTGGCTGTGGGTTGGGTTATATCTGGCAAGCCTATCGGCGGCTTTTCTTCTATCTGGAAGAATTCAAGGGACTATCCTTATTGGGGAAAGTGGCGGCTATCGGCTGGATTCCAGTCATCCGGGCCAGTGGCGATTTCGCCAAGATGGTCGGCTACCCGGTCGGGTTAGGCTGGCGCTTGCTTCATAAAAAGGAAAGTCCATAACTATTGACCGCAGAGACGCAGAGGGCGCAGAGAAGAGCTAAAACTTATTGTAACTATTCAGCCTCCCACTTTGGGCGACCACACAGGGTCGCCCCTACCCAAATTCGGTTGTAGGGTGCGACCCTGTGTGGTCGCCCAGCCTGAATAGTTACAATTTATTCACAAAAAGAGCGACCTTCCAATAATCTGGAAGACCGCTCTTTTTGTGAACTAAACTTAGCCCTGTTTTTAGCGTTGACGTTTGCGCCAGACCATTCGCCAGCCGATCAGCCCGCCGAGGGTTAGTATCCAGGCCGCGATCAGGAGACCGACGATTAAAGCTTGCAAGCTATCATCTTTGGGGCCGATCCCGGTCGAAGGAGCACCGCCCGCTGGGACACTGGCCCCACCCTGACCAGGGTCGATTTCGGTCAGAGGTGGCAGACCAAGAATACGTTGCTGGAAGGCCAACCCTCGGTTGAACCGACCACTCACAAATAGGCTCGATCCATCCAGCGACCCGCCCGGCGCATTGACCGATAGAGCCAGATCAACCTCTTGTTGAGGAGCCAGCGAGAAACCACCCCAGCGTACCACGTTCCCGGTGATATTTACCGTCCCAGTCGAAGAACTGATTTGCGAAGCGGTTGCCCCGGCGGGTAAATTGACGATAACCGTATCATTCAAGTTCACGCCATCCGCTCCGGCGACCACTCCTACGACCAAGCGGAAGGAGGTGTTGCTGGTCTGCACAAAACAGGTGGTGATCCGCAACTTCTGACCGGCAGGCGTGTTCGCGTTACAGTCTTGCGGGGTCTGGCTGACCGGGGCCGCCTGGATCGTAAAATTCGTCCTGGCTCGTTGGTAGTTCTCGTCAGTTCCGAAGGCTACTACCGCCTGGGCGGGCAGGGTTGGGATAGCGGCCTGCCCTACAAAAGTGCCATCGCTACGTACCTGGAAAATACCGAGGACTGCTATTGGTGCGTTAGCCGTACTTAACCCACTAACCGCGCCACTGGCGGTCGCGTTATCGAAAACGACTGTGACAGTGTTTGGGCCACCGGTTGGCCCGCGTGGGTTCCAGCCTGAACCGTTCACGTCTACTTTAGCACCGGGCGGGCCAGCGGTTGGGTTGAGCGCAATCGATGGGTTGAACGATTTGCCTGGGCTGGTCGGTGTCGTCGGCACCGGGCTAGGGCTAGGCGTTACCAGCGACTTAAACCGAAAATCTATCCCGCTATTGCCGCTATTGCCATCGACGGTCTGAAGGCTAAAATCGGAAGTAACCGGGGCGACTTTGGTCTTGTCGTAGCTGACCCGCACGGTATAACCACCTGCTCCGAGGCCCCCGAATTTATAGCCGCCACTTATGCCGGTAGTTTGCGCCCCGCCTCCGGCATCCAGGCTAACCGAAAAACCGGCAGCAGGTTTGTCGTCCAGGAAAATCGTCCCGGCAATAAAGCTATTGGCTGGTTTGGGCGCACAGGGGGTAAAATAGTAACCCCCACAAGGCGTAATAGGAACCTGGGCCACTCCGACCCCGGCGGCCCCTGGCGGTAGGCTCGGCGAACTACCCGGTTGCTTGCTATTGACCAGTACGCCGATGACCACAAATACCGCTATCAACACACCCACTTCGAGCGCGACCGACCACCACCATTTTGGCGGTCCCCCTCGTAAAAACTGGGTCTGACGAACCACACGCATACGAGTACCCTACTTTCCCGGTCTCGCCCGGCGAGATTGTTTCAACCTGCAATACGCTTTTTGATTTTTATAACGGAATTACTAGAAGTCAACGGTTAGTTACAATTGTAGTGCTACAAATTGGCAGTCTATAAATGTCGAAAATCTGCCAATGGTGGGGGTCTTATTAGTATTCTAGTCTATGACGGTTCCACTTGTCAATATACTTAAACGGGTGAGGCTCGGTCTTTTGGAAATTGGAGAAGGTAGTTTGACCGACATGTTTCCGACGGGCCAGGATTAATGTTAAGCCGGACGATAAAATTATTTCTGGCTCTCTTTACTAACGAACTATACAACCAACGGTTCCCTTATTTTAACAAAAAATTCCAAGAAAACAGTAATCTATATCGTAATCTAAATGTGCTATACTGCATTGCAATATGATTAACAACTTATCTACAGGACTTTCGCTTGTGAACATAGGACCAACATCTAGCTGTCCACAAATTGATTTTGACAACTTTTCTCAAGCGAGAGGCTTAATCTAGTCAAATATAGGGGTCACTATCCAATGTCCTTGTTTCCTAATCGATCAGCTTTTTTTCGGAACTGTTTATCAGCTAAATCTAACCACAAGTTAAATATTCTGCTAACCAGCCTACTTTTTAGCCTGCTAATCCTGACCGGCTTTACCTCGGAAATGAAAATGGCGCAGGCTGCCGGTGGCCGCTTTTTCCCAGAAACCAGCTTTGAAGTAAAGGGTTCTTTCAAGCTCTATTGGGAGCGTAAAGGCGGCTTGGAACAATTTGGGTTCCCGATTAGCAAAGAATTCAAGCAGTATTCGCCAACCGAACCGGGAAAATGGTATATCACCCAATATTTTCAACGGGCTATCTTTGAGTACCACCCGGAGAATGCTGGAACCGAATACGATGTGCTGTTGCGTCTGGCCGGGGTACTGACCACCAGCGCCAAAGGCCGTCAGTTCCCGACCACTAGCGCCGAGGTCGCCGCCCAATCGGGTCGGGCTTTCTTCAACGAGACCAGGCATAGCCTGGGTGGGCAAATCCAGGCTTATTGGCAGCGAACGGGCGGCCTGTCGGTCTACGGCTTTCCGATCAGCGAGGAGTTGAGCGAGGCCAACCCTGCCGACGGCAAGACCTACACGGTGCAATATTTCGAGCGGGCCAGACTCGAACTGCACCCCGAAAATGCCGGAACCCGCTACGAAGTACTGCTAGGTCTTTTAGGCTGGCAGGAACTCCAATTGTGCGAGGTGCCGACGAGCGAGGGCGATACGGGTCTGCCTTACCGGGTCGTCCTTCCACCCGAATTGCCGCTTCGGTTGCCCGCCCGCCTGATTACCCCGCTCAGAACCAGTTTTGGCTATGGCTCGAACGTCTGGGCTTATGATATGGGCGACAAGATTGGGCGGATTTACCAGCTTACCGGGGCTGCCGGGTTGGGCTGGGTGCGCCAGCAAATTCGGTGGGATTATATCGAAAGTTCGCGCGGTAGCTATCACTGGCGCGAATTGGATGATATGATAAGACTGGTGCGACCTTACGGCTTGAAACTGGTCTTGAGTGTGGCGAAAGGGCCGCGCTGGGCCAGTGGTGAAGGCGGTGGCCTACCGCTCAACCCGGACGATTTTTACAACTTTATGTTTAGCTTGTCCCAGCGTTATAAAGGTCAAATTGCCGCTTACGAAATTTGGAACGAGCCGAACATTGGGTTGGAAACCGGCGGACAGGTTTCGATCCCACGCTATATCGAGACCCTCAAGGCGGGCTATCGGGGCGTGAAGAGCAACGACCCACAAGCTTTTGTACTGACTGGCGGAACCAGTCCGACCGGGGTGACTGCCGGTACTCAGGTGATGGACGATGTCCAGTTTGTAACCGAATGTTACAAGTATAATAATGGTGAGTGGCGCAATTATTTTGATGCGCTGGCGGTGCATCCGGGAAGCGCCGCCAACTCGCCGGACGAGTTCTGGCCGATAGACAAGCCTGCCGACAAAGACCGTCCCTGGACCACCCATCCTTCCTTTTATTTCCGGCGCTTCGAGAACCAGCGCGATGTGATGGTTAAGTATGGCGATGGGGATAAACAAATTTGGTTGACCGAATTTGGTTGGACAACCCAAAACTCGGCGAAGGGTTATGAGTACGGGGCGCTCAATACCGAGCAACAACAGGCCGACTTTGTGGTCAGAGCTTTTCAGCGTGGCAAAACTAAGTACGATTACATCGGCGTGATGTTGATCTGGAACCTCAATTTCAGTACGATAGTCAGCCACGACGATGAAAAAGCACCCTGGAGCATGCTCCGGGCCGATTATTCGCCTCGTCCAGTCTACCGGGCGGTGCAGGATATGGTGAAGTAGCTTTTAGCAAAAGGCAGCTATATTGACCCTCTGTAGGAGCGAGCTTCCGCTCGCGATTGAACACCCAGCTGCTGCGTCAATCGCGAGCGGAAGCTCGCTCCTACAGATAAGTGGTTAGCTCAATTGCTATGAATTTTGCTGTATAATATCAGCAACTTTAGAAACTTCTATAAGGCAATACTTATGACTGAGAAGAACACTTCAGATATGCGCGACCCTGGCGAGAGAGCGGCCCGGTTAGACCGGGCTATCGGTAGCATCGTGGGGTTGACGACCGCCGATGCGTTGGGCAGCACCGTCGAGTTTACCACCCCTGCCGAGATTTTTGCGGCTTATGGGCCGCAAGGTCAGACCGAAATGCGCGGTGGTGGCAAGTGGTATATCAATTGGGACCTGGGCGAATACACCGATGACGGTCAGATGATGATGTGCCTTTTGGAAAGCTTGCTTGCTACCAATCAAGCCCAACGCTCGAAGCTAAATATTGCCGGGCTGGATGTGGACGATTTGGGTCGTCGCTTTGTGGCCTGGCTCGACTCGGTACCAAAAGACGTGGGGGTGACAACTTCGGCAGCGATCCATCGCATGAAAGACGGTATCCCGGCTCTACAATCGGGCGACCCTGACCCGCAGGCCCAGGCCAACGGTGCGGTGATGCGTTGCGCTCCGGTCGCTGTTTTGTGGAACAAGCCTCATTATCGTTCTTATCTGATCCGCGACTCGCTTTTGAGCGCTATGCCGACCCACCGTTCGCCGATTGCCTCCGGCGCGTGTGTGATTGTCAATGCCATGATCGCCGAATTTATACACGGGGCCGATTTCGAGACGGCTTTGACCGCCGCAATTCGCGCCGCCGAAGGAGAATGGCACGCTATTCTGGTAAAATGGGACCAGGAAGGTCGTCCGCATCGGGGCAATTCGGGTTGGGCCGTCTCGACGGTGCTGACTGCTTTGCATTGCCTCTACACTACCTCCGATTTCGAGCAGGCGGTCGTCAAAGCAGTCAACGGTGGAGACGATGCCGATACGGTTGGGGCCGTGACTGGGGAGTTGGCAGGAGCCTTTTATGGCGCAGCCACTATTCCGACCCGTTGGACAAGCGTCCTGAAAGACCATGCTCGTATGATCGAGATGACTCGGATTTTGTTTGAAATCAGCGAAAGGTAATTATTACATTATGGGAGAAACCCAGGAAACGTCGGTTTCAGCCGAAACCAAAAACCAGGCTAAAAACGACGGTTGCGGTGTAGATTGGAGTTGGTTGGCAGGTCGCAAAATCGCCCACGCTACCAACGATCTGCAATCCATGACGATTGAATTCGAGGACGGTCTGACCTTTAAAATCCAGACTATGCTGTATAAGGGCGAAGCTTTTCTATCTTTCACGCCCTACAAAGACCCCCAGAAGTAAAACTAAGAGATTTACGATTAGTTCTTCTGGCAGGGTAGTACTTGCTCAAAGGCCAGATTTAGATCGAGCAAGGAAACTTTGTAAACGGATTTCAATTGTAAATCGCGGCCTCGCCCCCTCTGGGGGTAAATCGTAAATCGAAAGCGAGTCTATATGGCTTCCGTCCCACCCGATAGCCCGACCCCGACCCAGCGTTACAATCTATCGATCCGGGAGATGCCCGGTGATGATCGCCCGCGTGAAAAGTTGGTCAAGTTTGGCCCTGGCGCTCTAACCGACTCGGAGTTGCTGGCAATTTTGTTGCGGGTCGGGGTGCAGGGCGAGAATGTGGTAGCCCTGAGCCAGCGCATTTTGCGTGATTACGGTGGGCTGACGGGCTTGAGCCGGATTCCGCTAACTGAGTTGTGTGAATTGCGTGGAATGGGCGAGGCAAAAGCGGCTCAGGTCAAGGCGGCGCTCGAAATCGGACGACGGCTTTTGCTGGCGGAACCCGACCAGCGGCTTCAGGTACGTTCGCCGGGCGACCTGGCGAACCCGCTCATGCTGGAAATGGCTGGATTGGAACAAGAACATCTCAAGCTGGTAATGCTCGATAATAAGAACCGGGTCTTGCGGATGCAGACGGTCTATGTTGGTACAATCAACAGTAGCCAGGTACGGATCGCGGAGGTCTTTCGGGAGGCGATCCGGCAAAACTCGGCTGCGATTATCATTGCCCACAACCACCCTAGCGGCGACCCAACCCCTAGCCCCGAAGATGTGCGCGTCACCGAAGAAATCATTGAGGCGGGTAAGCTACTCGAAATCGAGCTACTTGACCATCTCGTCATCGGTCATCAAAGGTTCGTCTCGTTGCGGGAGCGGCAATTGGCCTTTAAGGAGTAAGTGGGATTTATAACACAGATGAACACAGATGGTGCGGATCAACACCGATATTATTTTAAGTAAAGCGTATTTAGATCGCCTTCCGAACTGGAGAATTTATTAAGCTGCTGAGAAGAATGTTAATTCGGTTTTCTGTAGGGGCAACCACAAGGGATTGCCCCTACAGAGAAAGTTAGTTCTTTTGCTTTTTAGGCTGCCGCCCCTTGCAGCACTTTGATAAAGTGGCTAGCTTCGGACTTGCTGATAGTTTCCAACCCGCGCCCGAATAATTCTTGGGCTTGAGCTTCCAGTTCGACTACACTCATTTCCTGGCGGGTCGCCAATTTGCGGATGGCCTGACGCTGTTGTTCGGTAGCACTATCGGCAGAAGCGCCGTTAACCGAAGCGGCTACCGGGCGGGGTGTACTATTATTGGTCGAGGCAAGTGGCGCGACCGGGGTCGGCTCTTGCTCGGCCCTGGATGGCGGGTTGGCTGGATGAGCGGTAGGCGCAGCAGGCCGGCTGGTAGTGTTATTATTGTTATTGGCCCGGCTTGCCCCATTATTGCGTGGTTGCCCGTCCACCAGATCGGTATCGTAAAGGCTGTTACCAAACTGATCGCCATAGCAGCGCAGCACCCGTTTGAGCGCATCCGTAATCGCCCCTTTGCGGGCCATATCGTGTGCGTCGATCCTGGCCCTCGGATTGCGGCCTTCCTGAACCGGGCAAACCCCTTCTTCGGTAATCGGAACGCACCCCACTACGGTCAGCTTGACCCGCGCAATGTAATAACTGCCGACAACCTCACCATTCTCGGCGCTGACATTATTAAGTTCTACCCCTAGCAAATCATAGCCCCAGTTTCCATAGCCAAAAATATGATTGGCTGTGTTTATCACGTCGTGGCCTTTGAGGTAGGCAAGTTGCACCCCACCCCCACCGGACCGATGTTTGACCCGGCGCGGATCGAGTGGTCGTTCGAGTTGGGCAATCTGCTCTGGTGTAAAAGGCGACTGACTCATAATTTTCTCCCTAAAATCAAACTTAGCTATCCCGTGTTCCGTCCGCCTTTAACCCGTTTGTGTTAACGGCTTACTTAACAATCCTAATAATAGAACAAAAGTGCCAAATATAGCAAATCACCAGTCTATTGGCCCTTTGTAGTGGCTAATAAGTCTGTTATAGACGTATACGTTGTAGAAGTGACTAATTTAAAGAAATTGGGTGGCAAAATCGTAAATCGGAATTTAATTTAATAAGGTCGGATTGCATTTATGCAGCCGACCTTAGAGTTAATAGTTGGGAAACTTATCTATTGGCGGAGCAATCTCCCACAAGATGGTCTTTGTAAGAAACTGCTCCACCAGTTGATGCTCGTTTAGCGGGTTTTGCGCCGAACAGCCAGCAAACCAAAGCCCGCTGCGAAAGCTACCAGGCCAAACCCGATCACAAGTATAACCAGGCCAAGCGAGGTTGTATCGCCATTTCCGCCACCAAACCCACTACTCGGTGCGCCGCCCTGCGGAACCGTCGCTACCGTAGTCGGTCGAGCGGTTGTAGCAGCCACAGTAGTAGCGGCAACCGTAGTCGGGGCTGCCGTCGTGGTAGCGGCAGCCGTAGTCGGGGCAACTGTAGTGGTCGCGGCGGCGGTAGTCGTAGCCGCCGCTGTCGTAGTGGCTTGAGCGCCACCCTGTCCACCACCAGTAGCGACTACCGCAACCAGATTCTGGAAGTTAGCAGCCGAAGCTGGAAGCAAGAACCCCACTGGCAAGCCTTTGGTATCGGTATTACCCTGGATCGTGGCAGTACCATAAGTTACTTCTGGAGTGGCCGGTCTGATACTGGTCAGGGTCAAGTTGCTAATGGTGGAGGCATCGCCCGCCGGAGCAGTTCCGATATTCTTAACAATTTCTTCGGCTATGGTCGTGCCTTCCTTACGAGCATCGTGATAAGGTTGGTTATCCACCAGGTTCCAGACCGCCAGTTGAACCTGATAAGGATTAGAGGTTATGTAATTCTTGGTGTTGGCATAGATCAACGCACCCCGCACTTTGTCGTTAGCCAAACCTTGCGCTTTGATAGTTTGCCCACTTGGAAATTCCTTGCCGAAGTCCATGCAAAAGACGTAAATGCTGGTACCCGAAGTTTGGGTCGAGGTAGTTGTGCCAGCCGCCGTAGTTGCACCCGGTGCGGCAGTCGTAGCAGCAGGGGTGGTCGTAGTTTGAGCAAAGGTTGTTTCGGCGGGAGTCGCAAATAGACTCAATCCGAGCGCGACCAGTAATGCACCCACCACTGCCAGGCTATACAAAGTTGCCCGATAGCGAGGTTGGGTAGGATGGCCTTTAGTTGACATAGCTGTTCCTTTCAAAACCGTCATCGAAAATTTTGGAGAAGCCGGGACTTAACTTCACACATAACTGCATTACAAGCTTGAAGGTGTTTCCCAGGAGCCGACATCGGCCCGTTATCCGTTTTGCAACATGTGTGCCAACTTACTAATGAGATAACATTTTGGTTTGGAGCAAATTACCCGCAGCTTGAAGTCGCAAAGACGACCACAAAGAGTCGTCCTCAAAACCTGACAGGAATGTTAACAGGCGACCATAACTGGTCGCCTGTACAAAAGTTGAGTGAATATCGATGCAATTTGCTAGGGTTTGGATTAGAACAAATTTAAGGAGAAGCGGAAGTTTAACGATTGGCACGCCGCGCTATGGCCCAGCTATAGCCGCCTGACAACACAAGCAGACCCAACCCAATCAGCATTACGATCAGACCAAGCGAGGCCGGGCCATCGCTCAGTTGGGTCGCGTTATCGACGACCTGGGCGCTAGTCTGCGACAGAATCGTGTCCGTCGGAGCCAGCAAGAGACTCAGGCTAAGGGCGACCAGTATTACGCCAACTATCGCCAAACCATAGCAGGCTCCTGCCGGAGTAGAAATTTGGGTTTCCCTATTTGTGTTTGCCATAATCGTTCCTTTCGCCTAACTAAAAACTACCAGCTAAGGAGCAAGACAATCTCAAAATTTGGATTTGCTTCTGCTTTTTCTATAGGCCGTTGTTCGGCTTGCCAGACCTATTGCAACTTGTGTGCCAACCTTGCTCATGAAGTCTAATGCGTTAAAGCAAATTTAGTTCCGCTGTAAAGTGAAATTAATCGTAACTACCCAGGCCATGTCATTCTGAGGCGGGAAATAACCGGGATTTTTCCAAAGATAAATCTCCGCCGAAGAATCTAGACCCTTCGCTGCGGCTCAGGGTGACACGGCTGAGTAGTTACAATTAATCAAGCTAAATGGGTGAGTTTAGTGCGGTGGATTATCGGGGTGGGTGGTGGTGTCAAGTTGCTCGACACCGAGCCGATGTTTGTTGACTGCTGCTCGAAGGGTTTTGCGCTCATAATGAGCATAGATCATTTTGGTTGTGACCGGACTGGCGTGGCCCAGCACATCTTGCACTTCGCCTAGTTGCGCCCCGCTATTGAGCATGGTAGTCGCCAGGGCGTGCCGGAAGTCGTGCGGGTTGACCTCGACCCCGACCTCTTTGGCCCACTTCTGGACGACTGCCCAAACTCCGAAAGGTGAGAGACGAAAGTTGCTGCCCCCCGCTTTGGCTTTGCCCCGTCCGGTGCGGTGCTGGATAAACAGGGGTTGATAATGGTCGTCGCGGGCGACCAGGTATTCACGTAGTATTTTCAGGGTCGGCCCATCAAAAAAGACTACCCGCTCTTTGTCGCCCTTGCCGGTAATCAGGGCTTCTTCGGCCCGCCCATCCTGGATATCGGCCCGGTTTAAGCGCGAGACTTCTTCCCGGCGCATCCCAGTCGTGTAGAGGGTCAGGATAATCGCCCGGTCGCGCAACAGTTCGAGCCTTCGCAAAGCTATTTCTTCGCTACTCAGGCGACGTTTGGCCGCATACAGCTTTTGGACGACCGGGTTGATTTCTTCACTTCCCCCCTCGATTACGCCCGTACTCAGCAGAGGCGGGATTTGCAGCTTATACATAAATTCGGCTAATTTGCGGGTTTCGCTGTAATCGACGCGCGGGGTTTTGTAGCTGCTCCGGCCTACCAACCGGGCTAAACCGCCGGTCATTTTGGCGTACTGCACTCCACTCGGCGTGGTATCGCGGCGGGCCAGATAAGCAAACAAATTGCGTGGCCCTGCCATATAGCCCGCTACCGTCGTTTTCCTGGCCCGGCTATAGCGTTCCACCAACCATAGGTAATAATCTTCCAAGATCAGGGGGGGCAACCCTGCAACCGGCAATTCAGCAGGATTGCCCCGCCCACTTTCGTGCAGAAAGTACATAAAGACCCGACAGCCGACCCGGTAAGTCTTGTGGGTCTGAACGCTCTGGCCTTTGAGGGTATAGAGAAACAGGCAGACCCCGGCAGCCAGGCTGATGTCGGTAGGCAAAGCCGTCTGCGCCATATCCAACTGAGCCGCCTGAGCCTGTCCTCTGGCCTCCCACTCATCTTTGAGGGCAGTTTCGAGGTCTTGCTGCTCGCGGTCGCTACTGATCGGAGCCTGGGGCGCTTTGGGTTTGGCTGGTCTGCCCCGCCGCTTTTTCTCCGGCAGGTCAGGCGTTTTTTCTTCTGTTACGATTTGGTCTGACATAGTAGAACATTCTAGTTTATTCCCAAAGCTTTGTAAAATAGAGAGGCTATGCGCGAGAGACAGGTACACTAATGAAATTAGCCAATTCACCGGGGATAGGCAAAATATTTATCCTGTCAATCCTGTCTATCCCTGTTAAATTCCGAGAAGTTATTTACGGGCAAACTGGTTAAGGGCCGTGCCGACCACCGGGGAACCGATAACGCTCATGGTCGCCGCCGCAACTGGCTCGCCCAGGCTGTCTAAAGTGGCGATGATCCCGATCATTGTAGCACGTCTGGGTTTGTAATCAGGGTCTTTGCGAGTCAGGTCTACTTCGTTTTGGAGCATTTCGACGGCCTCCTTTGCATCAGCTTTATCCTGAGCGGAGACAGGGGCGGTCTCGATTTTCTGGAGCAACGCTACGAACAAGGCTTTCAATTTGGCTTCATCCGCGTTGGCAGTTGCACCCCGATTGTCGTGATATGTTATATCACCGACTTTCCCGCCAAATACGTTGATCCCGCCGGAGTTACTGACATTACCCCCGATATAACTCCCCCCACCGGTATTGATGACCCGGTCTCCCCCGGTATTTACGACATTACCCTGTCCGCCGATATTGTAGGTGTTGCCATAATTATTGTTGATGATGCTTTGAACCTGCTCTTTACCAAGCAGGATAGCCTGGCGGGCGGCTTCGAGCGCGTCCGTACCAGGGGCGGTGGGTTGGGCTGCTATGCCGCTGATCTGCTCGATCCTCAACTGAAGTTGGCGGGCCTGATTTGCCAGCTTTTTCTTTTCCAGTACATCAGTAGTATAAAGCTGGGCCTGCTCAATCTCGAATAGCATGTCGTTAGCTTCGGATAATAGTTGATCGTATTGCTCCAGGGATAGGCTCATAATCATTTGCTCCTTTGGGTGAGGAAATCTTTACTGTTTATTATAAGCATACAGTTTAAAATAAGCTTAAAAACCAACCCAGGCCTGAGTCTGCCAGAGGTCCATAACTGGACGAAATCCTACCAGATTAGCCCCACCGAAATGCATTGCGTTAGACATTATAGAAGTTACCCGGTTTCTAAACCAATCAGGGTTGTAAAGATAATGCTTCCGGAAGTCACAGTTGCAACTACGGCAGACAGCCAACTCGGTTAAAGTTTTACTCCCATAATAGTCAAACATTGTCGAACAGGTCCATTCGTAAGTATTACCTGCCATATCCATCACCCCATAGGGACTTTGACCGCTAGGATAAGCCGTTACAGGCGTTGTCTTGTGCGGACGATTTTCATCGGAAAAATTACCGCGAGTAGCATCCCACTCGTTGCCCCAGGGATAAAGCCGCCCATCGGTACCCCGCGCCGCTTTCTCCCATTCGGCAGAGCTAGGCAACCTCGCTCCTATCCAATCGCAAAAGGCTGTTGCGAAATGCCAGGCGGTATCTGCCGGATGATTGCTAATTTTGGCATTACTACTTTTCTTACGGTCTACCAAATCTTTGTCATTAGGAAATACATTAGGTAGGGAATAATGGTGATTACTTTGATTAAACTCGTTATATTGTTCCCAGGTAATTGGAAATCGGCTAATATAGAAAGTTTCCAGACCGATCTCTTTAGCCTGCTTAGCAAGAACCTCTCTATAGAGCCGCTTTTGCATAAATTCTAGTTCGCCTCTTTTGGTCGTGAGTTGTTTGGGAAGTTGACTTAACAATACCTCGGCTGATTGCTCACTCAAACCAAAGAGGAAAATGCTTTTTGGAATCTCAACCCAGTCTATTTTTACCATTTGTCTGCTCCCATCCCAGTATTAATCAAGCCAGTTCGGTAATTGCCAGGGTGCAAAAATTCGTCTGTTATTTCCATCGCCCTCAAAGATAAGTGCGCCTGAATCATAACTAAAACTATCTACTGATGGATATTTCTCCAGAGTATAATCTATAGTGTTAATATAAACTTCCTTTGTCCCTGGTCTTTGAAATATTTCTTTAAGGCTTTCCATTTGTTCGGGGGTTAGTCTACAACCCTCCCAAACTCCAACGTCAGGTTCTTCTAAATTCCCCAAAATGGGCTTATTACGTATCCAATCAGGTAAATAGGTGCGAAATTTCGGGTCAAGTTGTCTTTGAATACTAACCTGATCCTCAACTATTTGTCCTGTAATCACAATTGGCTTTGGTTTGTGGTTTGACATAGGTTCCTCTACCTAACCTTTCAAGTTTGAGGGTTGCTTACTTTATTACAAGATAGCTCCATCAAATTCTATTTAATTAGAGGTTAATATAATCTTAAAAACCAGCCGTAGCGATTTTTATACTCACATCAGCCACAAAAGCTTCCAAAACACGGTAATCCTGCTCGATTACACTGGTGCCAAAAGTTTCGATGTGTTCTTGCACCGCCGATTTTAGATCGGCTATCGCTTCCTCGCCTGTTTCGCCCTGCCCGACTACTACCCCTTCGATGCCTAACGGATAGGCTACATAATCGTCGGAGTGCTTTTCGACAATAATTTTGATAACTTGAATTTCTTCCATTGCTTTTCTCTTGTTTCTTCCTTATAACGTCTTGTACGAAGAACCATAGCTAGATTATACCGTAAGCTTGTGGCTCGTCAATTGTAAACAAAATGGCTTGGCAGTTGCAGACCGTTTACATGCTTTTAACACAGTCATTACACGCCCCTAACCTGAGACCTGTATGCTATACGTGTAAGACATAGAAGGGGTCGAGCGATTAGGGACTTGACCCCAATCTAAAATGTGTTAGTGAATGAGGACAAGACGATGAGTGACAACCCTTTGAGTGACCGCCGAGCGCAAGCCGCTCACCTGTTGCGACGGGTCGGGTTTGGCGGTACACCGACTGAAATAGATGAATTAGCCGCTTTGAGCCATGCCGATGCGGTCGAAAAGCTGCTTAACTTTAAATATGACGGCAATCTGGCTTTTAATCTCGAACGCAAGTTGCGCGAGAACGGTTACGAAGCCGACCTGAATGATATAGCCTACTGGTGGATTTTGACGATGGCCCGTAGCCGCCAACCGCTCCAGGAGAAAATGACCCTTTTCTGGCACGGCCATTTTACCAGTTCGTTTACCAAGACCAAAGATACCGTTTTGCTTTTGCGGCAAAACCAGTTGTTCCGCGAGAACGCGCTGGGCAACTTTAAAGATTTGACCAAGAAAATCTCGCGCGACCCGGCTATGATAGACTATCTTGACGGTCAGTCCAATCGTAAGGGCAAACCCAACGAAAACTATGCTCGTGAATTGCTCGAACTTTTCACGATTGGTATCGGCAATTATACCGAGCAGGACATTCGGGAAGCCGCCCGCGCCTTTACCGGGTGGGGTTTCCGCGACCGCTCGTTTGTCTTTACTGCCGCCCAGCACGATACTGGCTCCAAGACCTTTATGGGCAAGACCGGCAACTTCGATGGTGATGATATTATCGATATCGTGATGAGCAAGCGTGAGACGGCCCAGCACATTGCTACCCAGCTTTGGACTTTCTTTGTCTACGAGAACCCGGAGCCTGCCGTCGTCGAGCGCATTACGGAGACTTTTTTCAAGAGCAACTATGACTTGAAAGCCTTGCTGCGAACGATGTTGACCGCACCCGAATTTCTATCCGACAAAGCTTTCCGCGCTCTGGTCAAAAGCCCGGTCGAGTATACGGTCGGGATGCTGCGGCAACTTGGCACAACCAGTATTGAGGCCAATGTAGCGCGGGCCGCCGCCGCGATGGGCCAGACGGTCTTTAACCCGCCGACGGTCAAGGGCTGGGACGGCGGTCTTAGCTGGATCAACAGCGCCTATTTCTTCGAGCGGATCAATACCGCCAACCAGATTGCGGTCAACCGGGGGCAGCAGGGTTTCCGTTTTAACCCTTACGACCTGCTTGGCATCGGCAACGGTGGTCAGACTCCCGATTCGGCTCAGGCGGCGGTTGACCGCATCGTCAAGCTGTTTTTGGATGGCACGACCCATCCTGACGTAAAAGCGGCCCTGACCGAGTATCTTAGCGGAGGCAGCACCCTCAAGGCCAGCGATTTTGAGACCGCCGCCAGTGGCAAGCAGCCAGGTCGCGCTCTTGATACCCGGGTACGCGGTACACTCCATCTAGTTTTGTCCACCCCGGACTATATGTTGAAGTAAATATCAGTTATCAGTCAGTATTTTCTAAAAGCTGATACCTGATACCTTTTGAAGAGGTCAAAAAATGATTACGCGCAGAAATTTTTGCAAGTCCTGTGGACTGATTACGATGGCCGGGGTGATGGCCCCTAGCTTTCTGGCTCAGACGGTGACGGCCAGTAGTACGAATTTAGCCCAGGGCAAACGCGCCCTGGTGGTCGTCCAGATGACCGGCGGCAACGACGGCCTGAATACGGTAGTGCCTTTTAACGATAGCGCTTATCATAGCGCCCGCCCGACGATTGGGCTTAAAGATACCGATCTGTTGAAGATTAACGAGGAATTGGCCCTGAGCGCTTCGTTAAAGGGCTTGAAAGGGTTGTACGACAACGGCCAGATGGCGATAGTACGCGGGGTTGGCTATCCCAATCCAAGCTACAGCCATTTCCGCTCGATGGAAATCTGGCAATCGGCAGAGCCGGACAAAGCCCCGGACGGTGGCTGGTTGGGTCGGTTGCTGACTGCCGAAGCAAAGGCCGGTAATAAAGATGCCCTGACCAAACTCGGTATTACTATCGGCAACACCGGGCAAGGTGGGGGCGCTCCGTTGGCCTTCTGGACTGAAAAGACGGTTGTATTGTCCTTTAATGGCCTGGATCGCTTTACTTTCAAGGCCGACCCGCAGCTAAAGACCGACCGGGAGGCGCAACTGGCTGCCGCCCGCAAAATCTACGGTGTGTCGAATAACAACGCCCTGGCTGATTATGTGCGGACGACCGCTCTGGACGCTCTCAACGCCAGCGAGTCGCTTGAAAAGCTGGCAAGCAATTACAAACCGGCTGTGACATATCCCAAAACGCCTTTCGCCGACCGACTCAAGACGGTGGCTCAGTTGCTGGATGCCGACTACGGTACGCGCATTTTCTATCTCTCGACCGATGGCAGCTTTGATACCCACTTCAACGAGGCTGCCGCCCACCCTCGGCTTTTGCAGGGGATGAGCGAAGCGCTCGACGCTTTCTACAAAGACCTGGCGGCTCACAACCTGGATGACTCAGTATTAACCATGACTTTTAGCGAGTTTGGGCGGCGGGTAGCCGAGAATGGTAGCCGGGGAACCGATCACGGTAGCGCCGGGCCGATGTTTATTATGGGTGGCAAGAACGTGGTCAAGCCGGGCCTCTACGGTACCCAACCGTCCCTAACCGACCTGGACGCGGGTAATATGAAGTCCTCGGTGGATTTCCGCTCGGTCTATAGCACCGTCCTCAAGAACTGGCTCGGCACTGAACCGAACCCGATTGTCGGCGGCGATTTCCCGCTACTCGATTTTGTGCGCTAAGGTTAGCCTGAAGTGATGGAGTATAAGAAAATGAAGCAAAGTATAGATTTGAAAAACTGGCTCAGGCTAAACGGGTTGGTGCTGGGTGTCCTGTTATTAAGCCTGGTGCTAGTGGCTTGCGGTGGCGAGACGGCGACTACCCCGACCAGTCAGGTCAGCCCGACGGTCTCGGCTACTACCGGGGCCGCTACGACTGCCGCGCCCGAAACAACTGCTGCCCCGACGACCGCCGCCGTCACGACTGCCAACGGCGGGTCGTTTACGCCATCGGGTGTGCCAACCACCCAGGCCGCGACCGGTACGCCAACCGCAGTCGCCGTGATCGATCCGAATTTGAAGGCTGAACTGGTGATCTGGGAGGCGATGCCGACCAACCAGGCGACCTTTGTACGCGATTTGACCGCGACCTTTGGCAAGGCTTACCCTGGCGTAAAGGCCAGCGTGCTACATTTCGAGCCGGACGAACTGGTTTACCAGCTTGAGGATGCCGCCAAGTCTAACAAGTTGCCCGATTTGATCCTGGCCTCTTCCGATTACGTGACCGATTTTAATGCCGCCAAAGCGCTCCAGCCTGCCGACAAGGTCTTTGACAAGACTTTCCTGGACGGCTTGGCCTCGAACGCTCAGGCAGGCAGCAATGTTGGTGGTACACAGTGGGGGGTGGCCTTCACCTATAGTGGTACGCCTGTGATGCTCTATAACAAAAAGCTGGTTCCGAACCCGCCGACGACCTGGAACGAACTAAGCGACATTGTTAAGCCGCTTTACGACCCGAAAGACAAGAAGATCGGCCTGGCCGCCGAGATCAACGAGCCGTATATCTTGACCAGTTTGCTGGGTGCCTTCGACGGTTCGCTCCTGAATAGCAAGAACCAACCGACCCTCGATACCCCTCAGATGGTCAGCGCCCTGACTTTTATGCAGGATTTGGTCAAAGACCGCGTCTTCCGGGCCGATTCACGTCTGAAAGATAATCAAATCGATTATGCCTTCCGTGATGGACGGTTGGGTATCTTCCTGGCTGGCGATTGGCTGATAAGCAATTATGCCAACGCGATCAACCAGACCGACCCCGACTCGAAGCTTGACCTGGGGATCGCGCCGCTGCCAAAGGTGGACAAGACCGGCAAATATCCCGTGCCGTTGAGCGTTAGCAAGACTTTCTTCTTTGGGGCGCAAACCAGCGGCGACCGTCTCAAAGCAGCCAAGACCTATCTTGAATGGCTGGCAAAGCCGGAGCAGCAGTCCCAAATCCTGAACAAGCTCAAGCTACTGCCGGCTACCAAAGCTTACCTTGCCACCGACGCAGTAAAGGGTAGCCCGATCTGGAGCGGTCTTTTGCAGCAACTCGACCTGGGCAAAGCCCAGTCGCCCTCTATCGAAATGCGGGCGGTCTCGGAAGCCTTGCGCCCGAACCTCGAAGCGGTCGTCGCCAGTACCGCCAAGCCCGCCGAGGCTGCCAAAAAGATGCAGCAAACCGCCCTCGATAACGTCACCAAACTGGCGGTGAAGTAACAGCTTAGCCGCAATATCTTGAAAGAAGGCAACCTTTAAGGGTAGGTGTCACGTCTCGTCAGGGGCGTGACACCTACCTTTTGGTTAGTTCTATTTTAGCCGGGTTGTCGTGTTAAAATTTGGTGACATAAATCGGGGCTAAAGGAAAAGATCAGCCACCTTCACCTTAAAGCCGGGTATTATGGTTTCGCCTTCAAGCTCGTCCTGTCCGCTAAGTACTTTGACCGGTTCGGGTTGGTCGGGATGATAAATCTCTACCGTTTGCTTTTGCGGATTGATCGCCCAGATTAGCGGTACGCCGACTGCTTGCCAGTCCCTTATCTTTTGAGTCGCCAGCAGGCGTTCGGGTTTACTTCTCAGATCGGTTGGTGAGTGAATTTCAACTACCAAATCCGGCACGCCTTTGACACTTTTAGGGCTTTTTGGCGGCACACGTTCGGCGATCATAAAGCCCAAATCAGGAATAGGCATCCAACCCGTGCCAACATCGAAAGTAGTAGCACTCCACAGTTTACCCAACTTTTCATCTGGGTCGAGCCGATCATAACGCTTCATAATAGTACGGGCAATCCTACCGTGTTCATCACCGGGCATGGATTTTTTTACCAGCTTTCCATTCACCAACTCATAAAATTCATCGAATTCTGGCAACTTCTCAAATTCTTCCGGGGTATAGGTTTGTTCAAAGTCAAGTTCTTTTGCACCTAACGCCATAACTTTACTTCCCTTCATCCTGCTTGGTTTATTGCTTGGTCAGGTTCACTCTGATTATACACCAGGCCAGCTATCACTTCAATTGGTAAGGACGAAAGGTGACTTGGAATTGCAAATTATACTTGGTGCTGATTACCCAAACCTGCCCGTTTAGGCAGGTTAGAAGTTACCCATTCGAGTGAGGCAAATAGTTAGCCGATCAGGTATAGTATTGCTTGTTGCTCAGTGCCGAGCGGTATTTACCATTTTATCTTATTCCAAAAACCGTTTTAGCTTTGACGTGCCAGCTACTCAACCTGTATTATGGCATGGCCTATCGGAACAAAAGGTGTCAGATAACAGGTATCAGGTATCCGCCGGGCTGGTTCCTACCTAACACCTGACACCTTTTACCTATTACCTGAATAACGGATGGATTAAAAATATATGGCAAGTAAACCGGTACTATTTACAGTGGATGACGACCCGGAAGTGTTACGGGCAATAGAACGCGATTTACGGCGCGAGTATGGTCGGACATATCGCATTTTGCGGGCCGAGTCGGGGGCCGAGGCTTTGGAAGCTCTTAAGGAGTTGAAGTTAAAAAGCGACCCGGTGGCACTTTTCCTGGTCGATCAGCGCATGCCCAAAATGAACGGGGTAGAGTTTTTGGAAGAAGCTCGCCAGCTTTACCCGGATGCCAAGCGGGTTTTGCTGACGGCCTACGCCGATACAGATGCGGCGATCCGGGCGATCAATTCGGTCAAGATCGACTATTATTTGATGAAGCCCTGGGACCCGCCCCAGGAGCATCTTTACCCGGTGTTGACCGATTTACTGGAAGATTGGCAGGCCGAATATCGCCCGGAATTCGAGGGGGTGCGGGTGCTGGGTCATCGCTGGTCGCCGCTCTCGCATCAGGTCAAAGATTTCTTAGCCCGCAACCAGGTTCCCTATCGCTGGCTGGATATTGAGCGGGATGCCGAAGCCACCAAATTGCTCGAACTGGCCGAGGTCGATCCCTCCCAGATGCCTCTGACTATCTTCCCGGACGGCTCCTATCTGATACGCCCAACCAATAGCGAACTGGCTGAAAAAGTCGGCTTAAAGACCCAGGCCCAAATGCCTTTCTATGATCTGGTGATCGTTGGTTCTGGCCCGGCGGGGCTGGCGGCAGCGGTCTATGGAGCATCGGAAGGCTTGAAAACGGTCTTGATCGAGCGAGAAGCACCGGGTGGACAGGCCGGAACCAGTTCGCGGATCGAGAATTATTTGGGCTTTCCGAGTGGGGTTAGCGGTGGTGAATTGGCCCGGCGAGGGGTAGCTCAGGCTCGTCGCTTCGGGGTCGAAGTTCTTACACCGCAGGAAGTCGTCGGGTTGCGAACAGAAGGCCCCTACCGGGTGGTCACGCTGGCTGATGGCGGCGAGATAAATTGCCATGCCCTGATGATCTCGACCGGCGTATCCTATCGCAAGTTGGATGTGCCGGGTCTCGAAAGGCTGACCGGTGCGGGGGTTTACTACGGTGCAGCTATGACCGAAGCGCTTTCGTGCCAGGACGATGATGTTTATATTGTAGGTGGGGCAAACTCGGCGGGGCAGGCGGCGATGTTTTTTGCAAAGTACGCCCGCAAAGTTGTGATGCTGGTGCGAGGTGAGTCGCTTGCCAAAAGTATGTCACAATATTTGATCGACCAGATAAGCGATACCCCCAAGATCGAGGTGCAGCCCTGTTGTAGCGTAGTCGGGGTCGAGGGCGAAGATAATCTGGAAGCGATCAGTATTCAAAATGCCCAGACTGGCGCAGTTGAAACCGTTCCGGCGACCGCCCTTTTTATCTTTATCGGGGCTATGCCGCGCACCGATTGGCTGTCCGATCTGGTTGAGCGCGACGAACAGGGCTTTATTCTGGCTGGCTCTGACTTGATGCCCGACGGTCGCCGCCCGAAGGGTTGGGACCGCGACCGCGATCCCTTCTTGCTGGAAACCAGCCTGCCGGGTGTTTTCGTGGCAGGTGATGTGCGGCACGGCTCGATCAAGCGGGTTGCGTCCGGGGTAGGCGAAGGGTCTATCGCAGTGCAATTTATCCACCGCTATCTGAGCGAGGTCTAAGCAATATGGAACTTGAAGCTTTACAAAGTTTAGTGCTGTTCGAGCGTTTGTCACACGAGCAGTTGGTCTGGCTGGTCGAAAATAGCAGCGAAATAAGGTTGGGCGAGGGCGAAAAGCTTTTTGTGGAGGGCCAGTTAGCCGATGCGCTTTATTGTTTGGTAGAGGGACAATGGCGGCTCAGTCGGCAGATCGGTGGGGCCGAGGCGGTTTTGACGACCACCGATTATCGCGGGTCGTGGGTGGGTGGTATTCCTTTGATCGGGGGGAACTATCTAGCGACTGCCCGCATAATGAAACCGACCCGCCTTTTGAAAATACCCAACGACTCGCTAAAATACATGCTCGATAACGGCTTTCCGATTGCGAGTCATCTTTTGGCCGGTATCAGCACCGGGGCGCGTAATAGCGAGGCAATGGTACGGCAGCAGGAGAAAATGGCCGCCCTGGGCAAGCTTTCGGCGGGTCTGGCCCACGAACTGAACAACCCGGCAGCGGCGGCCCGCCGTGCCTCGGTTCAACTCCGCGAGAGTTTTGCCGCACTTCAAACTGCTTCACTCCAACTCAACCGGCAGTTGGCTCCCGCTCAGTTGGAACGGGTGGCGGCTTTTCAACGTCAGGCAGCAGTGTTGGCCCTCACGCCGCTCACCCTCGGCTCACTCGAACGGAGCGACCGCGAAGACGAAATTTCAGCCTGGCTCGAAGACCGCGGCGTAGAAGATGGCTGGGAAGTGGCCCCCACCCTGGTCGAGGCCGGACTGGGCATCGAATGGTTGGATGGGCTGGCGACCGAGATCGACCCGGAGGCGTTGGGCGATGTCCTCGGTTGGCTAAATGCCAGCTTGAGCGTCACCCAGCTTTTGAACCAGTTGGAGCAAAGTGCCGACCGTATCTCGACTTTGGTCAAGGCGGTCAAAGAATATTCTTATATGGATCAAGCTCCGCTCCAAAATATCGATGTTCACGATGGGCTAGAAAGTACCCTGGCGATGCTGGTCTACAAGCTCAAGCACGGTATAACGGTGGTGCGCGAGTATGACCGCCACTTGCCCAAAATCAGCGCCTTTGGCAGCGAACTAAATCAGGTCTGGACTAATTTATTGGACAATGCGATTGGCGCGATGGAAGGCAAAGGCCAGATTACCCTCCGTACCTGGCGCGACAGTGACCGTCTGGTAGTCGAGATCGTCGATAACGGCCCTGGTATTCCAGCCGACATCCAAAACCGCATCTTTGAGCCGTTTTTTACCACCAAAGGGGTCGGCGAGGGTAGCGGTCTGGGCCTTGATATTGCCTACCGGATCGTCGTTACGCGCCACAAAGGGGAAATCAAGGTATTGTCCGAGCCGGGCAATACCCGCTTTCAGGTGTGGTTGCCGATTGCGTAACGTAGTTACTTCACCATTCTCGGATATAATTCCCCGTTCCTTATTTTAGGCAATTTCTTCCTTTAATATATTAAAAGCATCGACTTCGGTGCTTTTTTACTTTACGTAACCTTTTTCTTAAATAGAGGAAAACTATCGATCCCCTCTGTTTTTTACTTTACTCAATCGCTTTTTTCTGATATAGTAAAATTATCAATTTACGTCAGATTGTCAGCTAACTCAATGTGAACCAAAATTTGGGGTGAAATGGGAATCACCTCCAAGTTTAAAAAGGTTTGTAACTACCCAAACGTGTCAGCCTGAACCGCAAACCCCTGGTGTGAAGCCGCCAGTGGTCTAGCTCTTTGGCGGGGAGTCTAACTTAGTAAAAATCTAGCTACGTCTCACCTCACACCTCGAATGGGCGTGATCTGAGCATTTACAGTCGTAAATCGTAAACCGTTAAAAGGACTTTGTAAATTTGACCATTCTCAAAGTCCCTAGCAGATTATAATCGTAAATTATAAATTGTAAACCGTTAATAGTAAGTAGCTACACACTATATCATTCTAAGCCGCAGTGAAAGGTATAGATGCTTCGCTCTGAGAGCAAATTTTATCCTTTAAATAAATGACAATAGTGTTATGCGAATCCTAGAAGTATAAGTGCGTAGAAATTGACCAGTGTTAGTTCGAAGTGCTATCCAACCAATTAGACCCTATGCGAAAAATTAATTTGTAAGACATTGCGCTGCCAATGGATTTTTCGGATAGGCTATTACTTACCATCACGAGGAAAAAATGCGTCAAAAATCACTTGTAAGCTTCTCAGTGGTCATGTTGATGACCCTGGGTATGGCCTTGACGGCTTGCGGAGATACGGCAACCACCGCACCTGCCGCCACTACCGCCGCAGCCAAGACCGCCGCAACGACTGCCGCCGTAACTACCGCCGCTACGACCGCCGCCGCGACGACCGCAGCGGCCACCACCGCTCGACCGGCTACTACTGTGGCGGCCACGACTGCCGCCGCTACTACGGCAGCGGCTACCACCGCTCGACCGGCCACTACAGCGGCTGCAACCACTACTCCGGCTAAGACCGGACCGACCCAGACCAATACCATACCTCTGGACCCGATGGAGAAGGCCGACCCCGAACTGGTTGCCATTTTTAGCAAGTACAGCAAGGCCACTGGTTCAGCCGACCAGAAGCTAAAGGCTGCTTCTGATTATGCTACCATGATCGAAGCGATTGATGATAGCCACGAACTTTATTTCGAGGTTACATTGTCTAAAGGGGCTAACCAGCAACCGGTGGTTGAAAGATTGACTAATATGGGCGCGACCGTCCACGATGTAGCCGATGAAGGCACTATTAAGGTGGCCCTGGTTACGGTCCCACTGGATAAGTTTATTGCTTATAGCGCACCCGCCACCAAAGATAATTTCTTGCGCTACCTGGCTACTCTCAAAGAGGTCAGCGAAATCAATTTGCCTAAGGCTGAAGAAACCAAAGAACTGAACCATATGCCTCAAACCCTTGATGCCATGATTGCTCTCGCCGAAGCTTCCAAAAACCAGGGTGTCAAAATTATGGGCGTAGATAAATGGCAGGCCGCCGGGATCAACGGCAAAGGCGTGACGGTTGGTATTATTGATAGTGGCTACAAATTTATTGACCAACTCAAAGGCCAGAACTATCTTCCTGCCGATTTTGCTGTGATGGATTTCGCCCAGAAGCTCCTCAATGAGAGTAGCATAGAAGGTGGGGTTCACGGTACGGCGGTAGCGGAGATCATCTATTCGCTGGCTCCCGGTTCTAAAATTGTGGCTACTTCGATCAAAGGCACCGAAGCCGAATTCTCGGAAGCAATTGACTTTTTGGTAAGCCAAAAAGTAGACCTGATCTCTATTTCAATGGGTAACAATTCTAGCGCCGAAGATGGCAACAGCGCCCTCAGCAAGAAAGTCGAGCAGGTCCGCAAAGAGAAGGGCATCCTCTTTTTCCTGGCTTCCGGCAACGAAGGCACCGAACACTATGCTGGCAAGATAAGTCTGGATGCCAATGGCTACCACCAGTGGCAGCCCGGTATTACCAAAATGGCGATTGGCAACCCGACCGATAACCCGCTCCAGTCAAATGTTATTTTACGCTGGGACCAGTTCCTGGAGGGTACAGTAAACCCCAACGCTACTGACCTGGATTTAATTATTGAGGATGCCAAAGGCGCTGTGCTAATCACGATTGATGCCGACCAGCGGGCGCGATCACCTCACGAGATAGCCTCCCTTAATATACCGCCTAAAACCATCTTATACTTGCGGGCCAGACTGAAGCCGGGTACGGCGGCCCCCGCTAATCCGTTTAATGTCCACGTCTTTATCACTGGTGGGCTTTCTCCTCAAATCTTAACTCCTACCCAGAGTGTTGGCTCGCAGGCCGACTCACGCGGAGCGATTGCGGTCGGCGCGGTAGACCCGCCGGAAGGGACGGCTATCGGTAGCTACAGCAGTCAGGGGCCTTTGAGCGATGGGCGCATCAAACCCGAAATCTCCGGGCCGGCTGGGGTGGACAGTGCCGCATATCAGGCCAAAGGCGGGGGAAATGGCAAATTTCCCGGCACCAGCGCCGCAACTCCTAACGTTTCAGGGATGGCAACCATAATCAAGAGTTCCAACCCGGCCCTTACCCCCGACGAATGGACGCAGGCCATTTTTGAGGCGACCGTCAAACCCGCCGGTGTGACTACCCAGGGAATTGACCCGGTCTTCGGATATGGCATGGCTACGCTGGCTAATACACCGCCTGGGCCAATCAAGCCGAAGGGGACTTTACAGACCCCAGCTACCAACCCGAACCCAGAATTCAAATACTCCAATCCTTCTTACTTGCCTACACCGGCAGCGGATGCTCCGGCTTCAGGCGGGACGGCTCCTGCTGCTCCGGCGGCGGTACAACTCGCCAAGTTGGAAGTGGATGAAAGTATTAGCAAAGCTGGAGCGGCTACCTTCAAGCAAGGAACCTTAATTGGGACCGCTTTCTATATCTCACCCAATGACGGGGCGGCAATTGTAGCTAACCAGGAAGCGATCTTTCTGGCTCGCGGCTACAAGTTCGCCTTACCGGGCAACACCAAGCCGCTGACAACTCCGCAAGGCACCGTAGCTATTTACACCAAAGATGGTGAGCCGGACATCTACCTAAATGCCGTAACCTTACCCGATGATCCGACCAGCCTATTAACCCCACTTTTAGGGGGTGTATCGCCGGACGTTTTGGGCAAGTTTATCGGTCAAGTAAAGGGCCAGAAAACCCTTTTGTCGGTAGCTCTTGGTACCGACCTGCTCAAAAACTTCGGCAGCTAAGCTTTTGTTAGCAGCGAATTGATTAGTTGATAAAAAAGAGCGGCCTTCGGGTCGCTCTTTTTTATTATTGGTCGAACTTGATCTTTACTAAGTAAAATGTTTTGGTATAATGGAGGCATGTTAGTTATGTAAAACAAACTGCAAGGCTAATGCGCGGTAGGAGACCAAAAATTGAAGATCAAGACCCCCCCAACCGGCCTGCTGGATAAGTCAGCTTTTTTGGCAAACGGGCAGCCTTTCTTTGTCGGTGAGGCAGCCACCGATCAACCCCTGAGCGAGAAAAGTTTTTTGGAAGCTCTCGCCCGGTTGAAAGATAGCGGAACGCTGCTGGCACTCAAAAGTGGTGTAGCCGGATTAAAGAATAGCCTGACCCAGCCTGGTTTGCACGCTCAATTCTTTGGTCTTAGCTCCGGCTATCTGCTCAAAGAACTCGAACAGATCGCCGACTGTCTGACCCTCGAACGAGCCAGATATTATCTCGAACGGCTCGAAAGAGGCTTGTGCGAGGTAAAAACCGGCCCGATCAACGATATTAATATGAACCGCTGGAAAGCCTACGAGGATATTTATACCGATAGCCTCTGGATTATCGACAAACGCGACAGCACCGGGGTTCACCGGGCAGGCTATTGGGGCAACTTTGTGCCGCAAATCCCCCAACAGATGATAAAACGCTACACCAAGAAGGGCGAATTGGTGCTGGATAGTTTTGTCGGCTCCGGCACGACCCTGATCGAAAGCCAGCGTTTGGGTCGTCACTCGCTGGGGATCGAGTTGCAACCGCAGGTCGCCGAAAGCGCCCGTCAGACCGTCGCGGTCGAGCCTAACGTTCATCAGGTGACGAGCCAGGTCGTGACTGCCGATAGCCTGACCCTCGACTACCGGGCGCTCCTTCCTCAGTACGGTTTTAACTCCGCCCAACTGGTTATCATGCACCCGCCCTATTTTGATATAATCAAATTTAGCGACGATCCTTCGGATTTGTCCAACGCCGCTTCAGTCGAGACTTTTGTCGCCCAGATGGGTCAGGCCGTTAAGAACGCAACAACCGTCCTGGACAAAGGTCGCTATCTGGTGCTGGTAATTGGCGACAAATATTCCAAAGGCGAATGGATACCGCTCGGCTTTCAAACCATGAGCGAAGTTCTCAAGCTTGGTTTTTCGTTAAAAGGGATCATCGTCAAGAATTTCGAGGAGACTACCGGCAAGCGCAACCAGAAAGAGTTATGGCGTTACCGGGCTTTGGCGCGAGGGCTGTATGTCTTCAAGCACGAATATATCTTCCTGTTTCAAAAATTGGGTTAAGCTATGTGCTAGGGACTCAAAAATAATAAAATATCCCGGTAGGAGCAACCCTGGGTGGTTGCCCGTGAACACCTTGCACGGTCAATGAGGGCAACCACCCAGAGTTGCCCCTACATTGGGACAATTATTTTTATTTGCTTCCCCTAATTAACAACGAAAGATCGAAAGCCCGGTTCAAACTCTTTTATACCGTGTATTGATTGACCAACAATCCCAAGCAAACCACAGGAGCAAAAAGATGAGTGATGCTGAAAATAGTAATCACGAACTGGCGGTGGACATCCAGGGGGTTAAGAAACGCTATGGGCATATCGAGGCTCTTAAAGGGGTTGATATGCAGGTTAAAAAGGGAACGATCTTTGGGTTATTGGGTGCGAACGGAGCCGGAAAATCGACCCTAATAAAAATTCTGGTCGGTAGCACTCGCCCTAATGAAGGTCAGTTGCGAGTTTTGGGCTTGACCCATTTAAGGACGGCTCCCGGTTGCGGTCGATACTCGGTTATATGCCCCAGGCTCCGGCCCTTTACGAAGATTTATCGGCCCGCGACAATATCCGCTTTTTTGGCGCAGCCCATCACTTGCCCAATCTGGCGGCTCGCCTCGAGCAGAGCCTGGAATTTACCAACCTGACCAACCGGGCTGGTGATCCGGTCAGCACTTTTTCGGGCGGGATGAAGCAGCGCGTTTCGCTGGCCTGCGCTCTGGTACATCAACCTCAGGCTCTCTTTCTGGACGAGCCGACGGCCGGGGTAGACCCCAAGTTGAAAGAAAGCTTCTGGCAACATTTCCGGCAACTGGCGGCCCAGGGAATTACCCTCTTTATCAGTACCCATTTGATGGACGAGGCGTTGCTATGCGATCAACTGGCGATTATGCGGGATGGGTTGGTGCTCGAATGCGATACACCCCGCAATATTATGCTGCGGGGCAATACGGTCGTAAAAGTCTGGCGGGGCGATATTTTGGAGCAGTATGAAGTTACGGAGTACCCGACCCAATTGCCGGGAGTTTTGGCCCGCTATGGCCTTGAGCCTTCGATCACCCGTCTTGAACTGGAACAGGATAACCTCGAAACGATTATGTTGCGGATGAGTAACGGCAACCCGGTGGGAGCAGGTGAACAACCGACTGTTAACAGCCCAACTTCATCCGCCCTTAAAAAATGAACTTTTTTTGCAATTTGCTATAACAGCTTATTTCAAAAGGAGACAGTGAACACAGGATGCAGGTATGCCAATAAAATTAGCCTCTCACCACAGAGTACGGTAGCCTATTTTTAATCCTGTACATCCTGTACATCCCTGTTAATTTTAAAGGAGCCGAAGTATGAGTATAAGTGTGGCATCCAGAACGCCCAGCGGGATCGGCGTGAACTTGGCCCGCACCGGAGTTGTAACCAGGCGCGTATTGCATCAATTGATAAAAGACCGCCGCTTTTTGGCGTTATCGCTGGCTGCGCCATTGGTGCTGATGTACCTTTTGAAAATCTTTTTCGATAGTTTGGGTAATTTTAGCCCTAGCCGCTATATTGTGCCTGTCGGAGCCTTGATCGTCCACTTTCTAACTTATATTCTTTGTTCTATCGTGCTAGTGCGCGAACGCAAGGCCACGACACTGGCCCGGATGTTCGTCAATGGCTTTCGGCGGGGCGAGATAATTGTTGGCTATTTGCTGGCCTATACGGTGCTGGCAACCGTTCAGACTTTGATCGTGTTGTTTGAACTGGCCTGGGTTTTTAATCTGGATTACGACCTGGGCAAACAGCTTTCGATCTATCTGGTAATCTGGCTGCTGGCGGTTATTTCGATTGCGTTGGGTATTTTTCTCTCGAACTTTTCCGAGAACGAAGGGCAGATGCTCCCGACGATTCCAATGGTGATAGTACCTTCGGTTTTCCTGTCTGGCTTGCTTATCAATATCGATAAACTGCCCCAATGGTTACAACCGTTTAGCCGTTTGACCCCGCTTTACTATGCCAACACAGTCTTGCAAAACCTTATCAGGCCGAATGGCGCACTCAGCGACGATTGGTCGAGCTTATTGGGTCTATTGGCTTACGGTGGAATCGTGCTGGCCCTGGCGACCTTCACTTTGCGCGAACAGGAATAGCTCAAACGCGAAGCTTGCCAACATTAACTTCGTGCAAGGTACTCAAAAATAATAAAATATTCGGGTAGGGACAACCCTGGGTGATTGCCCTTGGGAGACCGGGCAAGGTGTTCACAGGCGACCACCTAGGGTCGCCCCTACCCAAAATCGGTTGTAGGGTGCGACCCTGTGTGGTCGCCCAAAGGTGGAGGCTGTGTAATTACATTTTTATTTGCTTCCCTAACCGGGGCGATCCCAAAGATTGGCCCGGTTTTGCTTTTTATAACTACATGTTACCTCAAACCTGAACTCTTAACAGGTTGTGGCTATTGGAAATTAGCAAGAAGGGTGATATATTTGACTTGGCTTACCAAAAATCGCCATTACAAATGCAGATAAATACAAAATAAAAAAAGAGTAATTAATATATGCAATCAACCACCACTATCACCCAACCTCGTTCCAAAGTGCGTGCCTCTACGATTGGCGAGGTACTGGGCCAGAAACGCCGTAGTCAGCTATTGGATGCCCTCTTGAGAATGACGGCCCTGAGTATGCTGGGGCTTATTTTGATTTCACAGGCCAATTCTTTGCTACAACCCAACCTCGCAACTCTGCTGCCCGAATTGGGTGGGTTGTTAATAGTCTTGATTTGTTATGGGATTAACCGGGTTGGTTTTACTTATGCCGCCGCCATTATATTTTTCCTGGCCCTCAATGTTGTAATTACACTTTATATTGCCCGGCAAAATGACGATATTATAGTGATAGATTTACGCAGCATTTCGACCTTGCTGACGGTTCCGGTGGTAGCTGCCGGGGTGATTTTGGGGCCACGCTATAGCTTTTTGTTCGCCGGGATTGGGGTCGCCAGCACTTATTCGATAGCCCTGGCGCGGGTCAAACCGGGTGTGCGTTTTTTCGAGACCCCGGTCGATGCTATTTCGCAACTGGCCGTCCCGATTAGCCTGATGTTTGCGATGGCCGGGATGTCCTGGTTTTTTGAAAGTAATTTACGCCGGTTGGTCGGGCAACTTACAGCCCAAAATCGCAGTCTGGACGAGGCTAACCGGGAATTGGCCCGCAAAAGCGAGATTGAGCAGCAGTTGAGTAAACGGGTGGACGAGCTTACCAACCGCCTTTCGAGAGCCTTTGAAGCCCAGGTGCGTAGTACTACTGAGCAGATTTCGGCTGTTTTGCGGGTCAGCACTACCGTCGAGGAGTTGAACCGGATCAGCGAGTCTATTTCGCACGCTTCGGCCCAGGTCGATAAGACGGCTCAACAAGCTTTTCAGGTGGTTGAGAATGGGACAGCGACCGTGCGGAACGGGCTGACCTCGCTGGCCTTACTCAACGAACAGACCCTGGCGGTAGCCGAAGCAATGGATCACCTTTCCCAACAGGCTCGTCAGATCGACCAGATTACCGAGCTTATCAGCGAAATTGCCGAAGAAACTACTCTATTATCGCTCAATGCCAAAATCGAGGCTGCTGGAGCCGGTGAATATGGACGGCGGTTTGCCAGTGTAGCGGGCGAAGTGCAGCGCCTTGCCAGCCGTAGTCGGGATGCCAGCGCCCAGGTGCGGCAGGTGGTCGAGGAAATCCGGCGGGCGGTCGATAACTCGATGGCGGTCTCCCGCAAAGGGATTCAGGAAGCGGCTGGAATTATGCTCGGAACGCGCTCAATGGAGTTGACCCTGGAAGAAATTGTCCGAATGGTCGAGACGACAGCGACCCTTTCTCGCCAGATTTCCCTTTCGATCCAGGAGCAGCGCGGGGCAACCGTTCAGGTAGTGGAAACAATGCGCCAGATTTCCCGGCTTTCCTCAGACGTAGCCCAGCACGGTCAGGTTTTGATGAATAATCTACATCATCTCAACGAAGCCGTAGCCGATCTTAACGCGGTGGGTAGTAGTTAGGACGGTAGGATAAAGGTTTGTTAATGGACAATCTAGCTCTGTCTATGCATACCACGGGTGAGCGTCAGATTTTTGCACAGGCTCAACCAATAAGAGCAGGCGACCGTGAAAACTCCGTGCCAAACCGCTCAAAAATATATTAGAAAAATTTTCTGCGAAATTTTTCTAATATATACACAACCCCGGTTTAGGGAATCTCACAACCTTGCTAGTTCGCACAAAACTGACGTTTACCACATAGAGCTATTGTTATTGACGTGAAAAGCCAAAATAGATTATAATCATAACAGTAGATAGGATTGAGACAAACCACTTTTTATTGACAAAAGCCTAGAGCGATTGGGGTGTGCAATGTTGAGTGTACAGCAACCCCCAAGCCTCGCCGACCTGATAAATCCGTCAAATCTGAACGAGGCTTTACACAATTATCACAACCATCTGGCACTTGCTACCTTGCCGCTGGCTAAGTTAGCGACGGTGCGGGATCATCATGCCCGCCTTAGCGCCGAAGAAGCCAGCAAAGCCAGGGAAGGCCGACCGGTAGTTCCGTCACCCAACCCGCTGGGGGCGGCGCTGGCGGCAGAAATCAAAAGCTTGGTCGCCGCTTTGGAGCCAAAAGACCCCGCCCTGCCTGCCTCACATAACCGGCGCTACCCTTATGAGATTCTACATCAGACCGCTATTTTGGGTCGTAATGCGACCGATGTAGCCGCCCGCTTGTTTATTTCGCGCAGCCAACTTTACCGTATCCGCGAGAAAACCCTTCAGGATTTGTGCCAACTCTGGATCGAACGCGAGACTAGCTTGTTGGCCCAGACCGTCCCAGCCTCAATCTCCCTTCCCAACCCCACTTCGGCAGAGCTACCCGCGCCCAACATTCTGCCTGCGTCAACTATCGTCCCACCCCCTACCACAACACCAACCCTACAACCACAAACTACCCTTCATCCTTCATCCTTCATCCCTCATCCCTCCCCCAACGGCTTCCGGGTGGTGAGTGTATTGGTCGCCAGTCTGACCAATTTTAACAAAGTCGCCGCCAGTCTCGACCCGGAGGAAGCCCATGCCCTGCTTAACCATTTGCGGTTGGCGTTGGATGAGCCGATCAAAGCGCGGGCCGGGTTTGTAGCCAACTGGTACGAGCGCAGGTTGAGCGCTCTGTTTGGTGCGCCGGTCGCTCACGAAAATGACCCTTTGCGGGCGGTTCAGGTTGGTCTTGACTTGCATGTGGCCCTGGCAAACGCCCGCACCAGTTGGCAGGGTCGTCCCCCGACGACCTGGCCCAGTTTGCGAATAGCGATCAGTACCGGGCGGGTCTTTGCCGGGACACTTGGCCCGACCAGCGAACAACGTTACAGCGTAACGGGCGCGACGCTCGATTTGGCCCAGACCCTGACCGACCGTACCCCAGCGGGTTGGCTCTTGATCGAGCAGCAAACCTACAAGCAGGTGCGCGGTCTTTTTGAGATCGAAGCGCTCGAAGCGGTTCAACTTGGCGAGGAAGCCGAACCGTCCGAGGTGGCGGTCTACCGGGTGCTGGCGGCCCGACCGCAGGGCGAATTGATCGGGGTGCGCGGTGTGCAAGGAGTCGAGACCGAGATGATTGGGCGCGACCCAGAATGGAGCCTGGTCAGCCGTCTTTATGCCGAGTGCCGCGAGTTGAACAGTGTACGCCAGTTGACCATAGTTGGGCCGGGCGGTAGCGGCAAAAGTCGCCTTGAGTACGAATTTCGCCAATTTATCGAGCTACAGCCTCACCGTACTCATTATTGGCGGGGACAGGTTGACCAGAATGTCGGGCAGCCTTACCGTCCTTTTGCCGACATGTTGCGAACGGCGGTAGGGTTGACCGAAGAGGATCGCGCCGAGCATCAGCGCGAAAAGCTCTTGCAATTTTGCAAACCTCTTTTTAAGGCGGCGGGCGAACTGGGTGGCTTGAGCCGTGCCGAAGAAGTCGCGCAATTGCTGTCGGTGATTTTAGAGATTGGCTGGCCCGGCAGTCCGGCCCTGAATATGCTAGAAAACCAGCCTTCCCTGGCCCAGTGGCACACTTTCCGGGCTTTTGCGGCCCTCTGTGCCGCCGTTACCGCGCTTACCTCGCGTTATGAGCCATTGGTGTTGGTGCTGGAAGATTTGCATTGGGCCGAAGAAGCGACCTTAGCACTTTGGAATTATCTGGGGGCTGAACTGGAAGACGCGCCGATTATGCTAATCGGACTGACTCGACCCGATTTGTACGAACGCAAGCCGGATTGGGGGCTTGGCCTGGATCGGCATTTCCGGCTCGATCTCAAACCCTTGCCACCGGCCCGGACGCGCGAGCTTGTTCGCCACATTTTGCGTAAGCTGCCCGAAACCCCCGCTTATCTGGTGGAGCAGATCACTCAGGCGGCGGATGGCAACCCCTTTTATGTCGAAGAAATCATCAACATGCTACGTGAGGACGGCGTGCTGCTCGACGATGAGAAGACGGGTAGTTGGCAACTGGCCCGCGCTGTCCCCGACCCGCTTCCGGCCCCCCCAACTGTCGAAGGGTTGATCCAGGCTCGGCTCGATCAGATGCCGCCGGACGAACGCCGCTTGCTCGAACTGGCTACCATCGTAGGGCGCGATTTTTCGGCCCCTATGCTGCGGTCGCTCTTGACGGCAACCGGCGAACCCGACACGGGCGAAGAGTTGGAAAGCCAGTTGGCTCGTCTCCAGCGCCGCGAATTGATCGTCGGTCGGGCGCTGACCAGTCTGGGGCCGAGCCGCGAAACTGGCTTCAACTTCAAACATTCGCTGCTGCGTGAGGTAATCTATTCTAGCCTGCCCCGGCAACGGCGGGTGTCGCTGCATCGGGTCTTAGCCGAATGGTTGGAAGAACGCCATCGACAAGCAGGCGGCGTTTTGGCGGCGGCCCTGGCCGACCAGTTCGAGCGGGCCGGGTTAGCCGACCGCGCCGTTGCCTATTATGAGGAAGCCGCCGAAGAAGCCCGCACTGCTTTTGCCCTAGCCGAAGCCGCTGATTATTATGAGAAAGCGCTGGTCGGTTTGGATCGACAGGCCCAACCGGGGCGTTGCGCCCATCTATTGATTCGCCACGCCCAAATTGAGGTGCTACAGGCCAATTATACCCGCTCCCAGGCCGATTTAGAGGAAGCCCGGCCCTTATTAAGCGGTGAACTGGTTGAACGCCTGGAATGGCGACTCTTGCAGGCCGAAGCCGCCGAACGTCTGGGTCAATACGACCCTGGCATCCAGGAATGTCGGGAAGGGTTGCGCGAACTTGAAGAAAGCGGCTTGGCTGATCTTAACGGCTTGCGGATGTTGCTCAAGGCCCAGCTTGGCAATCTTTTGTTTCGCAAGAGTCGCTACAATGAGGCCGAGGCGGTGTTGCGCGAAGCTCTGACCGACTGGCAAGGCCAGCCAGAAGTCGAAGATCAGGCCAGTTGGCGCGAAATGCGGGCATTGGCGGGTTGCTACAAAAATCTCAGTTTGGTGCTGTGGGCGCGAGGCGACTTGAAGGAGGCAATTTCTTATTTTGAATATATCTTGCCGCTCTACGGAAAAATAAGCGATTGGGCCGGGCAAGCCGCCTGTTACGATAATTTGGGCCTGATCTATCGGGACAAAGGCGATCTGGCCCAGGCCGAAGAATATTACGACAAGGCCAGACTTTTATTCGACAAAGTAGGCGACCGACATCGGGCGATTTATACTCAGGTAAACCTCGGTATGATTTACTGGTTTAAGGGTGAATTAGATCGGGCCGAGACGACCTTAAAGACGGCTCAGGCTTTTTACGAGCTTATCGGCGGACGTTTCGGGCAGGCGGTTTGCGCTAATAACCTGGGCCAAATTTACCGCGACAAGGGCGATCCGGGGCAGGCCGAAGCCAAGTTTCAACACAGCCTGGCGCTTTCGTTGGTGCTGGGGGACGAGCGGGGAGCCGCTTTTAGCTATAACAATCAGGCCAAACTTGCCCGCGACAAGGGCGATTTCGACCGGGCTATCGAACTCGCTACGACAGCCCTCGAACTGCGCCGCAAGATCGGACATCGTTATGGCGAGGCTGCCAGCCAGCTTGTATTGGGTTGGCTAAATATGGAACAAACCGGGGACGATCAGGGTGAGTTTGAGGCGGCCCGCCTTATATGCGAGGCTATCGACTATAAATTTGGTTTAGCCGAAGCCTGGATCGGTCTGGCGGCCTTGTATCTTAATAAGCGGACTAACGAGGTAGCCGCACTTGAATTGTTGAACAAAGCTTATACTTTGGCAAAAAGCAGCGGCTTCCGCGAGACCCAACTTCAAGCTATGCTCTGGCTGGGTCGCTATGCCGAGTTTAGCGGTCGGCCTGCCGAAGCCGCCGAGTGGTTCGAGCAACTGCTGGCCCTGGCGGGGCCGTATTATCCCTTCTATACCCGTCAGGCCCACTTGCGGCTGGCTGAACAGGCATAGTTTCCACCTTCGTTAACATATAGTTTCCCAAAACTTCAAGTTATTAAGTGATCCATGTTATTGCCAGAGCGAAAAAAGGTGATATAATAGTGAGCAAGTAGGATTAAGAAACTTTTATGCTTTGTAGTTACCTGGTTTCGGGCCTCCATCTTACCTTCTTTTCGGGACCTCACTCTACCCTCGTTCTAGTAGCAGGGACTCCATCGGGTCTTAAATTTCGGGACTCCACTGGATTGTTGGCAGTTTAGTTTTACCCCGGTGAGGATTATGACATCTCAATTCTATTCTGACAGTTATGCTGAGGCCGAATACATCAAGCCTATCGATTGGCATACCAACCAGATTTTGCTTCTGGATGACAATATTCGACTTAGCTCAATGATTGCTCGCTACGTCCTGCTAAGTTGTAACGAGTATGGGCGTTCTTGCGCTCTCTACCACCTGGGTTCGGCGACCCAGCCCAAGCTGACTTACTATAGCTCCGGTCTTTCGGAGGACACCAATCGACGACGCACTACGCAGCAAGATGGGGTCGATTTTGCTGTTTTTGTGGCGGCTACCCCTCGCCACGCGGTGACCTGGCTGGAAAGTATTCATCCCAGGGGGCTAACCGTGGTGGCCGATGTTAAGCTCAAAGGTGACATCGACATTGGTTTGGTCTCCTTTATTGATGAAGTAGCCGATTTGGAGATACCGGCTTATTTCGTCTTCGTTTCAGATGCACCTCAAAACCAGAATTTAATCAAACCATTTATCGATCAGCGCAAAGGCTCTTTTGTTACCAAAGGCGGCTTTGACTGGACGGCCCTACCACGTCGGTTGGTCGAAAATGCAGGCCGAATTACCTATAATCTGGTTGACGAGAATGACTACCGGCTGTTGGCGAATTACGCTCCACTTGGTAATGTCGCTACGCCCGTCCTGCCCGGTCAGTTGGCTGGCTAAGAACCGTTCTCCGTCGGGATTATGGGCCGGAATGTGAGATTTGGGTCGAAGTAGATAAATAAAAAGCCAGGGTCGAGACTGTTATCAAGTCTTGGCTCTGGTTTTTTGCTTTTTTTCGGCGGCTTGAAGTGCGACCAAATTTTTCTTTTGGGGTAAAACAAGCGAAAATAAGGCGCTCAGATTGATCTAAAATAGGGTTAGAAATTCAGGTTAGAGCCAGTCCGATGGAGTACTGCTTATGAGGCAAGAACTTGAAAACCAGGCTAGAATTAGCCTACCAAACGAGAGTGGGTCGGAGCGCGTTCCCGTTCTGATCGTTGGGGCCGGGCCGATTGGAATGTCGATGGGCCTGGCGCTCTCCCGCTACGGTATCAAAAGTTTGATTTTGGACGATGACGACAAGTTGTGTGATAGTTCGCGTTCGGTCTGCGTCCAGCGCCACACCCTCCAGATTTTTGAGCGGTTGGGAGTGGTTGGTGCGATGATGGAGCGGGGTGTAACGTGGTATCTGGGTCGGGTTTTCTTTGGAGAACAGGAGATTTTCCAGATAAAGTTCCCCGGTAGCACCGACGAGAAATATCCGCCTTTTATCAATCTACCCCAGAACTATACCGAAGGCTATCTTTTGGATGGCCTGGAAAAACAAAATTTGTGCGAAGTGCGTTGGTTGCACAAAGTGGTGGCCCTCTCCCAGACCGACGAACAGGTGAGCGTCAGTGCCGAGACCCCAGCCGGCCCGCAAACTTTTGAGGCCGATTATGTGATGGCCTGCGATGGGCCGCATAGCCCGGTACGGCACATGCTGGGTTTGCCGTTCATCGGTAAGACTTATAAAGACCGCTTTTTGATTGTCGATGTCCGGGCCGAACTTGACCGGCCCCACGAGCGTTGGTTTTGGTTCGACCCGGTTTTTAACCGAGGCAAATCGGCCTTGATCCATCCTCAACCGGACGGTATCTGGCGGATCGATTGGCAACTTGGCCCTGATATTCTTCCCGAAGAAGAACTCAAAGCCGAAAATTTAGATCATCGTATTCGAGAGGTGATCGGCGACCGGCCCTATGAGGTGATTTGGTCGAGTATCTATACTTTCCAGCAGCGCCACGCCAGCCAGTTCAAAAAGGGCCGGGTCTTTTTGCTGGGTGATGCGGCCCACCTGATGTCGCCTTTTGGTGCGCGTGGGATGAATAGTGGTATTCAGGATGTCAACAATCTGGCCTGGAAGCTCTGGTTGGTCAGGCACGGACGCGCCCCGACCGGCTTGCTCGAAACCTACGACCCGGAACGTCGCGCCGCTGCTCTCGAAAACCTGCGAATTACCGATGGCTCGATGGCTTTTATCACCCCTCATAACAAGTTGCGGCTGACTGTTCGCAACGCTATCTTGCGCGGTAGCGTGCGGTTCAAGCGGTTGCGAAAGTTGGTTAATAGCGGCAGGCTATCCTACCCCTTTACCTATCAGGACTCGGTGATACTCAGCCGAGAATTGCACTTGCCCGACCGGGCGCGGTTGGCGAAGTCTCCGGCCCTGCTCAAAGCGGTCTGGCAGTTCCGGCGCGGCCCGCGTTCCGGGGCGTTGGCTCCCGATGTCCGCTACACCTTCACAAACAAAGCTGGTCAGAAAGAACGCGCGCGGCTGATCGATCTGGTCGGTCACGATTTTGTGGTGTTTTATTTTAGCGATCAACCCCAGGCGGCGGCCCGGCAATTGGAACAGGCGTTAAAGTCGGCCCCGGCTTTGCCGCTCAAGGTATACCTGATCTCGAAGCAACCCACCGACCTGTCCGTCTATCCCACTCTTGAACTACTCTGGGACGAAAACGGCGAGGTCGCCAAAACTTATGCCGCCCAAGATGGTACACTCTATCTGGTACGGCCCGACGCTCATATTGCGGCGCGTGGTCTGGAATTTCCGCTGGTAAAGCTTGGCGACAGCTTGCGGTTTGCGGTCGGTCATCCGCCGTCCGTCGTCAGCCACTCGGTCGCTTTGAGAGATTAAATCTTCACTCAGTACAGCAAGGAGAGAATAATGGCGAAAGCGTTTGCTTCTTCCCAGGATTTGGAAGAGAAAAAGACTACTTTTGAGGAATTGGCCTCCGGCGTGTATGCTTACACCTCTGAGGGCGACCCCAATACCGGCGTTATTATCGGCCCCGAAAGCGTGATGGTGATCGATACACGGGCAACCCCGGTGTTGGCCCAGGAATTTATCGCCGAAATCCGCAACGTGACCGCTAAGCCGATCATGCATATCGTCCTGACCCACTATCATGCCGTGCGGGTGTTGGGGGCCAGTGCCTTTGGCGCTCCTTTTTTGATCGGGCATCGCAATATGCGCCAGCTTGTATTCGAGCGTGGTCAGCAGGATTTCGATTCGGAGGCGGGTCGTTTTCCGCGCCTGTTCCGGAGTGTCGAAAGCGTGCCGGGCCTGACCTATCCGAATATTACCTACGATAAAGAGCTAACCTATTATTTTGGCGACCTGGAAGTCCGCTTGCTCTATCTGGGTAGAGGTCATACCAACGGGGATACGGCGATCTTCTTGCCCAAAGAGCGGGTTCTTTTTTCGGGCGATTTGGTGGAGGCCGGGGCGACCCCCTATGCCGGGGATGCTTATATCGAAGATTGGATGGAAACCCTCGAACGAGTGCGGGCGCTAGGAGCGGAGGCGCTGGTTCCAGGGCGTGGTCCGGCGGTGCGCGGGGCTGAGGTGGTCGGTGCAGTTAACTCGACCAAAGAATTTCTGACTATCCTGCGGGACAGCGTAGCCGAAACAGTCCGCCAGGAGCAAAGCTTGAAGCAAGCCTTCGATGCGGCCCATGCCGCCTTGCAACCGCGCTTCGGTCATTGGCCGATCTTCGAGCATTGTATGCCGTTTGATGTAAGCCGTTGCTACGATGAGCTTTCGGGGACGCGCCCCCGCATCTGGACGGCTACTCGCGATCAGGAAATGTGGAAAGCTTTACAAGGCTAGGATATAGGCGCAAAGACAAAGAATTATTTTGGTAGGGGCGGCCCTATGTGGCCGCCCATGAACACCATGTCGGGTCTACCAGGAGGCGACCACGCAGGGCCGCCCCTACCCTTTCAATACCTGTGTAATAGGTTGTAAAAGTATTGTAGCAAGTTTAAATCAAGCGAGAATATGACTGTGAGCGATATTAAGCCCCTTATAAAAAGAGATTTTTACGCTATTATCACTAATGCTTCTGGCGATAAAGTATTGCTAATGGAGGACAACGAGCGTTGGGGTTTGCCGCACTGGGAAGCCTCAAAAGCGTTTAATCCGAGCGTCTTCGCTCCCTGGGTAATTCAGACGATGCGTGAGTGTTATGGCCTGGAAACCATTTTGTTGAAGGAGTATTATTTCCGGCGGATTTTCGAGAATAACGAGTTTCGTGGTACGCACCGGGTAGTGCTGTTAGAGCTTCAAGGCGGTAGCACTGATCTGGGCTGGTACGGCCCTGAAGCAATCGCTCACCACGAATTTGCCGTACCACTCCATGCTGAACTGGTACACAGGTGGCTGCATGAAAACAGCATCGGGCCAATCCCCCCGCTTCGGATGGCCTGGGCCAGACCAGGCTGGTTTGAGAAAGCCCGCGATTGGGTCACAAACTTTGTTGGAAGGCAAGGCTGGCAACTTACCGGCCCGATTGAACAGCGCAAAGCTGATGTTATTTCGGCCCAGCTAAAGATTCCAACTTCGGTTGGAAACCTATATCTAAAGGCGATCCCGCCTTATTTTAAGAAGGAGCCAGTTTTTGCTGTGGTGCTGGAAAAGTTATTACCTGATAAGGTTCCCCATATTCTAGGTAGCGATGCAGAAGACGGCTGGATTTTGATGTCTGATTTTAAGGGTGAAACTCTGGCCGAGGTAAAAGATTTTGCGGTCTGGGAAGCGGCCCTGCGAGAATACGCCCGGTTGCAAATAGGATGCGTTGAACATACCGAGGAACTTTTACAGGCGGGCGCACGCGATAGACGGCTAAGTGTGCTGGGGGAACAGCTTGAAAAGGTCTTAGAACGCGACGATTTGTGGTTGGTCGGTCAAGCGATGGGTTTAAGTCAGGCAGAGGTGAACCAATTGCATGCCGCGATCCCCCGCCTACAAGCAATTTGCCTTGAGTTAGCGGCCTTTGGTCTGCCGGAGACGCTAGATAGCGGGGATTTTCACGCGCATAATGTGGCGCTAACTTCTAACGGTTTTGTCTTTTACGACTGGTCGGATTTGACCGTCTCTCATCCCTTTGTAAGTCTTAATCCCTTTGTAGAGTATAGCGCGAACTTTGAAGATAGGCCGGATTACTGGGAAAGGCTGACAAAGGCTTACCTGGAACCCTGGCAGGTGTTCTTACCCCAATCGGAGCTAGACTGCGCCTACCGGTTGGCGTATATACTGGGCAGCGTCGTCCAGGTGCTTAACTATACCTGGATTCGTGATAATATTGAGCCGGAAGATTACACGAATGTGGATGGTGGCTTTATCCACTACGCTAGAATGTTACTGGAAGCGCTGGGAAAATCTTCCGAAAACCACTAGGTAGCTCGTTTGCACCAAATTATGTTTAACCCGATTGAGTAGTTACGCTTTTTTGCGATCACTAAAAGCGTAGCGCCAGACAGTATTAATTGCTGCTATCAAAGCCTGAAGCACAATCATCAAGACCGACATGCCTACGAACAGTCGCGCGAAAATAGAAATAAATTTATAATTGCTTTGTTTCTCGTTAACCATATCATTCTTCCCCCTAACAGAACTTAATTTACCCGCTTTACACTCCGATCCTATCGCCCGCAGGTAAATAACCCAGTCAATATGGGTAAAAATAGGATAAAAACGGTGAATCTTCTTTAGAGCTATAAAGACTGGCACGGTTTATGGTATTAGGTTTGTAACTGCTCAGGCCGGGCGACCACATCGGGTCGCCCCTACAACGGATTTTGGGTAGGGGCGACCCGATGTGATCGCCCGAAAGAGTAGGTTGAGTAGTTACTAAAGTTTATTAGTCGCCTTTTGCGAACCAGCTTCGCGGCGACCATTTGCAAATCTTCCGGTTGGTTCATTAAAATAGAACTGCAAAACAAACTGCTCTCCGAGGCTAAAGTGGTTGGCTTCGGACGAAACTAGAAAGATCGGTAATAATCTATGGCTTTAGAGAAAAATCCTAAAGGTGGGCTGGGTAAATTCCTCGGTCGCCATATTGGGCTGGTTCCCAACCCCCTCAGCAAACGCAGCCACCAACTCGAATCGCGTATCAAAGGGGCCGAGAAATACCATAGTATCTGCCCATATTGTGCGGTTGGGTGCAGCCAGTTGGTTTTTGTCAAAGATAAAAAGATTATCGACATCGAAGGCAACCCGGAAAGCCCGATCAACCGAGGGACGCTTTGCCCGAAAGGAAGTGCGACCTATAGTCTGAGCGTTAATCCCTTGCGGCTGACCAAAGTCAAATACCGCGCTCCCTATAGCGATCATTGGGAGGAAAAGCCGCTCGATTGGGCGATGGATCGGATCGCCCAACTGGTCAAAGAGACCCGTGATAGTACCTTCCAGGAATACAGCCAGGAGCATGAAGGTCTGCCGATCAACCGTACCGAAGCTATTGCCCACATCGGCGGGGCGACGCTGGACAATGAAGAAAATTATCTGATTATCAAACTCTTTCGCTCACTTGGGATGGTCTATATCGAAAATCAGGCCCGTATCTGACACAGTTCCACCGTACCCGGTCTGGGTACAAGCTTTGGACGTGGTGGGGCGACGACGGCTCCCTGGGACTTGGTAAATAGCGATTGTATTTTGATACAAGGCTCGAATATGGCTGAATGCCATCCGGTCGCCTACCGTTTTGTGATGGAGGCCCGCGAAAAGGGAGCCAAGATTATTCACGTAGACCCTCGCTTTACCCGGACTTCGGCGACGGCTAGTTTGTATGCGCCGATCAGAACCGGGACGGACATCGTGTTTTTGGGCGGTATCATTAATTATATTCTTCAAAACGAGCTTTATTTCAAAGATTACGTGCTAAATTACACCAATGCCGCTTTTTTGGTCAACCAGGCTTATAAGGGGCCGGATGAATTGGGTGGGCTGTTTGATGGCTACGACCCCAAGACCCAAACTTATAACCACGCGACCTGGCAGTACGAGGTAGCCGATGCCCACAAAAATGGTGCTGGTGCGCAACAGGGTCAAGGGCAGTCTCAAGCAGAGGCCAAACCAGATAGTCAGGCGGCCCACTCTGGGCAGCGCAAGGGGCCACCTTTGCGGGATGAAACCCTGAGCGACCCCCATTGCGTCTTTCAGCTTCTCAAAAGCCATTTTAGCCGTTATACGCCAGAAATGGTTGAGCGCGTTTGCGGTACACCCCAGGCAGTCTTTCTACAAGTGGCAAAGACCCTGGCTGAAAATAGCGGGCGTGATCGGACGAGTGCGCTTTGCTACGCAGTTGGCTTTACCCAGCACAGCACGGGGGTACAGATGATCCGGGCTGCTGCTATTTTGCAATTGCTGCTTGGCAACATCGGACGACCGGGTGGCGGGGTGCTGGCTTTGCGCGGTCACGCCACGATCCAGGGTTCGACCGACATTCCAACCCTTTATAACCTGCTACCGGGTTATCTCCAAATGCCCAGCGAAAGCCAAAAGCAGTACAAGCTTCAAGATTATTTGGAAGCCAACTATAGTGCTACTGGGTGGTGGCACAACATGCCCAAGTACATCGTGAGCTTTTTGAAAGCCTGGTACGGCCCGCACGCTACCAAAGATAACGATTGGGGCTTTCACAACCTGCCCAAAATTAACGGCGACTACAGCTATAACCAGATTTTCTACCGAATGAACGAAGGCAAGCTCAAGGGCCTGTTCGTGATGGGCGAGAATTTTGGGGTGGGCGGTCTCAATGCCCGGTATGAAGTAAAGGCTATGCAAAAGCTGGATTGGTGTGTCGTCCGCGATATTTACCCGGTCGAAGTAGCGGACTTTTGGAAGGCCGAAGGGGTAGACCCCCGGACTATCCCAACCGAACTCTTTTTGATGCCTGCCGCCGTTGTAGCCGAAAAAGATGGCTCCTATACCAATACCCAACGTATGGTACAGTGGCACGATAAGGCGGTAGACCCGCCCGGCGATGCTCGTAGCGAGACCTGGTTTATTTACCATTTGGGTCGCCGCCTTCAAGCCCTCTACCAGGATAGCCAACTCGAACGCGACCGCGTGATCCGGCAAGTCCAGTGGGAGTTACCGATCAAGCCGGGTGAGGAAGAATTACAGGAGCCAGACCTTTCGCAGGTCGCGCTTGAAATTAGCGGCTATAACGTTGCTACTCATGGGCCGGTCGCCGGGTTTGCCGACTTGAAAGACGACGGTTCGACCGCTTGTGGCTGCTGGATTTATAGCGGGATGGTCGCGCCGGATGGTAGCAACCGGGCCGCTTATCGTCAGGGCGACCCGGTGGGTGTCGCGCTTGGCGACCCTGATTTTACCAACCATAGCGGGTGGGGTTTTGCTTGGCCCGCTAACCGCCGCTTGCTTTACAATCGGGCCAGTGCTGACCCCGCCGGACGACCCTGGAGCGAACGCAAAAAACTGGTCTGGTGGCAGCCCGACCCGCAAGGCGGACAAGCCAGCCCTGGCGAAGAGGTCGCCGGGGAGCATCACGGCGATGCCACAACGCCGCAGCATGCCGGAAAGTGGGTTGGTTATGATGTGCCGGACTTCCCGCTCCAGAAAGCCCCTTCAACCCCTGCCGCCCCGCAAGGTCTGGGAATGGAAGCGCATAGCGGGGCCGACCCTTTTATCATGATGGCGGACGGGGTAGGCCAGCTTTTTGTACCAACTGGACTGGTGGATGGCCCTTTGCCGACCCATTACGAGGCGTTAGAATCGCCGGTCGCCAACCCGGTCTATCGGCAGCAAAGCAACCCGGCCCAAAAAACTAAGTCTCGACCCGGCAACGAGCTAAACCCGGCCCTCAGCCCGGATTATCCGCACGTTGTCACGACTTATCGGTTGACCGAACACCATACATCGGGTGCGATGAGCCGTTGGGTTCCCTGGCTTTCGGAGCTTCAGCCGGAGCTTTTCGCCGAAATTAACCCGGTACTAGCTGCCGAAACCGGGCTGGAAAACGGCGATTGGGCGACCCTTGTTACCAGTCGGGGTGAATTGGAAATGCGGGTACTGGTAACGGGACGGCTGACCCCTCTCAATATCAACGGTCAAGTGATCCACCAAATCGGGTTGCCCTATCACTGGGGCAGCAAGGGGATCGTAACCGGCGACGTGGTAAACAATATGGTTCCGCTCAGTGAAGAATCGAATGTCCATATTCACGAGGCCAAATCGTTTACCGCCAACCTTCGCAAAGGACGGCGGGCGGTTCCGGCTCCTTCCGAGCCGTTTTCTAGCGATAACGTTGTAGTGGCACGTGGCGGCGAAGCGGGCCAACTTAACCGGGAAGTTCACCTCGGCACGGTGGATGTGATGACCCATGTCAATCAGGTTGCAACCGCCGAACCGGGCAATCGCCCGGCAGTCCAGGAAGCCGCCGGTCAGGGTCGGGCGGCCAGTGATTAAGAGCTTGTACGATAAGGGGGTAATTATCCATTGTGGAGGGATGTCTAAGAAGGGATGAAGGATGAAGGATGAGGGATGAACGGAAACATCCATTGGTGGAGCAATGTCATACAACCGAACTACTCAGTTTTCACTCTCCTTTCATCCCTCATCCTTCATCCCTTGTTAGATAGGCCCCAAGAAAGCAAGAGGCTAAGAGGTTATGGCTAACGGGTTTTTCACGGACACCACGCTTTGTATCGGTTGCAAAGCTTGCGAGGTAGCCTGCAAGCAATGGAACCAATTGCCCGCCGACGGCTACGAACTGACCGGCATGAGCTACGACAATACCGCCGCATTGGGTGCGACCACCTGGCGGCACGTCGCCTTTATCGAAAAGATGGAGACGAAAACCAAATTGCCGATGGCGACCCCGGCCCCAAAACCAAGCCAGGTTGGGGCGGACGGCGGCGAACCGGGTCGGTTAGCTTTTCTAAATATGGATGGTCGGGCCAGTTTGCAAATTGGGTTCCCGGAGGCCGGGCGCTGGCTAATGATGAGCGATGTGTGTAAACACTGCACCAATGCCGGTTGTTTGCAAGCCTGTCCGACCGGGGCGATTATCCGAAACGAGTTTGGGGCGGTCTATATCCAGCCCGATATTTGCAACGGCTGTGGCTATTGCGTGCCTTCCTGCCCGTTTGGGGTGGTTGCCTTGCAGCACGACGATGGACGGGCTTTTAAGTGTACCCTCTGCTATGACCGTCAAAAAGACGGCCTCGAACCAGCCTGCGCCAAAGCCTGTCCGACCGATAGCATTTTGTTTGGCGAACTGGACGACCTGAAAATGCGAGCGCGACAGCGTGTTGCCGACTTGCACGGGCGAGGCGAGACCGAGGCTTACCTGTACGGCGTAGACGAGGAAACCAGCGTCGGCGACCTGAACGCTTTCTTTTTGCTGACGGCGGAGCCAGAGGCTTATGGTTTACCCCAAAAGCCGATACTACCCCAAAGCCGGGTCGGGCGCGGGTATCTGGCTTGTCTTGTGTCGGGCATCGTCCTGAGTGCTATGACGGCCCTATCGTTGCGGCGCAAGTCTCGTTAGTAATATTCCTGTAACACCTTTTGTAAAAGCGTTTGGGCGAAACTGCTGGAAATGAAGGATAAGTAAAGCATGTTAAAGTTAATCGCAGGGCTATGGACAACTAGAACCGACCCGGCCCCAAAGGAAAAAGCCGCCCCGATCCCACCACCGGAGCGGGGCGGCAAGCGGCGCAAGACCGAAAACCAGTTTACCAGTTACTACGGGCGACCAGTCATAAAGAAACCACATTGGGTCTGGCCGATCTGGACTTATTTTTGGGTCGGTGGGATTGCGGGGGGCGCGTCGGCTATTACGACTCTGGTCGAGCTTGTTGGCGATAAAGAGCGCGACCAGTCGATTATCCGGGCCGGACGCTATATCAGTCTGGCCGGAATGTTGGTTTCGCCCGTGCTGCTGGTGATAGATTTGCAGCGCCCGGAACGGTTCCATCATATGCTACGGGTTCTCAAGTTGCGCTCCCCGCTCAGTGTCGGCACTTATATCCTGACCTCAAGCGGGTTGTTGACCGGCCTAAATGCGGCCCGTCAGACGGTCGAGGATGGCTTAATTCCCGCCGGGAGCCTACCCGCCAAAGTAGTATTGCTTTCCGCCAATCGTGTTACCAGCGTGGCGCAAGGTTTGGACGGTCTGGCGTTGGGTAGCTATACGGGGGTCTTACTTTCGGCAACGGCGGTTCCGCTCTGGGCCGAAGCCGATATAGTTTTGCCGCCGCTTTTTTTGGCCTCGGCCTTTTCGACCGGGGCAGCCGCTATTTCGCTGGCAAGGGCTTTGAGTGGGGCAGGTCACGAGGAGTTGCAACGGCTTGATCGGATCGAGCAAGGCGCGATTTTAGCCGAATTGAGCCTGCTGGCTTACGGTGCGGCAAAGCTCAAACCGGCAGTACGGCAGTACACTACGAGCGGCAAATATGGGTTGCTTTTCGCGCTGGCGATCAGCCTTGGCCAGATTTTGCCCTTTCTGCTACAACTTTTTAGCCCAAAACGCGGTTTGTATAGTCGGGTAGTTAGCCTTTTAAGTCCGTTGTTAGTACTAACGGGCGGCTATCTGTTGCGGGTGGCAGTGGTTGAGGCCGGTAAAGCTTCGGCGGAAGACCCGGATGCCTATCACGCTACTACGCGCTGTCGAGGTCGCCCCACCCCCGAAGAGCAGGCCGCAAATCCAGATCGTGCCAATTAAAAAGGCTTCTGCCCGATTGGGTGTTATCACCCTACAGCAATTTGCAAAGAACTTGGTTTTGTAGGGGCGACCCTTGTGGTCGCCCATGAACACCCTGCCGGGTCTCCGAGGGCGACCACAAGGGTCGCCCCTACCAGTGAATAATTCTGCAAGAAAGCTTCGAGCTTCGGGTTATTTAGACCTTGCGGGCGATGCTTTTGGCCTGAAGGAAGAGCATCAGGTAGTCCTGACCGCCGGCCTTCGAGTCGGTTCCGCTCATGTTAAACCCGCCAAAAGGATGGACACCGACCAAAGCCCCGGTACACTTGCGGTTGAAGTAGAGGTTGCCGACGTGAAACTCGCGCTCGGCCCGCTCGATCCGGGCTTCGTCTTGGCTGAAGAGCGCCCCGGTCAGACCATATTCGGTTCCATTGGCGATAGCCAGGGCGTGATCGAAATCGCGGGCGCGGATGACTGCCAGCACCGGGCCGAAAATTTCCTCTTGAGCGATTCGGGCGGTCTCCGGCACTTCGCTAAAGACGGTCGGTGGGATAAAATAGCCTTCGGCAGGAACTTCGTGCTTGTCGCCCGCGACCAGTTGGCCCTCGGTCTTACCTACCTCGATATATTCCCGAATTTTTTTGTAACCCTTTTCATCCGCTACTGGTCCCAGATCGAAATTTTCGAGATCGGTCTGACCCAGCCGTAACTGGTTGGTGCGCTCGATCACTTTTGCCAGCACCGTATCATAAACCTGATCGACCACGATGGCCCGACTTCCGGCGCTACATTTCTGGCCCTGGAAGCCAAAAGCGCTGGCGACGATAGAGGATGCCGCTGCTTCCAGATCGGCGGTTTCATCGACCACCACACAATCTTTGCCGCCCATTTCCAGCACCGTCCGTTTGAGCCAGATTTGAGCGGGAGCCTGCTTTGAAGCCCGCTCGAAGATACGCAACCCGACCTCTTTGGAGCCGGTAAACGAGATAAAGCGCGTTCTGGGGTGATCGACCAATCGGTCGCCGATAGCCCCACCGCTACCGGGCAGGAAGTTTAGCACGCCCTTCGGTAGTCCGGCCTCTTCCAAAAGCTCGACAAAGCGCAAAGCAATCACAGGGGATAGGCTGGACGGTTTTAGCACGACCGTATTGCCGCTCACAATCGCGGCGGAGGTCATGCCGACCGTGATCGCCAGGGGGAAGTTCCAGGGCGGGATCACTACGCCTACCCCAAGCGGGATATAATTCAGGTGGTTGCTCTCCCCGGCGATCTGGACGACCGGTTGCGGGCCACTCAGTCGCAAGCTTTCGCGGGCGTAAAATTCCATAAAGTCAATTGCTTCGGCGGTATCGGCATCCGCTTCGGCCCAGTTCTTACCCACTTCGTAGACCATCCAGGCACTAAAAAGATGCTTGCGTTCTCGCATCAACTCGGCGGCCCTAAAGATATACCCGGCCCGTTCGACCGCAGGTACAAACTGCCACCATTTAAAGGTTTCTTCGGCGACCTGGATCGCTTCTTCGGCTAGTTCGGGGGTGGCTCCGTGAAAACGAGCGACGACTTGTTGGGGTCGGGCCGGGTTGAGCGAGGTCAGCACTGCCCCATCCGTTTCGTAACGCTTGCCGCCTACAATCGGCGAATAGGTCTGTCCCAGCAGCCCACCGATCTGTGCCAGCGCCTCTTGCATAGCGGCTTTGTTTTCGGGCCGCGAAAAATCGACCAGGGCTTCGTTTTTAAAAGCAGGAATATCAATAACCTGCTCCCGGTTTTCCAAGATTGTCATCTCTTTGCACTCCTTAAAATATCAGGTTCTATCAGAATTTTAGCTTATCATGTTTGGTAAATGCGAGCAAATCCATTAGATTTATAGCTGAGCTACTTATCGGTCAAAAATATTCTAATCAATCCTTTACCCCTTCTGCCCCCAAAAGTAGTTTTGCAAAGTATTATAAGCAGTATACTATAAAGGTAAAGATTTGGGCTTTATAACGTCTACAAAGCAGATTGGAGAAAAATGTCTGATACAGTCAAGAAACCGGCCCCCAACCCGCTTTTTAAGTTGGGCGAGGCCGCCCCGGATGCCAGTTTGCTGGACGAAAAGGGCCAGACAGTCCGGCTATCCGAATTATGGTCGAAGCGTCCGGTATTGCTGGCCTTGATCCGTCATTACGGCTGACCGTTTTGCAGAGCATACCTGGCGCAGTTGCGACAGAAATATGATTTTATCGAAAGCAAAGGGGTTCAACTGGTGGCGGTTGGGATGGGCGACCCGGCCCAGGCTCGCCAGTTCCGCCAGAGTCGGAACCTGCCCTTCCCGCTTCTGAGCGATACTTCCCAGCGGGTCTACCGGCAATTTGGGTTAGGAGCCGTTAGTCCGATGCAAGAACTTGCCTCTGGCAGTATGGCCTCTTTGTTTGGTCAGGCTAGTAAAGGAAACTTTGGTGGTATACCGGTTGGCGATGTATCCCAATTGGGCGGCACTTTCCTAATCGACCAGCAAGGTATTGCCCGGTTTGTCCACCGCGACCGCAGCACCAACGATTTCGCCGATGTTAACGCGATCCTCAAGGTGATTGGTACATTAGCGCAATAGGTATCAGGTGAGGTGTTAGGTTTCTACCCCATACCTGATACCTGACACCTAACACCTGATACCTTACCTCGTAGCTGGCGGAATTTCGCTATCCAAGTTCATCAACCCCACAAATAGCTCATAAGTGGCTTCGGCATCGGCTAAGGCGGTGTGAGCGTTTTTATTGGTTATACCAAAAAAGCGGCAGCACTCGCTCAGGCTAAACCTGCTCATCCCGTCTCGTCCGTAAAGCATGGTAAAAGCCGAACTCATCACATCAAAGCGGTGGTAATAAAAGGGGTCGGGTAGTTCAAATTCGTTGAAGGCCATTTGTAAAAAAGCCCAATCGAAAGTGACGTTAAATCCAGCCAGAACCGCCGCCTGTCCAAATTCGCTCAATTCTTCGAGGGCCTGCTTCAAAGGTCGCCCTTCTTTTTCCCAGGTCGCCGCATCAAAATGACCGATCTGCAAGGCTTCCGGGGTTGCTGTCTCCAGGTGTGTCGGTAGCGTCTTGGCCTGATAGGTTTTAATAACTTGCCAATCGGGTTGCGAGACAAGTAATGCGCCGATTTCGGTTATTTCGTGCTGACCGGGGTTGAGGCCAGTGGTTTCCAGGTCGAGAAAAAGTAGCGGTCGCTTTTTCATAGAGCCTTTATCAGTTTTGCCGTTACCGTTGGGAGTGGGAGTTTCCATTATTTCAATGGCCTGCTTTCTATGCTAATTTTCCAGCTTAATTTAGTGCAAGAGTTTGATAGACTTCTTCCGGCCTATTGTAATACATTTCGCCCTGTTTGTAACCAAATGCAATAATTAGGGGTGAGCGTCAGATTTTTGCACGGGTTCAAACAATAAAAACGGGCAACCGTGAAAATCCTGCTCCAAACCACTAAAATTATATATTAGAAAATTTTTCTGCGAAAATTTTTTTAATATATAATCACTCCTCGGTTTAGGGTGTGTATAGTCTGGCTAATATGCAAAAAATTGACGCTCACCCAATAATTAGGTTGTAATACAACCTTACTAAGTTGCAAAACCGAGATATATCTAATAATTGGGCTAAACTATAACCTCTACCTATCTTTACAATAAGAAAATTCTATTGTATAATAATTGTGATATCCTATCGTTAGGACAATTTTTACAGGCTTAGTCTATAGTACAACCCTGGGTTTGCTCACCAATTGCCTGTAATTCGGGTTCGTTTCTCATCTCTATCTGTCCCAAAGTAGTGACTGAGATTGAAGAAGCAAAATATCTCGCCAATACAATTTCCAGGTCGTCTGGTTCCTTTTAGGGGGATAATTTTATGATGCAGATGCAGAAAGGGATGGTTAATAAAATGCCGGAACAAGCAAACAACAAACCGAATGTCACTGAAGTACAAGAGTTCGATTTCGAGCTTATCACTCATGTTGGCGACCCGTCCAAGCCTTCCCGCGACGGTTCCCGTTCGCAGCGCTACATGGGCGCGATGGAAGACAATATGACCGTGATCGCTGCTCCTATCGCTCCAGCTTATGAGACGGACGATGAAGACAGCATGAACCACCGTCAACTAACCCCAGGTTAAGCGGGTAGGAAGTATCAGCTATTAGGTTGGGAGCCATTTGTTCTCAGCCTGATAGCTGATATTTTTGTACCTAAAAATTAATTCCAATTGAACTACCCCATTCTTCCCCAGCCATACCCCTAATAAAACCTATCCATGTTCATCTGTGTTATATCCGATAGCTCTAATCGGCGCTGGTACGCAGATAAAATACCAAAATGGCGATAACGACCAGGGCTGCCGTAATTTGCATCGAGAACGATGGAATATCGCCGGTATCACGAAACCAGACTACCGACGCAACCCCAAAGAGCAGGCATACCCCGATGGCGATTTTGGCGACTTTCTTGCTAGGCATAACTGCTCCTTTGGTTAGGCAATTTTGAATAGACGTTTTACATTTTCACCGGTTTGCCGGGCCAGTTCCGAGTAAGGAATATTTTTAAGCTCGGCGATCCGCTCGGCGACCAGTCGAACGCGGGCCGGTTCGTTGCGGCGACCCCGGTAGGGATGGGGCGTGAGAAAGGGACAATCGGTTTCGACTAGCAAGCGGTCGAGCGGGACGGCGCGGGCGACTTCGTGGCGGTCGAGCGCCTTCGCAAAAGTAACCGGCCCAGCCAGCGAGATAAAAACCTGCGGCCCCAGCGCCAGACATTGCTCGGCCTCGGCGACCGTCCCGCTAAAGCAGTGCATCTGAACCGGCCTGTTGGTGGCGTGTTGTTGCATTATTTCAAGCAGATCGGGCATCGCGTCCCGGCAGTGGATTACCAACGGCAATCCAAGCCGTTCGGCCATTTTGATTTGCTTTACAAAATAGACCTTTTGCACCTCTGGCAATACGTCGTCGTGATAATAATCCAGCCCAGTCTCGCCGAGGCCCACAATCTTGTCCCGGTTAGCCTCGATTAGCTGTTCCAGGCGGGCCAGGGCCGCCTCTGGGTCGCCTGTGCGGTTAATATCGTTGGGGTGCAGCCCTAACGCCAGATAGATGTAGCCGGGATATTGCTCCGCCAGCGCGACTGCATCGTCCCAACTGGGTGGCTCCACCCCGACATTAATAATCCGCTCAACTCCGGCTTCTTTAGCCCTCTCAATCGTTTCGGCCCGGTCAGTAGCGAATTGTTCCAGATCGAGGTGGGCGTGCGCATCAATCAGCATTGCGAGTCACTTTCTAAATTGTTTTCTTCTAAACTCGGATCACGATAAAGCTTTTTGCGGCTGATGTAGTCGGCTACCTCGTCGGGAACCAGATACTTGACCGGCGCACCTTCGGTAATTCGCGCCCGTAGTTCGTGGGAGGCGATTTCGACCAGTGGCACATCCAGGGTTAGCAGCCGTTCGCTAAGATTGGTATTGGGCAGACCGGCCCGCAGCTTTTCGAGCGGCAAGCTATAACCGGGCCGATCCGCCACTATTAGCCGGGCCAGTTGCAGCACTTGCTCCGGTTGATACCAGCTTAACAAATCCGCCGCTGCGTCCGCCCCGACAATAAAAAATAATTCGGTTTGAGGGCCATAGCGGACGTGCAGGTCTGCCAGCGTATCTGCCGTATACGAAAACCCCTCTCGCTCTACCTCGATAGTAGAGACCTCAAAGAGCGGGTTGTCCGCCGTCGCCAGCCGTACCATCGCCAACCGACATTCGGCAGGGGCCACCAATTGGGATTGTTTGTGGGGCGGGTCGCCGGTCGGGATAAATAGAACCCGTTCCAGCCCCAACCGCCAGCCTGCCTCCTGAGCAATCAAGAGGTGTCCGTTATGGATCGGGTCAAAAGTGCCGCCCATTATGCCCAGTTTCATTCTTAGCTCATTGTTTTATAGATATTAGGTATCAGGTGTCAGGTATCAGCAAAAATAGCTGCTATCTGCCCCGCCGCTTATTTTGTAATCCGCGCTCCCTATGATACCAGAATAGCGCCGAAAGCAGGAGTCAAAACCCATCTAAATCATCTGGGTTCATCCGTCTCATCTGGGTTTATCCGTGTTCCGTTACCTGCCTGCCCCTTAAAGAGAAAGCCATAGTAGATTGGTTGCTCTGGGGCGCGGTAGATTATTGGCTGTTCTCCGGTCACAAATTCGCGTAACAGCTTTAGCCCGCTACTTTCGGCTTGTTGCAAAAACTCGTGGTGGTTCAGACACCAGCCGAGATATTCGGTGTTGTACTGATAACGATAAGGGCGTTGCACCATCACATAAGATGAGTCGGTTTGAATGATCGGCAGACGGGTCACAAACAGATAGCCTGCGGTAATGCGGGCTAGGTCAGCCAGAGTCGCGGCCCAATCTTGCGCGTAGTGAAGGGACGAACTAGCCAGGACAAAATCGTAAGATCGGGTCAGCCAGTTATCGTCGCTATAAAAATGGGCCTGTGGGAAAAGCTCTTGACCGTACTGGGCCAAAAGCGAGACCTCTTTGCAATGATAATCAAGCTCAAGGTCGGGCAGGAGCGCCCGGCTGAGTAAATTGTAGTAGCCGATCCCACCGCCCCAATCGAGCATCGAGATCGCCGTTTTATGCTGGGCGACCCGGCCCAAGACGTAGCCGTAGCTCATAACAGTATTATGATAAACCGTGTCGTGAGCCTGGTTTGCCAGCGTTTCGGGTGAGACACTAAAGGGCTGGACGGTTTCAAGCTGTTTGACCAGCCCAGGCCAGCGAGCTTTGTAGGCTTGCAGCACGGCTTCGACGTTCCAGCCTTTGATGGCAGGGTCGGTCTGGGCGGTTTGCCAGCCTTGTGGCAGATATTCCCATTCGGGGCGCTCTTTGCGAATGACCCGCTTTAAGTGGCGGGCCAGATCAAGCAACAAGGGTGGCGCGACGTACTTCAACTTCTTTTTCAAATTAATCGGGTTTAACTTGAGCCGTCCGGCTATATCGGGCATTGCGATTCCTCGGCCCACTCAGGGCAAGTAACGTTTTAGAATATCCAATAATTGTTGCATACGGTGGTAATAAGTGTGTTCGCGCAGAGTGCGTTGCTGTCCGGCCCTGGCAAGCGCGACCCGTTCGGTCTCGTGATCGAGGTAGTAACGGATTTTCTCGATACATTCCTGCGGGCTACGGTAGGCCACCACTTCTTTGTCCGGCTCGAACAACTGGCCCAGGTTGATCTTGTGATCGGTGACAAGTAGCGAACCGACCCCGGTCGTTTCGTAGAGGGTCATATTGTTGGCATATGGCCCGGCGGAAATACTGTGGTTGGTCAGGGTCATACGGCTGGCCGCCCTGATCTGGTACATCGCCAGACCCCAGGCCGCCCCGTGATAACGTTGCCGGATCAGCGAAGTGGGGGGCAGTTTGTTTGCTCCATAACCCCAAAAATCGACCTCGATATTTGCGGAGACCGCTTCGAGCAATTTGCGGCGCTCCTCGTGAACTCCCCCATAGCCGCCGACGTGGACGACTCCGTATTTGAGTTCGACCGGGCCAAGCTTTTCCAGCACGGCAGGCTCGAAGGCCAGCCCAAAATATTCGCTTTTGAGTCCAGCCTGCCGGAAGGCTTCCACCTGGTTTGGCAAAGAAGATAAAATTAAATCGCAGCCCTTAAAGACCGACATGGGTGGTAGGGCCGATGCATGTTGTCCGACGATCAGCCTGACATAGGGCCGCACCGTATCGAGCAAGCCGGTCTGAGCGAAGAAAGCCGGGTCTTGCAAATAGAGTACATCGGGGCGATAGGCCGTGATCTGAGCGGCCAGGATTTCACTTTGCCAGCGTTGGCTGCGACGCACCGCCGGGATCGGCAGTCCGCGCCGCCGCATTATGACCGGCTCGAAGGGGAGCGCAGTTGCCAGCTTCAGCCCGTGTTCGGTAGCCCACTGCTTTTGGAGTGGTTCGCAATTGGCGACAATTTCTTCGGCTTCGTGGCCCAGCTTTTTGAGGTTGGCGGAATAAAAATCGGCCGTGCCAAAGCACTGCTCCATCAAAATACGCCACTGGATCGGGTAGGGTTCGCGGCCTAGTCCCGCTTTCTCTGCATAGAGCGCGGTCAAAAAGGCCGCATAATAAGGGTCAATTATCAGGAATTTCAATTTGGGTTTGCCGGGATTATCTTATTTCAGCTTCTTCTACACCAAAACGGTCTTTATTATAACATGGAGTGTGGGCAGGCCCAGTTGGGCAAAGTTGCTCTAAACTTTGTGGTATGAGATGATACGGCCTATGATCGTCAGTCTACATTTATAACGGTTCGTCCGATAAAAAGAATAGAACATAATATATAATAAGGCAGGTGTTTGTCGTGGACATGATTTTGCGTGTACTGGCTTTTTTTGCCGGTTTGATTCTGGTAGGCTTTACGGTGTTTTCGGCGATCCGGACCTTCGTGCTGCCGCGTAGCGCGAACGACCCCTTGACCAGAATAGTTTTCCGTAATATGCGGCGGGTATTTAATCTGGTGGTCAACCGCCAGAAAACCTTTCGGAACCGCGACCGTACAATGGCTTTTTTCGCTCCCTTTAGTTTGATCTCGCTACCGGCGGCCTGGCTGGTGCTGGTGCTGATCGGTTATATGGGGATGTTTTGGGCTTGTGGGGTCGAGACTTTCCGGGGGGCTTTTACCCTGAGTGGCTCTTCGTTATTGACACTCGGTTTTGCCTCGGTGAGCGATTGGCCCACTACTCTACTGGCTTTTTCGGAGGCCGCTATCGGGTTATTTTTGGTGGCTCTGTTGATTTCCTATCTGCCTACCATGTACTCGGCCTTCCAGCGTCGTGAACAGGTCGTTACTTTGCTGGAAGTGCGGGCCGGGTCTCCGCCCTCCCCGGTCGAGATGCTCATACGCGCTCATCGGATACGCGGTTTGGAAAGCTTGCAAGAACAATGGTTTAATTGGGAAGTCTGGTTTACCGATATAGAGGAGAGCCATACCTCGTTGGCAGCCCTTACTTTTTATCGTTCGCCTCAACCGCATCGCCACTGGATCGTGGCGGCAGGGACAATTCTGGATTCGGCGGCTTTGCTTGCTTCAACCGTAGATGTACCACGCACACCGGGGCCGGAATTGTGCATCCGGGCTGGCTATCTGGCTTTGCGCCAGGTCGCCGACTTTTTCAAAATTGCTTACAATGCCAACCCCCAATATGGCGACCCGATTAAGCTCTCCAGAGAGCAATTTGATGCGGCTTGCGACCAATTGGCGGGTGTTGGGTTACCGCTCAAGCCCGACCGGGAGAAAGCTTGGCAAGATTTTGCTGGCTGGCGGGTCAATTACGAGATGGTGCTGCTAACGATGGCGGCGGTAACAATGGCTCCCGGTGCGCCCTGGTTGCCCGAACAACATTCGATCCTGCCGCGTATAGCCTCCAATCGGCAGCGCGACAAAAAGTAAGGGCCGGTTGACCTGACTTTACTTGTACAAGCCCTTCGCCTGGTTGGAACAGGACAACCGGGCGGAAGGGGTTTATTTTTTGGTGGGCTTGTATTATAATAGACAGGCGACGACAAAGCGCCGCCTCGAACTAAACCGGAACGATATGTTAACTTGAGTATCTACCCTCCTGCCAGCCCTGGTTTTAGCCTGGTACTCAATTTGCAGTAGCAGTATTTGAAAGCTAATGTCTTAGCATTGGGCTGGGCAAGCATTCTTTAGGAGCCTTATGTGTCCGAAAAATTAGAACACGACCAGCCGGATTTATCCTCAGTTTCCAGGGAAGTCGCAAATCGCACTAGCTTACCCCCCTATGACCAAAACCAAGCTCAAGAAACGCCCATAGGGTTATCTGAGGTGCAATCTTTTTCTACTCCGTTACCCTCTGTAACTACTCCGGCGGCGGATGCCAGTGTAGATGAGGCTATCGCCTCTTCTGATGCACCCCTCGTCGAAGAAGAGGCCGCGGTTGCTCCGACCCATCCACCGGCCAAAACTTTTTGGCGTGAAGTGTTGGAAACCGTCCTCCTGACCATCATGATTTTCTTTTTGGTCAAAGGGTTGGTAGCGAATTTTCGGATTCAGGGTAGCAGTATGGAGCCGAGTTTTCATACAAATCAGCTTGTGTTGGTCAACAAAGCCTCTTATTTTCACTTCGATGTAAGTAGCTGGGCGCGGCTTATTCCAGGGGTGCAGCCGAGCCAGAATAATAACGTCTGGATATTTGGTGGGCCAAAGCGCGGCGATGTGGTTATCTTTGAGCCGCCCGATGTCCTCGATGAGGATTATATCAAGCGGGTGATCGGGTTGCCCGGTGATAAAGTAGAGGTCAAGGGTGGCAAAGTTTACGTCAACGACCTGGCGCTCGACGAACTGTACATTCGAGAAGCCCCCTACAGCCCTTACAGTGCAACGGTCGTACCGGCCAATAATCTATTCGTGATGGGCGATAATCGCAATGCCAGCCGAGACTCGCGCTCGTTTGGAATGCTGCCGGTAGATAAGATCGTTGGCAAGGCCATGATAGTTTACTGGCCCTTTGGGGATAAATGGGGGCCGGTACCCGAAGTAAAATATAACAAGTAGCCCTGGTGCTTTGGGTAAGCAGCGATTTTTAGTTCAAAATCGTAACGGTAACTTACTCAGCACCCGGCACTATCAAGCGAAGTTGGGCCACGCCGCCACAAGCTTCACAACGTTGTTATTTGCAGACTGAGCCAGAGGTGATATACTAGCTGACAGGAGATGGTAGATTTCCTCGGCTCCAGTTTGTCAGGAGAACCAAAATGATTGAAGCTAAGATACATAGTATCAGAATGAGTCTGGTGACTCAGCACCGGGTAGTAATATTAAAAGAAGTCAATGCGGAACGCTATTTGCCGATCTGGATTGGGGCCTACGAAGCTGATGCAATCGCAGTCGAATTGCAAGATGTCTCCGTTTCACGTCCTCTGACCCACGATTTGCTGCGCTCAGTAATCGGGGAATTGGGCGCGAAAGTCGAGCGTATTCTAGTCAACGATTTGCACGATGATACGTTCTTCGCCCGAATTGTGATGGATGTAAATGGGCGATATGTAGAAGTAGATAGCCGCCCCAGCGATGCGCTGGCCCTGGCGGTGCGCGTCAAAGCTTCGATCTTTGTCGATGAAGCGGTTATGGATAAAGCCGGGGTACTGCTCGATGGCGATGGTAGCACCGCTAAAGCGTCTTCCTCTAAGCCCGAACGGTCGAAAGTCGATGATGAAAAGCTGGCAGTTTTCCGCGATTTTATCAACAGTCTCGATATGGATGATCTGGGCAAGCCAAATGCAAATGACGATTAATTGTGAATGGATTTATTCAGGGGTGGCTGCCAACGCGGTCGCCCTCTTTTTATAACCTGCTTGTGATCTGATCTGAAGTTTTGTAGTCGTAGCGAGGGTTTGAGATATGCATACAGTTAAAGTTTATGCGACAGTCTGGGCGCAGGAATGCAAACGGGTTCGGAAGTTTTTGGGTGAACAAAAAGTTCATTACGACTTTATTGATATCGAGCGTGAACCGAGCGGTCTGTTCTACGTCGAGCGGCTCAATAAGGGCAAGATTATTATCCCGACCCTGGTTATCGACGATAAAGTATATCCCAGCCCGTCCGATTACGAGTTGGCGGAAGTGTTGGGTCTGCAAGTCAAAGCTGCCCGACCTTTCTACGAGTTGTTGATTATTGGCGGTGGCCCGGCAGGGTTGACGGCAGCCCTCTTTTGCGCTCAGGAGCAGATTGGCTGTTTGGTGATCGAAGGGGCCGGGTTGGGTGGACAGGCCGGGCTGACCGAGCGTTTGGACAATTATCCCGGTTTCCCGGAAGGGTTGACCGGCGAGGAATTTGCCAAGCGGTTAGTCTTGCAGGCCAAACGTTTCGAGATCGAAATGCTGTCGGCAACCAAAGTGACCGACATCGACATAGATGGACGCTATAAATTGGTACGGACCGCCAACGGCGATGAGTACCGAACCCACGCGGTGCTGATTGCGACTGGCTCACAGTATCGGCGGTTGGGCGTACCGGGCGAGTGGGAACTAAACGGGGCCGGGGTGCATTACTGCTCGACCTGCGATGCGCCTTTTTACCGCGATAAAGAGCTTATCGTGGTCGGCGGCGGCAACAGTGCGGCGGAAGAAAGTCTCTACCTCGCGAAATTTGCTTCCAAAGTGACGATGCTGGTCTGGCACGATACTATGTCAGCCTCGAAACTTTTGCAACAAAAGGTGCTGGAACACCCCAAGATTGAGGTGCTTTATAACCACGAAGTGCGCCAGTTTAATGGCCTCTCCCGGTTGGAGAGCGTGGGGGTCGAGAACACTTTAACCAACGAGCATCACGATCTTGCCGCGAACGGCGCTTTTATCTTTATCGGGCTGGTTCCCAACGCTGAATTCGTGACCGGCAAGGTCAGCAAGGATGCCGGGGGTTTTATTCTGACCGGCCCGAACCTCGAAACGAATATGGCCGGCGTTTTCGCGTCCGGCGATGTACGGAGTGGCAATATCAAGCAGGTCTCGACTGCTGCCGGAGAAGGCACTATGGCCGCCTTTATGATCCAGCGTTATCTGCAAACAATTTAGTGCTTGTCTCAATTGGTCGTCCGGCTTTTCACGAAGCGGGCGACCATAAAGATCGCTTTTGCTAAGGTCGCTTTCGGTGTTCTAACCGGGCGACCGTAAAGATCGCCCCTACTGAAACAGCTTCCCCGGTTATCTACAAAACCTCACTAATCAGGCGACGGGCGTTGCCGCCCAGTATACCAGCCTCGGCCTGTGCATTCAGGCCAAAGCTTTTGACGTGCGCCAGGGCTTCTTCGACAGTTAGCACCGTATTGGGCGCGTCGCTACCGAAGAGCAGTTTGTGGGATAGTTGGTGGACACGCTCGGTAGGGAGGGCGACCGGTTCGGTTACAACCGGGGTTAGGTCGGCGTAGATCGTCGGATATTTTTCGACTAGATCAAGCGCCTGGGGGCCTGCCGGGTGTCCGCAATGGGCGATTATAATCCGGGCTTCGGGATGGCGTAGGGCGACCCGTTCCAGGGGCAGCAATTCAGCGGCGGCGGTCTGGCCCGAAGTAGCGTGTCCGATATGAACTACTACCGGCATCCGTCTTGCCGCCACTAGCGCCCAAACTGGGTCAAGGGCCGGGTCGTCCGCTTCAAAATTGCCTACCGAGCAGTGCAGTTTCAGGACGCGCAAGCCATAGCGGTCGAGCGCCTCGCGGACAATGGCGGCAGGGTCGCTATCGTGGGGATGGACGGTTGCCCCGCCAATCACCTCGACCGGGGCATTGGCGTGTCGGGCGACGATAGCTGCACTAGCCTCGTTTAGCCCTGCCGCAATCTCGGCTTTGTGAGTGTAAGGCAAGGTCCAAACGGTATCGATCCCCAAATCGTACAGGGCTGCCAGGAGCGCTTCCTGGTCGAGCGGGTAGGCCAGAATGTGGTCTTTGCTGATATGGGCATCGAAGTAGGCCCTGATTTTGCGAGCCAATCGCTCAGGCAAGAGATGGACGTGGCTATCCACCATGCCGGTTTTTTCACTCATAATTATTACTTTCTATTAGAAACTACTCACCGTAGAGACGCAGAGAACGCTATAAAGACGAACGCTCCCGGCCTTCGGGTGTGAGATGGATCACATTATAAGAGTGAAGTAACGCATAACTGCTAAGTCGTTTTGCAGGTAGAATAGGGTTGTAAGGTAAGAAGGCAAAAATAAAAAAATAAAAAATAAAAAAAGAAACCTAAGCCTTCTTATCAAAAAAAGAAATAAAAACGAAACGAAAAATTGCGAAACGAAAAACGAAAGTAACCAAGAAAAAGCAACTTTAAGTTGCCATCCCTCTCAATTCTCCCTAAACTCCTCCAAGCCAACGGAATGCCGATGAGCAGCGGCGTTTCGTAACGAATACTATCGGAATTCCGATAGTATTTTCATTTTATACAACTTTCGACCCTTATACAACTTTTGACCCTTATACAACTTTTGGCCCATCGGCAATCCCCAGATTGAATCGTTTGTGGCTCATAGCGATCTACCCATCTTTTGCTTAACACTCGACCTGGGCGTAGGCAAAGCCAGCCTCGGAAGGCAAGCGGTACATATAAACCAGTTCCACACCCAAACCATAGAGCAAGCGCAGGCCCGGATGTTCGGCCATCGGGCGACCTCCGGCGAAAATAACCCGGCTAATCCCGGCTTGTACGATTGCCTCGCTACAGCCCAGGCACGGCTCACCTGTTACATACAGACTGGCTCCCTCGGTACGCGCTCCCAACCGGGCGGCGTTGTAGATCGCGTTGGTCTCGGAGTGTAAGCAGGGGACGGCACAGGCGTGATAGGCCGACCCGCTTGGCAAGTCCATCCGACCACAGCTAATCGGGTGAGGGTAGCCGCGTGGTACACCGTTATAGCCGTCCGAAACAACCGTTTTGTCTCGCACGATAATCGCACCGTGTCCGGCCTTTGGGCAGTTGGTCATGCGCGAGTTGAGCATGGCTTTTGCCATAAAAAAGCCCTGAGTAGTCGGGCGGGTGCCGTGTACCAATAGTTCGGCCATCCCATCGTACCAATCCTGGCGAGTGCTATGGCGGTCGAGCGCATCAATTTGGGCCGCAAAATCCTCGAACCGTTGATAATCGGTCCCCTCAATGTAACTCATGGAAAATCCCCCTCTTGTTTACCCCAAAGCTGGTAAACTCTCCCCGCTTTGTCCCTTTAGCATTTACCGTCAGAGTATACCAAATCAGACCCCTCACGGTGAAGAACCCTGCTAGGTTTGCGGCAAATAGATTACGGAGAGAATGGGCCTGGGCGCAATGGGCCACTAAAATTAACCAGTTTAGCAGAGATACTTCTAATCAATCTTATCATGTATACGCCCGTATGGGTGTGTTTATCCCTGTTAAATTCTTCTTCTAACCCGCTAAGGCATACCGGCTTATTTACCACTTATTTACTGATTTTCACCCGGTTTTCTATCTTAGAAAGCTATACTGAAGGGGAGCAGATAGAGAACTGCGGTATTAATATTAAGCAGGAAAGTGAAGGTAAAGGTTATGACAGAAGCTCGTATGGTCATTACTATCGCCCGTGAGGAGGGCAGTGGTGGCGATGAAATCGCCCAGGAATTAGCCCGTAGCCTCAAACTGAGCTATCTGGACAAAGAAATTATCCAACTGGCCGCCCGGCGGTTACATATCTCCGAAACCGAACTGGCTCAGTTTGATGAGAAAATATTGCCCCAAATGGAAGCTTTGCGTGAGGTGGCAACCCAGTTCCACGATATTCCCCTGAGCCGCGTGCTGGCCCCAACCCGGTCTACCTTTGGCTCAGTGGCGGAAAAGCCGACCCCCATTAAACAAGATACGCCCTACTCAGTGCTGAAAGGTTATCATAAGTTGGTAGAGCAACTTATCAAAGAGGTAGCCGGACGTGGGCATGTGGTCATCGTGGGGCGGGGTGCGAACTTTGTGTTAAAGGACTGGACAGGCGTATTAAACGTTTACATCCGCGCTCCACTCGAAAGCCGGATCGAACGGCTGGCCTATCTGCAAAACCTTGATTACGATACGGCAGTCCAGCTAATTGAAAAAAACGACTTCCAAAGAGCAGGTTATATCCGCCAGTATTATGGTGCGGATTGGAGCAATTCCGATCTTTATCAGATGGTGGTTAATACGGCCCAGATACCGCTACCGGCGGTGACGAGCGCTTTGGGTCATTTCGCCAAAGAACTCGATCACACTCGTAAGGTCAAAGATCGCCTGGAGATCCATCGCAGCTATGATCGGTTGATGAACCAGGAAAGCTATAGCTTTAAGGAAGCCGCCGATTTGTTGTTGATTAGTCCCGAAACCTTGCGTCAGGCTGTCCAGCGGGGTGAGCTTAAAGGTATTGTAGCTAATTATAATACCGGGAGCGTTAGCCGTGAAGCGCTGGTCGAGTGGTTGAGCCACGCCCATTAGGGGTTGAGCTTTATAGCTGGCTGGTCGGGTCGGGTTGGTTGTTCACGGGGGGGTGAGCTTATGACGAAGGAAAAGTTGGAGGAGTTCCGACAGAGCCTTCTGGTCGAGAAGGCTAAATTGCTGGCTGAATTGGAACAGCTTGACCAGGATATTCGAGAGAACTCTTTCGATCAATATCTGGAAGGCACCGGAAAGAGTGACGTAGCTTCGGACGTTTTCGAGCAGGAGCGCAGCTTTTTGGAGCAAGATTACTTGCGTTACCACTTGAGGGAGGTTGAACGCGCTCTGGAACGGATCGATATCGGTGCTTATGGGTTGTCAGTGGTTTCGGGTAGGCCGATCCCACTGGAACGGCTGGAAGCCCTGCCCTGGGCCACCCGCTTAGTCGAAGAAGCCGAACCTCAGTTGGTTCTAGCTCGGCTGTCGGCAAAATAAGGCCCTCGGAATAACCGCGCTTCTAGTGTAAATTGATGTATAAAGAGAGCCGGTAAAGCAGATTAACGCTTTACCGGCTCTTTTTGTTATAAGGTCTACCGCAAGGCTGGTTCAGCGGTTGGGGTTGGTTGGGCAATTGGCTGGCTGTCCATCGTTGGATAACTGGCCTGGACTTGACGTTCGGCCCGCTCTTTAAAGGTCAGGAGCATTTTCCGGGTCATTACAAAGATGCCCGAATCCATTAGGGCCAGCCAGAATAGGCCGACCGGGGTCAGAGGGAAGCTGCCCCGATTGCGGATCACCAGTCGGGTATGCTGCTCGTCCAGTCGGTACAGTGCGAACGAAATGGTAGCCAGTTCCGGCCCACCTATTAGCAGCGATTGGTTAGGCTCGACACTCAGTACTGGAATCTGCACTTGAGGAGCGCCGGTCGAAATCAAATCACCCGGCTTTAGAGTTTGAAATTCAGGCAAGATACGGTCGGCATTATGGATGTCCAATCCGAGCAAATTCTCGATCCACTCATAGCTGTACCAACCGCCGCGCCCCTGGCCTAATTGCACCAACCAGGGCCAGATTGCTTCGGGTGGTGCCTCAATCGTAATGGCGCGAGTAGAGTTTAGAAGCGGATTGGGAAACACTTCGTCGCCGGGCATCTTCCGTTCGACCTCTTCAACGGTTGCGCCCCAGGTCAGTTGCCAGGGCCGATAGAGCAAAAAATAGGCGACAGAACCGGCGGTAGTCAGGAACCAAACACGGCCCCAAAAGCCTTTACCTCTCCCTCGCTTACTCTTTTTGTCCGCTATAGTTGTCTTGATCGCTTTTGCTTGCTTCATGTTGTGGCCTCCTTGTAGTAATTCGTTACTCTCTTATGAATACCATAAGTATGATAAGCGATCAGGATAGAATTTGAGGTGAATACAAGCAAATAGAACGTGTATAAAGTGGGAGGGGTGATAGCGGGGAGGTGTCAGACCAAAAAGAATTGCCTGACACCTAATACCTGACACCTAATACCTAACCTACAAATTACCGCGTGAGGCTTGATCGGCCTCGATAGCCTCGAAGAGAGCTTTGAAATTGCCCTTGCCAAACGAGCGCGAGTGATGACGCTGGATAATCTCGAAAAAGAAGGTCGGGCGGTCGGCCATTGGGCGGGTAAAGATTTGCACCAGATAGCCTTCTTCGTCGCGGTCAACCAGCAGACCCAGGCGGCGAATTTCTTCTAGCGGCTCTTTGATATGACCAACCCGCGCTTCCAGTTCTTCATAATAGCTATCGGGAACCTGGATAAAATCCACTCCCCGCGCCCGGAGTTCTTCAACCGTCTTGAGAATATTGCCAGTCGAAAGCGCGAGGTGCTGAATGCCCGGCCCTCGGTAGAAATCGAGATACTCTTCTATCTGGCTCTTGCGACGACCGTGGGCCGGTTCGTTGATCGGTAGCTTAATCCGTCCGTTGCCGCTCTGCATAACTTTGCTCATCAGGGCCGAATATTCGGTTGAAATATCGGTATCGTCGAAGCTGACCAGTTGCGAGAAGCCTAGCACTTCCTGATAGAAATTAACCCAGCGGTTCATCTCACCCCAGCCGACATTGGCAACCATATGATCGATAGCCGCCAGACCGACCCCTTCTTGTACCGGAGCCTCATAAGTCCGAAAACCCGGTGCGAACAACCCTACATAGTCGTTGCGCTGGATAAAGGTGTGGGTAGTATCGCCGTAGGCGGCAATGGTCGCCCGGCGCAAACTACCAAATTCGTCCTGGATCGTGGTAGGTGCTAAGACGCTCCGCGCTCCGCGTGCCACTACGTTTTTATAGACCACATCGACATCATCTACCAAAAAACTGATGTCTTTTACGCCGTCACCGTGTAGCCGGACGTGTTCGGCGACCGGTCCGTCGGGGGTGAGAGCGGCAGTCACGACAAAGGTGATTTTGTTCTGGCGCAGTACAAAGCTGGTTGTATCGCGTGAGCCAGTTTCCAGCCCTTTATAGGCGACTGGCTGAAAGCCAAATACATTGCGATAAAAATGGGCGGTCTGCCGGGCGTTGCCCACGTAAAACTCGACGTGATCGATCCGCTGGATCGGCAGGAAATTGTTCGGCTGCTCGTAAACCGACTCGCCCGTTTTGATTAAATCGTTCAGCATTGACATACTAATCGCCTCCCTTGTGTGGGGTTGCCCACCCCTCCTATCACTCTCTCGCACCAACTTATTAACCTTTGTGACGTTCCTAATTTGTTACTCTTTTATGGTAGTAACAATAATTTAAGGATAACATTGTTTCTTACAATTTGCAATAGCAATTCGACAAATTCCTCATAACATGAGAATTTGCAACAAGGGATGAGGGATGAGGGATGAAGGATGAAGGGGAACATCCATTGGCTGAGCAATGTCACACAAGGGGAGCGGGTATTTTGTTAGATATGGCTCTGCCCATAGATTTTCGGCTACAAGGGTACTACAGCAAACTGTAAAGATATTGGGCTATCCTCTAATCTGTAGGAGCGAGCTTCCGCTCGCGATTGAACACCCAGCCGTATCTTCCAATCGCGAGCAGAAGCTCGCTCCTACAGGGGTCAATATCGCGGCATTTTGCTATAGATTTTGGTTGTCGGGCTATCATGGCTATGCTAAGATAGCTATAATAGGCAACATAAGCGGTTGGCGAAAGTTTATAAAGTCAATTTAATCCCGTTCATCCTGCTTATCCCTGTTAATTCACACGAAAGATTTTATGCCATCTAAACCAGACCTTTATTCAAACGATTTGCGGCAGTTGTTAGCTCAGGCGCTTGGTTCGGGCGAAGCAGAACCGCTCGAAAAATATCTGACCGAACGAAGCGGTTTGCCCGGCCCGCGTATGAATCTGGCTATCGTGAATGCTTTTGCCGAGGTGGTAGGGGAGGTGGTAGGGCAGGTTGACCCGCCGGTTGAGCGGTTGGAGCAGTTACTGGACGGTTGGGCGGCCCTAACTCCGGAGGCCGCGCCGGTAAACGACCCGCGCGAGATTTTGCCTGCTGCTGCCGTCGCTTCTTACGGACAGGTAGCGGTCGTGCGGCCTGATTGGTGGGAGGATGAAATTGCCAAGTTACGCCGGGCGGCATCTGATCCACGCTGGCGGGTACGCGAGATGGTCGCGGCGGCTTTGCAGAGGATGTTAGCGGCAGATTGGGAACGCACCCAGCCAGTTTTGAGCGATTGGGTCTCAATATCGGAGACCGACCCTTTGATTATCAGGGCCGCCGCTGCTGCTATTGCCGAACCGCCCTTGTTGACTACCTTTGAGCGGGCGCAAGACGCTCTCTCTATTCAAGCGGTCGCAATGGCCTGGTTACGCAATCTTCCACCGGAACGCCGCCAGGAGGAAGCGGTGCGAACGCTTCGGCAGGCGCTTGGCTATACCCTCAGTGTGGCGGTGGCGGCTACCCCGGAGACCGGCATTACTCTAATCAACAAAATGTTTACACCTCATCCAGATGAAGACATCCAGTGGATCATCCGCGAGAATTTGAAAAAGAATCGGCTCAAGCCCTGGCTGAATAAGATAATCTTTAAGCCGGATTTAGATTAGCTGACACCTGATACCTAATACCTGACACCTTTTAACCCCCATACTTGCTCATCAAATGATCGATATAGCGGCTATATTGGTCGGCCAGGGCGCGATTTTCGATCATCAGGATATTTTCGGCATTGAGTTCGGCACTGTGCGAGAAATTGTAGGAGCCGGTAATGACGGTGTTATCGACCACCAGCACTTTGTTGTGCATAAAATCGTGGGGCGTGTCGGGTGCATAAGGAGTCGAGATTTTACCGACCAGTCGGGCCGAATCGATGATGTCCTGGATCGCCCCGATCTTCCAGCGATTGTGCGGCACGCCTTGCCACTGTTCCAGCACACTTTCCATTTGTGTACGGTCGTAGATGCCACTGACTGTCGCCTGTTCGCAGCGCAATACGTCGCTAAGAGCCGAGAGCAGCGCCCCGGAATTGAGCAGCATGCTACAAATCCGCACTCTCTGGCGGGCCTGGGCGACTCGGCGGGCTACTTCGTAGTCGATAGCCGGGCCGCGTCCGGGCGAAAAGAGCAGCCGAATTTTGGCTGGTTCTTCCTGGTAGGTCAGGTGGAGCGTGTGAGTATCAAAGTCGCCGCTATTCCCAATCTGGCCGGTTTTCCATAAGTCCTCGAAGTCCTGGGCGTAATAGGCCGCGACCTGAGGCGAAGCGATCTCAATAATATTGTTTTCCTGCAAAGTCCAGGCATCGTCGGTCATGTTGGTCGAGCCAGTCCAGACCTGGGCGGCATCACGCACGATGTATTTATGGTGCATCAGCTTTAGCCCGCCGATTCGCCGCCAGGGATAGCCAAGCGATTGGACGGCCCGGCCTGTTCCGGCGGGGGCGGGGTCCATGCCGCGTTCGAGTTCGGGTTCTTCTGGCTTGTCGGCATCGTAAGCAATCCGAATCGCTACACCTGCCGTCGCCCGCTCTTGCAAGGCTGTGGCTACTATCGTCTTTAGTGGCTCACTTAGCCGGAAATCATAAAAAGCCATATCGAGGCTGTGTTGCGCCCCGGCGATAAACCGGGCCAACCGCGCTGCGATCTCTGGCCCGGTCTGCTCAGCCTGAGCCAGAAAGAAGGGGGCCAGATCGTTATAGCCGGATTGTAGTTGTTCACTCATTGTTTAGCTCCTCGGACATTAACAGGGATGGACAGGATTTACAGGATAAAATATAGTTTTCCATATCCCTGGTTAATGGCTAATTTTATTGGCGGGCCTGCGTCTCTTTTAGGCGCTCTCGATCTTATTGGCTTGTAGCTTGGCGCGACCCTCGACGCTATCGGGCTTGCCTTCGACGATGATTAGCTTGCCTTCTTTTAGAATGGCTTGCTGCTCACGGTAGAGGCGCGGCATAACCGAGACTTCCAATAGGCCGCGCCCGTCATTCAGGTTGAAGACGTACATCAGCCCGTAACGGCTTTGCATCTCGCGTCCGCCCGTGATCGCTCCGCCCACTCGCACATTAGCTTTGCCGACCTCACCCAGATCGAGCGTCGTGGCGTTAACCCGGCCTTCCTCTTCCAATCGGGCGATGGTCTCGGCGACTGGCAAAGGGGTGAGATGCACGCCCATCAGATCGTATTCGTAGGAGAGCAAAGTTTCGAGCGGGTATTCTGGGGTGGGGGTTATTTCCGGCTCGGCAAAAGTTTTGGCTTTGGCGGCTTTTTGGGCGGCGGGTATGGCGGCTTCGATCTCGGCCCGGTTGCCAAAGGGGAACCCGCCGACCCTGGCAAGGGCGGTCAGGGTGCGGGCGTTGATAGCCCGACCCGGCACGCGCCGCACGAAATCGCCCAACCCGGTGAAAGGGCCACCCGACCGCCGGGCGGCCTCTAGTGCTTCCAACCCGGTCGGCCCCAGCCCTTTGATCGTCGCCAACCCAAAGCGAAGGGCGGCCCGTCCGTCCGGCAGCGTGTCAATCGTGAGCCGTCCGCTACTGTGGTTTACGTCCGGCCCCAGTAGCGGGACCCCCAACCGACGACATTCCGAGACAGCTTTGACGATCCCGACCGTATCACCACCCGCGACGGTCAGGAGGGCGGCCAGATATTCGAGGGCATAATGGGTCTTGAGGTAGGCCGTGATATAGGTCAGGTAGCCGTAGATGATGGCGTGAGCTTGGTTAAAGCCATAAAAGGCAAAGGGCGGAAACATATCCCAGACCGCCGTCACCTGGGTGGGGGTAAGGCCGTGCGCCCGTGCGCCATCTTCAAACTTGCGTTGCTGGGCGACCAGTTCTTTCTGGTTTTTCTTGCCGATGGCTTTGCGTAGCACGTCGGCCTCGCCCAGCGTATAGCCCGCCACCTCTTGAGCGATCTTGAGCATAGTCTCCTGGTAGACCGGCACGCCGTAAGTTTCGGCCATGATCGGGTCGAGGGTGGGGTGGGGAGTTTTGAGCGGTTCGCGGCCCTGCCGAACAGCCAGCAACCGACCCAAAAAGGGCATCGGGCCGGGCCGATAAGCCGCGATCATGAGGGCGAGGTCGGCGATAGACTGCGGCTTCATGCCTATCGTAAAATCGGTCATGCCCTGGTTTTCAAGTTGGAAAACCCCAATAGTGTAGCCCTGCGAAAGAGATTGAAAAGTAGCCGCGTCGCTCGGCGGTAGATTCCAGACATCCAACTCAAGACCGCGTTGCTGCTTGATAAAGGCCAGCGCATGCCCAATGGCACTCCAGGCGGTCAGCCCTAACAGGTCGATCTTGAGCAGACCGCGCTTCTCCACGTCCTCCATATTCCACTGGGTCATGACGTTGATGGTCAAGGACTGAGAACTGCCTCCATTTGGGGTCAGGTTGGCTGAGGACTGCGTTTCGGTTTGCTCTTCGGCTCCCTTTTCACCCTTGAGCCTGCCGCCTTCATCCCGACGTTGCTGTTGGCCCAGCCCTTCGGTACGCAGCAAGGGGACGTATTCGGCGATTGGGCGGGGGGTGATGACTACGCCTGCCGCGTGTGTGCCACTGTTGCGCCCGGTTCCTTCGATCAGAAGGGCTTGATCGATAAGCTCACGGACAGCCGGGTCTTTTTTGTAAAGGCGGGCGGTTTCTGGTTCTTCCGCCAGGGTACGGGTCAGGCTGTAGGGCTTTTGGAATTCGATTGGAACCAGCCCGACCAGCCGATTGACCAAAAACGGGTCGCTGCCGAGGGCTTTCCCGGCATCGCGCAGGGCCGATTTCGCGCCCTCGAAGCCGTGCGTTACGATATGGGCCACGTTCGACGCGCCATATTTTCGTACCACATAATCGAGCAAACGGGGCCGGGCTTCGTCGGCAATATCGAGGTCGATGTCGGGGGGAGCCAACCGTGCTTCGTTTAAGAAGCGCTCGAACAGCAAGCCATAATCGAGCGGGTTGAGGGGCGTAATCCCACAAGCGAAGCAGACCAGCGACCCGGCAGAACTGCCACGCGGAGCGCACAAAATCCTCTGCCGGGCGGCTTCTTGCACGATGTCGGCTACAATCAGGATATAGCGGGCGAACCCGGCCCGTTCGATAACGTTCAGTTCGGTCTGGAGTCGCTGTTCCATCGCATCCGACAAGGGCTGACCGTAACGCCGGGTGAGATATTCGCGGCAGATTTTTTCAAGGTAAGCGCCGGCAGAGCCAGACCCAGCGGGCAAGCTGAAATCGGGGATAATCAGGTCGGATTTGGGGAGACGCACCCGGCATTCGGCGGCGAGTTGAGCGGCGTTCGCCAGGGCTTCGGGTATTTCGGCAAAGTGTTTTTCCAGTTCGGAGAGCGGCAATGGCCGGGCCTCTTCTCCGACCGGACGGCGGCGTTTGGGGTCGTTCAGCCGTAGATTGTCGGCGACGGCCCACAGCAAATCCCGCGCTTTGGCCTGTTCCGGCCTGACGTAATGCACATCCGAAGTCGCCAGGAGCGGCAAAGCGTGTTGCCGGGCGAAGTCTACCAGACGAGCGCGGTCGGCCTGGGCCACCTCGGAAGCTTGCCCGACTACTTCCAGGTAGAAATGGGGGCCAAAGGCTTCCCGATAACGGGCGGCGACTTTGTTGGCTTCGGCGGCCTGGCCTGCCGCCAATAGCCGCGAGATTTGCCCACCGGGGCCACCACTCAAGAGGGCCAACCCGCTGGCGTTTTCGAGCAAGATTTCTTCGTTTAGGCGGGGGCCGTTGCTGCCGTTCTGGTCGTAGCCGGTCGTCCCGGCCCAGGTCAGCACTTTGAAGAGGTTTTGTAAGCCGGTTTGGTCGCGGGCTAACAGCACGACATTATGGCAACGCCCGGTTTTGTCGTTGGTTGCCAGTCGGGTCGCTTCGGCTCCACAACCTTCGTGCGCCCAATCGCCTGCTGTTTCGGTAAATAGCCCTTCGTCGGACCAGTTTACCGCCATGTCCACCCCGAAGATCGGGTTCGCCAGCCCCAAACGGTCGGCGACCTCTTGCAATTCGACAAAGCCTGCCGCATGACCGTGATCGGTCAGGGCCAGGGCCGGACGACCCAACTCGACTGCCGCCGCTACCAATTCTTCGATGCTGCTTACGCCGTCCCGGTAGCTATAATGCGAATGAACGTGCAGGTCGGCAAACCCGGCCTTGAGCGCTTCTTTATGACCCTCCACCACTAATATTCCTCTCTAGGCTATAGAGACATCCCAACAAACCTGCTCAACTTTTGGTAGGGGTAGCCCCTACAATAGAAAGAATTTATCACAAGAATCTATCATGAAATCTAGCTTTAACAAATATAGAGCCTAAAAAGATAGTAGCCGATTTGGTTGGAGATGTCTATTTGAGTCGATAATTTATACAGGGAGTGGAATAATCCATTGGCAGAGCAATGTCTTACAGAGAGTGGGGGAGTTCTTGTTGGATATGGCTCCGCCCATAGACCGTCCTCAGAACATCCATTGACAGAGCAATGTCACACAGGGGAACGAGGTATCTTGTTGGATATGGCTCCGCCCATAGATTTTCCGGCTAAGTTTCATTCTCAGCCTAGTATGGCTGTGCTAAAGTGGTTATGGAGAAGCTCTAAAAGCGATTGACCAGAGATAAACATAGGCATTTTATCCCGTTCATCCTATCTATCCCTGTTAAATTTGGCGGAAAATTGGAAGGAATAAAAATGGTGCCGAGAGCCAGAATTGAACTGGCGACACTGCGATTTTCAGTCGCATGCTCTACCAACTGAGCTATCTCGGCATCTTCTTTAAGATTGTATAAGGTTGGTATTACAAGGCTTGTTGGATAGCCTCCCCTCAAATTACTACGCGGGTTACTATACCATAAAGCGGGCCGGATTTCAAGCTCAGTTGGAAGCGGTTTTGGAAGCCCACCAAAATTGGTGAGCCACTCATCCCCTTAACTTTAGCCCGTGCTGACCAATGCGATCCCGATCAAAATGCCCCCAATCCCGGCCCATTGGTTGAGAGCCAGCTTTTCGCGCAAAAAGATCGCGGCCAACAGGACGGTCACGGCGCTAAATAGGCTCGAAATAACCGCCACAATTCCGCTATCGGCGCCTTGTAACCCAAAGTTGTAAAACAAAAAGGCGGCGGTATCCAGCAAGCCGACCCCAATCACCCAGGGCCAGGCCGGGCCGGTCGGCCCTCCAATATCGCGGCGTAACGACCCGGCTAAAGACAAGACCACCACTGGCCCGACCACCCGCATGACCCAGGTCGGCAAAACGCCACCCAGTTGAGGGGTGACATAGCCCAACCCCCAGAAAACTACACCAAAGCACCCGGCAGCTATCAACGCCATCCCGATCCCGGCAGACCGCTTTTTGGTTCCAGCTTTCCCAAGCGCGGAAAAGTCGCCCGAAGCCAGCACGACCCCCGCAATCGTGATAATCAGCCCGATCAGTTCCAGCAGAGCCAATTTTTGCCCGCTCAAAATACCGAGGGCCAGCGTGATCGCGCCATAGCTGGCCGCGATGGGCGAGACTATCGAGAGTAGCCCAATTTCAAAAGAGCGGTAAAGGGCCAGCCCCGCAAAAGTGTTGCCGACCGCCAACAGACCCGCCAGTCCGATCAACGACCACTCCCAACGGCCTGTCCCTTCGATCAGCCAGAGCCATAGGCTTAACCCGCTCAGGCCGATCAGTTGCATATAGAGCAGGGTGCGGAAGTTGCCAATTTGCCGGGCGGCGAAGCGGGCGCAAAAATCGGCCAGTCCCCAGGCGAACGCTGCCAGCAGTCCTAACAAAATACCCATCTATTTTAGCTTTTGGGTTGGTTGGGGCGGGCCGTCTTGGACTTGGGTAATTCGGATTTGGAGGCTGTACCGACCGCTGTCGCCCGCCGCTTGACCCCTGGTGGTAGCGAAGTTGACGAGACACTGCTAGGTGTTTGTGAAGCAGCCGTTGCCACAGGACGGCTAGTATAATAAGCGATTTCGGTGCGCGGGCCGAGCGTCGCGTCGCCAAAATAGAAGCGACTATCCTGGGTGGTCTCTTCCTGGCCCATTTTGGAAGCAAAGCGTAGCCGACCCAGCCCACCCCCGATCAACCAACCTGCCGCCAGCCCACCGATGGTCAGGGTCAGGTTTGTGCCAAGCACCAGTTGCAAGACGACGACCGAGAAGGCCCACAACCCCATCAGGCCGATTTCTATGCGGCGATAGGATTGGCCCCAACGACCGGGCGGTTCGCCCTCTAAGGGTTGTTCCAGACGGGTCAGTTTGGCGCGGCGGGTCTCATCAACAATCTTGCTAAAAATGGTCGCCATCACCATCTGGTTGAAGATAAACCAGCCCATCGTAAAAAGGGCAAAATAGAGCAGATTGCTGATAAGGGTCTGACCCGCTTCCAGGCCAACCCCGATCTGAGCGATAATCCCGGCAGCCAGGGTGATGATCCCGCCGACGATTTGAATCCGGCCCACCTGTTTAATATCATCTAATTTGTACATAAGTTTGTTTTGAGCAATCTTCTAACCTGTGTAGGGGCGACCCTTGTGGTCGCCCTCGGAGATCGTGCAGGGTGTTCACGGGCGACCACAAGGGTCGCCCCTACTTATTGGATGGCTGTTCGCCCAACCGTCGTCGCGCGTCGAGCCACAATTCCTGTAATTCGGGTGGGGTCATTTTTGCCGGGTCAAGCTGGCGTTCGCGGACAAGGTTTTCCCACTGCTCGAAGCGACGGCGGAATTTGTTGTTGGTCAGACGCAAAGCTTCTTCGGCATCGACCTTGAGCCACCGGGCGGCACTGGCGATCACCGCCAGCACATCCCCGATTTCGCCGACCAGTTCGTCGTGATTGGTAATTTTTCTTACTTCGTTGATTTCCTCGGTCAACTTATCGAGGATTTCATCAAAATTGCGCCACTCGAAGCCAATTCCCCCGGCTTTGCGTTGGAGGGCCTGAGCCTGCTGCAAGGCCGGCATCTCGCGGGGAACTCCCGCCAGCACCGAAGGATTAGTCTCACCTTTGGCCTCGCGCTCGGTCTTTTTGAACTCTTCCCAATTGGGGCGGGTCTGGGCCTCGCCAAAGACGTGCGGATGACGGCGGATCAGCTTTTCGGACATCTCGCGCAGCACGTCCGTCATGCTCCACTCGCCCGCTTCCGCCGCAATCTGAGCGTGCAAGATGATTTGCAAAAGCAAATCGCCCAACTCTTCCGGCAGACTTTCCGGCTCTTCGTCCAGGGCGTGTACCACCTCGTAAACTTCTTCGAGCAAGTGGCGTTTGAGGCTGGTATGGGTCTGTTCGCGGTCCCATTCGCAGCCGTGCGGGGCGCGAAGGCGGGCCACCACATAATGAGCATTGGCAAAAGTACCCAGGGCTTCGACCACCGGTAAGGGCGGCAAATAGGCACAGGTCAGATGGTCAGTCCATTCGGGGTGGCGGTCGAGTTCGTAAAGCGGAATATCGAGCCGTCCTTCTTCGCCCGGCACGCCTGCCCCGCGCAAGAGCGTAACCGGATGCGCGTCTGGGTAATTCTCCATCAGGGCCAACTTGACCGCCCCCGCCAGACGCTGATTATAAACCTGCCCGATCAAAAGCGGGCGGGTGACGGGTAGCTCAAAGCCGTGAGCGCGGGGCAGGGCTAAATCGGCTTGTTCGGCTAGTTCGGTCGCGTCCAGAATTGTAAGGCCGACCGCAAAGGGGTCAAGCCGCAACGTGATACAAACTGGCTCGATAAAGCTCAACCCGGCCACCACCTCGGTTTCGACCCCGGTAGCCTCAGCCCGCTCCAAAAGCCGTACCACGCTGGTTTCCCCGACTAGCGGATGACCGGGTACAGCATAGACCAGCGGTTCGCTTTCTTCATCTGGACTTGAGGCTAGTTCCAACAAGCGGGTCACAATCGTATTGTAGACCTGGCTAAAGTCGGCCCCCTGGTCGTAAACCTCGTCGAAGGATACAAAACGTGGGCCGGACGGCAAATGTGGCACGGTCGGATGTTTGGCCGTCCGCAGGTAAACTACTTTGGCGCTTTCGATAATTTTGAGGGCGGCGGCAGTCAACTGTCCGGGGTCGCCCGGCCCCAACCCGATAATAATAATCTTTCTGCTCGACAAACTTTTCTCTCTTTATAAACTCAATAATTTCTCGATTTTGGCTTTATCCCGCAGGCTTTTGATATAGTTGGAGAAAGCGTCTTCACGGCGTTGTTGGACGAGATCGAAGGGGAGCGGGCGAACTTCTTTAGCAAGTAGTTGGATCAGGTGGTAGCCTTTGTCGGTCTTGACCGGGCCGCTAACCTGATTGGGGAGCAGGGCGAAAGCCGCATTTTCAAAGGCGGTATCGGTCTGGCCTCGGAAGACCCAATTCAAATCGCCGCCGTTGGTAGCACTGGCCGTATCAAGCGAAAATTGTTTGGCAAGAGACGCAAAATCCGCGCCCTGCTGGACGCGCTGAAAGAGGGTACGGGCCTCCGCCTCGGTCTTGACCAGGATATGCCGGACGTGAACTTGTTCGCCTTTGTCGTCGGTAGCCGAATGCCGATCCGACATTTCGTCAAAGATTACAACCTGTGTCAGCCGCTTTTTATAATCTTCTTCGGTTATAAAACGACGGGCCAACCAGTTCTGATAATTGTCCTGGCTACCGATCTGCTTTTTAAAGTCGTCCAGGCGGGCCGCGACCTCGTCCGGGCTGGCGGTTACGTTTTCTTTGGCGGCGGCAGTCGCGACGACCTGATAGTTAATCAGCCCTTCCAGGCTTTCGATTTGGATATTTTTGAGCAGTTCTTTATTCTCGCTGGCCTCCCAATTTAGGCTACCGCCCCCCTGCTCCTCATAGCTGGCGCGGGCTTCATCGATGGCCCGGTTAAAGTCGTCCGCCCCAATCGCCACTCCATCGACCCTGGCAACCGGGTTGACCGTCGTATAGCCGAGCTTGCGATTGACCGAGGGGGTTGGTTTGGGAGCCGAGGCTGTTGGTTGGTTACGTCCCGCCGGACTCGCCGTCGCCGAACCCGCCTCGTCGCCACAGGCGGCCAATAGCCCGATCAGACCGACCAGCACCACGCTCAACAAGCTAAATTTTCTTTCTCCAAATTTCATCCCTCTATTATAACACAGCCAAAACAAGCTTATGTTTGGTCTTTTAACCTGTCATAGGGCTTACTTTGTTTCTTCGCACCTATCCTACAAGTTGCCAGAGCCTGACCGAACCATCTTCCTGGGTCGCTGCCAGATAAGCCCCGTTGGGCGAGAAAGTCAGCGTTCGGAGCGTGGTCGCCGGAGCTTGTACCAGACTCAGGCTAAAAAGTTCGCGACGGTCGGCTACGTCCCATAGCTTGAGAGTGCCATCAAAACTAGCGCTGGCCAGGGTCTTGGCGCTGCTACTGAAAGTCAGGGCCGAAACGGGTAGTTTGTGGCCCTTAAAGCCGACCAATTCTTTGCCGGTAGCGACTTCCCAGGTTTTGAGCGTACCGTCCCGATTATCGTCGCTCCCGATACTGGTAGCCAGAATTTTGCCGTCGGTATTAAAGGCCATTCGATAGTTTAACTGGAAAGGAACTTCCCCACCCACACTGTTGAAGTAGATTTCTTTGCCGCCCAGCAAATTTGAGATCTTGACGTTACCACCCGCACAACCCAACGCCAGGCTTTTGCTGTCGGGGCTGAGAACGGCGACACTGCAATCACCCAAATCGACTTGGCTCCCACGCTGGCGGGTTGCAAAGTCCCACAAATCAAGCTGTAGCCGACGGTTGTCACCGACCTCTCCGATTACCGCCAGTGTTTTCCCGTCATCGCTAAAGGCGACCGATAGTACCCGGTTGTAGGTAGTTTCAAAAGCTGCCAAAGGCTTACCGTCCGCGACGTTCCAGGCTTTGACGGTTTCGGAACGGTTGGTCACGCTGGCCCCGCCCAAACCACCGACCACCACCGTCTTCCCGTCCGGGCTAAAGTCCAGGGTGGTAATTTCGGTAAAAAGGTGTTGGAAGGTGACAAGCTCCTTGCCGGTGGCGATCTCTCTCAATTTCAAACTATCGCGCCCACCCGTCGCTAGATAGCTTTTGCTGTCGGGGCTAAAAGCGAGCGTCTTTACCGTTCCACCAGCTACCGCCGGAATAAAGCTCAACTGCTTGAGCGAGAGCGTGCGACTGGCGACTGTCGGGGTCGGGGCGACAGTGGTCGGGGCGGCAGTCGGCGGGATAGTAGTTGGCGGGATAGTCGGGGCGACAAGGGTCGGCGTAGCAGTCGGCGGTTGGGGTGTAACGGTTGGAATGGAGCTGATCGCTACCGCTGCGGTTGGTGTAAACGCGAGTGGTGTAATGGTGGGAGTAGGAGCGGGTTGGGTCGGCAGGTTGGTCGGGGGCGGTAAAGCAGGGGTCACCTCGCTACCGCAGGCCGTTAGAAACAGCCCGACTAACAACGCAAGGCTAAGTTGGGCTAACCGCCACTTATAGATAAACTTAAATTTGGGCGAGTTTTTCACTTTGCTGATTTTCCTTTCGGGCTGGGCTATCTATAATCCAGCCGTTTGAATGCAGATTGGGTTATCGGGTTTTCCACTCGATAAAACGCGAATTTCAAGCGAAAGTTACAACTAAGGCATTTCGGGTAGAAGCCAATCGGGTTACACAGTTAGTCAGATCATTACAGATAGGAAAATCGATTTATTGGGACGAAAAGCCGGGCAGTTATAAAAATTGGTTAAAACAGGCCGTAACAAAGCAAGGGGTGGTGTGTATAAGCTTCTAACAAACCAATTGAGTAAGGCCGGTAGCTACGATGCAAGCCCGGTCCGGGACAAATATAGCAGGTTGAATATACTAATTCAAGTAGGACTAATTAAGAAAAGCAGGAGCATAGGGTCTATGACACAGGTTTTGGAACTCCCAGTTCGCAGTATTACCCCCGCAAATGTACGCCCGGTTGAGCAATCGAGTGGGATCGCTCTGGATCGGCTGTCGGCTTTGGCCTACCATCGGGTCGTGCTGGTAAGTTCGCACCCACTTTATCTGATCGGGTTGCGCGGTGAGGTCAGTCAGTGGGCCGAATTCAAAGTAATCGGCGAAGCCGAGGATACGGCGGGCGTGTTGAACCTGGTAGGTAGTGGCCCGGTCAGCCTGATTATAATCGATCAGGCCCGGCCTGATGAGGCTCTACCGCTTTTGCAAGCCCTTCAGCAACGGCTACAGGGCCGCATTCCATTGGTAGTGCTTGGTTCAATCGAAACCGAAACGCAGGTTACTCAGCTTCGTCAGCTTGGAGCGACCGCCTTTGCCTCTAAAACGCTGGAAGGCTCGGCCTTGCGCGAGGTATTGCAAAAGGCGACCCAGGATCGCCGTCCTTTGCCGGGTATTCGCCACGCCGACCCGACCAATTGGCCTACTCGCCCGGTCTATCCAGCCCAGCCTGTTGCTGCCGTCCGCAGGGGCAAAACCGGCGAACTAAAAAGCAAAGCGCCCCTCAGCCCACGTGAGATCGAAATTCTGGAAGTGATCGCACAGGGCCACTCCAATAAAGAAGTGGCGAACCAGTTGTGTATTAGCAATCATACTTTGAAGAACCATCTTAATAACATTTTCAAAAAGTTGAACGTCGAAGATCGCACTCAGGCCCTGATGCTGAGTGTCCGTAGTGGTTGGATAAGGTTATAATTTACAACGAGGCAAAAATGTTGAAAGTAGCGGTACTGGACGATAACGAGGTGATGCGCTCGGTTTTAGGGGAGATCGTGGCTTTCTTAGGTCACGAAGTAACCACTTTCGAGCGGATCGCCCCTTTTATTGAGAGCGTTCGGCAGTTCATCCCCGACCGTCTGATTGTAGACGCGATGTTGGGCGAAACGGCTAATGGGTTGGACGTGATCGAGCAGGTGCGGCGGTTGCCGGGAATGGAAAGTTCACGGTTTATTTTACTTACCGCCAGCCTGTCGATAAGCCCGCTCCGCGAACGGTTGCACGAGCGTCACATCGAGCTTTTGAGCAAGCCTTGCAGCCTCGAAGAACTCGAAATGGCCCTGGTTTAGGAATTGGGTCGGCAAAGGGTTAAAAGGTAGGTTACGTGCTGGCACTTTTAGGGTAAAATAGCCTGGACAACCAGTGTTCCGGCCCGTGTGCCGGGAAGTAAGCAGTTAGTCCACTGGAACTGATTATTACGTTCTGATTACCCAGAGGTAAAGTTGACCGGGCCAAAAGACCACAACTTGCCAGCTAAATCACCTGATAGTGACCAGGGCAAAGCGCCCCCCGCCAACCTTGACAAGCTGATCCGAGCTTCGGTGCGGGGTGATGTAGATGCTTTCGGAGAACTGTACCAGCTTTATGCTGATACACTCTACCGTTACTTTTTCTACCGAGTGCGTTCGGATACCGAAGCCCAGGACTTAACCGCTCAGGTCTTTTTGAACGCCTGGAAAGCTATCGGGCGGTATCGGCAGGAGAGCGCTCCGTTTTTGGTTTGGTTGTACGCTATTGCGCGTAATCTGCTGATTAACCATCATCGCAGCAATCGACATCAGATCGGGATGGCGGCCCTGGGCGAAGGGGTTGCCGAGCAGGTCGAGGATCACACCGAAACGGCCAATCCGATCAGTATGTTGCTGCGGCGGGCCGAGAATGAAGATTTGGTGCGGGCTTTCGATCAGCTAACCGACGAACAACAACAAGTAATTTACTATCGTTTTGTGGAAAACTGGGGCCATAGCGAAGTCGCCCGGCTAATGAAAAAATCCGAAGGGGCCGTGCGGGCAATCCAGTTTCGCGCTTTAGAAACTTTGAGGCGGCTGTTAAACAGCGGGGAGGTAAGTTTTGGCAAGACCGACGGCTGACATGGTGGAAGAGGCCCTAAACCTGATCGAGCGTGGCGAACTCACGCTGGAGTCGGGCGCTCTTCGCTATGGCGAGCAATGGGTGACGATTTACCCGGCGGTCGAGACGGCTTTGCAAGTCACGCAAGCGGCTAACCCTCCCCTGGTCTCGCAACGTTCTTTTACACCCCTCGATAAGGCGGCAGGCTGGAACGCTCTTAAAGCTCAACTCGAAGCAACCCGCCCTGCCCCGGTGGTTGCCTCACGCCGTCCACGTGTCCAACCTCACCCGGTTTACGGCTGGTTGGAAGCTATTACCAGCTTTTTTGGGACGCGGTTGGGGCGGGCCTCGCTTGGGACAATGGCGGGACTGGCAATGGTTATCTTATTGGTAATTGAGATCAATGGCAGTCTACCGGGCGACCCGCTTTATCGGGCCAAACTGGGCTGGGATCACGCCGGTGAATTGGTTAATATCGACCCGAACGACCGGGCGCAAGCCGCTATGAACTATGCCGACCATCGCCTGAATGAACTGGAACGGCTGGCTTTTGTTAGCACGCCGGAACAAGTCGCCGAGGTGCAGGGCCAGTACTTGCGCGGCCTCGATGCCGGGTTGCACTATACCGACAACAAGAATTTTACCGTGTTCAGCAGCTTCTATAATCGCTTGAACGACCAGCGTGATCGGGTGGTTCGCTTGCAACAGATCGAATATGGCTATGGGCCGCGTTCTCAATTAAATATTCTGGCCTCCAAACTCGATTCTGGTGTTCTAAATATTTCCAGCAAGCTGCCGGGTGGTACGCCTCCGCCTGGCCCTTCTCCGGCAGCAGCCAGCACCCCTCAGCCAATTGGGGTAGGCACGCCTGCCCCGAATGGCACCGTTAAACCGGCGGCCCCGACTTCTTTGCTTGGCAATGCAGGCGATAGTACTGGCATTTCTCGGCTGCTTGCCTCGCCTTCACCCTCAGCCTCACCGAGTGCCACCTCCAAATCTTAGAAAAATATATTCTCGGCTAGAGATTGCTCCTGACAGGTTTACGTTGCGTAATTACGTGCTTTTTGAAAAGATATGGTGGAGTTATGTATTTCATTTTTGACACTGAACTACGCTATTGGCACGGACAGCTTGTCCAGGCTTTGCCTATAGAGAAGAATCTAAACTTTCGACCTCACTTGTGGTCAGAAACACCCATTCTCAGACCATTGCCACTATTAACCTTCACGCTCAATACAAAAGCACCCAAACCTGATAATATCTTTGTAGGAGTTACGCTTAGTTTGTATTCTGAACGCTTAGTTACCGTGCTAAAGCAAGCGGGAGTGTCTTTTGAAGCCTTTCCTTGTACTCTAATAGACAGGAAAACTAAAGAAACTTTACCTTTAAATTATCATGTTGTACATTTGTTGGATGTACATGAAGGGGTAGATGCCCAAAAAAGTGATATAGACCAGGAACACCGAATTATAAGGAAACTTGTCCTAACCGAAGATTGTATAAAGTCTGAAAGATCATTTTTTCGTCTTAAAGATCGAGCAAACTTAGTACTCATTCATCAAAGCCTAAAATCCGAATTTGAGAGGATAGGCATAACGGGTTGTTGTTACATCCCTATCGATGAATATCATGTAGGTATTATGCCAAGTTAAAATCTGCTGGTGATCGAATTAGTTGGTGGCTCTCGCATGCCAACAATTACACCACCAGCTATCACTACAATGATTGGGGTTGGTTAGATAAAAGCACATCACCTATTCTCGACTTTACGCAACAATTGTAAAGAAGACCTTGTGAGTAGGATTAGTGGCTCTTTTGAACCTCGAAATTCTAATCTCAAAAGTAGTTTTAATGATTAGATTCCAAGTAGCCAGGCCAAAGACTTTTTACGCAAGCCGGTTTGCCCGCCATGTTTGAAAAGTCCAAATTTAAGCTTGAATTCGAGGTCAGTTCAGCAGTCATGTGTCTCTCAAAATGCGTAAAGTCGAGTTAATAACAGTTGGAGTTTTAACTATGAGTCTAATTCTTCTGGTTGATGATATAGCCGAAATAAGAGACACGATTGTTTCCTTTTTGGAAAGTAGTGGTTACGAAGTTATTACTGCTACTGACGTGTCTTATGCTCTAGAATTATTGAATGAAACTCTAGCTAATAGATCAAAAGTCCCAGATTTAATTTTGTGTGATGTAAATTTGCCATACCTACCCGGAGTAGAATTATTTAATCTTACTCGATCTAATCCTATGTTCAAGACCATTCCATTTGTATTCAAAACGTTTGCTGATAAGGCTCCTAATTGTCAATATACAGATATACTTACTGGCCCTATTACGCAAAACAAATTATTACAAGTGATAGCACAGTGGACAACTTCCATGTAGATTTATGCGTACACCTGGTTACTTTCATCATCCGCTTTACTAGATCAGCACCAAATCTGCCACGATTGCCTTAAAAGAGAAGTTTAGGAGGTTTCATGATATACAGTTTGATTGAAGAGCCTATAGTAAAACCTTTTAGTGAAATGACGCGCAAAGAGGCTAAAATTTATTTTAATTGGTTTGTTGAACAGATACCCATTCGAGTTTCAGTGCTACAACAAGCTGTTCGTTCATCTTCGCATCCTAAATTCCAAGAGTGGGTTGCTGACAAAATGCCTAATTCTCTTATTGTACTTGGGGAATGGCTTGGACAAGAACTTACTACTAGACCGCTTTCTGCACAGGATAGAGAACTAATAGCACGGAGTTTAGAACAAGTACCAGCTAAATATAGATCAATCTTTAGCGAGCCAGAACAAGTTTTTACGGATAAAAGCTATTCTTTGATAAGAGATGTGGGAATGTATTTAGGGGAAGTTTTCAGAGGACAAGTTCCTCAATTAGAGTGGCAATTATTCAACAAGAGTAAAAAATATGCTGATTACCACCAACCTGTATTACTGGGTTTTAGGGAAATTGAGTGTAATACTGTAAACCTAGTTCATGTAATAGCGTTAGGGTTAGTGGATAGAACTGTGGAGCCTTCACGCCTTTACGAAATTTATAATTATTGGATACAACAAATTTTCCAACCTACTAATTAAGTAGTAATGAATGAGACCGATGTTGTGTATATACTCACCATCTGTTACAACGATGCTGTCGGTAACTGGTAGATGCTGCAATTAGAGAATATCACCCCGACTAAGTACACCTACAGCCGGTTAGATCAACTAACCGTTCTGACCGATACTAACAATCCACCAGGCCAGTAGTTTGTAAGCTTAAAAAGAAAAAGAAGCCTATCCGGGCTTCTTTTTTCTAGCATCGATTTTATTAGCAGGAAAGGCCGTGCAGCATACTACACTTTTTGCTACAGCTTAACGCTGTTGCGAATTATTATCCAGTTCGGACGGGCTGGAAATGTCGCTTAGAGCCGAGCCAGCATCGCGCTGCGTATCCGGGTCAAGTGCGACGTCGCCGAGGGCCAAAATACCGACCAGTTTGCCATCTTCGACCACCGGCAAGCGGCGTACTTGGTTTTGGCTCATCAGCTTGGCGGCTTCGCTAACGTTCTGGTCAGGGCTGATTGTCACCAGTTCGGTAGACATAAATTCTTTGACCAATGCCTCGTCCGGGTTGACCCCATCGGCGGCAGCCCTTACCGCAATATCACGGTCGGTAATTATACCGACCAATTGCTGACGATCCACCACCGGCATCGAACCAACATTAAGGTCGCGCATCTGGCGGGCGGCCTCAGCCAGAGGGGTCGAAGGTTGGACCCTATCCACATCGGTCGTCATCAAATCGCGTACCTTGTCGGTCGGCTTGTAAGATTGTCGCTGGTATTCCATTTTACTTAGCTCCTTTCTCCATTTTTTGTAGATACATTTACTATTAGTATTGAAAAGCAAGAAATGTGCCTACCTACAGCAAATTGCAAAGAGATTAGGCTGGTAGGGGCGACCCTATGTGGTCGCCCGTGAACACCTTGCGCGGTCAACCGGGGCGACCACATAGGGTCGCCCCTACCAAAATCGGGCCAGTAATTCTGCAACTTGCTATAGATCGCCAACAAGTCACAAATTTAACTATGACTTTTTATGACTTTTGGCACAAGACAAGTTGGCCCAGACTGGGTATATTTACTTTGGTAGACTAAAACATTATCAGACTTGAAACATTAGGGTAATCGAAGGTGTCTTACGGATGGTTGAGATCAACGGCCTCGGTTTGTGGAGTAGGTATAAGTCTTTTGTACTAGACACTAATGCTCATCATGCCGGATGTAGCAACCTATAGCGTAAGGTATGCTAGAGTATCAATAAAAGCGACCAGACACACGATGTCTATTTGTAACAGTGCGTGCTAAAACAAAATTAGCAAAACAAATCAGACCGAAAAACAAGTAACTTGGGTCAGATTTAGAAAGAGACTACGGTACGCAGGAGGTTATGACACTGAAAAATAACTATTCCCAAATTGAGAGTAACAACCGGGCTAGATAGGTAACGAAAAATCCGTTAAGGAGAGTCATGAAGAATATTTTGTTGTACACCAAGTATGCCTGGCGTTCGATAGCGCGGGGCGGACAACGCAGCTTTTTTGCTATTTTGTGCGTGGCGGTCGGGGTAGCCTCGATTGTCGCTTTGCAAAGTACGGGCTTATCGATCCAGGATGCGGTCGCCGGGGATGCGCGAGCCAATGCACGGGCTGATGTTGTTGTGAACAACCGGCAGACTTATTTTAAGCCGGAAGACATTGCTAAAATCGACAGCCTTAAACAAAACGGTACTATCGCAGACTATACCACCACCAACGATTTCCACGGTCTGGCGGTCCGAAAAGCGGATGGTAGCAAGAGCAACGATTTTGGTAGCTACTATCAAGCTTTTGTGATCGACCCGACCAAGTATCCCTATTATGGCAAAGTGGAATTGGCCCAGCCAAAAGGCCAGTCTTTGAAAGAGGTGCTAACTGCACCCGGTCAGGTGGTCATCAACAGTAAAATGGCGGCCAGCATCGGGGCGAAAGTTGGCGATAAGATCAAGGCCCAGGGCGAGGGTGCTTCCGGCGAGTTGCAGGTAGTCGGGGTTTTGACCAATAGTACGCCTGCCCCCGGCGATGGTCAGGCCGAATTTACCGGCTACAATTATATTTCTCTTGATACCGCCAAACAATATTTTAATCCAGACGATTTGCTGGCTAATACCGTCTATGTCAAAACCACCAGCACTAAAGCTGCCGACGAGAAAGCCCGCGACGCGATCAATAATTCCTCAAAATTCTTCCGGGCGCAGACTAGCGAAGAGCTTAACGATCAGATCAAGAAGGCCAGCAAGCAACTTAGCGATGTATTAAGCTATGTTGGGCTGCTCTCGCTCCTAATCGGTAGTGTGGGGGTGGTTAATACGATGCTGGTGGTGGTCGGTCGCCGCAGTACCGAGATCGCCACGATCAAAGCCCTCGGTATGGAAGCCGGACAGACCGTCCAGGTCTTTGTAATCGAAGCCGCCATTTTGGGCGTGATCGGTAGTGTTTTGGGTGTATTACTGGGCGAAGGGTTGTCCTTGTTGATGAGCCAGGTCGCGGAAGGGTTTGTCGGGCGCAGCCTCGACTACAACTTCTACTTGCAGCCGATCATTATCGGGCTGATTACCGGGATCGTCACGGCAGTCGTCTTTGGTCTTCTACCGGCCTACTCCGCCAGCAAGATACCCCCGGCCCAGGTCTTGCGCCAAAAGACCAACGCTTTGCCGCGTATCTCGCTAATAGCGACATTGGTCATTATCGTGCTGATGACGCTGATTATGGGTACGCTGTCCGGGGTAATCCTGGGTGGAGAGTTCGTTATCGGGATTATCGTAGCTTTCGTCACCTTAATCAGTTGCGCGATTTTGGTGCTGGTCTTTAGCGGTGTGTTGTGGCTGGTCGGCAAAGTGCCGTTGCCCTTTGGTCTGAACTACAAGATGGCCCGCCGCAACTTGAGCCGGGGCCGCGCCAAAAGTGCCACGACTTTGCTGGTAATGCTGGTTGGTATCTTCTCGGTCGCGCTGGTTATCATCCTTGCCAGCAGCCTTAAAGACACGATTAAAGATACACTCGAAAAGAGCTTTGGTTACAACATTCAGTACACTGTCAAAGACGATCCCCAGACAGTAGCCGTCCAGCAAGCGGTGGACAAAAAACAGATACCGGGCCAGGAAAAGGCCATCGCCTTCTCCTTTAGCAGCGTGCGGTTGGTCAGTGGCGGTGGCGCTAGTGCCGAAGAACTGATTGCCCGTAAGATCGAGAAGGACAAGAACTCGACCAATCAGAACCAGGGCCAGAATTTTACAACCGAGCTTTCCAGCCTGATTGGTTTCTCTCAGAAAGAGACGGAGGCGGTTGTCAAAATAACCGAAGGCAATCTTTTTAGCACTGACGATCAGGTTATACTCGATAAAGCTGTTAAAGATGCTTACGGCCTAAAGGTCGGCGATACATTGGTTTATCAAGACCTGGCGGGTAGCAACCAATACACCCTGACGGTCGCTGGTTTCTTCGAGAAGAGGAATTTGCTAGTCGGTGTAGGGTCGGCTATGACCAGCTATACCCGTATGCAAACGATTAAAGGCCATCAGAACGGCTTTGAATTTAACGTGACACGGGGCCGTGTCGATGAGGCGATCAAGTATCTGGAAACCACTTTCCCTGGTTCCAACGGCACCGACCTGTCAATCATAACCAATATTATCAACCGACTGATCGACAACTTTACCGCCTTCCCGATCTTGCTGGCCTTGCTCTCGTTGATAGCAGGAGCCGTCCTGATCGCTAATAATGTCGCGTTGGCGGTGCTGGAACGCCGCACCGAAATGGGTGTGATGAAGAGCATTGGGGCCGATAACAACCGGGTGCTGGCGATTATCAACTGGGAGACCGCGATTGTCGGGTTTTTGGGTGGGCTGTTCGGCTTTGGTCTGGCGGCGCTCCTCGGCTCAGTCTTAATCTCTTTAATCGGAACTCCCGACAACCCGGCGACCCTAACTATCTCGCCGTTGGTCTTTATCGGAATGTTGGCCCTGGCGGTCGGGTTGTCGATAGTAGCAACCATCGGTTCGGCCTGGGGCGCGTCCCAAGAAAAACCTTTGGTAGTCTTACGCTACGAGTAAGCCCTCAGCTATCCGCTATCAGCCGCCCGTTATAGCGAAAATGGGCGGGCGGTTGGTAGCCGAGCTATGTCAGTTAAGTAAGAATTTTAGCCAGGAATGCTGATAGCTGACCATTGATAGCTGACAGCTTATCTGAAAGGAGCAATTTTGAAATGCAGCCTCAAGTGAATTATTCGGAGGTTAATAATAGAATGACAAACCCGACCGCCACTCAGACCATCATCGAGTGTACTAACATCACCAAAGAGGTCAAGCTCAACCGTGAGCAGAAGCTGACCATCTTGCAGGGGGTCAACTTCCACGTCAATCAGGGCGAAATGGTCGCCATCGTCGGGGCCAGTGGGTCGGGTAAGACTACTATGCTGGGTATTATCGGCGGTTTGGATGTCCCGACCAGTGGACAGGTCGTGATTGCCGGGCAGGACATCAGCAAGATGAAGGAGAAAGAATTGGCCCGTGTGCGTAATCGCACGATTGGTTTTGTCTTCCAGTTCTTTAACTTGGTTCCGACCCTTTCGGCGATGGAAAACGTAATGCTGCCGATCCAGTTCGATAAGAAGCCTCAGTTCAAGCCGGAAGACCGGGCCAGAGAACTGCTCGAATTGGTCGGGTTGGGTCAGCGGCTCACTAACAAACCGACCCAGCTATCCGGTGGTGAGCAACAGCGCGTTGCTATCGCCCGTGCTCTGGCGAACCAACCGGCCCTGCTGCTGGCTGATGAGCCGACTGGCAACCTCGACAGCCATCGCAGCCAGGAAATCCTTGATCTGCTGTCCGATTTGCGGCGGCGCTTGGGCCTGACGGTCTGCCTTGTCACCCACGACTCCAAGATTGCGGCCCGTTGCGACCGCGTCGTCACCATGCAGGACGGCATTTTGTCCAACGGTAACAACGGCGCTTTGGGCTAATCTTCACAAACATCAAAAAAGCCGCTACCGGCAAAGGTAGCGGCTTTTTTGATTCATAATTTTATTAGTTAAAATTTATCTTATGGACTTTTGGTTGGATTATGCTATATTATATTCATAACCTTGTTACATTTGTGTACGAACCCCTGAACAACTGAAGAGAGGACAAAGCTTATGCAATTAGGCAAACACACTAGCCGAGGGCTTCGTTTGGCTACCCTCATTTCACTTTTGGCGATACTGTTTCTTATGTCCAACCTGATCGCCCTGGCTGCTGTACCCTTAACCCAGATTAGTGCCGACCCTTATACCAACACCACCAGCCAGCACAAAGCCGAAGTTGAGCCGGATTCCTTTTCCTTTGGCTCGACCATCGTGCAGGCTTCCCAGGTCGGACGCTTTTTCGATGGAGGCTCATCGAATGTTGGCTGGTCTACTTCTACTAACAACGGGACAACCTGGACAAGTGGGTTTATGCCCGGCATTACCAAATTCGCGGGTGGCACTTTCGACCGGGTGAGTGATGCCTCGGTCGCTTACGATGCCAGACACAACATCTGGTTGGTTTCTTCTCTGGTTATTATCGAAACTCCCTCCGTTACGGGGGCCGGAGTGGTAGTCAACCGTTCCACCGACGGCGGCTTGACCTGGACTAATCCGGTTACAATAACCACCATCAGTGGAGTTGACAAGAACTGGACGGTTTGTGATAACACCTCCACTAGCCCTTTTTATGGTAACTGCTACACCGAATGGGACAATAACGGCAACGGCAACCTGATTAAAATGAGTACCTCCACCGATGGCGGTTTGAGTTGGGGGGCGGCTCTCAGCACCGCCAATAACGCGACCGGTCTGGGTGGTCAGCCGGTAGTCCAACCCAACGGCACGGTAATCGTTCCGATTGCTAATGCTAATGTTAGCGCGATTTTGGCTTTTAAGTCTACCAATGGTGGAGCAAGTTGGGGCAGCACTGTCACCGTCACAACTGTAAAAGACCATGTAGTAGCGGGTAGCCTTCGTAGCGAGCCGTTACCCTCGGCGGAAATTGATGCGGCGGGCAAAGTTTATGTGGTATGGCAGGATTGCCGGTTCCGGCGCAACTGTCGTTCCAACGATATTGTAATGAGTACTTCCACCGATGGCTCTAGCTGGTCAGCCGTAACTCGTATTCCGATTGATGGCACCGGGAGTGGCGTAGATCACTTTATCCCTGGTCTGGGGGTGGACAAAAGTACTTCCGGCAGCACCGCTAAATTGGCTTTGGCTTATTACTATTACCCGGTTGCCAACTGCTCGGCCTCTACTTGCCAACTTAACGTCGGCTATCTTTCTTCCAGCAACGGCGGTGCAAATTGGACTGCGCCGACCCAACTAACCGGGCCAATGACCCTTAGCTGGCTGCCCAACACTTCGCAGGGTCGTATGGTCGGCGATTACATTTCAACTTCTTTCTCTGGCGGTAAGGCTTTCCCAGTTTTCGCGGTTGCCAAAGCCTCCTCTGGTACTGTTTTCGATCAGGGTATTTACACTACCACGACCGGACAGACCGCGCTAAGAACTAATCAGGCTAGTGTTGCGACCGCTCAAGAGCCGGTACTTAGCAACGCCTCTGATTACGTTAAATCCAGCGCTCCCAAAACACACCACTAGACCTTAACAAACTAATTTTGGTAAGGGCGACTGCATAGGGTCGCCTTTACCAAAATCGGGGCAATAATTCTGTAAATTGCTACCAAAACAAACCTTCAAGCCAGGTGCGGGAAGGTTTGTTTTGTTGTAAGGCCGCGACAAGCTCGGCCCTGCTATAATTACGCTAGTTGTTAAGCTTGTAGACTGCCGTGATGCGATCATAGGGGCCGACGAAATAAATTGTATCTCCGCCGTGCAGGACAAAATTCTCCGGGTCGGGATAGAATTCGGGAGTTAGCTGGCGTACTACGATTTGCTCGGCTAACGGGATCATGTTGGCGGCGTGCTGGGCAACCTGGATCGGCGGATGATAATGAGCCATCACCATAATGCCGGTGCGACTGTAGAGCTTTTTGACCGTAAAGCCGTCCAATTCGCTACCGGGCTTAACGATCAGGCGGGTCACGATAAACGTGGACTGGTGAACGTAAAAAGTAGTGACCACCTCGTAGTTGAGCGCCCCGGCTACGAAATAGGGGGCGGCCAGGGCCGAACTGCTGCGGGCGGTATGAATGTTAAAACGATTCTCGATTTTCTCGGCCAGCCCCCGGTCAAACAACCGCAAGACTACCTTTAGCTTTTGGTTTTTCTGGCGGGCGTTGAGGGCCGTTTCCAGATTGACCAGATCGTCGTTGGTCGTGATCGCAATGCAGCGGGCCTTATTTATATTTGCCAGATCAAGCGATTCGGGTAGCCGGGCATCCGAATGGATCACCGGCACGCCCATGCTACGGGCCAGGTTGTTATAGCGATTATTTTCGTCCCGCTCGATCACGACAACCTGTTCGCCCCGCTCGATTAGGCCGCGCAAGACCTGGTAGCCAACCCCACCCAGCCCGGTTAACACCACATGATCGCTCATATCGGTCGCCTTTTGCTGACCGAGGGCTTCGGCAATGCGGTTGGTTACGATATAGTTGGTGATATAAGCGTTGACTACGCTCAAAAGCACCACGCCGGACAGCCCGCCGATAAAGCCAAACAGCATCAGAAAAGGGGCGGTGTTGCCCCGCTCGAAAATATTCTGACCGATTACGATGTTCAAGGCAAAGTACAACGAGTCGGCAATGCTATCGCCTCTACCAAATATCAATATTGCAATACTGGCAAGCAGAAGGGTGCTAAACAAGATTAGCGACCAGCGAAAAGGCCGCTCCCGCAAAATGTCGCGGAAAATCCGGCCCGTAAAACGTCGAAAGTGGCTTATCAAATGGACTCGTTTGTGGCGGAGAGTTTTGGGTCGTTTTTTACCGCGCCGATGATCCAATTCGGCCCGGTCGAGTTGAACCTCCTCGGCCTTTTCCAGGTCGTGTACCCGCCCGATCAAAAAAAGGTGGTCGCTGGTCTGTACCGGGGTGTTGGGTGATGGCCCAATTAGCACTTTGTCAACCGGCGTACCATTCGGCCCGGCGACCGTTCGTTCCAGTTGGATCGGGATAATCCGACCATATAACTGGTTGATCGTCCCGGTCTGGTTGGGCCGGTCTTCGACCACCGCGACTTCTTCGCTACCGATCTCGAACAGGTGTAAGACCTGGTTGGGTAGCGAAGCGGTCACAAAGGTGCTGGCAGCCAGTTCGGGCAGGCTCAAAGCCTGGGCGTTGGGCAGCGTATTGATGATCTGCTCTCCAATCTGGCTATTGGAAAAGCTGGCAACCGCCCGGATACCGGGCGCTAATCGGCTGGCTTCCAGCACCGTTTCGAGGTTCTTGAGGTCGTCGTCCGAGACGGTAATGATCGCCCGCGCCCGCCGGATACCCGCCGCCAGCAAAACGCTCTCGACCCGGCTATCGCGCTTCAAGAGGGGAACTTTCTTATTGAGCGTTTCTTCCGCAAAACGCAATTCTGGCTGGTTGTCGATCACGACCACCCGGATATTGGCCTGAAGCACCTGTTCCAGAATACGGTAGCCCAGGTTTCGTAATCCACAAATAATAATATGATCGCTGACCCGGCTTAACTCGTTCTCCTCGTCGCTTGGGGCGGCGCTGGGAGGCCCGTATATCAACTGGTTATCCATGTAAAAAGTTCGCTCCGAATTGAACTATCTTAAATTATGTGAGGTTGGCTAAAACCACCTTATATACGAAAACCGATCTACAAAAGTTGAACCGAAATTATTATGCCTCTTGATTTAACCAGCTTGGTTTAGGCTTGTAATTTTATCAGGCGGTGCTGAATTTGTCACCATAGATTAGAGGCTAAAAAGGCGCTAATGTCGGCGGCGTGGGGGAGGGATGCGCCGCTACCGGGTCGGGTGCAGGCCAGCGCTCCACCGGCATTGGCCTGCCGGATGGCGGCCTGGATTGGCTGGCCCTGGGCTAAAGCGGCGGCCAATGCCCCGGTAAAAGCGTCTCCGGCAGCCGTCGTATCGACCACCTTGACCGAAAAGCCGGGGACATGATACAACGGCTCCGGCAGACTCTCGCGTACAAAATAAGCTGCCCCCCGCGCCCCAAGCGTAACCAACACGGCTCCCGGCCCCTGTTCGAGCAAGCGACGGGCGGCGACGGCTTCCGGCAAACCTTCGTCCGGCCCGGCAGAAGGCGCTATACCGGCTAACTGAAATACTTCGACCTCGTTGGGTAGCAAAATGTCTACCAGTTCAAGCAATTCGGGCGGTAGTGGTTCGGTGGGAACCGGGGCGGGCGTGAGTAGCACTTTGACTCCGGCAGCACGGGCTAACCGCGCGGCCGCCAGATTGCTGGCTAGAGGGGTTTCGAGTTGCAAGAGCAAGACTTTTGCGCCGTTAAAAGCCGCTTCCGCCGCTTCAACTTCGGCGGCGCTCAGGCTTCCATTTGCGCCCGGAACGACAATAATTCGGTTCGTGCCGTCCGGCTCGACCACAATGTTGGCAATGCCGGTGGTCGCTTCGGCAGTGCGAAGGACATGCTGGCTATCCAACCCGTTTTCTTTGAGGGCGGCGGCGAACTGCTCCCCAAAGGCATCCTGGCCCAGTTTGCCGATCATCGCGACCCGGCTACCGGCCCGTGTCGCGGCGAGAGCCTGGTTATAGCCTTTACCACCCAGGAAAGTATTGAAATCAGTTCCCGCCAGCGTTTCGCCTGCCTGGGGCCAGCGCGGTACCCGTACCACCAAATCCATATTCAGGCTGCCTGCTACGATTACCTCGAAAGGTTTACCCGACTTGTGCAACATTCTCAAACTTCCTTTTAATATAATCTCGAAAATTAACAGGGATAGACAGGATAAGATTGACTTGGTCTATCAACTGGTTAATTTCAGTGGTGCATCCCTGCGCCCCTACTAAGATGTACTCTTAATAAGCCGAGCGGAGCGGTTGGTAGACCCGGACGGAACCGAGGGTCTTGCTAAACTCGACGTAGGCCCGGTTAGAGCGGGCGCTGGCATCGTATTGGGCTTTGGTCAGGGTCAGGCGAACTGGCATCAGCCCGGCGGCTTTGGCCTCGTCGGAAAGAAATTGTAGCTCGTAATGTAGCTCAAAACTGTCACCCAGCCGATCCCGCACGTTACGCCGGATTTCCTTGCGGTCGCGGATAAAGCCGAAAGCTTTGATCGGTGGTGTAATCACATCCTTGACGGCAAAGACCAAAAAACCAGCCGCGATCAGCCCTAAACCTAGTGGAATTATTATAAATAGAACACGTGGTGCGCCTAACGGAGTCCAATTTATGCCCCGGATCACAGCATAATTTAAGAAGATGCCCAGATTGATTATCATCACCATAGTTGAACCAATCACCATACTTCCGGCCTGACTCATAAAGAAGTTGGCGGCATCCTGCACTGGTTCGCCGATGGAGGTATGCAGGAGGTCTTTTTCAGGTTGGGGCGACCTAGCGGAGGGCGGGGGTGTGGATGCGGCATCGGCAGGGGTCTCGACGAAATGGGTGTTATACCAGTTGACCGCTTGCAAGACGGCTGGATTTTGGGGTTGCAGGTCATAAGCTTTAGCGACTGCTTCTTCCGCTTCGATCTGGTTGGGGGTGGTGTAGGCCAGCCAGAGCAAGGCTGATATATCGTGAGGATTGGTCGCCAGCACCTCCCGGCAGATCGGGGCGGCTTCGGGTCGTCGTCCGCTATTTGCCAGAGTTACGGCCTGAATGAGACGATTATTGTTGATTTGGTCTAACATAGCAATTACCTATTGAAAAGATAAAATTAGTTGAAAATTAGATTTTGCAATCAAAAACTGCCACTTATTATAGCAGCAGTTCTACGCTTCGTCATCCCCTTTTTTGTTGCCGGGTGTTATATTTGCAGCTTTAGAACAGCACCGGTTGAAGCCTTATTTCCAGATGTGGCTCTTCGGTTGAGGTCGGGACGGTTTTGGGTCGGGGCTTAAACCAGCCGATAAAAGGCAACAAGAACCACCAGACCGGCGGCAAATCCGGGAAAAGACCGGGTGAGGTTTTGCGGGCGTGTTCGATGAACCGTTGCGGCCAATAAAAGGGCAACAACTTCCAGAACGGTTCCGGCGCACGGCGGAGCGATTTAATCAGGCCAATCAGGTTGATCCCTCGTTCGTAGCGAGTGCGTGACTGGTTCAATTGCTGCTGGCAGTGCTGGCGTAACTGCTCCGAGACCGCTTCCCAATCCGGCAAAGCGGGGTCAGGGGCTTGCGGTTCGAGCGGTGTGCCAAATACTATCGTAGTTTGAACTGGCAGAGCGGTATAGAACAGCCAGGGCAACAACGGCAGCAAAAGCGAGAAAGGACTGAGATGCAAATAGGGTAGTCCCAGGCTTTTGGCGATCCGCATTGTCCAGCCGACTTTACGGGCGAAAGGGTGGTAATATTCAGAGCCGACAATCGAGACCGGCACGATCCAGGCGTTATAATGCTCGGCCAACCGTACCAGGGGGGTCGGGAAGGGTAGCAATTGATAGCGGTCTTTGTAGTCGCGGGCAATCCCGGCAATCCCTTCCGGGAAGATAATAACGTGTTGATCGTGCTTGAGCAAGCGGGCGAAATTGGCGGCGGTCGCATCGACACACCCGGCCCGTTCCCACCAGTGCTGCATTCGATAGGGAATCAGACGCTCATTGTTCGATAGTTCAGGGGCCGATAAGGAACGCGGTTTTTGGGCGGTGGTCAATTCATAGTTTTCGACCCACTCCCGACTCACGGCGTAATCGAGCAAAATAGCATCCCAGGGGAAGGTTCGTCCGGCGTGGTTTGCCACGAAGATGATCGGACGACCGGCGCAAGGGTCAGGTATGTTTTCTAATCCTTCTAGCTTTAGCCGGAAATAATACTCCAGAAGTGGTTCGATCACTTCTCGGCCCATGCTTTCAGCATAGCGTGGGTCAAACAAATTTGGTTGGTTAGGTGCAATCAATTTAACTACAAATTCTCCTCAAAACCTGCTGGTCTACTCTTTTACTTTTTCTAGCTGGCCTTTAGTCCTTTAACATAATCTCATTTTAACACTGATGACCTGAAATTGCCAGTTTGATCGTCGTGTGGAACACGGTGTGATCTTAATCTATCCCGATTCGCTCATATTTCTCAACTCTTTACAAGCGTTCTTATCATGGCGTAAAATAAGACCAGTACCGCTTCTTAAAAGCTATGTTTTCAAAGCTATGTTTTCAAATGAACAAAGGAGTTTTAGATATGACGACCACCACCCAGACCCAACAATCTACAGCGGGTATCAGTGGGCCACCAACTTTTGCTACTGTCGAGGAAGAACGACGGCATCGCAAGGAGAAATTGGTGGGAGCTTTGCGACTTTTCTCGCGCTTCGGGTTTGATGAAGGGGTGGCAGGCCACATAACGGCCCGCGACCCCGAACTAACCGATCATTTTTGGGTCAACCCCTACGGGATGCACTTTGGGCATATCCGCACTTCCGACTTGCTGTTGGTCAATCACGAGGGTGAAGTGGTCGAAGGCCATTATCCGCTCAACCGAGCCGCTTTTGCGATCCATTCCCAGGTACACGCGGCCCGCCCGGATGTGGTTGCGGCGGCGCATGCTCACTCGGTTTATGGCAAAAGCTGGTCGTCGTTGGGCCGCTTGCTCGATCCCTTGACCCAGGATGCCTGCGCTTTCTACGAGGATCACACTCTTTTCAATGATTATACCGGCATAGTCTATGACACCGAGGAAGGTCGGCGCATTGCCCAGACTTTAGGCCAGCACAAGGCGGTTATATTGCGTAATCACGGCTTGCTGACGGTCGGACAAACTATAGATGAGGCAGCCTGGTGGTTTATTACGATGGAGCGAAGCTGTCAGGCTCAATTGTTGGCGGAAGCAGCAGGCACACCGATCAAAATCGACCCCGAAAACGCTCGCAAAGCCCAATCGCAACTTGGCTTCCCTTTGGCCGGTTGGTTCCAGTTCCAACCGCTCTGGCAGCGCATCACCCGCGAACAACCTGATTTGTTCGACTAACAAAACGAACCAACTAAACAATATTTTGTAGGAGCGAGCTTCTGCTCGCGATTGTACACCTAGCCGTGTCTACAATCGCGAGCAGAAGCTCGCTCCTACAATACTTTTCGACTGTTTAACTTTGGCATAAAGCCGGGGGTGTCTACAATCGCGAGCTTCTGCTCGCTCCTACAAAGGTTTAAGAATTCTGTTTTTTTAACTTCTGGCAGACTGTTTGTGAACCCGCCAATAACGACTCTATTCCAATCCGCATTTTGTAATTTGCATCAAAGGCTAGAAGATTGTAAACTACCTCAAATCAATCTCCCCGTATTTAGAACTGAGAGCTAGGGCCGCTAGTTTGGGAGGCCCGCTAAACCGAAGATTTTCTTCGGTCACTCAGTTTTTGGCAAATTTAAAGCATAGATTTAACTCTGGTCTATCAGTCGAACGATAGCCTGCCCAGCCTAACGGAGGCGATCATTTTAATTTGGGCCAGAATCAAGAATGGATGGAGGAGTTTTTCAGCATGAGTTTGTTTAGGAAGAGAACAATAGGGAAGTCCCCGGTAGCTTTAGTGGTTCTGCTGCTGGCTTTATCGATAATGACCGCTTGTGGCGATAGCACTGCTACGACTGCCCCGGCGACAACTGCTCCGGCCCCTACTAAAGCAGCCACCACCGCAGCGGCAACGACGGCTGCCGCCACAACTGCTTCTGCAACAACAGCCGCCGCCGCAACGACGGCTGTCGCAGCGACAACAGCAGTGGCGACAACAGCAATCGCGACAACGGCTGCCACAACGACGGTAGCTGCCACTACGGCCGCTGCGACTACTGGGGCGGGTGGTACGCTGGTAGTTGGGACGGTCTTTACCAGCAAAGGGTTTGACCCGGCCCGCGAATATACTGCAACCGCTTTTACCGTGATGCATTCGGCTTACCAGACCCTGCTGACCTATAAAGGGGGCGACCTGACCAAGCCGATCCCTGGTTTGGCCGAGAGTTATACTGCCAGTGCCGACGGCAAGACTTACACTTTCAAGCTGAAGGCCGGTGCGAAGTTTGCCAGTGGCAACCCGGTGACGGCGGACGATGTGGTTTTTTCGTATAATCGGCTCAAGAATATGAAAGGCCAGCCCGCTTTTGTAGCCGATAACATGGACAAGTTCGAGGCGAAAGACCCTTCGACGGTGGTTATCACCCTCAAAAACGTCTCGCCCGATACGCTGGCCCTGCTCACCACCCCTTCGTTTGGGGTGCTGGATAGCAAAACCGCCAAGAGCAACGGCGCGACCGATGCCGCCGATGCCGACAAGAGCGACAAGTCCGAGAGCTTCATGAATAATCAGTCGATAGGTTCCGGCCCCTACACTCTCAAGAGCTTTAAGCCGGAAGCCGAGATTACTATGGAGAAAAATAGTAACTACACCGGCCCGGTTTCCTACGACAAGATTATCATCAAGAACGTGGCGGATGTGAACATCCAGAAGGCTTCGCTGGAAAAAGGCGATATTGATTTTGCTTTCGACCTGGGAGCCGAGCAAGCCGCCGGGCTAAAGGGCAAAGCCGGGGTTAGCCTGGTACAAAGCACCTCGCTGACCATCTTCTTCTTGTTGATGAATACTGATGCGGCGGTATCGGGGCCGACTGCCAAGCCGGAAGTCCGGCAGGCGATCCGCTATGCGATCAACTACAAGGACTTTTTGGAACTGGGCGGTGGCGGTTCGGCTCAACCGCCCTCAGTCATTCCGATTGGTTTGGCAGGGGCGTTGGGCAAAGAGGACCAAATCCCGACCGATCTGGCCAAGGCCAAAGATTTGATGGCGAAGGCTGGTTACAAAGACGGCTTCAAAATCAAGATGTCCTACCCAAGCGACCTGACCCAGAACGGCGTGAAGTTTGAGACGATGGCTCAGAAAATACAGGCTGACCTGGCTCAGATCGGGATTACCGCCGATCTCGACCCCAAGACGATCCAGGTTTGGTTGGACGAGTACCGGGCTGGTAAGCAGGCCATGACGCTTTCACTGTGGAGTCCCGATTACAACGACCCGTCCGACTATCTAACCTTCTTGCCGGGTCAAAAGCTGGCTTTGCGGGCTGGTTGGAAGGCCGGAGCCGACCCTGAAATCGAAGACCTTGCCAAGAAAGCGGCAATCGAGTTGGACGAGTCCAAACGGCTGGGCTATTACCAGCAGGCCCAAAAGCTGCTCAACCAGCGTGGGCCATGGGCCCCTTACCTGCAACCTACTCAGGTAATCGGCTATCGCTCGAACGTCAGTGGCTTCGAGTTCAACGCGGTCTGGGTCGTTAACTTTAACGACACTGCCAAGAAGTAAGTGTTGTGTCTCGAAAAGTCGTACCCCTGATATTGAGGCTAAAGTCTTACTATCTCGTATCACCTGGAAGGGTAAGGTTGAATTTTTACAAGGAAAACCCTGCCCTATAACCTCAAATGTAAGGTAGTATGACCTGGTT
>JBBQWM010000019.1:0-119307 GCA_038210655.1 Chloroflexia bacterium
AAGCATAAGCGGTATCATACTCTTGGCCTTCCTGTCTAGTTAAATCGGTCTGCTGTCAACAAACTCGATTTAATTTAAGCAGGAAGACCGCTTTTGGCAACTTCCTCGGCTACTTACACAAACTTAAGTGACTGCGTGAGACCGGCTTCGTGCGATGCTCATCTCTTATAGGGTTATTAAAGCCGAACAATTGCGCCAGAAACGGGCTGCCTGCCTTAAACTGATAAAAATAGAAAGGGCCGAAATGAAAGATTTAGCGAATGTAGCGCTGGACACTGCCAAACAAAAAGGGGCGACCTATGCCGATATTCGGTTTGTGACCGACAAAAGCCGGAATGTAAATGTCAAAAATGGCAAAGTCGAGTCGCTCTCGAACAACGAAAGTCAGGGCTTTGGGGTGCGGGTAATCGTCAACGGAGGCTGGGGTTTTAGCAGTAGCAGCATCGTGACGCGGGCCGAAATCGAGCGGGTGACGGCGGAGGCGGTCGCGATTGCGCGGGCTTCGGCTTCGGTCTTTCGCAAGCCAGTCGAGTTGGGTCGGCCCTTTTCGATCCAGGATCGCTATGTTACGCCGGTCGAAATCGATAATTTTAGCGTCTCGCTGGACGACCAAATCAAATTACTCTTAGAAGCGGATGCCGAAATGCGCCGAGTGCAGGGCATCCGGGTCGCCAGTGGTTTTATTACGACCCTCAAAACCAGCAAAATCTTCGCCAGCAGCGAGGGTAGCTATATCGAACAGGAATTGAGCGAGTGCGGGGCAGGGATTGAGGCTTACGCGGTCGGTGAAGGCGGTATGCAGCGCCGGAGCTATCCCAATTCGGTCGGGGGCGGTTGGGAGACCGGCGGCTACGAATATCTTTCGCATATCGACTTGCTTGGCAACGCCGGGCGGATCGCCGAGCAAGCCGTCCAATTGCTGACCGCCCCGGTCTGCCCCGAAAAGGTCACGAGTGTAATTTTAGACAGCAGCCAGACCGCTTTGCAAGTCCACGAAAGCTGCGGACACCCGATAGAACTCGACCGGGTGATGGGGATGGAAGCCAGCTTTGCCGGGACAAGCTTTCTGACCACCGAAAAGCAGGGGAACTTCCGCTACGGCTCCGACCTGGTGAGCATCTACGCCGACGCGACCGTGCCGCGTGGCTTGGGTAGCTTTGGCTACGACGACGAAGGCGTTCCGGCCCAGCGCACCCCGATCATTGTCAACGGCCTTTTCAAGGACTACATTACCGACCGCGAAACGGCGGCGACCCTCGGTCAGCAATCGAACGGAACCAGTCGGGCCGATGGGTGGAACCGCCTCCCCATGATCCGCATGACCAATATCAGCCTGGAACCGGGCAACGCGGGCAGTCTGGAAGACCTCATCGCCGACACCGACGACGGCATTTATATGGAGACCAACAAAAGCTGGAGCATCGACGACAAGCGCTTGAACTTCCAATTTGGCCTCGAAATCGCCTGGGAAGTCAAGGACGGCAAGCTTGGTCAGATGTATCGCAACGCCGCCTACACCGGCATGACCCCTCAGTTCTGGGGCAGTTGCGATGCCATCGGTAGCCGCGATCACTGGACGGTCTGGGGCGTACCCAACTGTGGCAAAGGCGAACCGGTTCAGGGCATGCACGTCGGTCATGGGGCCGCCCCCGCTCGCTTCCGTAATATCAAAATCTTTGGCGCAGAAGGGTAACCCGTAGATAAAATAGGCTATAATAGGTGCTGAGTTTGGGTTACGGAACTCAGCACAACCTGATCTTGCTCGAATATCGAAAACGTGGAGGCAGCGACCTAATGACCAGGGCTGAATACATCGCATGGCTGGATCAGCAACTTAGCAAAGCCTATGATTTGCTTACTGACATTCAACGTAGACAGTTAGCTGCTCTTAGCCCAATTGAGGGCTACAGGTTGGAGCTTGATGAGGAGGACATACGGCGAAACATCCATAAATTGGAGCAGACTAAGGAAAATCTTGGGCAACCAGTCGAGCTAGAGCAACTTCAACTCATTCAGCCGCAGGCCAATCCTTTTATCAAAAATCAGCCTGCTAAAGCCGATAATTTCGTGGGGCGCAAAGACGTGCTGGTCGAAATTATAGCCCATATAGAAAATGGCAATTCGATGATATTGTTAGGAGAGCGTGGAATTGGAAAATCCAGTCTACTCCGCCATCTTCATCACTATTACTCTGGCAAGCAAAGCCGTAGCAAGCAAAACAACTATCTCCCTTTTTTCGTCGATCTTACTGGGCCAGACCGAATTGAAAAACATTTCGCGCGGCTGGTTAAAAAGCTGGGTGGCACTGGAAATACTTTTGAGAATGTAATGGAAGCCTTAGAGGGTCAGCGTGTTATACTATTTATGGATGAATTACAGGTCGCGCCAAAGCGTGGGTTACAGGCCGAAGAACTAGCCGGGCTTCTAAAGCTCGAACAAGAAGCCGATATGGAACTCAGGCTAGTAGTTGCCAGCGACCGACCGGCCAAGCAAATCTATCCTGCCGAGTCTGACTCGCTGGTCTATAAATATCTGTTCCCTAGAACTCTAAATAATCTCAGCCAGGGGGAAAGTTTTAGCCTGCTTGACCTGTATCTTTTGGGCAACCCGCTTCTTTTTGAGCCGAACGACCGAGAGGCTTTATTGCAGGTGAGCCAGGGCCACCCTTTTAAGCTAATGCGGGCGGCCTATCATCTCTACAAAGCCCTGACCGAACCCGAAGCCGACTACGATTGGCAAGCCGCCTATGGTTTTGAAATCGCAAATATGATGTAGGTAAGAGTGGTGATTTATGCTTACACAAGCTCACAAACAACGTATACAGCAATTAGAAAAGATTGTAGAGGAGTCTTACAATCTGTTATTTGAGATTGAAGAGCGATTACTCTTAGAGGTCTCTCCAATAGAAAGGCAAAAATTACTTCGAGATCTCCAAAACATACGAGAACCACTTGAGAAATGGGAAAGCGAACTTAAAGCTCTTGATGATGCCTTATATCGAAATATTGATAATGAGCCGAAAATCCAGCCTACCACTAACCCGCTCGAAAGCCTGAGTGATGTAGATGCTAACATTCTCAGATTGCAAGAGCAGGTAATTAATCCTTATGTTGGGTATAGCGGACACCCGGTTGTGCCGCCTAACTTTGTGGGCCGGGATGACATTATTCAGCAAATACACAAGTTGTGGCAAGGGCCGGGACAACTAAAACCGCTTATTCTTTATGGACATCGTATGATGGGTAAAAGTTCTATTTTAAGGAATTTAAATCCCACCAATGACGCTAAAATTCTGCTGGTTCTGCTTGATATGCAGGTGATAGCGATGGTAAATAACACCGGGCAGTTCTTGTATCAAATTGCCAGAGCGATTTACAAGCAGGCTCAACAGGCCAAATTAGATTGTGGCTCAAACTTGGATAAACGGGATTTCGCTACCACCGGCGAGGCCAATTTGCAGTTGCGTGAGTTATTAGAAAAGTTGGATCAGCAGATGGAGGGTCGCCGTCTTATCCTGGCGGTGGATGAGTTTGAGGTAATCCAGAAGCGGATCGAGCAGGGTCGGATCGAAGGCGAAGTACTGGAATATCTAAGAGGGCTAAATGAAGAATATAAATGGTTGGGCCTAATTTTTGCCGGATTGCATGAGCTGGAAGAAATGGGACGGGATTATCAAAACGCCTTTTACGGTCGGGCTAAAAACCTTAAAGTTAGCTACCTACACCCTGATGCGGCTCGCCAGTTAGTAATCCAGCCCTGGAACCACGACTTCAAACTGGATTATGATGAAGAACTGGTAGTTGCGCTTTATTACCTGACTTACGGACAGCCTTATCTTATTCAATTGCTCTGCTGGGAACTGGTAGAGCAGTGGAATCGACAAGTAATCTACAAGCCGGAAGGTTTACCCGCCACACTAACTTTATTAGATTTAGATACAGCTTTGACCGAGCGATTTTTTGATGAGGCTGATAACTATTTTCACGGGGCGTGGTCGCAGATTGGCTACAAAGAGCCAGCTAAACAAAAGACCCTAACTACCGAGCAACAGATTTTGAGGTCTATAGCCGATTGGCAGGAACGTAATCGAGGTATCGCTGATACTATAGTGCCTGTTGAAAAAGAAAAGTTGAGAGAAATAACCGAATTGCCTGACGAAGAACTTGAAATAGCATTTAAAGACCTTGAAAGACGAGATTTGTTAGAAGATAGAGGCAACCGAGTCAGCTTCTTTAGCGAAATAATGCGGCGCTGGGTGGTACACGAGATGAAGCGCGAGGCGGCACGGGCGGCAGAAGAAAAAGAAACGAAAGGAATAATCTAAACATGTCTGAAATAATGGGGCGGGAGAAGGTCTTGCAGTTGTTGCAGGATGTGCTGGGCTATGCGAGTGCCGACCAGACCGAAGTAAGCTTTAGCGGCGTGCGTAACAGCCTGACCCGCTTTGCCAATAATTATATTCACCAAAATGTGAACGAAAATAATACGGCGATCAAGGTGCGCTCGGTTTTTGGGCAGAAGATCGGGACGGCCAGCACCAATAGCCTCGATCTGGCAGCCCTCAAAGAGACGGTCGCGATGGCCGAACGGCTGGCGAAGTTGCAGGTGGACGACCCTGAATTTAAGTCGTTGCCCTCCCCTGCCGATAGCAGCGAGGCGGGTGATTACCCGGAGCCGGACGACGCGACCTACTTTTCCGACCCGCAGGTACGGGCGGATGGGGCCGGGGCAGTTTGTCGGCGGGCGGTAGCGGCGGGCTTTACGGCGGCAGGCTCGGTTGAGACCAATGGCAGTGAGGTCGGCATCGCCAATTCGTTGGGGATTGCCAGCTACTACCGAGGGGCCAGCGCCCATATCAACACCGTCATTATGGGCGAGAGTGGCAGCGGGTGGGGCGAACGGTTGAGCAATCGGATCGGGAGCATCGATTTTGAGGCGGTCGCGGAGGAAGCGGTCGGTAAAGCCGCCTTCAGTCAGAACCCCGTCGCGCTCGACCCCGGCGAGTACGAAGTGATACTGGAGGAGTACGCCGTCGCCGAAATGCTCAACTACATGTCCTATTTGGGGCTGGGAGCGCTCTCGGTGCAGGAAGGCCGCAGCTTTATGCAGTTCGACCGACAAATTATGAGTCCGCTGTTCTCGCTTTATGACGACGGGAGCGACCCGGAAGGGATTATCGCGCCCTTTGATGCCGAGGGAGTGCGCCGTCAGCGCGTCGATATAATCGTCAACGGGGTCGCCAAAGCGGTCGTTTACGATAGCTACACCGCCAACCGCGAACCGGGTCGCCGCAATACCGGCCATTCTATCGGGCAACAGGGCGAAGTGGGGGCGATTCCGCTCAACATGATTATCGCGGCGGGCGACACCAGCAAAGAAGAGATGGTCAAGAATATCAAGCGCGGACTATGGGTGACGCGCTTCCATTACGTCAACCCGCTCGTCCCCGACAAAGCAGTGCTGACCGGCATGACCCGCGACGGGACTTTTTTGATCGAGAACGGCGAAATCGTCGGCCCGGTCAAGAACTTCCGCTTTACCCAGAGTGCGGTCGAAGCCCTCAACGAGGTCGCCGCCCTTAGCAGCACGCGGATGCTTTTGCCCTCTTTTGGCGGTGGGAACCTCGTCCCGGCCATTCATTGTAAGCGGTTTATGTTCAATAGCGCGACCGCCTTTTAAGATCAGGAGCAAGGTTATGATTACGGAACTTGGCGAAAAACTTTACACAGTCGAGGAATTTCTCAACCTCAACCTACCCGATGACGATGATAACGAGTACGAATTGATAAGGGGAAGGCTTGTGGCAAAACCAAAAGGTGGCGTTAGTGGCGAACATGGCGATATGGTAGCCAGAATTACTACCGAGTTGAACGTTTTTGCCGGAGTACGTGCCGGAGAAAAGAGTTTGGGTAAGGTGTATTCGGGAGCATCTTCTAATCTAGGTTTATCTCAAGGTAGAAGCTATGTAGAACCTGATGTCTGCTTTGTTCTCAAAGACCGCACGCCTCCTAAATTTAAAGGGCCAATCCCGGTCGCGCCTGATCTGGTGATAGAAGTTTGGTCGCCTAGCGACACCACCGAGAAAATCCAGAACAAAATTGAGGCTTACCTCGAAGCCGGGGTGCGTTTAATCTGGTCGGTCTATTTGTTGAGCAAGTTTGTTCTGGTCTATCGCTTGAACGAACCTGACCTTAAATTGCTCAATCTCAAAGATGAATTGGACGGTGAAGATGTTATACCTGGCTTCAAAGTAGCGGTGCGAAACCTTTTTGAATAAATTAATATTATTTGGAGAAGAAAGTTGTTAACACAAGAAGATTTAGCTTTACGATCACCCAGCCTGGAAGTGGCGGTGCGTTGTATTAGTTGCGGGCGCGAACATCCGATGGCAGAGGCCAATGATACTTGCCTTAATTGTGGCAGTTTGTTAGAAGTCCAGCACCCCCTGGAAGATTTAAAAAAGACGATCACTCACAACTGGATCGAGCGGCGGCGCATCGAACGAAACTTTCCTTACCAGAGCGGGGTCTGGCGCTGGCGAGAATTGGTTGCACCCTTCCCGGACGAAGCGATTGTTTCACGGCGGGAAGGCAACACTAATTTGTACCAAGACGCTCGGCTGGCGCGTTACGCCGGGATCGATAATTTGTGGCTCAAGCACGAAGGCGAAAATCCGACCGGCTCCTTCAAAGATCGGGGTATGACGGTCGGGATCAGCCACGCCAAATGGATCGGGGCGCAATATGTGGCCTGTGCTTCGAGTGGCAATACTTCCTCGTCGTTGGCGAGCTATGCGGCGCGGGCCGGGCTGAAGGCCCTAACTTTTGTTCCGGCGGGCAAAGTAGCGGTCGGTAAGTTGGCCCAGACCGTTGCCTATGGCGCAAAGACGCTCCAAATCACCGAAGGCAGCTTTGATGAAGCGCTGGCCCTGGTGCGGCAAGTTTCAAAAGTGCGGGGGGTCTATCTGGTCAATTCGGTCAACCCGTTTCGCTTGGAAGGCCAAAAGACGATTATCTTTGAAGCCCTCGACCAGCTTGACTGGCAAGTACCCGACTGGATCGTCGTGCCGGGTGGCAATTTGGGCAACACCAGCGCCTTTGGCAAAGCCCTCCACGAATTGCACGAGTTGGGCCTGATCTCGAAAATGCCGCGCATCGCCACGATCCAGGCCGAGGGTAGTAGTCCTTTCTATCAATATTATCGCAATGGCTTTAAGGATTTTCAGCCAGTCACGCCCCGGACGATTGCGACCGCCATTTTGATCGGCAACCCGGTCAATCTGCCCAAAGCGACCCGCGCCCTGCAATGGACTGACGGCTTGGTCGAGATTGTCACCGATGGTGAGATTATGGCAGCCAAATCGCACCTCGACCGCAGCGGGATCGGTGGGGAACCCGCTGCTGCCGCGACCTTAGCCGGTATCCGCAAGCTGACCGCCAATGGGATCATCAAGCCGGGCGAAGGGGTAGTGGGAGTATTGACCGGGCATATCCTTAAAGATACCGACAATATTGTTCATTATCATTTTGATGCCGATAGTACCGCGCCGGATGCTAACCGGCCGGTCCTGGTACGTCCTCGGATTGAGGACGTTTTGCGCGTATTGGACGAAGGTTAATACCAAAATTCGTTAGCCTGGGATATAAAAATTGGAAAACTCGCCAGTTTTCCAATTTTATCCTCAAAAAAGCCCATAATGAATTCAAAATCAAAGAGATTTGCCGATACCGAATAAAAAAGCTTGACCTAAAGTTGAATTTTGGTTACAATATTGTTAAAGGCCGTAAAAGAGCCAGATTAACCTTGTGTAATCTTAACTGCCGGTCGTTGTAGGGGTTTGAGGGAAGCTTTCACCTTTTGCCTCATTAAAATCCAAGACCCCCGGATGATGTGTTGGTGAGTACGCCGCAATGCGGTATAAGTGCCATACTCACAGGTTTAGATGTTATATTATAAAGAAGAAATCGCAGCGATGTATCGTAAATCCGTTCTCGATAACGGTATTCGAGTTATCACCGAACGGATGCCCGGAGTGCGCTCCTTAACAATCGGGCTGTTGCTAGATGTCGGTTCCAAAGATGAGGCTGCCCACAACAATGGGATCGCTCATTGTATTGAGCATTTGCTCTTTAAGGGAACCGGTAGCCGGGATGCTGCCACTTTGGGCCGGATGATCGATATGGCCGGTGGACAGTTGGGGGCCTTTACCGCCCGCGACTATACCTGCCTCTATGCGGCAGTGCTGGACGACTACCGTACCTTCGCGCTGGATATTTTTGGCGATATTCTGCTCCATTCTCAGTTTGAGGCCGAAGGGTTGCACCGGGAGCAAGCCGCCATTTTTCAGGAACTGGAAGCCGGGGAGGAGCAACCGGGCAAATTGGCCCAGGAGCTTTTAAAGCAAGCCGCCTGGCCCGATCACCCTTTGGGCCGCAATATTTACGGTAGCCGGGCCTCAGTCGTCGGGTTGACCCGCCAGGCCGTCCTGGATTTTTATCAGGATTACTATGGGGCCGACCGACTAATTATTTCGGCGGCAGGGAATCTTGACCACGAAGATATTGTCTCGCAGGTCAATGATGCCCTCTGGGCTTTGCCGAAAGCTAGACGGGCCGACCGTTCTGGTTCGAGACCCAGCTTTCAGGGGTCGGTCACGGTACGCAATCGCGAGTCTGCTCACGTCTATTTTGCGCTAGGAGCGCCTGCGCCAGTTTATAATGCGCCCGACCGTTATGCCGCTTACATGCTTAATACGATCCTGGGGGCCGGGATCAGTTCGCGGCTATACCGGACAATGCGCGACGAGCGCGGGTGGGTCTACGAGATCGGTAGCGTTTATCATCCGTACCGGGATGGTGGCATGTTTGTGATAGAAGGGTTTACAACGCCGGAAAACTTGCTAGGCGTGTTAGAATCGACCGTAGGTGAACTTATTAACCTTCTATCGGAGCCAGTCGGCCCAGACGAACTATGGCGAGCGAAAGAATATCTACGCGGTGAGATTTTGATCAGTGCCGAGACTAGCAATACTCGGATGAGCCAACTGGCAACCCAGGAACTCTACTTCGGGCGGTTCTTGCCTTTGGAAGAACTGGTCGAGAATATCCGTAGCATCAGTGCCGAAGAGGTTCAGGCCCTGGCAGGCGAAATGTTCCAACCGGGCAATCTGGCGGTGGCAGCAGTTGGGGCCGTCCAGGAATTACCAAATCTGGAAAACAAGCTGGCAGAACTAATCGGGTTGGATAGTTAGGTGCGCTAATAGTCCAGTGGCAAAGCAATTTCTAAATCGGGTCACGTTCTAGTTGCATAAGGTTCAATGTTCTAGCATATTTTCAGGGGTTCCGTAGCGCATTTGTGGCAAGAATGTGTAGGATGGGTCACACGCCAAAAATCCGAATTCAAACTTTGACAAAGATGTGGCAGGTTTACGGGTTAAAGTCTATCGGGGGTAACCAGGGAAATGGCCGACAAGGACAAAAGAGAACTCGATCCAAAAATCAAGCGAAACTGGGAAGAGATTCAAAAACGTTATCAATATCCTGTCAACGCGATTGGGGTGAGGATCGACCCGAAGGACAAAGAAACTCTGCGCGTCTGGCGTGAAAACGGGATTGATAAATTTTTAAAAGGATAGTTCCGACCTTTAAGTTAGGCATGCTCTAACCCAACGTCACAGCAAACGAGGAGACCGCCTGTGGCAGGTAATAATCGACTGGTTTTGGTAGTGGACGACAGTCCAACTATCCGAAAAATAATTGAAGTAACTCTCAAGCGGGAAGGTTATCGGGTTAATACCTGTGATAGCGCCATGAAAGCGTTAGCCAGTATTACCGATGATCGGCCCGATCTGGTGCTGCTCGATGTGATGCTGCCAGTGATGGATGGTTATCACGTCTGCCAGATCATCAAGAAACGTTATCGTAATATACCGATCATTATGCTTTCGAGCAAGGATGGCTTCTTTGACAAGGTGCGGGGCAGAATGGCCGGGTCTACCCTTTATATGACCAAGCCTTTTGAGCCGCGTGATCTGGTCGCGGTAGTCGATAAATATATCGGGGTCGATCATCACGAGTAAAGACGGTTCTAACCAACCGTCCGGGACAAGCTTTTAGTAAAGGATACCGCTAAAAAGAGTATCCAGATTGCAAGACTATTTGAAGATAAATAAGGAATGGCATCAGGCTCAACTATGGCTTTGACTGGTCGAATCGAAAAGACCGACATCCCAACCTTGTTGCGGTCGGTCGAGAAAGACAAAAATAGCGGCGAATTAAGCTTTAACCGAAATGGGGAGCGGGTTGATCTTTATTTTCTGTTTGGGCAGCTTTATCATGGCAAATGGGGCGACGTAGTAGGACTTGATGCAGTGACCGAAGTGCTGACCTGGAAGAACGGTAACTATGCCTTTACCGAAGGGGTAATTCCGGCCCAGCCCAGCATTGATGACGACCTCGAAAAAATCCTTTCCAGCCAACCTCCAACCCCAGTTGGAGCGACAATTACCAATACCGGCCGAGAACGCCGACAGACCGGTTCTTTGGGTGTAAAAGGAAATGCTATTACGGCCCCCCTGACCAATCCGCCCGTTCCCGCCTCCTATGGCTCTTACAATGGTGGTAACAATGCCCCAAGCGATGGCGGTGGTGATATGAGTGATTTAATTCCGTTCGACCTGGCTTCGCTCGATAGCATGAATGCGGTCTTTCCGACCGAACAAGTTACACCCAATCCGAACCAGGCAGCCAATTTGCGGTCGGTCTCGCAATCTGAACTGGATACGCTCGGTATGACCGAGGATGCCAGCAATAGCCGGATTGCGCCCTCTCCCCCGGCTAACGGTTTATATCGTACCCGCTTGTTTTGTTTGCCGACTGGGGAGCAGATGGCGACTTCGCTGGTGGCGACCGGGCCGCAGTTGGAAGAAGAATTATTGCATCTGGCCGAGGTAAAATTTACCGGCTATGTTTTGGGTGGGCCGGATATTAACGGCTTTGCGACGGTTGGGATTTGCCTCTTACGGGGCCGTTTCGTTCACGCTTTTTACCACGTAGCGGGGCCGAGCGGTATGGGCCTGGTGGAGGGTGAGCGGGCCTATCGAACCGTCCTCGACCAGCGGGGCAGTCAGGCCGCCCGGTTTTACTGGTTCTATGAATTGACGGCTGAGACGATGCGGGCCGCTATTGCCCTCTTGACCCCACCAACCCGCTATTCCCATCTGGAAGTGCGGATTTTGCGCTTCAAAGAGCTATTGCGGCTTTTGAACGAGGAAAGTTATACCGGCACCTTGCGGATTACTATTCCAAGTGGGGCGCTTGGCCCCGACCGCCAACCCAGCACTCTGGCCGGCGAACGCGCTTATATACCTATTTTTCAGGGCGCTATTTTGGGTTTGTGGAGTGAACACCATCCCCGCTTGACCAACGATGGGCAGCTTTTGCAGCGCTTCTTGAACGAGCCACAGGCTTTCCTTGATCTGCACGCGACTGCGCCGGTTGCTGACCCGGGTCTACCGCTCGAATCATTGATTTCTAGCGGCGGTAACTCTGTTGCGCTCGAAATGTCAGACGAAACTTCGGGCGGGGCGGCGGTCGCAAGTTACGCTCCGGTGCATTCGCCCAATCGGATTACTAGCGGTCAAAGTACTTATAGTGAACCGGCTATTCCCCAGGCGGCCCAACCAATTATTAAAGGTGAGGTGATCGACCCGGTCGATGATGATGAGCGGCAGTTGCGGCTAATCACTTCGATTGGTCGGATGGAATCGACCTGGACTCAGATGCAGAAGAAGGGCAAAATAGATGCCCAAATGCTACTGTTCGCCCTGGCCGGTTTTGGCAACGAAGTATTGTCGATGACCGAAGGTGTCAATGGGCGGCGCGGAGTACAGGAGATGGTGCAGCGTTCGCTCCGGCAGGAATTGGCCCAATATCGAACCATTTTTCAATTGCTGGATGTCTCACAGGGTCGGGTCAGTATCAGCAAATTGCTCCGCGAATATGAATTGTTTAGCCGGGATGGTGAGCAATCGGCGGGGGATTTCTCGCGCGAGGCCGGACGAGGTTTACGAACTTTGCTCCGTAGCGCTTTCCAGCACTATGTATCGCTCATCAGGTCTGAAAATACGCGCCTTGAGTCGCAGGATATGTATGAGGTTTTCTTGCAAGATGTGGTCAAAAAGATGTAAGCTGGATTACACCTTCACAAAATTACGACTATATTGGATTAAAGGATATTATGGCTCAAAAAATCTTAGTGGTAGATGATAGCCCTATCGAATTGACCTTGATGAGTAACCCGCTCCGGGAGGCTGGCTATTGGGTAGTGACTGCGATTGATGGCGAAGATGCGATCAACAAAGTAATAGCCGAAAATCCTGATTTGGTGGTGCTGGATGTGGTGATGCCCAAGAAGAACGGTTTTCAGGTTTGCCGCGAGATTCGCACCCGGTTGGGCCGGGAGAAACTGCCGGTAATTATGCTAACGACCAAGAACGAAGCCAGTGACAAGTTTTGGGGTTTGAAGCAGGGCGCGAACGAATATATGAGCAAACCTTTTAAGCCGGATGAATTGTTGGCGACCGTTCGGCGGTTACTATAGTAGAATAATTAATAGTTATGAGCGATACAGATTTTATTTCAGCCTCAAAATTGACTTCTGAGTTGCCTCCCGAAGCCGAAGGTGCAGTTCAATATCTGCTGATAGCCCTAGCCGGCCGCGAATATGGCCTTCGGCTGGACTCGTTGCAAGAGGTGCTACGCTTCAACTCCACCGCAATTGCCCCGCTACCAAATAGCCCGGAATGGTTGGAAGGTGTCTACAGTTTGCGGGGGACAATCATCTCGGTGGTTAGTTTACGACTTTTTTTAGGCTTGCCGCGTTCGGATCAATACAACAGCCTACCTGGTAAGAGCGAATTATTTGGAATTGGGCTGACCGTCCCGCGCTTGCTGGTCTTGCATAGCGATGAATTGGTGGTAGGTGTGGTGGTAGACGACATTCGGGGGGTACTTTTTACGCGCCCGGAGGAATTGGAAGCCGTCGAGGGGGCCGACAGTTTTGTCGTACCGTACCTGGAAGCCGCCCACCGTGATCCGAAAACAAGCAAGCTGACCTGGTTGTTCGATACTCGGCAGTTGATAACCTCGTCTGGTATGTTGCTGTTTGAACCGACGATTCTATAGATTGAGGAATTTTTTAATTTGTTAATTATCTTTTTAGTTGATGCTCGCTTCCACGCTAGAGTAAGGAGAAGTTGGTTATGAGTCTGCTATTACGTCCGGGGGATTGGCCTATTGCAATCAAGCTATTGTTGGCCTTCTTGTTGGTAGCGCTGGTTCCGTTGATTATTGTCGGTTTGCTCAGTCAAAACCGGGCGCGGGAAGGTCTATTAGTTGAGGCCAAACGTAACCTGGAAAATACTTCGAGCCGGACCGCCAACGTTATCGACGACTTTCTCAAGGCCCGTGTTACCGATATGCGGCAGACCGCCACCCTCGATGCGGTCGTGCGTTACGTCGAAATCACCAATAAGAACCGTAACGAACTCGGCCCGAACAATCCCGACCAATTGACCACTTTTAGCCTGCTAAAATCCAAAGCCGGTACTCTATCGACCGTCGGCGATTATTTGATGATCGCTTCGCGGAGTGGACAGGTCGAAATTACCTCCAACAATACCCCTAACCAGGAAGGCGCACCTTTGGATGGTGAGCCGCGCAACTTGGCCGATAAGGTTTATTTCCAGGAGGCTATGAAGGGGCAAAGCTATATTTCCGACCCGGCGATTCTTCTTTTTCAGGAGCGCGGTGTAAACGCCAACTTCTATGTTAGCAGCCCGATTCGAGATAGCAACAACAACCCGATGGGTGTGGTCGTCTTGCGCATCAATCTGGAATCGATCTGGCAGATTGTCAATGCCGACGCAAAGGCTGCCGGGGTCGGCGGCTATACCATGTTGATCGATGATACCAACAACCTGGGTATAAGGCTCGCCGATAGCCGTATCAACAACCAGGCCGAAAATCAGACGACCTACCTGTTTAGTATTATGCGTCCGATCCCCTCCGCCAACCGAGGCCCCTGGGTCAATAGCGGGCGGTTCCCGGATAATTTCGATTATGCCAAAGCCAGCAACAACGGCAAAACCCTGCCCAATTTGATCGATATATTAAACTCGCCGACCGACCGTAACAACCCCTTCTTTGCTACCAGCTTTAACAATGGCAATAGCGAAGTACAGTCTCAGGCCGCTTATGCGCCGGTTCCGACCAAGGCGGGTTGGCGCTATTTCGTGGTCATCCCCGAAACCACCTACGCCGCCGCCGCTAACGACATCAGTACGACGGTGTTGCTGGCAATTTTGGGTGCTATTGTGGTGGTTATTTTGCTGGCGCTCATATTGGCCCGCATCTTGACTACTCCGATCCGCCGGATTACCCGTGTATTGGGCCGGATCGGTATCGGCGATTTCGATGCTCGGGTACCCGTAACCAGCCGGGACGAATTGGGTCGGTTGGGTGAGTCGCTCAACGCGATGTTCGATAATACCCTGAATTTGATCCAGAGCCGCGAGGAAAAAGAGGAACTTCAAGACCGCATTACCAATTTGCTCCAGGAAATCAGTACAGTAGCCGAAGGCGACTTGACCGTTCAGGCCGAAGTTACCGCCGATATTACCGGGGCTATCGCCGACTCCTTTAACCTCATGATCGAAGAGTTGCGCAAGATTATTCTCAACATTCAAAACGCTACGGGGCAGGCCAGCGCCTATTTCGATAATATGGTGGTGAACTTCCAGGAGATTGACAAGGTATCCGACCGCCAATCGGATCAGGTGCAAACGGTTTCTAAAGCGGTTGACAATATTAACAGTTCGATCTTGCAGGTATCCGAAGCGGCTTTACTCTCCGCCGAGGTCGCCCAGGAAGCCCGTCAAAATGCTCACCAGGGTGGTCAAGCCGTAACCCAGACGATTGCCGGTATGAACCGTATTCGTGGTAACGTGCAGGAGACCGCCAAGAAAATCAAGCGGTTGGGCGAGAGTTCGCAGCAAATTGGTGAAATCGTGAAGTTGATCGACGATATTGCCGACCAGACCAATATGCTGGCGCTTAACGCCGCGATCCAGGCGGCGATGGCCGGGGAGCAAGGCAAGGGCTTCTCGGTCGTCTCGGAAGAAGTCCGGCGGTTGGCGGAACGCAGCGCCAAAGCAACCCGTGAAATTGCCGCCCTGGTCAAGTCGATCCAGGATGATACGGCGGAAGCGGTTATAGCGATGGAAGAAAGTACCCGTGAAGTGGTGGACGGCTCGAAAGTGGCCGACGATGCCGGTAAAGCGTTGGCGGCTATTGAGGCGGTGGTCGAGCGCCTCGCCAACTTGATTACCAACATTTCGGTCCTTTCCAACCAGCAGGCGAACAGTTCTTATAACATCTCCCGGAGTATGACCGGCCTTTCGCTTCTGACCCAGGAAGCCTCGGCTTTGCGCCGTCAATCGAGCGAAGCGGTCGAAGTGGTGGCCCGTACCTCCAACGAATTGCGGGTATCGGTCAGTGCCTTCCGAGTGGCGCGTAGTGATGGTTATGTGGCAGGCCCGGCCAGTCTCGAAGCTGGTTCGGGGCCGGAAGAACACGGCGATTACGAGACCTTCCCGGTCACGGTTGGCAGTCGGGAACCTGAGTTTGCCACCCTCACTAACGCTGCCTCGCCCGATTATTACCAGTATGCCCCGAACGGTTATCAGCCTCCGGCAGACTATCAAGCTGCGCCGAGCTATCAACCTCCGGCAGGCGATGGCGGTTCTAATTTGTACAGCCCGCCCCAGCCAGTTGTAAATCGGACGGTGGCCCCCACCCCTGGCTATACGCCCGCCCCAGCGGTTTCTGAGGTCAACCAGGACGAGCCACTCGATTTTGACTTGAACGCGCTGTTGAGCGACGACGCGATCTTCGACTCGATGTTCGATAACAACCATCGCTCTTCTCAGCCCAGACCCGCCGAACACGATGAGAGCGATAAGCGCCGACCGCAAGCGTTGGGGTAGGGGGAATGCAGAATGCAGAATTAAGAATGCAGAATGCAGAATTAATCAACCTCATTCATTTGTGGGAGGGATTTCTAATCCCGCTAGAGCCAAATCGGGCTTAGAAATCCCTCCCACAAATGAGTACGTACCAAAATTTATTCAACTTATGGGTTCTTAATTCCAGCTTAAAATAACATCAGGAACTTACTATGCTGTACGATGCCGACATAATGCTGGCCTTTATCGAAGAGATTGCTGAATATCTGCCTCAATTGCGTCAGCATCTAGGGAAATTGGCCGTTAGTCCCAAACATAAAGAATCGCTTGAAGAAGCCTACCGCCTGGCCCATACGATTAAAGGTTCGGCGGCTATGCTTGAATTGGATGATATTAGTGCCGAAGGGCGGGTGCTGGAACAAGCTTTGTTGCCGATAGTCGAGAAAAAGGCCGCTTTTTCTCCGGCCCTGGCGACTACCCTTCTGGGCCGCGTCGATAATGTCGAAAGGTTGTTGGCGTTAGTCAAGGCCGAGGTTAGTGGTGAAGCAGTCGCCGCGCCACCTGCGATTGCCGCGCCGCCCCCACCGCCGCCTTCCGACTTGAAACCGGCGGCCTTTGTACCACCGCCACCGCCGCCCGAAACTCTTTATGCCGAACCGCCGCCCTATCATTCGCCGATAGCTTATTACGATGCGCCTTCGGTGCCGCCTGCCCCCAAATCGGCCCCACTGCCCCCGCCCAGAGAGCCTTCTGTCCCGCCAGCGGCCTTTCAGAATGGTTTTGGAGAGCGCTCGGCTTTTGCTACGCCCCCGCCGCCCCCGCCTCCGCCGTCCTATCTCTACAATTTCAAAGAGCAGGATGAGGATGATGAAGATAATAGCGGGCTGACGTTTGCGCCCCCGCCCCCGCCCCCGCCCGAACTTTATCGGCAAGCCGGATTGGAAGGGCGAAAATCGCCGACTGCCCCGTTGCCAGCCGAACCACTTGAGCCGGTCGAGTCGCTTGATTTTGATTTTGAGATGGATTTAGCCAAGCTTGACCAGTTTCACGGCCTGGACATCGACGAGATGGAGGCGATTGCGGCACCCCCGCCGCCGCCGCCACCCCCGCCGACTACCTTTGCGGAATATATGCGGCGTGGTCAGACCGCCCCTCTTTCGCCCCCACCTGCCGACCTGCGCATGGGCCAGACAGCGTCCCTTTCGCGCTGGCCGGTCGAGCAGCCTTCGGCCCGGCTTGACTCGACCCCGATTCCGTCGCCTATCACCCCGTTTGATCTAGGGCCAGAGCCTGCGCCATTCGCTTTTGAAGAATCAGTAGCCGAGATCAAACCGGCCCCGGTCGAGGATTATCTAACCGAAAAGCCCTTGTTTGCCGCTCCCCCGATGAAGCCAGGTATTCCTCCGGCTTCTGGTTCGCGGCCCCCGGCCCCGACCGACGATTTGAACTTGATGGATTTGCTTTTAGAACCCTCGGCTTTGAGCGCGTTGGAACAGGATTTATTTATACCCGGAACTAGCCCCGGTTTGCTTGATACTTCGGTGGTTGAGCCAGGGTTGCCGCTTGATTTTGATCGGTTTGAGCCAGACCTCGGTTTTGTCTTGCCGGATTTCTCGCCGGAACCCTTTCTCGAAACTCCCTCGATTGAGCCGCCGCTCTGGAAGGCTTCTCCCATTACCGAGTCGGAAAAAGCTCCGCCCGTCCTTCACCCTGCCGATGCTTTTGCGCTGGATGATATATTGGCGACCGGGCGGGTTGACCAGGAAATCAGTTTGCTCCAAAACGAGATTTTGGATGAATTGCCGCCCCACCTGACCGAATTTGCCAGCGCTCCCATGCCAAGCGAAATTAGTGTTAGCGATGCTGATTTGCTGAGTGTCATTTCAGACGATATTACCAATTCTAAGATTCCGCATCTGAGTGGGCTGGATAATGGTAATGCTCTACACGGTGCGGTACTGGGTGCCGACGCAGAAATTACTTTCCAACCGTTTGGGCCGCTTCCGGCAGCCGAGCCGGGGTCGGAAGCCGACCATTTGCACGATTTTACAGCCGCCGCCGATTTGTTGGCCGAGTTCGAGCCGGACAATCAATATGGCTGGGATTTGAAAGCTTCCGAGGCCATTGCAGGGTTGCCTGATTTTGAGGAGGCCCGCCTGCTTGAGGATGATACCCCGACCGTGAAAGCTTTCCGAGCCGAGCTTGAAGCTTTGCCCTTGCTAGAGCCTTCCGCCAACCTCGAAACGGCGGTCGAGCCGTTTGGGGATGCTGAAACTATAACCCCCGATTTTATCCCCCTGGATGATGTTTCGACCTTCAAAGCGGCTTTCCCGTTGCCGGTCGAGCCAGAGCTTATGTTTAACGAAGATTTCTCGCTTTCCGACTTTGAAGCGCTGGCCGATACGTTGGCGGCGGCGGGTGAAGATGAGGAAGCGGCCCGGATTGTAGGGCTGGCTTCTTTGCGCGGGTTGCCTTCACTGGAACGCCGGGTTGAGCCTGAGAACGTCAACCAGGTGGCTGCTGAGGCTCTGAACCAGGCTTATCTTTTGGAAGGCGAAGACGAGGAAGTGCTGGCGGCAGCCTTAACCGCCCAAAATCAGCCGCTGGATTTGCCGGAGGAATATACCGCCGAAGAATTAGCCGAAGCTGGCCTCGATAGCGACGACATTCAGATGGGGGCTTTCTTCCTGGCAGAAGGACAGCCCGAACTCGAAGAACTTCAGCAACTGGTGGACGATTTTGACCAGCCGGGCAGCGCTAAAGTGACCGACGCAGAGCGTATCAAAGAGATTTGTGCCAGCTTGCGTAAAGCCGCTGCTATGATGGATTTGAATAGCGTTTCTCGTCAGCTTAGTGTGTTGGAAAATACGGCGGAACTGGTGATTTCCGGCGAATTGGGTCAGAACCACCAGAGTGGGAGCATTTTCCACGAGTCACTGGCGGAGCTTCAGTCGCTGTTGGCTCCCTTCCAGGAAGCGGCGGCCAACCTCTTTGCTTTGCCTGAAACGGCTCAGGAAGAGGACAGCGCCGAAGAAATCGAGGCTGCCGAACCGTCTGACGCTCCTTTTGAGATGGAAGCCGAAGAGCCGGAAAGGGCTGCTTTTGCGGTCGAAAGCTCGCCTGCGGTGGTTAAGCTGTCCACTCCGATGCCGATTGTGACACCCGCCAGCGATCTTGACCCGGAACTGGCCGAAATCTTTGCAACCGAGGCCGAAGAGCATATTCAAAATCTGGACGTGCGGTTGGCCGCCCTGGAGCGTGACCCGCATAACCGCGAGCTTATCCGCGAAATCCGGCGCACCGCCCATACCCTAAAAGGGTCGGCGGCAATGGTCGGCTTTGGGGTGATTAGTCAGACTGGTCACTTGATGGAGGATTTGCTCGACCGGCTTTATGACGGCTCGATCCCGGTCAGCGAAAATGTGGTGGAATTGCTTTTCGTGACCTTTAGCGCGATGGATGCCCTGGTGCGTGGTCTTTCGGCGGGCCAACCCGAAAACCCCGAAATTTTGGAAGCGCTCCGGCCTAGCTATGCGGCCCTCTTGAGTGGTGAGGAAGAAGCGGCCTCAGAAGAAAGTGGCGGCGCAATCATCTTCGAGCGCAAGACGACCCCGGCCCGTTCTAGCGGCCCCGAACTGCACCGGGTCGATGAGGCGGCGATTGAGGCTCTGGAAGCGGCCCTGGCTGCTGCCGAAGCCGAACCGGAAGCCGATGACGACAGTGGTGGCGCGGTCGAAGTGGCCCGCCCTACTTTCCAACCGCTTGCCCCAGTTGCGGCGCGGCCTACCAGTATGCCGGTTCCCGCCGTTAGCCTGGATAACGAACTCTCGGTTAAGATCGGGATCAAGCGGCTCGATACGATGATGAACCAGATCGGCGAGATGGTTATCAACCGCACGGTTTTAGAGCAGCGCAACCAGATTTTGACCCGGACTGTAGACGAGTTGCTCTTGTCGATCAAACGGCTCCAGCGCGTGACCCGTGAATTGGAAACCAGTTACGAGGTCGAATTACTCAAAAACTCGGCTGTGCCGGTCGGTGCGGCAGGTCTGGCAACGGTAGAACCAGCTATCGAGAATGGTAACGGCAGTCGGCACAGCTACGAAACTGAGCTATCCAGCCGGGACGCGCGGTTGCAGGAATTTGATACCCTAGAAATGGATCGCTATACCGAGTTTCATACTATGTCCCGCGAAATGACCGAAACGGTGGACGACCTGGCTGCCGCCTGGCGTGAACTCGATAACCTCAAAGGCGATCTGGAAAACGCGGTCTTGCAGCAGGCCCGCCTGACCGACGATTTGCAAGACCGGGTGGTCAAGGTGCGGTTGGTGCCGGTCTCGAACCTGACTCCCCGGCTTTATCGCACCGTTCGGACGATTGCGGCGGGTCAGCAAAAGGAAATCGAGTTTGTCGTATCGGGTGAGCATACCCAGATCGACAAGACCATTTTCGAGGAATTGGGCGACCCGCTCTTGCACCTTGTTCGCAACGCGGTCGATCACGGGATCGAAAAGCCGGAGGTGCGCGAAGCCGCCGGGAAACCCCGCACTGCCACTATCACTTTCTCGACCCGTAACGAGGGCAGCCAGGTCGTGATCGAAGTGCGCGACGACGGACGTGGGATCAACCTGGAAAGTGTGCGCCAGCGTGGGATCGAGCGCGGGATGCTCGCGGCGGATACCGAGGTCTCGGACGAAGAGTTATACGATTTACTCTTTGTGCCGGGTTTTAGCACCAGCCAGTCGATTACCGATATTTCGGGCCGGGGGGTCGGGCTGGATGTCGTGCGGGCTAATATTGCCCGCCTTAAGGGGACGGTCGAAGTTAGTAGCGAACCTGGGCGCGGGACGACCTTCTTTATCCGCCTACCCAGCACGCTGGCGATTACCCGTGCCTTGTTGGTCAAGGTCGGGGGCTATACTTACGCTGTCCCGCTTAGTTCTATCGAACGCACGGTACGCACCGAGCGGGCTGCCGTCGAGGATTACTCCGAACGCAGCTATTATCGGTTGGACGGCGAAACTTTGCCGTTGCTTGACCTGGGCCAGTTGTTGCATCTCCATCCCCATCAGCGCCGCTCGACCGAGGAAGAAGAGGATGACTCGGCTCGCAGCCAGTTCTCGATCCAGCGGGAGCGCCCCTTGCTGGTGATAAACGGGCCAGAGCGGGCGGTCTTGAGGGTCGATAGTCTGGTTGGGCAGCAAGAAGTGGTGGCGAAATCGCTCGGCACCCATCTCAAGTCGGTGCCGGGCGTGACCGGCGCGACCATTCTGGGTACTGGCGAAGTAATTTTGATCCTGAACCCTTACGAATTGGTCGCAGGGGCAGTCGGACGGCGCGGACGTTATTCAACCTCGGCCCGTCCGTCCTCTAGCGCGGCCCAAACTGCGGCCTTGCCTCGCCGTCGGACAACCGCCCCGCTCTCAACCGAGGCTCCTCGTCGGCGTACCCCGCTGATCCAGGTGGTAGACGACTCGCTGTCGGTTCGCAAGGTGCTATCCGCCGCGCTCGAAAAAGCCGGGTTCCGGGTACGTACCAGCAAGGACGGTCAGGAAGCTCTCGAAATGGTGCAACAAGTTCCGCCCGACCTGCTGGTGATGGACATCGAAATGCCGCGTATGGATGGCTACGAACTGACCGCGCTCCTCAAGAGCCGCGAGACTTTCCGCCACATCCCGATTGTCATGCTCACTAGCCGGGCCGGTCTCAAGCACCGCCTAAAGGCCGAAGAGGTTGGAGCCGATGGCTTCCTGGTCAAGCCCTACCGCGAGGAAGAATTGCTCCAAATCGTCAGCGCCCTCTTGGTTCGGGCGCGGTCGTAACCAATTCGCACCCCTGGTTTGAATAACAAGCATTGGTAAAAAAAGCCACTGCTTGTTATTTTTGTTTAACTCCGGCTTACTTGCCCTACCCGACAACTAGGGGTAAGATAGGCCAGCAGGAGCTTATTCATAGCCCAAAAAAGAAGCAAGGAGAATAAGGTGAGCAAGAGTGAGCAGCCCGATTTTGGGCAATTGGGCGAAGTAGCCGGGGAGTTGATGGCGCGGCTCAAGGTTCCGGGGGTAGCGGTTGGCCTTTATTATAAGGGTGAAGAGCAATCAGCCGGGTTTGGTGTTACGAATATCGAGAACCCGTTGCCGGTCGATAGCAGCACTCTTTTTCAAATCGGCTCGATCAGCAAGACTATCACGGCGACGGTGGCGATGCGGTTGGTCGAGATGGGTAAGCTAGATTTAGAGGCCCCGATCCAGCGCTACCTGCCAGATTTGCGGATGTCGGGCGAAGGCGTGGCGGCTCAGATCACGCTTCGCCATTTGTTTACCCATACCGGGGGCTGGCTGGGCGACTATTTCGATGATACCGGGGACGGAGACGACGCGCTGGCCGAATATGTCGCACGCATGGCCGATTTGCCGCAATGGACACCGCCCGGCGCGGTCTGGTCGTACAACAACGCCGGGTTTAGCCTGGCGGGGCGGGTGATCGAGGTCGTTACGGGTCAGCCCTGTGAAACAGTTATCAAAGAATTGGTCTTCGACCCGCTAAGTATGAACCATACTTATTTCTTCGCCAGAGATGTTATCACCTATCGGTTCGCCGTCGGGCATATCATCCGGGATGAGAAGCCGGAGGTCGCCCGCGAATGGGCGTTGGCGCGGGCGGCTAACCCGGTCGGCGGGGTGGTTTCGTGCGTTCGGGATATGCTGCGCTATGCGCGGTTCCAGCTGGGCGACGGGCGGGCCGAAGATGGTACGCGCTTGCTCTCGACCGAAACTATGCGCCTCATGCAGTCAGTTTTGGCTGAAGCGGGCAGCACCGCCGAGGCGGTTGGTGTAAGTTGGTTGTTCAAGACGGTCGGCGGGCAGCGGATTGTGATGCACGGCGGCGCGACCAACGGGCAGATGGCGACCTTGCAAATGGTTCCAGAGCGCGATTTTGCCCTTGTCGTGCTGACCAACGCCGGTACTGGCAGCGAGTTGCACAGCGACTTGTCCAAATGGGCGCTTCAGCATTATCTCGATTTGACCGACCCGCCGCTTACTCCGCTTGAACTAAGTGAAGCCGAGTTAGCCAGCTATGCCGGACGCTATAACGCTGCTCTCAGTGAACTTGATCTGAACGTGGATAAGGGTTATTTGTGGGTACAGGCCCGACCAAAAGGCGGCTTTCCCAAAAAGGACTCGCTGCCCGGCCCGACCCCGCCCCCGGTGCGCGTTGTATTCTACGCCCCGGACAAAATCATTGGGTTGGATGCCCCCTTCAAGGATGCCAAAGGGGAGTTTTTGCGCCACCCGGACGGTTCGATTGCATGGTTACGGATCAGCGGTCGGATCAGCGCCCGGCAAGAGTGAAGGGGATTTACGATTTACCATTTACGATACGCATCCTATGTTATTGTGAGTACAACGGCACGTAATTATTGTCACCCTGAGCCGCAGCGAAGGGTCTCGGCCCGTTGGGTATAAGGCAGCTTTTGCTAGAAGATTCTTCGCTTCGCTCAGAATGACACTGATGTCATGATTTACGTGTTAGGGAACTCAAATGGAAAAGCTGATTAGGTACTTACAGCTATAGATACGGAATTATGTTACATATCCCTGAACATTTTTGAGGACTGAATTGGAAGAAAATGGGGTGCGGGAGGCCTATGTTTATATGGTGGAGTGCGCTGACGGGACGCTATATACCGGTTGGACTTACGACCCACTGGCCCGCTTGCTGCGCCACAATGCCGGACGCGGGGCGAAATATACCCGCGCTCGACTTCCGGTCAGCCTGGTTTATACCGAACGCTGGCCCGACCAGTTTGCTGCCCGCCGCCGCGAATATGCTCTCAAACGGCTTACCCGTGCCGCCAAGCAGCAATTGATTGAGCAGCAAGCCACTTTGGATGGTGAGCAATCCTCTTCTAGCGGGTAAGGTTCTTTGGTTATTTCAGCCAGCCGATACAACGAGCATATTCCGAACCGAGTAGGCCGAGGCTGATCGCTTTTTTGTCGGCGGGATTGAGTTCGAGGCGACCCTGCTCGAAATACTGGATTTTGAGTTTGCCGGTTCCCTGCGGGTCAAAAGACTGGGTTTGGGGCGGGCCAAGCTTAAAGTTAGTGGCGAAGGCGGCAAAATCCTGGTCGGGCTTGAGGGTCGGCACAGCCAACGGCGTGATGTTAGCCGGGAGCCGCTGGATATTATTACAGGTGCTATCTAAGAGGGCTTTGCCGACCTTGCCGACACTGATCGGCTTGCCGGGCGCATCGGCAGCCAACCAACCGCGCTCGAAGAACTGAACCCGCCCGTTGGTAGCCCAATCAAACTCTTCTGAAATAGGGAACCCAAAGCGTACCAATCCCCCGTTCGCATTGTAAAACTTGAGATAATCGCCTCGCAAACTGTGCCGGAAGGCTCCAAAATAGCGCCCACCCGGAACATCCTGGTCAGCCTCGGCCCCTTTAAGCGGGAAGAAAGCCAGACTTTCCGGCAAAATCCTGATGGTCGTATCAAAGCCTTTGAGCGGGTCGAAAGTCAGATCAGCGCGGGTAAAAGGCTGCTGGAAAGCGTTATCGGGCGGCAAGTTTTCGGCGTACTGGCGGTCGGCGGTACTTTTAGGCCGGACGACCACGATATATTTCTGGCGCGGGTCGAGCCGGTTGAGGGTGGTAGTGGGTAGCCGGAAGAAAGTACCTTCCTGGGTAAACTCGCGGAAGGGTGAATTTGGGTCGCCCGCCGTCGCCAAAAACACCTTCAAATCATCCACTTTTGCGCCACCCTCGATCCGCACGACCCCCTGGATGCCATCTAGGGCGGGCGCGGTTGGGGTCGGGTTGGCGGCGGTAGCGGTAGCATTATCGAGAACTGCCGCAGTCGAAGTCGAGTCGGAGGCGGTTTTATTAAGTACATTCGGCAAGATCACCAGAAGAATGAGCAAGATAGCCCCAATTATTACTGCCAGCGCCAGTCCTGGCAAGGCCAAACTTTTGAGCAAGCTCATAAACCCGGTCAAACGATGCCGGGCAGCCTGCCGTGGGTTGAGGCTTTGGGGTTGCCCGCTCCCGGCTAAACGACTAAATTCGCGGACGGCGGCTTCTTGCAAAGGATCACCCGCCAGGCGGCTGTTAGGCTGGCGCAACGTACCACTGGCGGCGGCGGTAGTTATTTCGGGGTCGGTCGCCTCCGAATTTGCCCCGGTCGCCTGAGCCGTCACATCCTGGAATAGGCCCTGGCTCCAATTGCCGGAAGCGATAGCCGCCGCCATGCGGGGCGGTAAGCCCTGCGCGTCGTTGCCGTTGCCGTTATTAAGATGGTCGGGTCGGCTACTTAGCGGAGTTTCGTCCGGCGCGGATATTCCACCAAAAGAAGAAGTAACCTCCGAAGGCTGCTCCGGCCTGGGATTTACCATTGGCCCGGTTGGGGCCGGTCGGCGCGGCGTAAACACGCTTGCCATATTCGTAACCGTCCCAGAGCGGTCGTCTGCGGCGCGTAGACCGTTGCGGCTGCCGGAGCGCGAATTTTCGGGCAAATCAAGGGGAGTCGGGCCGCGCCCCCCCGGAGTGCGTTCGCGTAGCGCTCGGTCGATCTCGCTGATCCGTTGTTGGGCGGCGGTCATGCCCAAATTATGGGCCTTCTGGAAATAGGGCCGGGCTTCCTCGAACTGCTTTTGCTCCAAAAGCCACTTGGCATAATCGTAGACTACGCGCGGGAAAGTCTGTTGCCAGGGGTTCGGCTGAAGCAATTCGTTTAATTGGTCTACCAAATAGATATATTCGGCCCCGACCTCTTTGCGCCCGCCATCCCAGGCTTTTTGCGCCCGTGAGACCCGGTCTTTAAGCCGGTTGAGCATTTCGTGTTCGGGGCGGCCCTCATTGATCGCGCGTTCGCGTTCGGTAGCCCTTAAGGTGGCGTTCCCGCCCTGGGGCAATCCGGGTGTCGTCGATGGGGGTGGGGTAGTCGGTCGCTGGGCCGAGCCGTCTTCCAACGAACGTTGCCTGCCCAGGGCCAGCGAAAGCAATTGCGAGTCGCTCGGTCGGAGCGGGGCGATCATACTGTACCAACTTGCCGCATCTTCCCAGACCTGGTTCTTGACCGCTTCGTCGCCCATCTCTAAATAAATCCGGGCCAAATCATCCTGGATTGCGCCAAAGGTCTCGTCGCGGGCGTAAATTTTCTGAGCCAACGCCAGCCGTCCGGCTAGAGGAGCGCCCGGCCTTTGAAGGGCTAGATACAAATCGCTCAATTCCGAGAGGGTACGGGCGCGGGTATCATTTGGTCGCAAGCGTAAGCAAAAGAGCGAATAGGCCCGCGCCGCCGGATAATGGCGGGTCGAGGCGGCCCGGCGGCTTTCCTCGTTGCAATAATCCGCCAGCAATTCGTTATAACGGTTGACGCGAGCGGCTTCCAGCCGTTTTATCAAAAGCTCGGCCTGATCGACCCGCCCCTCACCAATCGCTACCCCGATATAACGCACCAGCGAATTAGAAAAGCTCTCGAACAGACCGTGATAGCTGGCTTCAAGCTGTTCTAGCTCGATAAAGCTATCGATAGCCTCATCCCAATTACCCAGCGCAAAATCCTTTTGAGCATTGGATAGCAGTTTTTCCGGGTTGAAATTGGACAACTTGAGGCTCGGTACATCCTCGATTTCGTCCGCTTCAAATTCGGAGCCAGGTTGATCGACTACTCCTATTGGTTGATAGGGTTTAGGCAGAGGTGGGTTTTTAGGCTGAACCGCCGGTTGGGTAGTAACGATTATATTGGGTTCGGATAGTGGGCGAGTCCGCTCGGCGAGATCTTGAGCAGTCTCTACCAGCATCGTTTCGAGGGCCGGTAGCGGGGCTGGTTGGCCCAGGCTGACTATGCGGGCCAGAGTTAGGGTAATGTTATCACGACCGCCCGCCGCCAGCGCTGTATCGACCAGCTTACGGCTAAGATCGGTCAGTTCGATAGCGGGGTCCTGCCCGACCTTTTGAAGCATCTCTGGCGGCAGCAAATCCCACAAACCATCGGTGCAGGCTATCACGAGGTTGCCCGGTTCGAGCGGGGCCAGATTAATATCGGCCTTGATCTCGGTTTCTAGCCCAAACGCCCGCGTAATGGTATGGCGACGCGAGTCCCTGAGTAAGTCCTGAGCGCTCATGTGACCTTCTTGCACCATGAGTTCGCCCATTTCGACTACCCAGCTATGATCGACCGTAATGGGCTTGAGGCCATTTCCAGGACGGGCCAGATAAACCCGGCTATCACCAACGTGGGCCGTGATGAGGTTTGAGCCGGTAATCAAAACCGCTACGCAGGTGGTTGCCATACCGGGTCGCGTCTGGGCCAGATGGTAAACTTCCAGGTTGGCTGCCGCAAAAGCGGTGGCAAGCGCGGCGCTCAAATCGGTCTGACCGCCCTGTAGCGCTTTCTCAAAGTCTTCTAGCAGCGTTTCGACGGCGGTCTGGCTGGCTAAAGCGCCTGCCTGTCCCATACTAACGCCATCGGCGACCACAAATAAGTAACAGGCCGGACGACCGTTGGTGGGGTCTGCCGCCAGTTCGAGGTGTCCGTGATAATCCTGCTGTTCTTTTTTGCGCTTGCCGATATGGGCTTCTTCGCTAAAGCGCACCAGTAAACTATCCCCCGTGAGAGGTTGGTTTTCACTTTGCGGCAGGCTGGTCGATAAAGCTTGTTCTTGGTTTTGGCCGGATTTGTGGTGGCCTCCGTTTTGGGCTTCCCCCATAGATTTCTCCACTTTGAAGGTTATTTATGCAGGCGACGAGCAGGTTTTGCAATCCTGAAGCCCCGGCAACTCGAAACCGAGCTACTGGCGCCGCTCCTTTTTACCACTATTTTGATCTAACTGTACTACCCGCGATCCACGTTTGAAGGCTGCACTTGCTAACCATCTGGTGGCCCTATTGTACACTATTTCCGCTTGTTTCGCACCCCCCTGCCTAAAAATTGTACCCCTTTTTATACTTATGTCCACTTATATATAGGGGGCGATCCGTCAGGATCGCCCCCTATTACGACTATAACCTTAACAACAAAACACCTGATACCTGACGCTTTAGCTTACTATGTTAGAGGCTATCACAATTGCTCCGGTAAAAAATACTGGAATAATCTTAACTACACACCCCTGTCACTCTGAGGCGGGAGCTTAGCTCGATTTTTGCCAAAGATGCCTTCCCGCCGAAGAATCTAGACCCTTCGCTGCGGCTCAGGGTGACAGGGGTGTGTAGTTACGAATAATCTTTAACTGACCGACACCTTTTCGGTTAGGGTGGCCTGGGTAAAGCGGTCGCGCACCAGGGCGTATTCGAGACTATCGACCAGTGCTAGATAGCTGGCCTCGATTACGTTGGTACTGGAACCGACCGTGTGCCAGTTGTCCAGACCGTCGCCCGAACTGATTGTTACCCGGATACGACTGGCAGTCCCTTCGTCGTTGAGAACGCGCACTTTGTAATCGATCAACCGAACATTGCTCAGTTGCGGGTAGAAATTTAGGAGAGCCTTACGCAAAGCACGATCAAGCGCATCCACCGGGCCGTTGCCTTCGGCGGCGGTGTGCATGCTTACTCCGTTGACGAGTATCTTGACCGTCGCTTCCGAGAGCAGTTGACCGTCCGCCCCGCCCCGCCGCTCCGAAAGCACTACCATATCGCGTAACTCGAAAGGCGCTTTGTAGTCGGCCTGGGTGCGCCACATAATCAACTCGAAAGAGGCTTCGGCATTCTCGAACGAGAAGCCCTGGTTTTCCAGTTGCTTGATCTGGTCGATCACTTCGCGCACTTCGGCCTCGCCCTTACGCATTTCCAGGCCAAGCTGATAAGCTTTGTGCAATACGTTCGATTGTCCGCCAAGCTCCGAGACCAGTACGCGCTGGCGGTTGCCAACCTGTTCCGGCACAATATGTTCGTAGGTACGACGGTCTTTCATGACTGCCGAGACGTGTACGCCGCCCTTATGGGCGAAGGCGCTTCGCCCTACAAAGGCCATCTGATTGCTATGTGGCATATTGGCTACTTCCGAGACCAGATGCGACATTTCGGTCAGGTGGCTCAGGTGGCCTTCCGGCAAACACTGATAGCCCATTTTCAGTTCCAAATTGGCAATGACCGAGCAGAGGTTGGCATTGCCACAACGTTCGCCGTAGCCATTGATAGTTCCCTGTACCTGGCGTACCCCGGCCCGTACCGCATAAAGGGTATTGGCGCAGGCCAAATCGCCATCATTATGAACGTGGATGCCCAGCCGTATCCCGAACTGATCGGTCAATTGGCGCACACGGGTCATAATGTCGGGGACTTCAAAAGTTAAGAGACCGCCATTGGTGTCGCATAGCACAATCCAATCGGCCCCTGCTTCCGCCGCCCGTTGCAAGGTCGCCAGAGCGTAATCCTGGTTGGCCTTAAAGCCGTCAAAGAAATGTTCGGCATCGTAGATCAGTTCGCGCCCGGCCTGTTTGAAGAAAGCGACGCTATCGCCGACCATTTCGAGGTTTTCTTCCAGGGTCGTGTTCAGGGCGTGCTTGACGTGCAAGTCCCAGCTTTTGCCAAAGATGGTTACGACTGGAGTTTTGCTTTGCATCAGCAGTCGCAAATTGCCGTCCTCTTCGGGCCGGACATTCGCCCGGCGGGTGCTGCCAAAAGCGGCTAGTTTGGCGTGCTTGAGGTTTAGATGACCGTTGGCGGCACGGGTAAAGAATTCTTCATCTTTGGGATTGCTGCCGGGCCATCCGCCCTCGATATACTCCACCCCCAACTCGTCCAGCTTCTTCGCCAAATTAATCTTGTCCTCGACCGAAAAGCTGATCCCCTCGCCCTGGCTGCCGTCGCGCAGGGTGGTGTCGTAGACAAAGATGCGTCGCTGATCCTCCGTCAAATCCATCTCGTTGCTCCTCTAATATTAACAGGGATAGACAGGCTTAACAGGCTAGAATTGATTTTCTTATCCCTGCTGAAGTGGCAAATTTGATTGGCTCACTTGCGCCCCACGTACCCCGTCTCTTCTTAAATTAGTCTTGTTTGTTTATTTCGGCTACGACTGCCTCGCCCATCTGGGTCGTGCCGAGCTTGGTCTTGCCTGGTTCGTAAAGATCGGGAGTACGGTAGCCTGCCTGTAGCACGTTATCAATCGCCGTTTCGATGGCGCTGGCCTCGGCTTCCAGGCCGTAAGTCAATCGCAGCAGCATCGCAGCACACCCGATAGCGGCCAGTGGGTTGGCAATACCTTGCCCGGTGATGTCGGGGGCCGTCCCGTGGATCGGTTCGTACATCCCAAACTGCCCACCACTACCGTTTTTGACCGCGCCCAAACTGGCACTCGCAAGCAACCCCATTGACCCCGCCAGCATCGAGGCTTCGTCGGTCAGGATATCGCCAAACAGGTTTTCGGTTACGATTACATCAAAGGCGGCAGGCTTGCGGATTAAATTCATTGCCGCGCTATCGACCAGCATGTGTTCCAGTTCGATGGCTGGGTAGTCGCGGGCCACCTCGATAGCAACCTCTCGCCACAATCGGCTGGTATTTAGCACGTTCGATTTATCGACCGAGGTGACTTTCTTTTTGCCGTTGCGTGTTTTTGCCAGTTCAAACGCAACCCGCACGATCCGTTCGATTTCCTGTTCGCTGTAGGGCAATGTATCGACCGCCTTGCGTCCGCCCTCGTCGGTATAACGGCGGCTAGGCTGCCCAAAGTAGAGACCGCCGGTCAACTCGCGTACCACGACCAGATCGACCCCTGCCAGCGTTTCCGGCTTGAGGGTGCTGGCATTTTGTAACATCGGCAAGTTCTTGACGGGCCGCAAATTAGCGAACAAATCAAAAATCTTTCGTAGTATAAAAAGGGCTTTTTCCGGTCGGCGTTCCATCGGTTCGTTATCATACTTTGGTAGCCCGACCGCCCCAAACAAAATCGAATCGCTGGCTTTGCACAGTTCCAATGTCGCGTCGGTAATCGCCACGCCCTCTTTTTCAAGGGCTGCTCCGCCGACCAATGCTTCCTCGTAGCTAAGGCTGTGTCCATATTTATCGGCGACCGTTTTCAAAACTTTCAACGCTTCGGTCGTTACTTCTTTACCAATGCCGTCCCCCGGCAGAACCGCAATTTTGAGCAGCATATCTAAAATCCCCTCTGATTTTTTATTGAGGTATAACATTATCTGTAGGAGCGAGCTTCTGCTCCCGCTTTAATGGGCGGCTAGGTCTTCAATCGCGAGCAGAAGCTCGCTCCTACAGGGTCAATATCTCTGCATTTTGCTATAGCTTTAATACCAGCATTATCAACAGTACTTATTCGTTAAAGTAAATCTTCGTAAATTTCTGGCCCTGTTTTGCGTCTAATCGCTTGGATGGTAACGATTTGGTGATCTTCATCTATATAGTAGATGATCCGCCATTGGTCCAACGGTACTCGCCATTGTCCAGGCATACCGCGTAACTCTTTTGATCTGGGTGGATGAGGATTGGTTGCCAAATCCTTTATCTGATCTCGAACTCGTTGGCGGACTTTGCCGGGTAGTTGGCGAACCTGGCGGTTAGCTGTATCGGTATAGCTAATCTGGTAAGTCATCTAACTCAGCTTCAACCTCTTCCAGGCTATATAATTTTTCTTCACCTCTGCTAATCCGAGCCTCAATTTCCTGAACAACACTTATATCATCAGCTTCCTCAAATTTCTCTAAATAGTCGAGGATAGATTGATAGACTTCTGCATTAACCAGCACCACTGCTGGTTTATCGTCTTTCATAATTATTTTCGGGGCGCGGTTGGTCTGCACTTCCTGTACCAACTCTTCCAGGTATGTTTTCGCAGTGGAAAGGTCAAATTTGTTTTGGCTTAAGTTAAGGTTCTCAATCATGGTTTATTTCTCCTTGTATTTCCCCAATATCTGACCTTAACTGTACTTCCCGGCCTATAGGCTGTCAATACCCACGCCCAAAGCAGCCCACTTGTAGCGAACGTCACTGTTCGCTACAAAGGCTGCCGGAAGACGACTCTGTCTGCCTGGAGGGTGGAGGATGTTATTCACAAGTAGCGCACAAAGCGAGAGCAAGTTGTAAATGCCGTCGCCATTACCCGACGGCATTTTAAGGAACCACAACCGGCTTTAGGATATACCCTTACGGGATGAAGCCGTGATTACGATCCAAAGATCAGATTTACTATTCTGCATTCTGCACTCTGACTTCTGCATTTTTCATCCCTCATCCCTCATCCTTCATCCCTTTTCCCTACACATACGCCCGGCTGATCCCGGCGAGTGGGCCAAACTCATCCCGCTTGAATGGATCGGCATTGCTTTCATCCTCGAACGAACCCATCTGGACGAATTTGTTGATGGCGTGCAGGTAGGCTTTGGCGGAAGCAGCGATAATATCGGTGGCTGCGCCGCGCCCGTTGACCGTGCGCCCTTTGAAAACCACCTTCATCGTGACTTCGCCGATAGCATCTTCACCGCCTGTGACGGCGCTGACGTTAAACTCGGTCAGTTCGCAGTTGAGACCTACCAAACGGTTGATCGCCTTGCAAACCGCGTCTACCGGGCCGTCGCCAGTGGCAGCCTCGGTCAGGACTGTGCCATCGCTGGCGAGTAACTTGACCATTGCAGTCGGCACGGTTTTATCGCCGGTTGTGACCTGGAAGGTTTCGAGCCGATAGGCGGCTTCCGTTTCGTCCTGTACCTGATCCATAATAAGGGACACAATATCGCGGTCGCTGATGACCTTCTTTTTATCGCAAAGCTGCTTGAACTCGAAAAAAGCCCGGTTGAGTTCCTCGCCATCCATTTCATAGCCCAGGTCTTCCAGCTTTTTACGGAAGGCGTGGCGACCACTGTGCTTGCCTAGCACCAGGTCAGTTCCGGCCTGTCCGACAGCGGAAGCGTCCATAATCTCGTAGGTGCTTTTTTCTTTGAGGATACCATCCTGGTGGATGCCACTTTCGTGGGCGAAGGCATTAGAGCCGACGATAGCCTTGTTTGGCTGCACCGGGATGCCGGTAAAGGTGCTGACCATTCGGCTGGTGCGGTAAATCTGCCCGGTATCAATGTTAGTGTTGAGGCCGAATACATCTTTGCGAGTGTCCAGGGCCATTACGATTTCTTCGAGAGCGGCGTTTCCGGCCCGTTCGCCGATGCCATTGATGGTACACTCGACCTGCCGCGCCCCGGCTTTGAGGGCGGTCAGGCTGTTCGAGACTGCCATGCCCAAATCGTTGTGACAATGAACTGAAATGATGGCTTGCCGGATATTTGGAACTCGCGCCTGGATCGTCAAAACCATCCGTTCGTATTCGCCCGGTGTTGTGAAGCCGACCGTATCGGGCAGGTTGACCGTCGTGGCTCCCGACTCAATCGCAATTTCAATCATCTTGCACAGGTAATCCAGGTCGGAGCGGGTGGCATCCTGGGCCGAGAATTCGACATCCTGGCACAGACTCCGGGCGTAGGCAACCATCTCGCGGGTTTGGGCCAGGGCTTCCTCGCGGGTCAGCCTAAAGAGGTGTTCGAGGTGAATATCGGAGGACGAAATAAAGACGTGCAGGCGGGGTCGTTCGGCATCGCGCAAAGCTTCCCAGGCCCGGTCAATATCTTGTTTGCGGACACGGGCCAGGCTGGCAATGATCGGCCCTTTGACTTCACGGGCGATCCGTTGTACCGCGTCAAAATCGCCTTGCGACGAAATAGCAAAGCCGGCCTCGATCACATCTACGCCCAGGCGGGCCAACTGTTTAGCGATTTCGACCTTTTCTTCAATGTTGAGTGTAGCACCCGGCGACTGTTCGCCATCGCGCAGAGTGGTATCGAAGATAATCACCCGGCGGGGATCAGCCGACGGGTTCACTACATCAGGGTTCATTCTAGTTGCCTCCTCTAAATTTAACCGGGATGGACAGGATTAACAGGATAAAATTATTTAGCCTACACAGCCTTCAAAATCCCTGTTCATCCCAGTTTATTTACTTTTTGTCGTTCAGCCAGCTCATCATGCCGCGCAATTCCTTGCCAACCGTCTCGATTTGATGCTCTTTTTCGACCCGGCGCATGGCATTGAAAGCGGCGCGGTTACTCTGGTTTTCCAAAATAAATTCTTTGGCGAACTGCCCGCTCTGAATCTCTTTGAGAATCTTCCGCATTTCGGCCCGGGTCTGCTCGGTCACGATCCGAGGGCCGCGAGTGTAGTCGCCATACTCGGCAGTATCGCTGATGCTAAAGCGCATGTATTCCAAGCCGCCCTTGTAGAGCAAATCTACGATCAGCTTCATTTCGTGCATACACTCGAAATAAGCCGCTTCTGGCTGATAGCCTGCTTCCACCAGCGTCTCGAACCCGGCCTTGATAAGAGCCGTCACCCCCCCGCAAAGTACGGTCTGTTCGCCAAACAGATCGGTCTCGGTCTCTTCCTTAAAGGTGGTTTCCAGCACGCCGGCCCGGGCCGCCCCGATGCCCCGTGCATAAGCCAACGCTTGCTGTTTGGCCTGCCCGCTATAATCCTGGAAAACCGCGACCAGCGCTGGAACCCCGCCGCCCTCGACATAAACACTCCGTACCAGATGGCCCGGCCCTTTGGGGGCGATCATGGTTACATCCACGTTTTTGGGTGGCACGACCTGGCTGAAGTGGATATTAAAGCCGTGCGCGAACATTAGCGTATCACCTTCTTTGAGGTTTGGCTCGATGTCCTGAACATACACGGCCCGTTGGGTCTGGTCGGGCAGCAAAATCATAATCACATCCGCTTCGGCGGCAGCCTCGGCGACAGTTTTGACCGTTAGATGCTTGGAAGCTTCCTCCCAACTTTTACTGCCCTTGTAAAGCCCGACCCGCACATCACAACCGCTATCCTGCAAATTTAGGGCGTGAGCGTGGCCCTGGCTGCCATAGCCAATAATTGCGATCTTCTTATCTTTGATAAGATCAAAATTCGCGTCTTTGTCATAATAAAGCTTTGCCATAAAAGATTCCTCCTCGGTTAAATCACAAATCAAATTCTATAGTCAATTCATTCAACTTCATTCGGTCTAAGTGGCCTACGACGTGTGGGCCAGACCCTCAATATCCTAATCAAGCCAGGACTCCGAGTTTTGTAATACACTTTGTAGGTGGCTTTTAACACGTTACGATGCCGATACTTAACTTCCATGTTTGGTACTTGCGGACTAGATAAAGGCATAGCAGCTATATCTTCAATTTCTTCATATAGTTGAGCGACGTTACGCTGGGCAGTTGCGTTGTTAGTATGTTGCAAATAATAAGCAAATATAGCTGCTATGTCGGCTTGTGCTTTTTTACTATAAGAAATCTTTGGTGGCATCGGTTAAGCACTATGCCGCTTTTGTTTTTGTTGATGCGCTGCGAACATATCATCAATCATTTGCTTGATATTATCGTGAGTGATAACAATACCCTGAGCTTCATCGGCTTCGGTTTCGGCATCCACCTCCAGTAAATCTGTAATTTCTTCCTGAGTGAGTTCTTCTTCGCCCTGCTGATCGAGAATGTAAGAACGCAAGGCTGCATTTGCCAACTCATTTATCGATAGATGTCGTTCATTAGCCATCTTCTGCAAACTCTCAAAAGTTTCTGGTGATAATTCTATAGTTGCCATTTTGTACTCCTTCTAGCGGCTTCGGCCCGTTATAATTAGCTATCCTGCTTGTGAGATTTGCGTTTAGAAAGCCAGGTGCCGACTTCTTCGATGTTGGCAAAGTCCAGTAAAGCTTCACTTAAAGTCTCCAACTGTTTCAAAGATAACGCGCTAATCTGCTGCTCAAGCTCAGGCGCGAGTTCGCCAAACCGCCGCTTGAGTTGTACTAAAATAACTGCAAGCATGCCTTCTTGACGGCCTTCCTTGCGGCCCTCTTCTCTGCCGAAGCGCTCAACACTGGTTACATAAGGCATGGTCAGACCCTCCTCATATTTGTTTACTTCTTCCCGAAATTGGATTTCTAACCCTTTTGGTAAACGGATCAGCCAATCGATAAAACGAAAGAGTTCTAGTATATCTTGCCGTTCGTAGCCGCGTTCGTACAATAACTTGACCAAATTGATTTTCCAGGTCAGTTTGTCGTTCGGGCTTTTAAGCCGAGCCTTGAGATGGGCCATTACAACTATCGCGAACGGGTTAGGATTAGCTTGGAGGCTCTCCCAGTTCTTATTATAATCCAGTAGCTTAACGGTTGGGAATCGAAAGGAATGTTCAAATCCCCAGCGGGCTATTCGATAGCTATTTGGTCGGAAATTTTTGTTGGTATCAGCCAGGACAGCCAAACTTATCACTTCCTGGTCGTAACGGTCAAAAATCCGATAGTTGTAAATGTACATCCGCTTTGCAAAGCCGGGATCGACGTAACCCTGTACCTCGATATGAATGAGTAGCCAGGTTTCCAGGCCATTGGTCAAATAAACCTTTACCAGTTTGTCGGCTAACCGTCGTCCTACTTCACTATCTCGAACTACTTTTTCCAGTTCCTTATCCAGAAATTCGTATTGTTTGCTCCAATCAATCTCCTGATGAATTACAGGAAAGAAGAAAGCCATAAATTCCTGAAAATAATTATCCAGTACCTCTTTCCAGACATTATCCTGATCGGTAGCCATATAGCATCTTCCTGATGATTAGAAGAACGACTAGAAGACGTAATCCCAGATATTCTCATTGGTCGGCTTCCAGGCCATCAATCGTTCGTAGGCTTCACGTACCAGTGGAATCAACTTGGTGGCGGTCTCATCCCGGTTGACCGTGCCGATCCGCTGGACATAATGATGCACATCGCCCTCAAACAATTCATAAGCGGCTTCGATACAAACCCGCACGATTGGGCTGCGCCGGTCGGTAACGATCAGAACCCGGCGGCTTGGTTCACCTTCGGGAGCCAGGTGGCAGTACACATAAATCTCGGCCTCGCTATCCCCAAAGCGCGGCGTGGCCTGGGCCAGTTCGTTATATAAGAACTGTTCAAAAGAACGGGCAGCCAGTTCGGCGCTCTTCTGTCCCGGCGTATAGCTATCGGTCATCACTCTCTTTTCTCCTCCAAAAACAAGGCTGAGGACAGAAGATCGAAGGTCGAAGACAGAATTAAGCTTGCTCAATATTCTGCCTTCGACCGCCTTAATCCTGCCTTCAAATTGCGCTAATCGTCACACTTCCCCGCGACATAGCGACCCGGCCCGTCCGCACGCTCTCCTTGATCCCATAGCGGCGCAAAAGGGCAAAATAGCGTTCGACTTCTTCTTCCGGCCCACTGATCTCGACTGTAATCGAGTCGGTGGCTACGTCAAGCACGCGGGCCTTGAATATTTCGCTAAACTGCATAATCTCCGACCGTGATTCGGGTTTGTCGGCGGTGACTTTAATCATCGCCATTTCCCGGATCAAAGTACTATCTTCGGTCACGTCGGAAACCTTGATAACTTCGAGTAGCTTGTAAAGCTGCTTGGTAAGCTGCTCCACAATATCGTCTGCACCACGTACTGCCAGCGTCATCCGGCTAACATTGGCTTCCTCGGTATGGCCGACGCTCAAACTCTCGATGTTATAGCCGCGCCGCCGGAACAAACTGACTACCCGGTTCAATGCGCCCGGTTCATCTTCCAAATACACCACGATGGTGTGTAATTTCTCGGTCATAATTGCTGTTGCCACAAATCGCTCCTATTCTTCTAGCCTTCTTCTATCGCGTCCAGGTTCGAGCCGCCCGGCGGAACCATCGGAAAGACCATTTCGGCCTCTTTAATGACAAACTCGACCAGGGCCGGGCCGGGCCAATCGTTGGCCTCTTTGACCACGCGGGCTACTTCGCTTGCTTCGGTTACGCGGAAGGCTTTGACTCCGTAAGCCTCTGCCAATTTGACATAATCAGGGCCACTGATAGGTGTACTCTGGAAGCGACCATCGTAGAAAACCTTTTGCCACTGCCGGATCATCCCCAACACGCCATTGTTGAATATGGCGATCTTTACCCGGATGTCGTCCTGGACGCAGGTTGCCAACTCTTGCAAATTCATCTGGAAGCCGCCGTCACCTGTAACCGTCCAGACCGGCACATTCTCGTCTTTGATCGCCAACCGACAACCCATCGCTGCCGGGAAGCCGAAGCCCATGGTGCCGAGACCGCCACTGGAAATAAAGCTATTGGCCTTGCGGAAGTCAAAGTGCTGGGCGACCCACATTTGATGCTGCCCTACGTCTACCGTAACTACTGCATCGGGGCCTAGCACTTCGGCCATTTGCTGAATGATATAGGTAGGTGGCAGATGGCCTCGGCGTTCCATTTCGTTGGCCCGTCGTTTGGTGTCGCGCTCTTTCCAGGTGGCAATCTTTTCCAGCCACTCAGTATGGGTACGCTCCTCAATGTTTTTATTCAATACTTGCAGGACATTTTTAACGTCGCCCACGATAGGAACCGTCACGGGTACGTTCTTGCCGATTTCGGCGGGGTCAATGTCGATATGAATGATCTTCGAGTTGCGGGCGAAGGTCTTCAGGTTGCCGGTCACGCGGTCGTCGAAGCGCATGCCAATGGCGATCAGGACATCTGATTCGTTGATGGCGTGGTTAGCGTGTATACCACCGTGCATACCGGGCATACCCAGGCTCAGCGAGTGACCGCTAGGAAATGCGCTCAAGCCTTGCAAGGTGCTGATGACCGGGATTTCGGCTCGTTCGGCTAGTTCAGCCAGTTCCTGGTAAGCCCCGGCGGCTGTTACGCCGTGACCGTGTAGAATAACCGGGCGTTCGGCAGCATTAATCAATTTGGCAGCTTGCTTGATCTGGCGGGCGTGACCAAAGACGTTCGGATTATAGCCGCGTATTTTAACTTCGGTTGGGTAGCCTGGAAAATAAGTTTTACCCTGGAAAATATCTTTGGGAATATCTACCAATACTGGGCCGGGCCGTCCGGTTTGGGCCAGATAGAAGGCTTTCTTGATGGTTTCGGCGAGATCGGCGGTATCCATCACCAGCCAGTTATGTTTGGTGATTGGGAGTGTAATGCCGGTGATGTCGGTTTCCTGGAAACTATCGCGCCCGATCATCGGACGACCGACCTGTCCGGTAATAATTACTAGGGGGGCGCTATCCATATGGGCGGTGGCAATAGCGGTCACGAGGTTGGTTGCGCCAGGGCCACTGGTTCCCATACATACGCCGACTTTGTTGGTCACTCGACCATAACCATCGGCGGCGTGACCGCCCGCTTGCTCGTGCCGGACAAGAATATGCCGAATTTCGGGATATTCGGATAGGACGTGATAGAGCGGCAAAATTACGCCACCAGGGTAGCCGAAAAGGGTGTCTACTCCTTCGGTAATGAGGCATTCACATAGAATACGTGCGCCATCCAATTCTCGTGCCGTAAAGCGTCCGCTTGCATCGGGTGCTGGCATACCCGGCAACTGTCGTGGGTCTGCCGGTGCATTGGCAATCATGGTCATTTGAGATTATCCTCCTGCTATATTCTTTGTTAGATTGTTCGGTTGTAACTACTCAGACCGGGCGACCACAAGGGTCGCCCCTACAACGAATTTTGGGTAGGGGCGACCCTTGTGGTCGCCCAAAGTAGATAAGCTGAAGTAGTTACGTTCGGTATTAAAAGCCTTGCCAGGAACCGCCCACGGCTCCTGCTCACCCTACGGGTGCGGTTTAGTTATCCTAAAACCCCAGATCGACTTTGTTTGGGGTTAGACCAAAGAGCGGTTAGAGAGTTTACTCAATCCGTTCCAGGTGCAACTTTGCAACTAAGATCTAATATAAAATTCAGTTTGGTTAAAAAGGTAGTTGAGAAACGCTTGGCTCTTTAATTGACTAGGTTGGCTTGTGGCTTACAGCTTTGTAAACGGCCCAACCTGGTGATTAAAGACCAAGCGGAATAAGTACGAGGCTAATAATAATTAGGCTAAGAATAAAGAGGGATACACATAGGAGGGATACAGAAAGAAGAAAAGCCGGGGTAACAAAAGCACGGTTGTATTCACGGGGCATAACTAGGGCGATGGCCTGGGCCGGTCGAGATTGTCGAGCCATCGCCTGCCGACGATAGCCTTGCTGATAGCAAGCCTGTTCCTCGTAATTACGGTACATTGCCTGATTCCTTTCTTCTGCCAGTATCTTTACCGGCCCTCTATCACTTATTAACACTTTGACGCTGTAGAACTTGTTTAGCTGATACTTCTTGCGAAAAAACCTCCCGGTTGTGGGAGGTTTTTGGCTTCTGGTCGGGTTTTACTTACTTACCCTTGTCGCTTCCAGTCGCCATCCCCCTACGTACTAGCGATACGAGGAGTATAATAATAAGGAGGACTAGAATTAAACGGAAGGGGCCACCACGTTTTTTAGCTTCTTTAACCACTTCTTCCGCCACTTTTTCGGGAGCTTTTTTAGCCATCGCGCCGATGAAAACCTTTCTCTGCCTGCCCAATGAGCAATCAGTCTGCCTTATCTATTGCTAAACAAATGAACTTCAACGCTGCTCTGCGCCTAATTTCCGTTATAGTAACATAGATTTCCTACCACTGTCAAGCTAATTGGCGGGACGATTTGGGGAAGAATATGTTCAGAACCGGGCGGAATGTCCGTCCAATTTTACCCCGGCCCTTTCTTGTAATATAATTACTCAATACAGGCAATTGGCCTGCTTAAGCTTATATTAACATCGAGAGAAGTTGCGAAAGAAAAATTGAAGGTAGAAAAATGCGAATAGCCCTGGATGCCATGGGCGGTGACGATGCTCCGGTTTCGCCAGTTGCCGGGGCGGTGCTGGCAGCCCGTGAGTATAGCGATATGACGATTATTCTGGTGGGGCGCGAAGATGTCGTGCGGGCCGAATTACGCAAGCACGATCTGTCGGGGGGTCTGGAAAGCCGCTTGCCAATTGTCAATGCCACCGAAGTGATCGAAATGGAAGAACATGCGGCCCAGGCGATCCGACGTAAAAAAGACTCGTCGGTGATGGTCGGGCTGAATTTGCTCAAAAAGGGCGATGCAGATGCTTTTGTTTCGGCAGGTCATAGTGGGGCGACGATGGCCGGGGCGACGCTTGGAGCGCCGGGCCGAATTCGGGGGGTCGAGCGTCCGGCCCTGGCGACAGTCTTTCCGGCCAAGACTGGCCCGATTTTAGTGCTGGATGTCGGTGCGAATACCGAGGTTAAACCGGAATACCTGGTGCAGTTTGCCCAGATGGGCGCGGTCTATGCCGAAAAAGTGCTGGGCAAGCGCAACCCCCGGATCGGCCTTTTGAGCAATGGTGAAGAAGACACCAAAGGCAATCAACTGGTTATTAGTACTCACCCCTTACTTAAACAAACGCCGGGTCTTAATTTCGGTGGTAATGTCGAGGGTAAAGATGTGCCGGAGGGCGCATTTGATGTGGTGGTTACGGATGGCTTTACCGGCAACGTTTTGTTGAAGACTACCGAAGGGGTAGCCTCGATGATCCTCAAGATTATTCGGGAGGAAATGACCAGCAGTTTGCTCACTAAGCTATTGGCTTTGGGTCTCAAACCGGCCTTTAACCGGGTACGCCAGCGCATGGATTATCAAAAATACGGTGGCGCACCCTTGCTAGGGGTGGATGGTATTGTAATCATTACGCACGGTCGGATGAAGCCGGATGGTATCAAAAACGCGATCCGGGTGGCCGGCGAAACCTACAAAAACGGCACCACCGAGGCCATTCGCGCTCTTTTCACCAGGAAGGCCCCCACCACCGCTAACTCCCAACCACCCGCCCCGGACCCGGAACATTCGACGGTTAGCGGTGTGGAAAGCTGAGGCGGTCGCCCTAAATGACGTGCCGGAAGGCTTCCAGCACGTCCGGGTCGAATTGGAGGCCAGCCTTGGCCAGCAGTTCGATCAGGGCTTCTTGTTCGCTAGGTGGTTGAGGATGATCCGGGCGGCGCGTGAGGAGGGCATCATAAGCGTTGGCGACTGCCAGAATCCGCGCTCCGATTGGGATCAGCAGCCCTTTGCGGCGGCCTGGGTAACCGCCCTCGCCCGCAAACCATTCGTAGTGAGTTTCGATGATGTTGACCACGTTGTGATAGTCGCGGATAGTTGCCAGTACCCTGGCCCCTTCCAGCACATACTGGCACAGGATAATTTGTTCCTGGGGGGTTAGCGTGTCCTGTTTGGCAAGGATTTCGGGCGGGGCGTTAAGAGCGCCATAATCGTGGAAAATACCGGCCAGCCGAATATCTTCAATAATTTGTGCGTCAAGACCCATCTCGATAGCAATATCGACCGCATAACGGCTAGTTCGCATGCAATGGGCGGCGCGGGCGGGGTCGGGCTGTTCGATACCGGCAAAAAGTTGGCGGGCCAGGGCGTGCTTGCGGCTTTCCATTTCAGCCTTGAGTCGATCAATATCGGCGTTGTAATCGGCAATGACCTGAGCGATATCCAATTGTACCGGGGCTGGATTGGCAATCATACTCATAGTACTGAAAACTCCTTCCGCACTGGTTTGTTTTCCAGACAAGCTCAAATAGCCCGGAAAATCATAATGTTAAATCAACCAGACCGGGTAAGTAAGTGGTTAACCCTGTTCCGCCCGGTTGGTTGCTCACTTATCCTTGAGCTATAAAAATATCCACAAGAGTTAAAACGAGCAATGACTTCAAGTTTTGAAATATTTCTTCTGGGTACATTCTAACTGCTTTCCAGGCAAGATACAATAGTTTGCTCTATATGAATTTTTTACTCGTTGTACCCTTTAGCAAAATGCCAGGTAATTGAGCTAAGAACCTATAGGCTCTAAACACTCTTATCTGTAGGAGCGAGCTTCTGCTCGCGATTGAAACATTGGCTAGGTCTTCAATCGCGAGCAGAAGCTCGCTCCTACAGGGTTTAATATCTTTACATTTGTAATTACCCCTTTGGGCGACCACGTAGGGTCGCCCCTACCAAATCCGTTATAGGGTGCGACACAATACGCCGACGAGCATCCGGGGGAGAAGGGGAGGGTCGCCCCTACCAAATCCGTTGTAGGGTGCGACCGTCTGTGGTTGTCCAAAGGGGTAGGCTGAGTAGTTACTTACATTTTGCTATAAGCTTTGGGGGTTAATCAGCAATCAATCGCTTGATGGTGGCCTGGACTTCTTCAAGACGGTAGGGCTTGCTGATTACTTCGCTGATGCCGTGTAGCCGGAGCATTTCGGGTTCGAGATCGACCCCCCAGCCAGTTACAAGGGCAACCGGCAAATTAGGGCGGAGCTTTTTGATGGCGCGGGTTACGTTCCAACCGCTCACATCGGCGATACTCAGATCACTAAAGACTAGATCGAAACCATCCGGGTTATCGGTGACAAGCTGAATAGCTTCCTGGCCACTGGTGGTAGTAGTTACGATATGCTGGTCAGTTTGCAAAATCCGGCGCAGAATATAGAGCAGGTTCGGGTCGTCGTCCACGATTAAAATGCGGCAGGGAGGGACGGCTAAGGCTTTTGAAAGGGCGGCTTTTGAGGCGGCTTTTTTCTCGGGTGCGATAGTTTCGGCTAATGGTAACTTGATGATAAAGCGACTTCCTTGCCCCAACGTACTCTCGATTTCGATAGTACCTTTGTGCCGGGCGATAATACTATTGGAGACGCTCAGGCCCAGCCCATGACCTTCTTTGGCTTTGGTCGTAAAGAACGGCTCGAACAGGCGGCGCTGGGTTTCTTCGCTCATCCCCATCCCGCTATCGCTTACCACTAACCAGACTTTATCATCGTGCAATTCCGTGCATAAAGTTAATTGACCTCCCAGTGGCATTGCATCCACCGCATTTAAGACCAAGTTGGTGATGACTTCGCGTAGCTCCGAGGCGTTGCCGTTGACCGGTGGAACCAGTTCGGTCTCGATTTCCACCCCTATTGTTATGCCCCGTTGCTGGGCTGTGCCGCGCCAGCGTGGACGAGTCAATTCGACCACATCGTTCACAAGCGAATTTAGATCGACCGGGCTAAAACCGTTACTTTCGTGGCTCGGTCCTAGCATCTGCACCCGGCGTACCATATGCGCCCCGTCCAGGGCTGATTGGCGCATCATTTTGAGCAAGCGGCGTTCTTCGTCCGCTGGCAACCCGTTCAATAACAATTCGCTCACCCCCAAAATCCCGGTTAGCAAATTGTTAAAGTCGTGGGCGACCCCACTGGCTAATTGCCCTAGCGCTCTTAACTGTTCGCTGCGTACAAGCTGTTGTTCCATTGCCCGTCGTTCGCTCATATCACGCACAATTTGGATAATAACCTGCTCTTCGCCGACCTGTACCAACCGGGCGCTATAGCTGATCGGAAAGCAGGTGCCATCCTTGCGTTGCATCATGATATTTTCGACGATAGTGGCGGTTTGCTTTTCTTCGGAAGTTTGTAAATTACGCAACTGGTCAAGTTGGGAACGTTCTTCAATCGGGTAGAGACGATTGACCGGTTGACCCAGCAATTCTTCATAGCTGTAGCCGGTCGTTTCGGTCGCCCGGTGGTTGGCATCCTGAATCTGTCCAGTGACCGGGTTCAAAAGAAAGATCGGGTCGTTGGCATTTTCCAAAAGAGCCTGATACATATCCCTTTCACGCTTGAGAGCCGCGAAGTTTTTGGCGTTGGTGATAGTGACAGCCGCCTGATCTGCCAACCCTTCCAGGTAAGCGACTTCCTCTACCGTAAAATCGCGTGGAATGTGATCGTGAACGCACAAGACTCCCAGCACCCGGCTCCCTTGCGCTTCCCGTAACTTGATTGGCACGGCGATCCCAGCCCGCCAATTCTCGCGTATCCGTACCGGATTATTGGTAAACTCCGGCAACAAGGCCATGTCGTACTCTTTCCACAGCTTGCCGGTGACGGCGACGGTTCCGATAAAGCCTTCCCCTAGCTTTAGTTTGACTTTTACCGAATCGGAAGAAACCGCCCCCCGCACGATCATCCTGACAATTTGGGTTTGCTCTTCGTCTAACAGCGAAAAGCTACACATTGGTACGCCGAGTATCATAATTACTTCGTCCACAATAGTCTGGAGTACTTCGTCTGGCTCCAACCGAGAGCTAATCAGGCGACTGCTCCGCACCAGACTATCGGCGACTCGTCGCGCCGCTTGCTCACGACCACTACTCCGGGCATTTAATAAGGCGGCGGCGACCCGGTCAGCGAAAATGGTCATCAGATGTTTTTCAGTGCTAGTAAACTGATGCGGTTCACTATAGTTGACAAACATGACACCAAGTGTCTCATCGCGCACGTAGAGCGGCAAACAACCAAAAGCCCCGACTCCGGCCTTGTCTAAGCGCTCGATCACTTCGGTCGGGGTATTGTATTCGCTCAGTTGCGAGATCAGGACTAGCTCGTGGTTTTCGAGACACTGAAGAAGTTGGGGGCCGACATAAAGCGGACGGTTTGTGAAAACTTCCGCTAAGTTCAAAGCGGTCAAGCGGTAATTCAACCCTTCTCTAGGGTCGTAAGTCCAGATTGCGCCGGAAAAGGCCCCCAAAGCCTGTACTACATTTTCCAAAGCCAGCCGACCTATTTCAGGCAGGGTCAGGCTGTTATTGATACTGTTGGCGGTGTGGGCTAATAAGGTCAGATTTTCGAGGTGGTTAGCGGTTGTTCGGGCCAGATATACCGAGTGAATTAGAGAAGCAGCCATTGAAGCAAAGAAACTGACTATTTCAACATCAAGCTCGTCAAAAGCGTCCAGGTTGGCGCTCTGGATGTCCAAGACCCCAATCAACTCAGTGCTATTATAAAGGAGCGGTACAGTTAGCTCCGAGCCGCCTATTATCTTATGCTCAAATGGGTAATACCGAGGGTCTTTGTGAACGTCGCCTATGTTTGTTACCTGCCGATGACTCCCGACCCAGCCAATTAAGCCGCGTCGTCCCTGGTGGGCTTCTTCATCTAGTTTGGGCTGCCAATCCAGTATGCTTTTGTGTAGAAGCGGGTTGCTAATCAAAAAGCCAGTTCCGGCTTTGAATTCAAGTGCCTGCCCTTTTTCGTCCACCAAAAAAATCTCACAGTTGGGGTAGCCTAATTCAGAGTGAATAATATCTGCCAGTGCTTGAAGCAACATTTGAATACGGTCTTTGGTCAAAAAAGCTGGTTGAGGATTAATCTTTTGGAGAGCTAATACGGCCCGGCCCAAATGGGCCAATCGTTTGTCACTTGCGGCAAATAATTGTGGGATGGAAAAAGTGTTCTTGCCGTTCATATCCTGCATGTATATCCTAGCCTTACAGTCGAAAATTGAATCTTTATTCCCCTTAAAGTCCTTTCTAGGATAGATTATACGCGATAGCTCTCAATAAGTCACGCATTCCTAAGAATAATCTTGGAAAAAACTAACTATTGCCGGTCTTGGCGCTGTAGAAAGCTAAGCCATAACGATGCAAGCTATACATAACTCAGATTGAGCTAGAAAGAAGAGGGCACCCCTATTTTTGAAATCCACAGTTCAAATTCAAAAATAGGGGTGCTTATCAGAAGTAAAGAAAGTAGAGTAAGCTATTAAGAAAGTACCAAGAAGAAGACCTGAGCGATAGCTAATCTTTCTTCTCTTTGTCCTTTTCTTGCGGGTTGATTTTGGTGCTAAACTTGAAGCGCATGGTGCGGGCATTAGAGCTTTCGCCACTAACATCCAGGTTCACGACCGGGCTACCGTCTTTGTTGCTAATCTCAACGTTGGCGGTAAATTCCATCTCGATGTCGGCCTCTTTTTCGATAGTAGTGCGTACTTCGTCGAAAACGGCTTTGACGATTTCGGCTACGCTAACGTAGACGTGCTTGTCGGTGCCATCGTCTCCACTAGCCCGCTTTACCAGCCCCGCCGAAGTGCGCGGGGGTTCTTGTTTGCCGGTTGTAACAGTTACTTTAAGGGCCATTTTCTATTATGCTCCTTTTCAGTTGTCGATAATTTATTCATTTACTGCTTTCGGCATTATAGCATACGCGCTCGGCAGTGTATCTTAGCTCGTGTTAGAGTCGTATTTGAACTTCGCCTTAGCGCCCCGATAGCCGACCAGTTTGCCAGACCCGCTGTAGACGGCCTAGCCCCCGCCCGCCAACCGATTTTACCAACGCCAAAGGTGCGGCCTGTTTTATACGCCGGATTGTCTCTTGCTTCATCAACCGCAAAGATTGGTCTGCGCCGAAAAGCGCCTCATATTCCAGCGCCAGGTCCAGCCCGAAGCCGGTTTGCCCATCGAGTAGCGCGAAAATCCACAGCAAAATATACTCGCGTCTGCTACAACCGGCTTGATGTAGCCACTCGATAGTTCTAAAATAGCGGGCTTCGCACCAACCGGGGCTGGTTTTGACGGTGCGGCCCATCATGTCAGGATCGAGCGTCTGCCCCTCGGTATTAAGCCGGGCGAGACTTGCCGGTCTTAATCTGACCGCTCCCATCACGTTCAGGTTGGAGAGCCAAAAGCCGTTGCCAGTAAGCTCCTGGTGGGCTTCGACAAACAGGTCTTCACCCTGATAAGCGTTTATCAGCCCCGGCTCAATATCGACCGCCAAAACCTGCCAACGTATTTCTTCTTTTAAGCTGTTAAAAAGCCGTAAATCGGTTCCCTGTGAGTCCACCTTAAACCAGTCTAACCGCTCCAAATCTAGCTGCTCCATAACCGCATCCAGAGTGGTAGCCCGTAACCGGGTTTCTTTTTCGACCCTAAAAAGGTCGGCGAAAAGATAGTTGCCGAGCGAAGCCGTATCAGGCGGGAGAGTACTGGAACAATAGGGGGAAGCAGTTTGGTAAAAGGGGATTTCGCCCTCGGTCGGGTTGGCACTGACGGCCTGATTAAAGATGGTCGCTTTATGGAAGCGGCCTTGTGGCACTTCGCGGGTCTCTCTTAAATCCGGGTCAAACCCGACGTAGATCGAATGTGGTGCAATCTTGTGCCAGATTTGGGGGGTTCCGCCCGATGCCCCGATGTCGAGCAGTACCGGATGATAGTTTAGCTCGGTTAACAACTGACCGTAGACCTTGTTCATCAAGCTACCCATTCGGGGTTTGGCGACTGCCCCACCTTGACGGCTGACATCCAATAATTCTAATACCCATAGCGTGAACGGGATTGACGGGCGTTATTAAGGACGCTTCCGAGCAGATTGGCATGAACTTTTTCAAGCTGTTCTTTAGCTTCGCGGGCTTCGTCTCGGCTGGTCTTACCGGCCTTGAGAACCAGCAGAGCGCCGTCCAGTTTGGCAGCCAGCACCGCCGCATCCGTAACCGCCAGCAGGGGCGGCGCGTCAAACAGCACGTAATCGGCTTCGTTACGCAAGTAATCGATCAAGTCGCGCATCAACGAGGAGCCGAGAATCTCGGCGGGATTGGGTGGGAGCGGCCCACTGGTCAGCAGTCGCAAATTCGGTACGCTGGTCTGGATTAGCGGTAAATCGGCAAAAGGACTATAGATTTTGCCTTTGCCATTATTAGCAGGGGCGGCGGAACCGGCGTTGAGCAGACTGCTGGTCAACCCTTGCTGGTTGGAAAGACCGAAAATAGTGTGTAAGGCCGGACGACGCAAATCGGCATCGACCAAAATTACCCGACTGCCCATCTGGGCGAAAGTGACCGCCAGGTTTGCGACCGCGACTGATTTATCCTCACCGGGTTGGGGACTGGTCAAGAGCAGGGTGCGTACCGGCTTTTCGATGCTACTAAATTGTAGGTTGGTTCGCAAGGTACGGTAAGCTTCGGCGGCAGGCGAACGCGGGTCAAGCAACGTCACCAGACTTTCGAGGCCGAGACGGTTGCTATCCGAGGTAGCTTTCTGGCTGGGATTTCTAAATTGCAAACTCAATCCTGGTTTCTCCTTACTTACGGCTTTCTTGTGGGCCGACCGGCTTTTCCTCGCCCTGCGCTTTTTTGAGTAAGCTCTCGACCCGCCCGTTGACCGGGGACAGCCCATTGGCGGGCAATTTCGGGGCGTGGCTGCTGTTGTAACGCCAGGGCGGGACGGCTCCTAGCACTTTGAGGCCGGTAAACTTTTCTACGTCTTCTTCGGTGCGAAGGCTGCTATCAAAAAACTCGACTACAAAGATGAAAATCACCCCCAGCACCAGACCGAGCGCGGCCCCTGCGCCTGTATTCAGGCTAGTGCGCGGCGACGATGGGCGGTCGGGGACGGGCGCGGGCGAAGTTTTATCGAAAAAGACTTTCGAGTCGTCCGGGGCGCTGGCAACAAAATCAAGGTTCTCGTCGCGGATAATGTCGGCGGCGGCGTTAGCAATCGCGGCAGCCCTTTTTGCATCGGTATCGCTGACCGTTATTATCAGGGTCGAGTCGTCCGGCTTAGGTTGGGCTTTGATCTTTTCCAAAATCTTATCCGGGCCGAGGTCGAAGCGTCCGCGCTGATCGATCTTGGCGGCGATCCCGGTCGAGGAAGTTAGGGTCGCGGCCTGTCGTCTGAGTTCGGTTTTGATAAATTGGTTCAAGCCTTCGTTGGGGGTGGCCGGTTTGCCGACCACTTTAACGGTTGACTCGTATATCTTGGGCTGGGTCAGGCTGTAACCATAGGCAACTCCGGCGGCGACCAGTGCGACCAGCACTGCCAACCACCAGCGTTTGCGTATAATGTTGAGATATTCTCTAAGCTGCACGACACATCCCCGTTTGATTTATGATTTTTGATTTACGATAATCAGTCCAGGTTGCCTAATTACTTGAGGCTCTGAAAAATTAAGAATTCAATCGTAAATAACTGCTTAGCCTTGTCATTCTGAGGCGGGAGATAGGCTGGATTTAGCCAAAGATAGTTCCCCGCCGAAGAATCTAGACCCTTTGCTGCGGCCCAGGGTGACACGGTTAATTAGTGACAATCCTAATCGTAAATCCCTTCATCTGGTTGAAGCTTGCTCTCGGTCTTGTTCGGTCTGGAGACTGAGCAGGCGGGCTTTGGCAAGTTGGTCTTCATCACCGGGCGGAACCGAAGTTGCCCGACGGTTGCCGCCTTTAGCGGTTCCAGGAATAATCCCCAATACCGGCAGCCCCAATGTTTCTTCGGCTTCGGCCCTGGTATGGATCGCAGTATCCAGATAGGCTAACAAAAAGGCCAACCCGATCCCGGCGATCAACCCCGCCAACACGCGCACCGCCGCCAGCAATAACGTCCGGCCTCCACTCAAACTAGCTTCGGTCGGCATGTCCACTAAGTTAGCCATGACCTGACGAGGCTGGACAAATTCACTGGCCCGATCCTTCAAAACCAGGGCAATCGTCTTGGCAGTTTGTAAGGCTGTATTTTGATCTTTATTGCCGACCGTAATGGTCAGGATACGATGCTTGCTCTCGGTCGTTACCATCCCTTTAAGCTCGTCCGCCGAGACGTTGATATTACCCTCTTTAAGCTGGTTGGCAACCTCGCTCATAAAGACGTTGCCGGATAGAATCTTGGGGAATTCGTCGGCGGCAAACTCGCTGGAAGTATTGGCGTAATAGTTGGAAAAGGTGTCGTTGGGACTAGGACTTTGGACAATACTGATTACGGCGACCGCCTGATAGGTCGGGCGGTTGGTAATATAGTACTGATAAGCCGCTGCCAGCCCGACTACAGTCAGCAGAGCTACCAATATCCAGTAACGCATGATAATTTGCCAGTAACGCCTTAATTCCATAAAACCCTTGAAACCTCCCTGCAAGTCCGTTTTTTAGCCAGGTTGCTTGACCTTATGGCTGCTTGCCAGTTGTTGACCCTTGTTAAGAAAGTGGCGACCCGGCCAGGGTTTTCCCGGTACGAGCCTGATGCTCTTCCCAACGGGCCGCTACATATTCTCCAAAGCGATGGCAAAATAGCGCTCGGTCGAAGCTCTGGGCGTAGCGCCGGATTGCTACCGGGTTGAAGCTAGTGTAAGTTCGTTCTAGGCGTTGGACTGCTTCAGCCAGCGCCTCCGGGGTTTGGGCCTCAAAGAAAAGGCCGGTCTCCCCCTCCCGAATTGTTTCTGCCGGGCCGTTCTGCCGGATGGCGACCACCGGCGCACCACCTGCCATCGCCTCGACCGGTGTAATGCCAAAGTCTTCGGCCCCCGATTGGATAAAGGCTCGGCAACGGCTGAACAACCGGCGTACCTCATCGTCGGGGACGTAGCCCAAAAACTCGGTTTTCGGCCCGGCCAGTCCTCGCAAAGCTTCTAAATCGCGGCCCGACCCGACCACTTTTAAGGGCAAATCGAGTTGCTTAAAGGCTTTGACGGCTATATCGGCCCGCTTGTAAGGAACCAACCGCCCGACCCACAAATAGAAATCCTCGCGCGGGCGATCCTCAAACGGAATCTGGCTGGTTTCGACCGGCGGGTTGATTACAACCGACTCGCGCTTCCAAAACCGGGCGATCCGTCGAGCGACAGTTTGCGAATTGGCGACATAAAAATCGGGTCGTTGAGACGATCTAACGTCCCAAAGTCTAACATAGCTCAAAAAAAATGGCAAGGCAGCCTTAGCCAAGCGGCCTAATTTTTCGCGCCGCGCATAATCTTCGTATTGCCAGACAAAGCGCATCGGTGTGTGGCAGTAACAAATATGGAGTGTATCAGGGCTGGTATTTACGCTTTTGGCCCAGGCCGAAGAACTACTTATCACCAGATCGTAACCCGACAGATCGAAGCTTTCAAAGGCGAAGGGGTAAAAAGGTAAATAAGCTTGATGATGGGTTAGCACGCCGGGCAGTTTTTGCATAAAAGAAGTTATCACTTGCCGGTCGTCGAAGCGATGTTGTACCAGTTCCGGGCTATAAATCGAGGTATAAATCGGCGCATCGGGATAAAGTTCACATAGTGCCTCTACCACTCGTTCGGCTCCCCCATACTGATTTAGATAATCGTGGACAATTGCTACTTTCATAGGAATGAAGGATGAAGGGTGAAGGTTAAAGAATGAAAAATTTCTTCATCCCTCATCCTTCATCCCTCATCTCTCAATATGCTCCTTCCCTTTTTAGAACTGCCGGGATGGTGCGGAGCAGGATTTTCAAATCGAGCCAGAGCGACCAGTTTTCGGCGTAGTAGATGTCGAAGCGCACCGTATCGTCGAACTTGAGTTTGCTGCGCCCGCTAACCTGGGACAAACCGGTCAGACCGGGGGTGACTTCGAGACGGCGGAAGTGCCATTCGTCATAGAGTTTTAGCTCGCGTTCGAGACCGGGGCGCGGGCCGATAAAGCTCATCTGGCCCAGCAGAATATTAAAAATCTGGGGTAGCTCGTCCAGGCTGGCCCGCCGAATAAAGCGTCCGACCGAGGTGCGCCGGGGGTCGTTGACCATCTTGAAGGTTGCGCCGCCAGTCTGGTTAAATTCTTTTAGCTCCTCGAAGCGGGCATCGGCATCAATATACATCGAGCGGAACTTATAGAAAGTAAAGGGACGACCATTTTTGCCGATCCTGGTCTGGCGCAGGATGATCGGCCCCGGCGAATCGAGTTTGATAGCGAATGCAATCAGGGTCATTGGAATCGCTGCTACCAATATAGCCACCAACACCAGCACAATGTCAATCGCCCGCTTGACTAGATAGTTCCAACCGGTTAGCCGATTGTCTTTGATCCCGATCAGGGGTACGCCGTTAAGCTCCTGAAAATCCAGGGTATTGACCTGTAGCTCGAACACGTCCGGCACCAGCGTAAATTTAAGGTCGCGCTCGTAGCACAGGTTTATTACATCATTGATCGTTTCGTGCATATTGGCGGGCAAGGCGACAATGATTTCCTCGACTTCTCCTTTATCGACCAGATCGGACAATTGCTCAACTTGACCGAGATGCGGAACCGGGTCGCCGTTGCGATAGCGCAGTGGCAAAGTCCATTCCGAAAAGCGGATTTCGTCGTCAACATAGCCACTCAAGCACAACCCCAAAGAGGGGGTTTCGACAATCGCCTGCATAATGCGGGTCGCCGGGTCGGTCGCGCCGACCACCAGCACATTTCTGACTCCAATACCCCGCTTGAGCAAGCTGCGACGTATCCGGCGCACGGCCCAGCGTTTGGTGCCGAGCAGTACAATCGAGATCGGAAAGAGATAAAGGTACATCAAGCGCGAGACCGAGAGCGGTCGGAATACAAAAACCAGGGCCAGCATAGTCAGCACCGAATAAGCGGCAGCACTGGCGATCAGGCCGATTTCATCGATCAAAGTAGAGGTGCGCGAGAGGCGATAAAAACCTTTGAATTGCAGCACTACAAAGAAGATCAGGACAAACCCGACCAGACTCCAGGTGTAGGCGGAAAGCGGCACCTGATTTTCTTCCGAAACCTCGGCTCCTAATTGGAGCGCATAGCGTATGAAGTAGGCTGTAATAAAAGTAAGGCTGATAAGCACAAGGTCAATCGCAAACCGAGCTACCAATTTGAGGCGCGGGTTCAAGCGGTTCTTGGGTGGTCGGAAGTGGGAATTGGAGCCGTTGGAGAAATTGTCCCAGGGCGTGTTGGGAGCAGAATTGGTTTGTTGCGAATGCAATAGTTGTATTCGGGCGTTCGATTGCGCCAGGCTGGATACCGTTCGCGGTCGTCGGGAGACTGCCGGGTATTGTGGGTAGAGCCTGGGCCGGGCGGTCGCCCGCTGTTGCCGCATCTCACTCAAAAATGCGTACCTCCCCTCGTCATCCAATCAAATTGTTCTAGCAGATCGCACTCCATCCTATAGAATGATGGTGTTAGCTTATTAACGAACCGTTACCAAAACGGTTGCTAGTGAGCCTGTTACATCTTTTATTTGACCGGGAAGCTAACCCACCGCCGCCCGGAAATCGAAATTTGATAGCATGATGTAACACAAACTTATAAGCAAGCAGTACTATTTGTGGTATTATAACATAATGTGGCGGAAATGTGAAAAGCCCCCACAGAGCAGCAATGAAGGCTGCATTGTAATTGTAAAGGAATTCATTTTCCGACCCCTACGCCCCTACAATGATGTGACGTATTGGAAATGAAGTGGCAAATAGCTATGTTTGCCGACTATAGTAGATAAACATGGAGTCTTTAGGAGTAGCTCGTCTTTTTTATGATCGCTTTTTATAAGATAACTTCTTAAGAAAAGTTCTGGTAAAGCATTATGAACTGGCGAAAGATAGACAATTTTGTAGGAGTTTGAAATTAGTATGCAAGTACTTGAAAGGGAAGAAGATCAATTAGAAGCCCAGGCGACCGAGTTTCGCCCGGCTCAGGTCTGTATTCACGGACATTTCTATCAGCCCCCCCGCGAGAACCCTTTTAGCGGGCAAGTTCCACGCGAATTTGGGGCCGAGCCTTACGCGAATTTTAACGAGAAGATCAACGCTGAGTGCTATCGGCCCAATGCCCTGGCAGGCAATTTTGAGCGGATCAGTTTTAATCTGGGGCCGACGCTGGCGATCTGGATCGAGCAGCACGACCCGGCTACTTATGCCGGTATCATCGCAGGCGACCGGGCCAACTTCGCCCGATATGGCTTTGGCAACGCCCTGGCCCAAAACTATAACCATGTTATTTTGCCATTGGCAAAGCCCGAAGACGCTCGCTTTCAGATCGAGTGGGGCATTATGGATTTCGAGCGGCGTTTTGGACATCGCCCGGAAGGAATGTGGTTGGCGGAGACTGGGGCGAGTACCTGGGTGTTGGATTTGCTGGCCCAATGTGGTCTCAAGTTTGTGATATTGGCTCCCTGGCAGGCTGAGGCTGGCTCTATTGAGACGATTGACCCGTCCCAACGAGCGTTTGTACAAAGCCGCTTGCGCCAGCAAATTATTGACCAATGGCGAACCGAAGCCAACCAACACTTGTTGCGTTTGCAGGAGAACGGGGCGACCAATGAAGAATTGGCGGCTGTAATCCATCAGATCAGCACTTCGCTCCCGCAACTGCCCGAACGAGTGCCGGAACCTTACGATGTAAGTGAGCCTTATGTGGTGGAACTTTCGGAGGGTCGGAGCATTATCGCCTTTTTTTACAATGGTAAATTGAGCGGTGATGTATCGTTCAACCAGAACGCGACCGGCGATGCTGACCGCTTTACAACTGATTGGCTGCTGCCGGAGTTAAACCGCGAAAAGTTGAGCCGTGATGAGGCTCAATTATTGGTGGTGGCGACCGATGGTGAGCTTTATGGACATCATCAGTCCTACCGCGATCTATTTCTCAGGCATCTGACCGAGACTTCGGTGCGGGCCGCCGGGATGGAATTAACTTTCCCCTCGCGCTATATTCGCGAGAACCCGCCGCGCCGCCGGATTCGTATCTACGATAATTCTAGCTGGAGTTGCCATCACGGGGTAGCCCGTTGGAGTACGGGTTGTGGTTGTACTGCTGGTGATAGCAGTTGGAAGACTGTCTTAAGGCGGGCCTGTGACGTGGTGGCGGAAGATGTAGATCGTATCTATGCTATTCAAGCGCCGCGCCTTTTCAAAAACCCACACGCAGCTTTGCGCGAGTTTTTGTATGTCTGGCAAAAGGTAGAGTCGGAGACCGATTTCTTGAACCGGCATTTGAAGCGCAGCGAGGTGGCCGGTTCAGAAAAGAGTGCTTTGGCCCTTCGGCTGTTGCGGGCGCAGATGTACAAGCATCAGATGTACACCAGTTGTGCCTGGTTCTTTGAGGATATTGACCGGATCGAGCCTAAGAATGCCCTGGCAGCCGTCGCTATTATTTTCCGACTGTTGGGCCGTATGTTGCGGGCTGGCTTGCGGAACGATTTTGAGGCGATTTTGGCGACAACTTCCAGCCAGTATACCGGGCTAAATGGGGTACAACTCTATCGGCGTGGGGTAAGCTGGGCGCTAAAAAACGGGACTCTGCAACCTGGTAACACAGATATAACCACCCCGGCCCCGCTTGTGGGCAGTACCCAGGAGAGTGCCGGGCGCGTAGCGGTCGCGTAGGATTTACGATTTACGATTGAATTCTTGGTTTTCAAGGTTTCAAGTAGTTACGCAACATGGACTGGCGGCCTCAAATCGTAAATCGTAAATCGTAAATCGTCATGGGGGAGAGAATGGAAAAGTACAGCATCGGAGTTGATCTGGGCGGAACCAAAATCCTGGCTGGAATAGTCGAGTTGGAGACCGGCAAGGTGCTGGCCTCGGCTAAAAAGCGGACGGTTAGTAGTAGCAAAGACCCCACTAAAGATAAGGAAAAGGAAAACGATCTAGCCCGCCGGATCGGAGATACCGTCGATGAGGCGCTGGCTGCTTCCGGCTTGCCCATGAGTACCCGTTTTGCCGGGATCGGGGTGGGCGCTGCTGGGCAGGTAGACCGCAGCGAGAAAATTCTGGTTTTTGCGCCAAATCTGGGTGTGAAGCCGAATTACGCGCTGGGTGCTTTGTTGCAAGAGCGGTTCAAGTTGCCGGTTGCGCTTGGTAACGATGTCGAAGCGGCGACGTTGGGCGAGTTACGTTTTGGGGCCGGACGGGGTTGTGCCGATTTCGTCTGCATCTTTATTGGAACAGGGATCGGGAGTGGCATCGTCCAGAACGGGCAGTTGCGGCGTGGTGCGACCGGGACGGCAGGTGAGATCGGTCATATGGTGGTGAGCGCCGAAGGTCGCCATTGTGGTTGCGGCGGACGCGGCCATCTGGAAGCCTACTCCTCGCGCACCGCGATCACCCGCACCTTGCTAGGCGAGCTAAAGCGTGGTCGTCAGTCGATCCTGACCGAGCTATTAGAGGACAGCCTGCCTGATCCTTCCAGCGCCACCAGCGTTGCCATTCGCTCTAAGGTGATTGCAAAGGCTATCGAGGCGCACGACGATCTGGTCAGGCACGTAGTCCGGGAGGCGGCAGAAATTTTGGGTCTGGGCCTCTCTTCGGTCATCAACTTTTATAATCCAGAGCGGTTGATCCTGGGTGGCGGCCTGATCGAAGCGGTCGATTATCTCTTTGACATCACCGTCCAGGAAGCCAAATTCGAGTCGTTGCGTTTGCCCGGCAGCCAGGTCGAGATCACCCGTACCGGCCTGGGCGACTTTTCCGGCCTGATCGGGGCGGCTTTATTCAATTCTTAAAAACCCATTCGGGACAGCCGATGGTAGCATTGACTGGGAAAAGCTGTTGCAGTTTAATAGTGGAAAAGATCAAATCAAGTGGGTGTCAGTTGCCCCTCCCTTAGCGGCAACGGTGGATAATGATAACACAACAGGAGCGCTAGAAAATTGATCAGTACGGTAGACCTCCATATGCACAGTACCGCCTCGGATGGGACGCTTCCGGTGGAAGATTTGATGAAACTGGCGGCTTCGGTCGGTCTTAAGACGCTGGCACTGACCGACCACGATACGACGGCGGCGCTTGATCGGGCGCAGGAGGTCGGGACGGCCCTCGGTATGGAAATTATACCGGGGATCGAGTTGAGCGCGGAGTATGGCGGTAAAGAAGTTCATGTGCTGGGCTACTTTTTGGAATATCACGACGCGACCTTCCAGGCTCAACTCGAAAAGTTTCGGTTTAACCGCTACGGACGGGCGCAGGCGATCCTGGCAAAGCTGGCTGAATTGGGTCTGCCGGTCGAATGGGAGCGGGTGTTGGAAATTGCCGGGGATGCTGCCCCGCAACGTCCCCATATCGCGGAAGCCTTGAAAGAGCGCGGTTATGTCAAAACGGTGAGTGAGGCGTTCGACCGCTATATTCGCAACGATGGCCCGGCCTACGTCCACAGCGAGAAGATTACAACCGAGCAAGCGGTAGAGGTTATTCAATCGGTCGGTGGGTTGGCAGTGTTAGCTCACCCGACTTACACCGTTGATATGGATAAAGTGGTCGAGATTGCCGCTAAAGCAGGGGTTGCCGGGGTCGAAACCCACTACGGCACTTACAGCGAAGAGACGGTTGCCCGGTTGTTGGCACTTGCCAAACGCTATGACCTGGTACCGACTGGTGGCAGCGATTTTCATGGGCGGGCCGATGGCGGACAGCTAACCAGCCCTGGCGCTCGGTTTGTCCCACCCGAAGTTATTATACAGTTGAAAGAGCGTCTTAACCGCTAAACGTTACAGAAAGGACTAACCCGCCATGCCCTACGACGCAGAGGGCAACTTCATATATCCCGTCCCGGCCCGCAAAGGTAAGCTAAAGGCTCCTTCTCGGCAGCCTTCAGTCCGCCCCATTCCCACGCGCCCGCCTAATTCCCAACCCGCCCCGGTTCCTGTCGCTATTCCCAAGCCGCCGGTCTCAATCGTTGCTCCTATTGTTCCTGAGCCTCAGCCATTAGCACCCCCGCCCACTGCTCCCGTTCCCGACCAACTCGTTTTGCCAATGCCGGATGGAGTCGCGGTCTTTACCATCCAGGAGGGTGGCAATCGCTGGCAGATGAGCGAACAAGACTTGGCCCAACTCTGGAATGCTCAGACCTGGCCTGCCGCCTTGAAACTGGCAACCAGCGACGGGCAAGCGGTGGAGGTGGTTTATCGAGGGCGGTGGAGCGGTGGTTTTGGCCCCGATTTCAAGGGCGCTATCGTGCGGGTCGGGGCCGAACTCTTAAAAGGCGACATCGAATTACATCTACGGAGCGCCGATTGGAAGATTCACGGGCATCACCAGGACCAAAAATATAACCAGGTGGTGCTACAAGTCACGCTGGAAGATAGCGGTGCGCCGAGTCGCACCCAGGCCGGAACCGAAATGCCGGTGCTGGCGCTTTTGCCACTTTTTCAACAGGCCGGATTAAAGCTGGCTGACTCGCTGGCAAAGGCCAAGTCTAGCGGCACCCGTTTGGGTTCGCTCTCGGAGAGCGAGGGGCCGTGTTGTGACCGGGTGGCGGAGCGCACGACCGACCTGGGGGCGCTGCTGGCTCAGATCGACCGCCTGGGCGACCAGCGTTTTGACGAAAAAGCGGCCCGGTTTGAAGCGGCTTGCGCTGCCGACCCGGATGTCAGCGAAGCAGGGGCCGCTCAGGAGCTATGGCTTGGTTTATTGGAGGCGCTGGGTTACTCGCAAAACAAGGCTCCTTTCCGCCAGCTAGGGGCAACCCTACCCTTATCGCAGGTTGTCGCACTTGATAGCGAGGCAAGGCGACGGGGCGAGAGTGGAGATGAACGTATCGTGACGCTTGAGGCGGCCTTGTTGGGGGCTGCCGGGTTGCTACCTTCCCAGCGTCGGTTGCGTCCAACCGTTCGGCGGGTAGCCGAGACCTCGGCCCACTTTGAGCCGGACGGTCGGGCCGAACCGCTCGAAGACTTTGCCGCCGGGCGCTATAGTGATGAACTGGAAAGCCGCTGGAATTGGCTTCAACGTCACCTGACGACAACTTCCCCAACCGAGTGGAAGCCTCTAAAAGAGCGGGATTGGACGTTTGCCCGGTTGCGTCCGCCCAACCATCCTTCGCGGCGGATCGCAGGGTTGGCCCGGTTGGTGGTGCGCTTAGGTCTAAGCGAAGCCGAAGATTTGCTTGCTGGGCTGACCGCACGGGCCGAGGAAAAGCCTGCCGAAGCCTGCACAAGTCTGGCCCAATTCTGTCGGGTGGAGTTGAAGGCCGAAGAAAATGATAGTGCCGCTTTTTGGGCGCGACGTTACGATTTTAGCGACCGGGCGATCCTAGCGGGCGAGAACGCTAAAGGCGCTACCGCCGACCTGATCGGAACCGACCGAGCGGCGGATATGGTCGTAAATATTATTCTACCGTTTTTGGTGGGTTATGGGCGGGATAGACATTCTTCACGGCTGGTCGAGGCCGCCCTGGCGACCTATCGGGCGCATCCGCGCCTCGGAACTAACGAATTGGTCGAAAACGTCGCTCGGCAGGTCTTTCGCTACTGGCTCGAAAACCCTGCCGAGGCCGAACCCTATCTAGGTGCTAATAGTGGTCGAGCCGGTAAAATCTCGGTTGCCCGCCTGATCGATGGAGCGCGACGACAGCAAGGCTTGATCCATTTGCATCATCATTTTTGTGCCGACCAGAATTTTACTAATTGCCCCCTGGCCTGAGTAATTAGTTTAAGAGTTAAGTAGCTGCCTATCAGAGCGTTTTCAATTTGACCTATCACACAAATAGGCCGAGGTTAGATTAGCTAATTATGTCTGGCGACTACGTTCCTCGTAGGCTATTTTGAGAAAATGCGCTCCCCGTGCCGAGTCACCTCGCTCAAGCAACATTTCGCCATAGGAAAAATAGGCGGCACTGAGTATTTCAGGCTGATTGCTCTGCCTCAGTTGTGCGATAGCTGCTTCAAAATAATGGTCGGCCTGAGCGTGATTGGCTTTCTTTTCGTTGATTTGGGCCAACGTCAGTAGTACTTCGCCGGTCGCGAGTTGCGAACCGGTAAAGGAATTATTTCCCAATAGGCTGGTTTTCAACCAGACCCTATCTCTATCTTCCTGCAAAGCTTCATAAGCCTGATTAGCGGCAGTCAGCGCTTCGTCGAGGCGGTTCTGGCGCAAAAAGAGGTTCGCCAAATTGTTGTAGGCGGTAGTCCGAATAGCTGACGATAAGCGCGACGAGTTGCTATCGAGGGCTGCCCGGAAAGCGGTTTCGGCTTCCGGCCAATTGTGTCCGGCCAGAAAAACCAATCCGAAAACCATGTGTAAATTGGTAGCCAGGTGGGGAGTGGCGGCAGTTTGCATCAGCGTGCTGGCTTGTTCGAGGGTTAGCCGCGCGTCTTTGAGGCGGTTTTCGGCTTCGTAATGGTCGGCCAGACTTGAAAGACTACTGACCAGAGTTTGGGGCGTAGCGGCTTCCTCGGCGCACTGTCGCGCTACCTCAAACAGCCCGCGTGCGGCATCGTGTAGATCAAGCGCGGTATAGACCCGCGCCAGATTAGCGTAGATTGCCAGCTTGAGGCCAGGGTCGCGTATAACACCCTGCTCAATCGCTTGCAACCCGGCTTTGTGTTGCTCCTGGGCTAGAATATATTTGCGTTGTTGGAAGTAAAGCTCCCCAATAACATTTCGGACTTGCTCGACCTGACTCGGCTCTTCCAGGTCGGCCCATTCATTCTGAGCTTGCTGCAATTTGCTCAGGGCCTCGCCAAAACGTTCCAGTCCGGCTAGAGCGCAGCCTTCCAAAAAAAGGGTTTCGGCGCTATCCTGTTCGGTCAACCGCTCTCGGTCAAGACTGTTTAGCAAATCAAAGCTTTCCTGGTAGTTGCCACCAAGCATAATCAACAGACGAGCGCGGGCTAGGGCTAATTGAGCCTGCTGAGTTTCTCGGTCGGGTTCGAGTGTTTCCAGAAAATGAGAGGCCGGTAGTTGCAACCGCCGCGCCAGAATACGCAAAGCTTTAATTGAAGGTTGAATTTTGCCTAGTTCAACTGCTGATACATAACTTTTAGAGAAGGTGTCGCGAGCTAGATCGTCCTGGGTCATTTTGCGCTCCAACCGAGCGGCCCGAATCCGATCTCCTAAAGGTTTCGCCTCCATCTGGTAACTCTCCTGCCTGGATCTGGGTGTATCGCTTCTCTATCCAGGTGCTATGTTATAATTATAAGGGTGGCTTTATCAGGACAAGCTAAATAAACCACCGATTGACCGTGTCAAAAGGTTGGTTGGGTTTGGGCCTCTTATGAATTGATGTTGTAATAACGAAATAGAAGCCTGGTAAAAATGATTTCAAGTGTTGGCTTTCCTAATCGAATTTATATGTTTTTAGGCGTGCCGTTTATTTTTCGTTTGCTTGTACAAGGAGTTCCTTTTTATTCTAACAGATAATGTCAAGCTACAAAAGTATTATGTTTTTGATCTAGGTATAGCTCAAGGTAAACTATCAAAATGTGGCAATTAGAACGTGATATTTTGAGTGTCTTTCGCCCTCAGCAAGGAGCCGCCTTTATTCGGCTGGTGCAATCTTGCCAGCCCGTCTTTGTCCTGACCGTCGCCTATAGCGCCACCGTTCAGATACCGGGCGTGAGCGGGGCTGGCGTGACCACCGAGTTGCGCGAACTGACTGCCGCCGCCGATGCCGAAATTTTGGCGCACGGCAAGGCGCGTTGTCTACCCAATGGCGTGCCTTCCAACCCGACCGGTGCGCCGGGGCCATCGATTATCACACGAGCGGCTTTCGATTTGCTTCCAGGTTTGCCTTATATTTGTGTGGATGCCGGTCTCAAACATAGTGCCGATGTGCTGGGTATACGCCATCTGGAAGGAGCCGGGCCTGCCGAGGCGACCGATACAGGCCGGGCGCTTGGTACAGACGACCGTCGAGCTACCCAACTCTGGCGGGCCGGGCTAAAGTTGGGGGCGGAATTGGGTCGTCGCTACGCCGACAACGGCTATCTACTCCTGGCCGAGAGTGTGCCGGGTGGTACAACGACCGCGCTAGGGTTGCTATTGGGCCTGGGTTTGGAGGCCGAGCAGCGCGTCAGTAGCTCGATGCCCGACAATGCTCACGCCCTAAAATTAGAAGTAGTGCGGGCCGGGCTGCTGGCTGCCGGAGCTTATAAAGGTGCGTTCGCCTCGGCTCCCTTGCAGGCGGTAGCCGCCCTGGGCGACCCGATGCAACCTGCCGTAGCCGGGATTGCTTTGGCGGCTTCGGCCTATTGCCCGGTGGTACTAGGGGGTGGAACCCAAATGGCGGCGGTGCTGGCTCTAATCGCGGCGCTAAAGGCCAGCGAAAGGGTTCCCGACCCGCAGGCTGAACCTCCTCCTGATCCAAGCCGGATTGCAGTGGTAACGACCCGTTGGGTCTCCGCCGACCCGACCGCCGACCTGGGTGGACTGGGCCGCGAGATCGAGCAGTGTTTTGGCGAATTGGGTAGCCCCTATCTGGCGGCTAACCTCAATTTTGGGGCCTCTCAGTATGCACCAATGCGACTCTACGAGCAGGGTTACGTCAAAGAAGGGGTCGGGGCGGGTGCAGCGGCTTTTGCTGCAATGCTGGCGACCGGCCTGAGTGCTGCCGATTTGCTCCCCACTATAGAACAAGTCTACCGGCGGATCGTCCTGAATGAGGCTTAGAACCTGCCCGAAAAGATAAATAAGCCATTGGGATGGCCTGCTTGACGATTTTACGGTCGGCGTGTAATATTTCTTATATTCAGGTAGTGGGATATAAAACTTATCCTGAACCATATTTAATTTAGAAAGATTAAGTTTAGCTCATGGTTGACTCCGACGGAGCCATTCCACCTCGGTTGGAGGTTGCAGTCGATTCGGTCGCGCCGATAGTCGAGTTGCCCCGGCCTATTTCTACACCTTCTCGTTCTCGGCTATCCGGGCGGCTATTACAATGGTTGGCTGGTTGGCCGGGCCGATTGCTTTTTGGACTGCTGAGCGGTCTGGTTTTGCTACTTGCCTTTCAGTTCCAACCTTTTTCACAGACAGTTGATGTGGGGCCGGGTAGCGACAGCACTTATCTGGCCCAATTTTACGCCCCTGAAACCAACCAGGATTTTGATTACCGCTGGAGCCGCGCCGAAAGCTATCTCAACCTCTATCAGACTGGCACACCTTATCAGGTGAGTTTTCGCGCTCTAACCGCCCACCCGACTTTGGAGCGGGTTGAGGTTCGGCTGATCGCCAATGGGCAGGAGATAGGTCGGGTGCAGGTAGGCCGTAGCCCCGAAATTTTTACAGTGCGCTCGTCGCGTCCGATCTGGGGGCCGGAAGACCTCAGCCTGACTTTGCGGGTATCCAGCACTTTTGCTGAGGCGGGGGCAGGCGGTCGGGGCAAATTGGGCATAGCGGTCGATTGGGTGCGGGTTGAGCCATATCGCAATCGGTTGGGGCTGATAATACCGCCACCGTTCCAGTGGCTCTGGTGGTTGGGCGTGGTAATGTGGTTCTTTGGGGCGAACCGGTTGTTGAGGCTGGGGCTAAAAGGTTGGCAGGTCTATTTGCCGCCCGCTTTAACGCTGGGTCTGGTGGTAGGCTTACTGGTCGCGCCTGCGACGGCCCGCCCGATGCACACCGATTGGGTGCTGGTCGGCTTGCAAATCGGGTTAGTCGAATTGAGCTTGATCGGTGGCTGGCTAGTAATAACAAGCTGCCGGCAAAAGCATTTGCCCCGCACCAACTTACCCCGCGCAACTTTGCTGCTCTTGTTGGTGGGGCTGGCTTGTCTCTATCTGGCTTCGGCGAAGGGCCGCTTGAGTTACGGCGACGACCAGATAATGCAGGGCGCGACCGCCGCGATTGTAGCCGGACGACCGACTGCTCCTCTGACCGATTTTTTGCCGGGGCCAAACCAGCCTTTCTATTCCAAGTATGGCATTGGCTTATCGTTGGTTGGGATTCCCTTTTATTTGCTTGGCAACGCGGCTGCCGACCTTTTTCCGTTTATGCTTTCCCAGAGGAACGGAACCGCCGGGCTATCGGTTTATATTCTGCTCTTGACCGACCTGCTTTTGACGGTTGCATCGGTCTATTTGTTTTACTGGTGGCTGCGGTTGGTTGGGGCGGGCCAATGGGCCGCCCTGGTGACAACCGCTCTGTATGGCGTAGGGACGATGACCTGGCATTATGCCCGCACCTTTATGAGCGAACCACTGGTGGTCTTCTGTTTGTTGTTCGCGCTGGTCAGTTGCTTGAAGTATCGGCAGACTGGAAGCTGGCGTTGGGCTGCATGGGGCGGCTTTATAGTGGGGCTATCGATTGCGACCCGCCTGCCCAATTTGGCTTGCATACCGTTTTTCGGCCTCTATCTGTTGTGGGCCTGGTGGGAACGAGCCGACCGCTTGAAAGCCGGGTTATCTATCGCTCGGCTAAAAAGTCTGCTGCTCCCGGCGTTTGTCTGGTCGTTGGGGATAATCTTCTGGCTGACAATAGTCGGCTGGTACAACTATACCCGCAACGGGGCTTTGCTTGATAGCGGCTACGGCGGCGAGACTTTTGATACACCCTTTCTGACCGGGTTTTGGGGGCTGTTTTTTAGTAGCGGCAAGAGCCTTTTTATCTATAATCCCGTTTTGTTGCTAGGGCTGGTCGGGTTAGTAGCGGCCTTCCGACGGCAACGGGCGGTTACGTTGCTGGTGCTGGCAATCGTGGGTTATCATGTTCTGACTTATAGTGTCTGGAGCATTTGGTGGGGCGGTGGGGTGTGGGGGCCACGCTACTTGCTGCCGATTGTACCGTTTTTGCTGTGGCCTGCGGTCTACTTGTTTGGCTTTTTGGATAAACCGCGCGATCAGACCCAACCGACTAACCCAGCCGGACGAACGGTCTTGAAGCTGGCCTTTATTATAATAGCAGTGGCAATTGTCCTGGCGAGTTTGCTAATGCAGTTTTTGTCGATTGTGATCGACTACCAGATTTACGCCGCCATTTACGGTCACCAACCCGATATTTTTCAAAAAGCTTTATATAACCCTGCCGACTCGCCAGTGGTCGTCCATTGGAATTTGTGGTGGGAGCAGACCCGGCCCGATCTGGCTTTCCGTTTTTATCACGAAACGCCTTTTGCCCGTTGGGTGGCCCTGGTGCAGCAATCGGCCTGGCTTTTGTTTTGGGGCTGCGGGTTATTGGCCTTGGCGGTCTGGCTGCGGCCCAAAAAGGGGCAGCTATAGCAGTTTGAAATTACTCGGCGGCTTGCGGTACTTCCAAAAACCGTTCTCGATAGACGCTGCGAAGCTGGTTGATCGATTGAAACGCGCCGCTCTCGTCGAGATACCACCAGTGTTCCCAGCCATTGCAGGCGGGCAAGTTGCCAAGCTTTGCGCCCAGACTGTGGATCGAGCCTTCCAACTCGCCGCACTTGAGCGAACTATCGGCCCGCACAATCGCTTCCGGAACATTGGCTGTACCGTCAGCCTTTATAATAATACTGCCCTCGCGTCCAGAACGAGAATAATAAAGATGTGTGCCAGGTGAAAGTAATCCATTTTCTATTAGAGTTCCAAAGGGTATACGAGGTTGATTACGTTTTGCTATAGCTGGTGCTACATTTTCAAAAAGTAATGGTTGGATATTGTCTATACGTTTCTGTGCCGCTTCAATATAATTAAAATCACGCTCAATTCCGATCCAATGACGGTTTAATTTCTTAGCAACCGCTCCTGTAGTTCCTGTACCAAAGAAGGGATCAAGTATCACATCGCCAGGATTGGAACTAGATGAAATTACCCGGTAAAGTAGGGCCTCTGGCTTTTGAGTGTTATGAGCTTTTTGCCCGTTGATTTTGAGTCGTTCGCTACCAGTGCAAAGTGCGATTTCCCAATCGCTTCGCATCTGCTTCTCGTCGTTAAGCTGTTTCATGTGCTGATAATTAAAAGTATATTTCTTCTGGTTCTTGCTTTTTTTGCACCACAATAACGTTTCGTGTGCATTAGTAAAACGCACTCCTCTAAAGTTAGGCATAGGATTAGATTTCACATAAACTATATCGTTGAGTATCCAAAAGCCTAAATCCATCATTATAGCTCCTACACGATATATGTTGTGATAGCTACCGATAACCCAAATTGTACCTGTATCCTTTAGAATACGCTGACATTCAATTAGCCAACGACGAGTAAAACTATCGTAATCAGCAAAGCTATCGAATTGATCCCATTCATCATCTACTGCGTCCACTAACGTCATATTAGGTCGCCACAACTCATTTTGCAATTGGAGGTTATAAGGGGGGTCAGCAAAAATTAAATCAACACTTTTCTCCGGTAATTTTGACATTATCTCTATGCAGTCCCCAGCCAAAATACTATCTAGTTGTATAAAGGATAATTTTGTGGGGGCGACAGATATAGATTGATCTACACTCATGGGTTAATCTCCTTTAGTATGGTGTTCACTTCTAAGCGAATATCTGACATCTTTAACATTTCACGAAGAAAAAACTCTAAATTATATTTTTGATCTTCTTTACGTTCTTCTACAACTTCTTCAAAAGATATATCTATAAGCTTACATAACTCGCGCCCAGTTAGAGCATGTGTAACATCAAATCTGCTTTTAGTACCCACTACTATTGCTTGGCGATCAGGAACATAGAAGGAACTAAAAGCATAATCTACTTTGTAGCCTATAAGTTGTGTATAATAATTGGCAAGAAAAGCAAGACTTTCAAGCTCACCACTGCTTTTTTTTGTATCAAAAGTATCACCTTCTTTAACTTCTATAACTAACCCCTTTTTTTGAGGATTATCAAATATAAGCAAATCACCCTGGCGTTTTTCTATCTTAGGAAGTTTGTAGATAACAAGTTTGCTAGATTGAGAGAAAGCTGGTGCCAATGCAGAGTTTTGTAACAGGACCTCAAAATCTGAAAACTCCATTTTATGTGGAGCCTTGTTTATTAAAATATCTTCTAAATCGTTACCGGCTCTTATAGCGGTCGCATGCACCCTGCTAAATAATTTACCAATCTCAGCATGTCCAAATACACGACTGTATGCTGAGAGGTCATCTTTACGCCCACTATTTTGCTTGATTTTTGTCATATCGAATAATCACCTGATTGTGATGTCTTGGACTTATGAAACATTAAATTTTATTTTTACAAGATTATACAAGGCAAAAAAGCACTTAGCCCTTGTGGTGAAGTTTAACACATTGTGACACCAATGTACATGAGGAATTCATGAGGAAATTTAATGTGTAGTTAGCTGGACACCGGGAGCCGAGGTTGATATAATTCGCAAAGTACTAACTAAAACTCGGTATTGCGAAAGCTCAGAAAGGAGCCATAACATGACTACGGGTAAAGGCTGTTTTCCGTTTTTAACGGGCCTGCTTGTGTTACTGATCGTCGTTGCCCTGCTTGCGAGCCATATTATTTAGAACTGATCTTTGTAGGGGCGACCTTTATGGTCGCCCGACCTGGCCCAAACCGGGCGACCTTTATGGTCGCCCCTACCATTAATTTATTGGGATAGGCTCTTAGTATCTCGCTTTAGCAACAGCGTGGCGATCACGCCGTGACAGTGCGAGAGCGTGCCAACCGCGACCCGTGCTTCTGGGCGGTTATCGTCCAGGCTCAAAGCCAGTTGCACCATTCGTTCGCGGGCTTCTATCATGCGTAGGGCCGGAATTGCGCCGATGCCGTGCGTATAATGGTAGCACTTGAAAGTTTCGACCGAGCTATAGCGGCCCGGTGGCGGTAAATCCAGCCCTGCCCTGTCACTTTGCCCGTTGGCTAGTCCGGCGGCGGCTAACCGGGGGGCCGCACTGACCGAAGGTTGTAAGGGCTGTCCGGCTACAAAGTTCCGCAAATCGCTGTCGAGGTCCCAGTCGCGCACGTCCTTGACTGCCGGACACAGGCGCGGCTCGATGCAAAAGGCGGGACAAGTCCAACCGGCTCGGCTCAAAAAGTGGTTGCCGTTCTTGAGGTCGATATACTCATAGGGCGTGTGCATTTTGTACTCGAAGCCTTCGCGTTCCTGATGAATTTCGGTATGGCCGAGGGCGTGCAACTGGGCTTCGGTAGCGAAACGCAGCCAGTCGAAATAAAGGTGCGGCGCGTAGGGTGGCGGAATAAGTTGAACGCTTTCGCCATCGCGGGCCGGGTCGTATTGTTGTGGGTCGGCTAAAAACTGCAACAAAAAAGTCTGCCAATCGCTTTGTACAAATTCAAAGCCCGGCTTATTGCCATGCTCGGCTAGTGCAGGGGGCGCAGCGTTGCGGTCAATCACAATCAACCGACTATCGGCAGGTAATTTCCCTTTTTGAATTGCCTTGTAAAGCTGACCGCTATGATAAATGCCGTAGCAGCCGCCCCCAATAATAAGAAAGCGCATATTTGTCACGAAGATGTTAGATGTTAGAGATCAGAAATCAGAAATCAGAAACCAGAAACCAGGTATCAGGCGTTATAATTTCATCCCTCATCCCTCATCCTTCAGTCCTCAGTTCTCAGTTCTCAGTCCTCAGTCCTCTTATTATGTATAGTTAGATTATACACGGTTTGGCGATTTCGTAAAAGTAGTAAAACCTTGTAAGTGTACAGCCAGCCTCAGACCTGTCATTCTGAGCCACCGCGAAGAATCTAGACCCTTCGCTGCGGCTCAGGGTGACAGGCCTAAATAGTTACAAAACCTTTTGTTATTTATGAGAAAGGTATTGTTGCCGAAAATTGCCGGGTACGGAACCTTATGTTATAATCAGTTCAATCTGAGAAATGGCAAGCGGAGATTGTGACGTTTGAAAGTCAGGTCCAATTTGCCTTTTGGTCTCCTCGTATGCAAGCCACCGCGCTTTTTTGACGTTGGATTAATAGATGGTTATTAATGCCTCTAAAGCTTTGTTTTACTTCTAAAAAGCTTTGTCTGGCTTGTGAGGTGTGTTTAGGGTTTTGCAAGAGGATGATGAAACACAGTGTTATAAATTTTGATTTCCGGGTTTTACGGGCTTATCGGCTTGTAAAATGGTTCTGCGCTACTCTTAGCTTACCTGCTTTAAGCTAAGGCAGACCGTAACGGAATTCTGACCGGTTTGACTTCACTAAGGAGGAGCAATCACTATGCGTAAGATTTCGAGCATTAGCCTGTTGGCTATGCTTTCGTTGTTGGCGGCCCTGATATTGGTCGCTTGTGGCGACCCGACCGCGACAACCGCCCCTGCTGCGACGACCGCTGCCGCAACAACCGCCGCTGCCACTACTGCGGCTGCGACGACTGCCGCCCCTGCGGCAACAACGGCTGCCGCGACGACTGCTGCTGCCACGACCGCTGCTGTTGCCGCAACAACGGCAGTAGCTACTACGGCTGCCCCTGCCGCTACGACCGCCGCGCCTGCCGCAACAACGGCAGTAGCTACTACGGCAGCCGTCGCCGCCGGTGGAAAGAAGCTCAAGGTTGGTCTGGTTACAGATACCGGGCGGGTTGATGACAAGAGCTTTAACCAGTCGGCCTGGGAAGCGGTTCAGAAGGCTGGCAAAGAGCTTGGCTTTGAGACCAAGTATGTCGAGACCAAAGATGGTAAGGATTACGCCAAGAACATCAAACAGTTTGTGGATGACAAGTACGACGTAATCGTGACAGTCGGCTTTTTGATGGCTGATGCAACCGTAGATGCCGCGAAAGCGAACCCCACTACTTTGTTTATCGCCGTCGATCAGTTCCAGGGTGCTGACCTCAAGAACCTGGCCGGTCTGATTTTCGAGGAAGACAAGTCGGGCTTTTTGGCCGGTGCGTTAGCTGCCGGGATGAGCCAGAAGGGTAAGATTGCGGCGGTTTTGGGAACCAAGAGCGTGCCGCCGGTTGCCCGGTTTGGCGAAGGTTACAAAGCAGGCGCGGCTTACCTGGATGCCAATTTCAAGACGCTGGTTAAGACTGGCAAGACCGATGTTAGCCTGACCTATCACGCCGATGAGAACGCCTTCAACGACCCGGCCTGGGGTACTCAGCAATCCCAATCGCTGATCCAGACCGGCAATGATGTCATTTTCGGCGCAGGTGGTGGAACCGGTAACGGCGCTATCGAAGCGGCGGCGGGCCAGGGCGTATGGGTAATCGGGGTCGATACCGACCAGTATTTGACCCTGCCGAGAGCGGCTCCCAAGATGTTGTCCAGCGCCACCAAATTGATTACGGATGGCGTATTCAACCTGCTCAAGGATGCCCAGGCGGGCAAACTCAAGGGCGGCAACAACGTCGGCGGTAGCGGCCTGGCTCCTTTCCATGATAGCGAGTCGGCTATTCCGGCTGAACTCAAAGACGCTTTGAAAAAGATTGATGCCGGTCTGAAAGACGGCTCGATCAAGACGGGCGTTAAAATAGGCTAGAGCGATTTACGATTTACGATTTACGATTAAGACCTGCCTTAAATAGATAATCTCTTGCTAAGATAGGTCTTATAGCAAATTGCAGAAATATTGAGCCGTTCTTGGTAGGGCGACCCTATGTGGTCGCCCGTGAACACTATACCCGGTCTGCGAGGGCGACCACATAGGGTCGCCCCTACAAGGCCAATATCTTTGCAACTTACTGTAAGTAATCGTAAATCGTAAATCGTAAATTTGTACCTCCCCTTTTAATTTAACCAAAGTAGAAAAAAATGAGTGTCGCTTCTATTCCGGCTGAGAACCCGGTGCTGCGCTGGCTACGCAACCTGTACCAGCAGCTTTTCATGCCCCTATTGGGCATTTTTACGGCTTTGCTAGTAGGAGCCGTAGTTATTTTGGTGTCTGGTTTCGACCCGTTGGTGGCTTACGGCGGTTTGTGGAAAGGGGCCTTTGGCAGTCTGGAGCGCTTGAACGGCACTCTGGAAGCTACCACGCCCTACATTTTTACGACGTTGGCGGTGGTATTCGCTTTTCGGGCTGGACTGTTCAATATTGGGGCCGAAGGTCAATTTAAGGTCGGGGCGATCAGCGCGGCCTGGATCGGCACCAGCGTCGGAACCTGGCCTTTCTTCCTGGCGATCCCCCTGACGCTAGGGGCCGGGTTGTTGGGTGGCTTGCTGTGGGGCGCTTTGCCTGGAACGCTCAAAGCTCGTTTCGGAGCGCACGAAGTAATTACCACCATTATGCTCAACTACATTGCTTCTTTTGTGACCGCGTTTCTAGTTGGGCCGGATGGCCCTCTGCACGGCAAGAAGCTGACTGCTACCGAACCGATTGGCCCTAACGCTCGTATCCCCACCATGTTCGATTATGATGGTACGACCTCGACTGGCTCGACCAACTCACCTTTACACTGGGGGTTTATCATCGCGATTTTGACAGCGATCTTTCTTTACTGGCTGTTGTGGCGCACGCCGCTTGGTTTTGAAATTCGGACGGTCGGACTAAACCCTAGCGCGGCCCGCTATGCCGGGATCAGCGTCTCGCGCATAATGATTGTGGCAATGGCCGGGGGCGGTCTGCTGGCAGGGATGGCTGGGTCTTTGGAAGTGATGGGCAATCCGAATTTGCGCTATCAGTATGCTGCTGCGCTTGGGGCGGGCTACGGCTTCAACAGTATTGCTATCGCATTGCTGGCGAAAAACAACCCCCTAGCGGCTATACCGGCTGCATTATTGTTTGCTGCTCTGCAAAGCGGGGCCGGGCAGATGCAGTTTGATACGGTTGCCAGCGATGGTCGTCAGTTGCCGGGCGACCTGATTTCAATTATTCAGGCGCTGGTCATAATCTTTGTGGCGGCGGAGCAGGTACTGCGCTGGCTTTATCGAATGAAAGCGACCCAGGGCGAACAGGTGATGTTGTCACGTGGTTGGGGAAAGGCGGAGTAGAATGGCGCAAGCAGTAGCAGAGCGTGAAGAAAAAACGGTTAGCGCCAGATCGACCAAAAACTGGCTGCGTGTTTGGGCCTGGCCTTTGGTTGGGGTTGTTTTACTCTTGCTGATCTTTATTTTGCGTTCAATAACTGGTAAGCAACCTCTGATCGACCTGATTTCGGTTATGACCCTTACGCTTAACTTTGCGACCCCGATCACCCTGGGGGCTTTGAGCGGCACTTTTTCCGAACGGAGCGGGGTCGTTAATATCGGGATCGAGGGCATGATGTTGACCGGAGCTTTCTTTGGGGCAATGGTCGCGGCCCTGACCGGCAATATCTGGCTGGGCATGCTGATTGCGCCATTGGCAGGGATGGCCCTGGCTGGTTTGCACGCCATTTTGTCGATCTACTTTAAGGTAGACCAGATCATCAGTGGGACGGTTATCAATATTTTCGCCTTTGGACTTACCTCCTATTTGCTGACCTTGATTTTTAGCAGTTCCAAGCGCAACCAGGATGCGGGCAAGCTACCCTCACTCGATTTCAAGGTTGATACAGTACCGTTTACGATTGGTTTTGTCTCGGTCGTGGCGCTGGTGCTGGTGTTTATCAGCCACTACATTATGTTCTATACCACCTGGGGTTTGCGAACACGGGCGGTCGGCGAGAACCCCAAAGCCGCCGATACTGCCGGGGTGAACGTCTACAAGGTGCGTTATATCAGCGTACTTATCAGTGGTTTTCTAGCCGGGTTGGGTGGAACTTACTTTTCGTTGCAGGTGGTAGGCTACTTCCGGGAAGGTATGACGGTCGGGAGCGGTTTTATTGCGCTGGCAGCTATGATCTTTGGCAAATGGACTCCGCTAGGGGCCTGGGGTGCGGCGTTGCTATTCGGCTTTTGCCAGGGTCTGGATGCCGCTTTGCAAAGCTGGTACGGTCAGATTGAGTGGCTGCACACCTTCACTCAGGCCCTGCCTTACGCTGTAACTATCGTCGTCCTGACCGGCCTGATCGGGCAAAGTCGTCCGCCTGCCGCCGACGGTGTGCCATATTAGGAGGGATGAAGGATGAGGGATGAGGGATGAAGGGATTTACGATTTACCCCCAAAGGGGACGAGGCCGCGATTAACGATTTAGATGCTAGGTGCAGAATACTTACAATGAAGATGTCTTTGTATGTCCATTCTGCATTCTGACTTCTGACTTCTGCATTTTCATCCCTCATCCCTCATCCCTTGCGCTTACTCCTTCGAGCGGGCCGCGTTCAGGTTTAGTTCAAGACCTTGCTGCAAAGCGGCAATATCGGTGGTAACGTTCATAAAGCGGAAGCCTTCACGGGCGCGGGCCTGGGCCGATTGTCCGTCGCTGGCGAAAATACCGAGCGGCATATTATGCTGGCTGGCGGCGGCTTTAACTCGTTCGAGCGCAGCCAGGAAGACCGGGTCTTGACTTTCAACGCGGGGTGTCAGGCCCAGCGAAGCGTGCAAATCGTTCGGGCCGATAAAGACCAGATCAAGCCCCGGCACACCCATAATATCCTCGCAATTTTCGAGGCCCTCTTTACTCTCGATCTGGATCGCCACCAAAATCTCGCGGTTGGCAAACTCGCCGTATTCGGCCCGGCGCATCGTACCAAAGCCCAACGGGGCAAATGCACCGCCGATGCTCCGTACACCTTCGGGCGGGTATTTGCAGGCCGCTACTACTCCGGCGGCTTCTTCCGCATTGTTTATCATCGGGGCCAGAATACCCCAGGCTCCGCTATCGAGCGCCCGTTTGATATTCTCGACGGTATTAGAAGCGACCCGCACCAGGGGGGCCGGGCCGTTTGCGTCGGCGACTACCCCGACCATTTGGGCCATCAAATTTACATCGATAGGGGAATGTTCGGTATCGATCATCAGCCAGTCGAAGCCCAGGTGGGCAATCAAACGTAGGCTGAACGGGCTGGGCAAGCCGATCCAGGCCCCAAAAGTGGCTTCGCCCCGTGCCAGCGCGGCCTTAACATGGTTAGTTCGCATCAAAATTAGATACCCGGCCCTTTCTTCTATATCTCACCCTGAAAGCGACTTGCTTGCGCTAGAGCCAGGGCTACCCTTGCCCCTAAATTTTAACACATTTTGCAGCCCAGAAGAAATTGAACAAAGAAAAAAGGAGAGGCCGATGTGCGGTCGGCTTCCCCTTGAAATAAGTAGGTAACGAAAAAGGAGTAAGTGGATAGTAATTCTACTGCTCGTCCTTGGTGGACTCGGCAGATTTGCCCTTGCGGCTGAGAGCCACACCGGCAGCGGCGGCTGCCGCTAATACGCCCATCGTACCCAGGCCCAGGCCGGTGAAATCGTCGCCCGACTTGGTGCTCCCACCAACACCCGAAGCCGGAGCTTTAGGCGGTGCAGCAGCGGGGGCCGGAGCGGCTCCACCTTGTCCACCCGGAGCGCCTAACAGCGCGGCGGCGGTCTTCTGGACATCTGCAAAAGGTGTGCCAATCTCGAAAGCGCTAGGGATCGGGTCCTTCTTGAGGGCCGAACTAAGGATCGCAACGTGGGTCGCTTCGACACCGACGATGCTGGCGGCGGCTGAAGCCAGGTCACGGTTGGTAAAGCCAGCCGACGCGCCATAATAGGCACCGACTGCCGCCGACTCCAGGGCCAGGGCGAAGTTCAAAATATCTTCCTGGGTCTTGAAGGCCGGGTAGTTGATCTTAGCAGGCTTGGTCGGAACCGTACCTTTGGAGCCTTCGATAGCCGCCTTGAGAGCGTTGGCGTGTTCCTGGTGCTGTCCGGCGAACTTCTTGCCGACCGCTACAACATCGGCACTCAGCAGACCACTGCCCGCTGCGACGGTGTAAGCATCTACGGCGATCAATTCCAGGGTATAAGCGAATTGAAGGGTCTGTACATCGCCATCAGCCGTCTGAGCGGCAGCGATGCCCAACATCAAACCTTCGTTCATAACGCTCATCGCCATCAGACCGCCGCCCATGACCCCCATCTTTTTGAGGAAGCTCCGGCGCGAATGGGCATTTGTCAACCCTTCGTAAGCCAGTTTATCAATAGACATCTGTAATTCTCCTTGAGGTTCTGTTTTTGTCTAATTTTCAAAAGCCTGTACAACCGAGTACTGCAAAGTCCGAACCTGCTTACTTGAAGGGCAGGAAGGAGACCGGCGACGGGTCAAGCTTGAGCGCCGAGCGCAAAATAGCGACGTGTTCGGCTTCGTTATTCTGGATGCTGATAACGGCCTGGATCAGCGACTTGTCCTGCAACAGCTTGATACTCGAAAAGTAAGCATTAGCAGCCGTCTGCTCTAGTTCCAGGGCATATTTGAGAATATCTTCGGCGGTCTTGAAGGCCGGGAAGTTGTAGGTTTTCGGGTCGGGTTTGACAGGAGCCGTACCACCCGCTTTGGTCAGAGCGGCCGTGTCGGCCTTCTCGTGTTCGGCGTGCTGTCCGGCAATCTTAGTCGCCAGAGCTTTGGTCGCGTCATCCAGCAAGCCACTAGCGGCACCTGCTGCATAAGCCGCTTGAGCTTGCTGCTCCAATTTGATTGCACCAATCAAGATGTCTGCATCAGCCATGGCCGGAGCAGCAATATTGTTTGCCATAAAATCGTTCCTCCTTAAAGGTAGATTTAGTAATAAACGTTCTAAATTAAAATCATTTGACTGTTAATCCAACCAGGTTTGCCACTTAATTTCAGTAGGCTTCAACCTGCTACCTCCATATTACGCAACCGAGTAGAAGTTGGATTAATCAATTCGCACAACTTGTTAGTACACTATTCTGAACCTGCGCCTGGGCCGCCACCCAGAGGTGAGTCAGATCGGGGAAAAAGGTCGAGGTTCGGCCTTCCAGACCGTCCAGCCATGCTTCCGCCAGCCGATCCAGATAATCGTTAAGATAGGCCAACCAGTTAGTTTGTTCCGGGCCACCCAACAACCAAACCCAGTTCTGGCTACCGGTAGTCGAGGCATATTCGTACAATTGATTGTAGCGTTCCGGGCTTAAGGCGGGCCGGTAACTTTCCAGCCAATACCGAATGTGGCCCTGTACCGGATAGCCCGGTAGAGCGCTATCCTGTCCCGGTAGCCGGGCCAAATTGTGACCGATATGTTCGGTTTGCTGTTCGACCATCGGAAACAGCCCACCACAGGCTACAAGCTGCCCACAATCGGCGCAATAGAATAACTCAAAAATCTCCGGGTCAGCCGGGTTAGCCCTGATATTCAAAATTACTTCATTTTTATCTGGCCTGGTCAGCACCGGGGATGTCCTTTCTTTTGGGTTAGTCTTTTGCGTCGAATTGTCGAAGCTTTGTTTAGCCTATAGACGTATTACGTTGTGGGCGCAAGATCGGATTTATAACTTTGCCGCGAGTTTGAGGCAACTTTTGGCCCTTTCAGACGTATGTAATCTGATTGTCTTGCTTACGATCCCGGCGGGGTGCGCGTCAGTTTTTTGCACAGGTTCACACAATAACGGGTGACTGTGAAAACCCTGCTCCAAATTACTCAAAAGTATATCTTAGAAAAATTTCCGCCGGAAATTTTTCTAAGATATATCCAAACCTAGTTTTGAGGGTAATACAGTCTCTTGAAATGCAAAAAATTGACGCGCACCCCTCCCGGCGAGAGGGATTGCTATTGGACTTAAAAAAGTCGATTGTAATCGAAAAGCAAGTTTGGAAAAGGTAGTATTAGAATTACGTTTTAATTTGGATGCTAAAGGCTCAAGGGTTGGTATTTTGGGGTCGGGTCTGATATAATACAAAAACTAACTGAAGAAGAAGAATAGGTTAGTATTGGTTCTTTTCTAATATTTAGAAATGCGTTTTCAGACGGCTCCAACTTGGCCCAATGCTATGGCTACTGAAGAAAGTGACCCGGAGGTTATTCTATGGGTGATAACAAATGGTTAAGGAACAGTTTTGTCTGGTTGATCGTGATGATCGCTGTGCTGTTGCTGTTCTTCACCATCCTGGGGGGAAATCGGAACGACTCTGGCAACACCATCCCAATCAGCACGGTGTTGAAAGACGCGGCGGCCAAGCCTTCCCCAATTAAATCGATTGAACTGACGAACGATAGCGATGTTGTTCACGTTAAATATAAAAGTGGCGGGGATAAGCTTTCCCGGCGCGAATCGGCTACGACCGATTTTACGACCCAGCTTAAAAATGCCGGGTACGATTTTAGCGCCTCGGATGCCCCCGACCTCAAGGTCAACGAGTCGTCTCAGTTTGGCGGCTTCCTGAACATCCTGACTTTCTTGTTGCCGACCTTGCTCTTTATCGGCGTGCTGGTCTTTATGATGCGGCAGGCCCAGGGTAGCAACAATCAGGCTCTTAGCTTTGGCAAGAGCCGCGCCCGGATGTTTATGGGCAACAAACCGAGTGTGACTTTTAACGACGTAGCTGGGGTGGAGGAATCCAAACAGGAATTGGCCGAAGTGGTCGAGTTCCTTAAGTACCCCGATAAATTTGCGGCATTGGGAGCGCGTATACCGAAAGGCGTGCTGCTGATCGGCCCGCCCGGTACCGGTAAGACTTTGCTCTCGAAAGCGGTGGCCGGTGAAGCAGGGGTTCCCTTCTTTAGCATCAGCGGCTCCGAATTTGTCGAAATGTTTGTCGGTGTCGGTGCCAGCCGGGTGCGCGACCTGTTCGATCAGGCCAAACGTAACTCGCCCTGTATCATCTTTATCGACGAAATCGATGCGGTTGGTCGCCAGCGTGGGGCTGGCCTCGGCGGTAGCCACGACGAGCGTGAGCAGACCCTCAACCAGATTTTGGTCGAGATGGACGGCTTCGATAGCAACACCAACGTGATTGTGATCGCGGCCACCAACCGCCCGGACGTACTCGACCCGGCCCTCTTGCGGCCCGGACGTTTCGACCGGCAAGTGATTTTGGATCGGCCTGACATTCGGGGTCGGATTGCCGTTCTGGAAGTTCATGCCAAAGGCAAGCCCTTAGAAAAAGAAGTTTCGCTGGAGACCCTGGCGAAGCAGACCCCCGGCTTTAGCGGGGCCGACCTGGAAAATCTGGTCAACGAAGCGGCAATCCTGGCCGCGCGTCGCAACCGCAAGACGATCTCTATGAACGAGCTTGAGGAAGCGATTGACCGCGTTATCGCCGGGCCGGAGCGCAAGAGCCGTCTCATTACCGAGAAGGAAAAGACCATCACGGCTTATCACGAGGTTGGTCATGCACTGGTCGCCCGGATGCTGGCGAACGTAGACCCGGTTCACAAGATTTCGATCATTCCGCGTGGTATGGCGGGCGGTTATACCCGTGTGCTGCCGAGCGAAGATCGCTTTTTGGGAACCAAGAGCCAATTCGAGGATCAGATCGCCTGGGGTTTGGGCGGTCGGGCTGCCGAAGAAATCATCTTCAACGAGATTTCGAGTGGTGCGTCCAACGACATCGAGAAGGCGACCGAGATGGCTCGTCAGATGGTTACACGCTACGGTATGAGCAAAAAGCTCGGCCCGATGGCGTTTGGCAAGAGCGATGAGATGGTCTTCCTGGGCCGCGAGATCAGCGAGCAGCGCAATTACTCGGATGAAGTGGCCTATGAGATCGATAAGGAAGTCCGCGCCCTGATTGACACGGGTTATGCCCGCGCCAAGAAAGTCCTGACCGACAATCGTGACAAGCTGATCGAAATCTCCGAACTGCTTATGACCAAAGAAACCCTGGAGGGTGAGGAGTTCGAGCAGATGTTTGACATCGAGCGTCCGCAGCCGAAGCCCTTCACCCGGCCTAATCTGCCGGAACGTCGTGGCGAAATCGGTGAGCGAGAGCAGGAAGCGGCTACCCGCCTACGCGACCAGAATGCTGGCCCGCAAGGTGGTGGCTTCCGCCCGGCGGCTGGCCCGGCCTAGCGATTTTAGATTTACGATTTTGGATTTACGATTGTAGGTCTGAAATTGGGTAAGATTGAAGCGAGACCTGTCGGATGGCAGGTCTCTTTTTGTGGGATAAAACGAAAAAGTTGCAATGATGATTTAGAAGCGGGTTTTACCGATCAGCTTCGCTGAGATATTCTTCGAGGTGGATGAGGCATTCGGGCAGGTTTTTACGGCCCAGGCCGAGCCGGAAGTTTTTCGTACCGAAATCGAAATAGTTCCCCGGTAGCAGTAGCACGCCCTTCTTTTCCACCAGATCAATGCAAAAATCCTCGATAGGCTGTTCCAGCTTCAGGCTGGGAAAGGCGGTAGACCCAGCTTTGGGAGCTTGCCAGTTGAACACGCTCTGATAACGCTCGAAGAAGGGGTTGAGTAGCGCCAGATTGCTCAAGATAATATCGAGATTACGCTGGGCTAGACTTTCGTGGTGGCGTAAGGCCAGTGTCGCTAGAAATTCGCTGGGGGCGCTATTACAAATCGTGGTGTAGTCCTTGAAACCGGCCATCTGCTCGTAGATAGCCCGGTCGCGGGTGGCGACCCAGCCGATCCGAAGACCCGGCAGTCCGTAGGTTTTGGACATTACGCCAAGCGAAACAGCTTTTTCGTAAAGGTCGCAGGCGGCAGGCAAGCGGTCTGCCGGGTTATATTCCAGCCCTCGGTAGACCTCATCCGAAAAGAGCCACAGGTTGTGCGCTCTGGCGATCTCGACAATCTGGCCTAGCTTGGTCTGGCTCATCAAATAGCCGGTTGGGTTGTGGGGACAGTTGACTACGATAGCCTTTGTAGTGGGCCGGATATTACGTTCGAGCCAATCCAGGTCAAGCTCCCAGTGATCCTGTTCGCTGGTTTCCCAGCGACTGACTTCGCAACCACTAGAGCGGGCTATCTCTTGCAAAGATTGGTAGCCGGGAAAATGGACAATAATGTGGTCGCCCGGTTCAAGCGCCACATTCATAAAGTTAAAGATGGCTTCTTCGGCTCCGGCATGAACTAAAACTTGGCCTGGTTCGATCTGTTGATATAGTCGGTTGATCGCTTGCCTTAGTTCCGGGCTACCCTGCGACTCGGTATAACCAAGCCATTGAGAGTGAAAAGCTTCGGTTGCGCCCGGTTCCAACTCTAAAAGCGCCTGGATCGTGAGGGTCTCGCAATCGGAAGCGCAAAGTAAATAGGGCGCGTTAAACTCGTATTTTGCGAAAAATCGCTCTAACTTAAAAGCTGGTATCTTCATAGAGGCATTATACTGTATAACGGTGTTGAATACTACATGACAGGTCGGCATAGAGTGAGCGTTAGATTTTTGGAGGGGTTTAAAGAATACAAACGGGCCTACTGTCGTTTAGGGTGTAGCACAACTGATTAGTTTGCAAAAACCTGACGCTCACCCGTCGGCATAAGTTGCCTGGATCGGGTAAAATATGAATAGCAATTTCAAGATCACAGATACGGAAGCGAGGTTTTATGTTGAGCTACGATGAATTGGTTAAAGAGTTAAAGCAACGGTCACTGCCAGAACAACTTTCGTTGCTAGAAGAGTTAGCTCATTCGGTGAAAGCGGTGCTGGTTAGCTCACCTTTAGTAAGCCAGGCTAAGCCGACAGAACCAGTCGATACCACTGTCAGGGCTGAAAGCGCTATTTCGCACGAGGCCACCACAAGTCTATTTGGTCTGTTCAAGCCAGAACCTGGCTCGGCTCCTAGTGATGAAGAAATTCGGGAGGATTACACTAACTATTTGGTAGAGAAATACACGTAAGTTATTGAATCCTAGAGCAACTCCCTAAAAGGAACCCACTTATAACACCCGAAAAGCCAGTATCGTTATATCGTCCGATTGCTCTTGGGGATAGACGAAACTATCTACCGCCTCGACGATGCGCTCGATGGCTTCACGGGCGCTCAGTCCGGTGCAGGTGCGGGCAATAGTGTGCAACCGCTCAAAAGAGAAGATTTCGCGGTTGGGGCCGACCGCCTCGACGATCCCGTCGGTATAGAGTAGCACCAGGTCGTCGGGATGTAGCCCACGTCCGGTCTGGCGATATTCCACCTCCTCGGTCAGACCAAGCGGTAGCCCCCCCAGTTCGACCGGGAAGCAATAACCCTGCCGGATCAAGATCGGGTAGGTCGGTTGTCCGGCATTGCTGACCACGAAGCGATTTTTGTTTAAATCGACCATCATATAGGTCACGGCTATATAGCGGTCGCCCATCTGGTTGACCAACCAATGATTAGCCTGCCGAAGCATCTCGCGGGGTTGTTGAGTGCGGTGCATCGCCATGCGTACCGTGTTATGGGCCAGCGCCATCAGAAAGGCTGCCGGAACGCTCTTGCCGCACACATCGGCGATAATCAGGCCGACCTTGCCCCCAAAGTCCATAATATTGTAATAGTCGCCGTTCATCTCTTTAGAGGGGCGGCAATAGGCATAGATATCCAGCCCCGGAATTTCCGGCATAACACTCGGTAGCAAACTGCGCTGGATTTCCCCGGCGATTTCCAATTCGGCTTTGATCCGTTCTTTTTCCTTGACTTCCTCGATCAACCGGGCGTTCTGGATCGCAATAGCGGCGGTTGAGGAGAGCGCCATGAGCAGTTCTTCGTCGTCATGATCGAAGGGGCCTCTCTCGCGTTGCTTGTTCATCACCTGCAAGACCCCCACCATAATCCCCTGGGTATCCTGGAGCGGGACGGCTAACATGCTGCGGGTGCGAAACCCATTCGAGAAATCGTTGGATGGGTCGAAGCGGCGGTCGAGATAGGCATCCTCGATATTGACATATTGGCCGGTGCTGGCGACGAACCCGGCGATCCCCTGGCCCATCGTCAGTCGGATCGTTTGGTTAGCGTGGTCGATCCCTTCGGCGATTTTCGACCACAACTCGTTTTTCTCGGCATCCAACAAATAGAGGGTCGCTCGTTCGGCATCCAAAAGCTCGCTCGACTTTGATACAATCAGATTTAGCAGCACATTAAAGTCGGTCTGCGAGGTTAAGGCCTCGTTAATTTTGAGCAGCGTGACGAACCTGCGCTTAGTATCTTCGATAGTCAATCCCAACTCCCGTCTCCCGTATTAATTTGCGGACTCAGCTTCAACTTTATGGGTCAGGAGATTTCCGGCGGCATCCGTTCCACCGTTTTCGCGCTCCGTGCCATAGGCCCATTTTTTTGATTTGTTCCTGAAATGAAAGTCAACCGCCCCAACCGCGATTTTCCAATACAGCCACCAGTCTAGCGCGTCCAATGTAGCTGGCCCACCTACCAGCGTAACGAGTGGATTTTCCGGCGGATCGGTCAATGGTGCGTCGTGGTCGCCCGTCAAATCGTCATCCGAATAGCTTTTGACCAAGAGCAATTGCCGAAAGACCTGGGCTGGGTTGAGCGCGTCGTAGAGCTTGCGCGGGTCTGCCCCAGCAATCTCGTCCTGATCGCCCTTGATTATAGTGTACCATATCGCGGTTGGAATGCGCGAAGCAGTGCTGATCGCATCGTCATTACAAAAGGTGCCTTTATTGTTGCTAAAATGGTTGGCTATGACGGCGGTCGGACGAATGTAGTAGCGGTTAGTAGTCATTTGGGCTGCGATGGCTTGCACCTTAGCGCCCATCGAGTGACCCCACCAGGCGATTCGGGCTGGGCTGTAGGTGCGCCCGCCAATCTTTTTGACGATAGTTTTCCAAACCGCTTCCAGAAATTCCCCGGCCATCCGGCTATGCTGGCAATCGAGTGGGCCGGTATCGGTATCCACAGAAAGGACTACATATCCCTTGCGACATAGGTGGTGTAACAAATGAACGTAGGCGGTCGGGTGGTCAAGGAACTTGCCGCCACTGACGGCGATCACCGGAAACTCCCCTATCGGTAAAGACCCGTGCGGGATCAGATAAGTGACGGTAGTCGGGTAGATCGCAAAGAAATTAAAATGCCAGACCTGATAGGTCCCGGTCGTCCAGCCATCATACTGATAAACATCGCTGCCGGGGTTGTCTGGGTCGTGCGATTGGGTTGGCCCTGCAATCGTAGTAACTTCTTTGGCAACGGCAACCGCACTATCCGCCCCCGGTTTTAGCAGCGTGATACTTTCGCTCTGAGCGCGACCGGCCTTGATTGTAGCGGGCATCGGCGCACCTGTCGCGGGCGAAGTCGGGACGCGCAAGGCAGTCGCCAACATCTGTTGCCTTCTTAGCACGTTTCGACTGAAGATATTCAAATCGGGCTGTCGGAAGAAATTTTGGCGAGAAAGGTTCAATCTGGGTACCTCTTTGTTTATTAAATTTCACTACCTTTATACTTTGCAGTCCGGGTGTTCTTGCTGCCATTATACGGCAAAGATGAGGTTAAGGTAAAGTAGCTGTTTTTTAGTAATATTTCCCCTCCCGACCTTCGGCTAAATAAAATTTATCTGCACCTTAAAATTATCAATATCAAAATGAGACCATATTTGTAGGAGTGAGCGTTCGCTCGCCCTGGAACACCCCGCTTTAGCTATTTAACCTCAGATCAATAGATGTTATTAAGATTCTGCCATAGCAATCGCCTCAATTTCTAAAAGCCATTGGGCATCCAAAGTTTGGGCAACAATAACTGTTAGCGCAGGTCGGGTTGCGCCCAAATGTCGCCGCCGAATTTGACCGTTACTTTCTGCTTGGCTCTGATCGGTTAAAAAGGTGGTTACTTTGACCAGGTTTGTCACATCCATAGCGGCAGCCCTCAACACGCTTTCAATATTTTGCCAGACCAATTCACACTGGGCCTCAAAATTGGGCGGGATTGTGCCTTCGGGCGACTCAGGAATTTGCCCACTAATAAAAAGAAGTCTAGCACCCGCTTTGGCTTCAAGGCCAAGACTGTAACCCCCTATCGGGGCTGGCACGCTCGTTGGATTATGCAAAATAAAAGCCATGTAATTTCTTTCCCTTTCAATGAGGCTATCGTCAATAAAATATAATTAGTCGAATTTAGTCCTGAGTTAACCTCTGTAGAATTATAACAAAGATCAATTAGGGAGACAGCAGTAAAGGGCTGGGAGTGCGAGTCAGTTTTGCACGGATTCAACAAATAATAACAGGATATTGTGAAAACCTCGCTCCAAACCACTCAAGAGTATATATTAGAAAAAATTTCTAATATATACTCATCTCCCGGTTTTCGGGTGTGATACAGCCTGGCTAGTTTGCAAAAATGGACACTCACCCAGGGTTGGGCTTTTTGAGGTTTTTGATAATAATTGGCCCCGATAGAATATAGCTGTAGCCAGCTGCAATCTAGCCGTGTCCTTTTTACACTAACCCTTCCTTTTTAAAATCCCCCCAACGTTAGCTTTTAGAACATTTGTTTACTACAAAAACTTAAGTTCCGCTTTGCATTTAGCAACGGAACTTAACCTTTTTTGATCTCTTTTTGAGCTTTTGGCGCTGCCATTTGAGATTGGAAACAAATCCAGCTATACTGAAATCTCTAAGAAGGTTCCCATACTACTACAAGTCGGCACTTCAAAGGAGTTTTATTATCAAAGTGTGTCGCGGCAGCCAAAGTTAGTAGTCTTTCAAGTCGAAGAATACTTTTCACACGAGGTGAGTGGACTTATGAGTGAAAAAAAAGTGTTTGCTCTTTGCAACTTCAAAACACATCAATCTGAGTACGTCGCTCCTCGAGTTGAAGAAAAACTTCGTGATGAGATTGGTGCTTCTTTGCCTCTGGTTTATCAAATACAAGGTAATCAATCTGCTCAGGCTACGGCCGGTACCGTTATGGCGGACGCTGCCCGCTTGTTGGTGGGCGGTTCCGGGAATACTCTTTTCACGCTTCATTTCAGCCCCGACCATCCCCGGTCATTTCAACTGGTCGTAAAAATAAACCGGGGTGGGGTAGGTTCTTTTATTGGCGGTTTACTTTATTCAATCCAATTTAATAAATCTATAGGTGGCGAAGTTTCACTCGAAAAACCTAAAATGTTTGGTAAATCAAAGTTTTCCGGCCAACCTCAAGTCAGTGAGCGACTAAATCAGCAGGACGGGCTTCTCAAACAAGCCAATAATTTCTCGCGGACTCGGATTGGCTACTCCGGGATTAATGTTGAAATAGCCAGGTATTTTAGAATTGTACCAAATGAACTAGGTTCTCTTTTGGTAATCGGCACCTTACCAAAACCAGGTTTATCCATCTGTCTACTCAACGCGAAAGAATTTTTGGATTTAGCCACTAAAATAGAAACGACTCTTCAATAGTGTTAGGGTAATAATTTAATTATGGGATTTGTTGCGATAGTTAGAGAGTGTAAAACAAACATTGCTACATTGCTTCTGGCTACGCTATATTCTACCAGAGCCTACAAGGGGTTAATAATTTTGCATTTTGCTATAACGCCTTACGTCTACCGATGCGCCATGCCCAGACTGCCAACCCGATCATTACCAGCGCCGCCAACAGGCTAATGATCGCACCCAGCTTGAACGAAAGCGGGTCGTATTCGAGTTCGATCTTCAAATCGCCTGCCCCAATTGGTAAGGCTGTAAAAGCGTAGTTGGCCCGGTAGAGACTGACCGACTGACCGTTGACCCGCGCCTGCCAGCCCGGAAAATAGGTCTGGTCGATATAGAGATAGCCCGGTTGTGGGTTGCTGACGCTCAGGCTGGCGTGGGTGGCGCTCTTGCTCAAGACTTTCACTTCCGGCGCGGGTGCAGAGGCGGGGCTAGTCGGGAGCAGCGGTGGTGCGTCCCCCTTTATGAAGACCAGCGTATCGAGTGGGTTGATAACCCCTTCTACCAACTCCTGTTTGGCTTGCGGTTCGTCGCGCTCGACCGCCCGGTAGACCATTCGGTAGATCGGTTGGTAAGCCTGGTTTAGATAGAGGTTAATATTGCGCTGTTTAGAAATTCGCCTGAGTTGTTTTGTATTGGTCGCCTCGATCCCCTCGAAACCAGGATTATTAGAATAGGCCATCACCTGCTTGATATTAAAAAGATTGAGCGGAACCGGGTTATCCCACAGAGGCCACCGGGCTTTGGAAGCCGCCAATAACTCGATAAACCAGCGCACCTCTAGCGCGTCGTAGCTGTTGACCTGCTCGATGCCGTACCAGACATTAGCCTCGGCGGGCAGAATATTGTCCGGTCCGGCGACCGCGACCCGTCCGCCCGTCTCGGCCAGGGCCGTCAGGGTGGCGGTGCGGGGGTAAAAATAAGCTTCGTTGACCGCCGACCGAAAGACCCGCCCGAACAACCCCAACTGTCCAAAGACCATCAGGGTTAGCACTGCCAGACAGATCAGGCTATAGCGCGGCCAACGCAACGCGACTATCCCTGCCACTACGCTGACTATAAACAAGCCGCAAATAAAGACAAATTGGGTTATCTCGAAATTGCGTACACTCCCGCGCTGGAACGGAACCAACCCCGACCCGCTAAACCACCAGAAAATCAGCCCCATCCCGGTCAGGAAGAGTAGTCCGGCTAGACCGAAGAGAAGAGGGGGAAAGATGAGGGATGAAGGATGAGGGATGAGGGATGAAGGCCGTTTTTCCTGGTTCTCTTTTGGGGTTGGTTGTCTACCAATCTTAAGCTTGGATACTAAGTTGCTTGCGCTTGGGAATCGCTCAATTGGTGGGGGCGATTCCGCGTGGTCACTTGACTGAGTGGGGTTTAGACCTGCTTCTATCCCGAATTTTTGAGAAGATACTGCACTCGAACGGCTGTAAATCGCGTGGGTTGCCATGACCATGAGCGTTATCAAATAAAAGGCGGTGTAGACCATCATGCGCGGGAAAGCGATCCCGACTGGCGAGGATTGAACAAAAAGCTGGAAGAAGGGCCAATAGCCATAAACTATACTCAGCCCGATCAGACTGCCACCGGCCAAAAACCAGGTTAGCCGATTGTGGCGGGCGAACCACAAAGCGCACAGAGCCATAAAAATAACGGTCGGGCCGATATAACCGCCGCTGATCTCGTTATAGACCGGCTGAGAGAAATCCGACTCGAAGCCATAGATCGGGTTGCCGTAAGGGTTGGGCAGCAAAAAAGAGATCATTTTATGGCTGCCCATCGCCGTCGCCTTGCCGGACGACCCGGCCCGCACCGCATAAGCAAAACTGTTGAGAACGTATTCCATAAAAGGCAGCAGTTGAATGGCCCCTAATGCTGCGCCCAATACTCCGCTTCCTATAAACAGCCCCAACGTTCGTACCCGCCGCCAGAGGCTACCCCAGTCGCGGGGAGCGGTCGCCAGTCGGTAGAGTAGATAAAGACCAGCGTTGGCATTGTTGAGCAGAATAGTCTCCGGGTGGCCCGTAAAAATTTCCCAGGCCACTGCCAGCCCGATCCCAACTGCAAAGCCTCGGCTACCCAGTCGTCCGCTCAGATAGCGCTCAATCAGATAAAGGGTGAGCGGAAAGATAATAAAAGTAGCTTCAAGCGAACTGTAGAGCCAGAGGGCCATAAAAGTCATAAACATTCCGGCCACCGCCCCAACCAGCGCGGCCCCTGCCGCCAGCTTCAGGCTCCGAAAATATAAGAACGAAAACAGCCCCATCAAATAAAGATGGGCAAACCCGTTTAGCAGCAATCCGAGGCGGTGTCCGAAAATAAAATGGAGCCAGGTAACTGGGTTAAATATCCCTATTTGCATATTTGCCATCAAGGGCCTGCCCCCGCCGTTATAGGGGTTCCAGAGCGGTAAAGTGAACTGCCCCAGACTCTGCCGGGCAAACTCGCGCCAGGGCATCACCACCAATATCTCGTCGCTAAGGACGTAATTATAGGGACGGAACGGCTTTTCCTCGACCAAAAAAGCCGGGAAGCTTTGCAAAATATCGACCGGGATATAATAAGTCTGGCCGTAATGAAGCAACGGCCCGCTAAAAAAAATCGCCGCAAAAAAAGTCAGTACCAGACTGACCCAGACCAGTTCCAAGCGCAACCAACGGCCTAGCCTGGTTCGCCAACCCCGCTCCGATGCAGCAGGCTCTTCTTCACTTTTTAGCTGTTCGCTGATTGACATTCTACGCTTAAAATTGTTAGCAGGTATTCTTACCAGGATTAGCCAGAACCGTCCCCCGGCAACCTCAGTGCATCATAGATAACAATCCTCCGCTTGTCAACCGACCTGTTGGGGCTGGGTGCGCGTCAGATTTTTGCAGTGGTTCAAACAATACAAACGGGCTACCGTGAAAACCTCGATCCAAACCATTCAAAACCATATATTAGAAAAATTTTCGCAGAAAATTTTTCTAATATATAATCACCTCCCTAGTTTTGGGTGTGGCACAGCCTGGCTAGTTTGCAAAAATCTGACGCTCACCCGTTGGGGCTGAGTGAGCCTTATTGTGGCATCTACTCAACCAGTAAGCACAGGCAACCTTGAAAATCCCGGCCCAAACGCCCAAAAATACAGCTTAGAAATTTTCCTACGAAAGTTTCTAAGCTGTATTGAACCACAGTTTTAAAGGGAGCGGCCTATCCTTGCAAGATAGCCAGGATAGGCCGCTCCTGCTTTAGGAGATTGCCACCTCCTTGCTAAAGGCCGAGGTGTCGCCGGTGGTCAGGGTGCTGGTAAAGACCAGTTTGTTACCGGCTACTAGGGTACCCGCCGGGATCGTCAGGCTAAAACTACCATCGGCCCCGACTGTGACTGAGGCGAGGTAAGTTTTGCCCTGTGGAACCGCGCTCGGCCCACTTGCCACAAATACTTCAATGGTCGAATTGAAGTTTGCAGCGCTGACTTGCCCGGTAATAACAATATTACCGCCTACCAGGTGGGCTGTAATCTTGCGCGAGTCGGGTCGGGCGGCATCCCGGTTTGCCATGCCTGGGTTGCCGTTGAGGGTTCCATCACTACTAGGCTCGTGGCCCAGTACGATGCCACCTTCCAGGCTCCCATAGATGCTGTTGCGAGTGATCTTGTTGCCAACCGCCCGGTCGCTCCCGACCGACCCGATCAGCACTGCAAAGACCTTGCTGTTGGCAATTACGTTTTGGCTGACCAAATTGCCATCCGAGCCAGAGGAAATTGTCACCCCAAACATGTTGCCAGCATTCGCGCCAAGCGTAGCCGCCAGATTGGTTCCGAGCGTGTTAGTTGTGATTTGGGTATTGGTGGTGGCGTTGCCGGTTACTTGCACGCCCGTTTCGGCCCCCACGATAGTATTGCTCGTGATGGCCGTCCCGACCGCGCCGTTCTGCACCCAGACCCCCACCGTATCCGGCACGTTCAAGTCGTCGGCAGATTTTGCTAACAACTGCCCGCTCCGGTTGACCCCGATAAAGTTAGCTTCGACCCGCCCGTTATCAGTGGTCTGGCCTTCGATCACGACCACGTTCCAGCTAAAATCCGAGAAGACGTTATCCTTTATCAAGACCGACTTTGAGCCGCCCCGTACCAAAACGTGAGCCGTCAGGGTCGGTACATCGTAAAGGCCGACCAGCAAACCGAGGCCCTTGCTCTGTGACCGAGTAACCCCAATCAGGTTGGAGATAATCTTGACATTGTTAGAGCCGACCACCCGCAGATTGGTTGCTACCATCCCGGCGATCAGGTTTTTCTCGATTAGGGTATCGTTCGCGCCGCCCTGGACGATGATGCCACGCTTGTTCTTGCCGTTCATCACCTGGCCCAGCACATGCTCACCGGCCTTGTCCGCCCCCAGCGTGTTGTTGACGATGTGGTTGTTCGGACTTTGCTGCACTTTTATAAGAGTGAGCAACTCGCCCGCGATTATATTACCCCGCGTCGGGTCGGTCGGGCTGCCGACAACGTGGTTGCCCGCGCTGCCACTCAGACGGATACCAATCGGCTCCTCCTCGCTATCCTCGATCCGACCGGTGCCGTTGGCGGTCGCGGTGTGGTTGACCCCGATAAAGTTGCACTCGATCCGGCCCTGAGTGGTATTGTTGAACCAGAGGTCTTGCCGTTTGAAGGCCACGATGTTCAGCCCGAAAATCGAGACCTGACTGCCGGTCACTTCCAGACCAGTTGGCAAACTATCCTGTCCGTCGATTACCACTTTCAACTCTGTGCCGCAGACCGTCCCAGGCTGGCTGGTTGCGTCCACCGTCACATTGTTGTGGCTGACCACTGGCAACGGGGTTTGCGGTGTAATAAGGTGCGGCCCGCTTCCTGGAATACTAAACAGGATCGTCTCACCCACCTGTACTCGGTTGAGCGCGTAGCGCAACGAGCCGGCCGTATCGCTGTCGAGCGTATTGACTACGATCCGGCTGATATGATGGACGGTTTCCTCGTTTCCGGCAATGTCCTCGCCCCAGTATTCAATTTGGTAGAAAGAGCCGGTCAGGTTGATTGTCCCTGTCGCTCCCCCCAAATCAAAACCAGACTGGTTGCCAGAAGTGCTACTGGCGATGTAGTGTAATCCTGCCGGGCCGGAGCCAGGGGTTGGATCGGTCACGGAGTAATTAATGGTCACTCCACTACCGCTAAAGACAAAGCTGGCGGTCGAACTCGGTGGTCGCGTGTCAATCTTAAAGACCTTCGACTGAGTGGCTTCGACATTGCCTGCTACATCTATCGACCGATAGTAGACCGTAGTAATGCCTTCGTTATTGACCGGGAAAGCCGCGCTATAAGGCGTAAAGGTTAGATTGTTGAAGCTATATTCGGTGAAGGCGCCCCCGCTTCCGCCGTCGGTAGCGCTCAAGGAAACCACGACCGGGCTGCGTAACCAGCCGTTGTTACCCGGCAAACCGCCGGTATAGGTCAGACTCGTAACCGGTGGGATCGTATCGATCCGCACGATTTTGGTCTGGGCTACTTCGTTGTTACCGACCAGATCGGTCGCAAAGATCGTCAGGGTAGTAATACCCTCGGCAGTAATACTGGCGGTGGCGAAGTTGCCAACTACAACCGTAAGCGGGATAGTTTGCGCTCCGGTAGCACTATAGGTTATCTTCTGCACTCCGGAACCGCACGCTCCTACATCTACCGCACTCATGTTGACTGTCACTGGGCGGGTTTTGTTCCATCCGGCCCCGTTGGGCGCAGGTGTAAGCGTGACAGTGGTGGCAGGCGCAGTTAGATCGGGTGTATAGGTAAAGAAGTCGGCAGGAGTGGTTATACTCGTACCATTGGGTGTCGTAACCGTTACGTGTACTGTTCCCCTGGCCTGGGTTGGTGCAACTGCCGTAAGTTGAGAATCCGAGAGTACGTTCACGCTGGTGGCATTCAGCGTACCAAATTTGACAGTAGTCTGACCAGGGACAAAGTTCGCCCCGTTTATAGTCACAGTTGCATTACATGTCGGGGCCAGTTCCGGCGTGCTGGTCGGGAAGATACTGGCTACAATTGGCGGGGGGAGCGTTATGGACCAACCCATGTCACGAAAGATGCCTAATGTAACTGGGCCAGGATTAAGTTCAGTTTCACCCCGCGCAATAGAAGGTGTCATCAAGGCGCTGCCAGTCCCGTTGAAAGTAGACTCATCCAGGTGAGAAATACTAGAGCCAGGCAGGTAGGTAGCAGGTGCAAATATTTTGGCCTGACCACCACCATTGGCGGCATTCGTAAAAGGCCCGTTAAAAAAGAGGTTGTTGCTGGTGAATTGGCTGCCCAGAGCGGTACTATTATTCGCAAAACTGCTTACTAATGTTTGACCACTCCCATTACGTAGAAAGCGGAAGTAGATAAAGGGATCGCTTCCCCAACTACCGACCCCGCCAGTAAAGCTGCTACCAGCCACAAAACCAAGACCGTGTCCTATCTCGTGTAGAACCACGCTGGTAAAATCGGTTTGTCCGGCAGGAGTAGCGACGGTACTACCGTTTGGTCGGAAGAACCAGCTTGCAGCTGCATTGCTGGTAAAGCTGGCATCGATGTCCTCGCCTCCATCAAGATCGCAATTACATATACTATTAGCCAGTGCTACCGCATAAAAGGTATTGCCAACCGGCGCCCCGGCAAAATTTTTCCAGGCTGAATGTGGCCCGGCAGAGCCAAGTATCAAATTACCTGCCGGGTTCTTACCCAGGTCTGAGAAATTTGCATTAATCACAATCGATTGAGGAGAATTAATTTGACTGGCCCAGATGTCAACTGCGTATTGGAAAGAGGCCTGAGCCTGAGCAGTAAATCCGGTATAGTTGACTGTAATGGTGGCCGTTTGGGGACGTACAATAGCCGGTTTGTTGGTGTAATTTTCCGGGGGTGCTATAAAGGTGGGAGTTCTGTTTTCGTTTAGGACTACCTCGACTTGCTCCCCGTTGATCCCTTGTGCCTGATTGCCCTGGCCTGACCCGTTGTTGCCGGGTTTGGTTGCTGGATGGGTTTTCATATACTCGCTACCCAACAGGCCCAGCAAAACCTCGTATTGAGTTCCCTTGAATTCCGGGTGATACTCAAAGCGGTTGCGCTCGAAATACTGCACCGTATAGGTTTTGCCGTCGGTCGGGCTGACTTCCTGGAACGGTTCGCTCAGAGGGTAGCCAAAGATGGATAAACCACCAGATTTGTTCCAGTAAGCCAAAAAGCCATCCGAAAGCGAATGACCAGTCTCTTTGAAGAATACTCGGCTATTGGTCGAGCTAAAAGTGGAAATCGGCTGGAAAGGGGCTTCCTTGCCTATACGATTGGCGTTCATCAAAGCCCCAAAGCGGGCCAACAGCACTTCGTATTGGTTGCCGGTGTTTTCCGGGTGCGACTCGAAGCGGTTGCGCTCGAAGTACTGTACCGTATAAGTTTTGCCGTCGTCGGCGTTGACTTCCTGGAACGGGTCACTGACCGGGTAGCCAAAAAGAGACAGACCGCCGTATTTGTTCCAGTAATCCAAAAAAGCCCCTTTAACACTATGGTTGGTTTCGGGGAAATAGCGCGAGCCACTTGGATCATAGACTGAGCTTGATTGGGCCGCTGCGAAAGTCGGAGCGGTTGCAAGTATCAGGCTGAGAACTACCCATAAAATCAACCCGGCCCTTCGCACGCTGCCGGGTAGCCTTAAACTGTACCTCATAGATTTCCTTTCTGAAGCTGTCGTTTCACTTAAACCAAAAGGGCAATCTAAAACAGTGGTGCTGAAAAGCTATTCTCAATTTAGCGCCAGTCTAGTTCAGCCGGGTTAAATCCGTCGATAAAGACAGCTAGACCAAAAAGAGAACAGCCAGGCTATGACAATATTCAATTGGTTCTTAGAGGGTCGTGAAGTAATCTTACCTATCTAACCAAACTTGATTGCTAAAATAAGGCAACAAAAATAGAGTGACATTACGCTCGTCACTAACTGCACTGGAAAGCTAAGTTAATATTTACCCATTAAAAGTTAGTATCAAAATGCGAGTTAAAATTCGATTTAGATCGAACACCATAAGAATTGAGAATCTGATCGGATATGGGACAAACTACGCGGGAACATCAGATGGTTTCAATATAGGAGTAAAACGCTGTAGGATTTGGCGAAGTAGAATTATTCGAGATTGTTGCATTTTTGCGCGAGTAACACTTTTCCAAAGGAAAAGCTAAACTAATTATAGCTTCTTAATTGAGCTTGTCAATATGATTTACTTCACATCTTTAAGTTATTTTTAATACAAAGTAGGGCTGGCGCAATTTACCTCTACCAGCCCTGGTTGATTAAAAATGATTATCGAGGCTAGAACCAACCCTTTTCACGCAACAGGGTATTCCCCAACAGGCCCAGCAAGACTTCGTATTGGCTACCCTTGTTTTCGGGGTGATACTCGAACCGCGCCCGCTCGAAATACTGCACGACGTAGGTCTTGCCATCGTCCGGGTTGATCTCCTGGAATTCCTCGCTAATTGGGAAGCCGTAGATCGACAGCCCGCCGTTTGCCTCCCAGTAGAGCTTAAAGCTGTTGCGTAAGTTGTGGCCTGTTTCAGGATAATAGCTACCGCCGGGATAATTTTGGTTGTCGAAGCGATTAAAGGCTCCGTCGCCATTGGCCCGACGCTGGACGGTTAGTTGGTTGCCCAACAGCCCTAATAGCACTTCATAAGGTGTACCCTTCAGTTCGAGATGATACTCAAGGCGGTTACGCTCGAAATACTGCACTGGGTAAATATGCCCGTCCGAAGGGTTGATTTCCCGGAAGACCTCGGTTTGAGGATAGCCAAACTGGGCCAGCCCACCGTTTTTAGACCAGTATCCCTTAAAAAGCCCCAGGTTGTGACGGGTCGCCTCATAAAAATCCTGGCCCGGATTGGGTGTAACCGCCTGGGTTTGGGTGCGATCCGCCCCCTCGTCGTCCAGGACGTAAGCTTTGTTACGATTGTTAGTAACTAGGATTAGCGAAGTCGGGGCATAATCTGTCAGCAAAATCTGAATGTCATAAGGATTGCTCAGGTCAGGGCCGTCCTTGTCCGGCAAAAATTCCCAGCCAGCCCCGCCGTTAGTAGAACGAACCAGACGTGCTGGTAAAGGCCGCACCGGGTCGAACTGAGAGCGACCGGGTTGTCGGGCGATTGCATAATAGGTATGGGTCGCTTGCTGAGGGAACCAGAAACGACTCAAGAAATAGTCTGGTGGGTTGCCTAGCGTCTGGAAAGTTTCGCCGTTATCGAGTGATCGAGTCGCCTGCCGACTAACGCCACAACTGTTATCGGTGTAGCACGATTGGCTACCCGACTGGAGGGTTGTACCGTCCGGTGCTAGATAAAGCTCTCCGCCAGAACCTCCCCGCCCGCCGCTGGGCGACCCGATTTCCTTAAAACTGTTACCACCATCGTTAGAGCGGTAATAGCTAGAACTGCCAGCATTGACGTAATAGGTGTAGCGGGTCAGATAAACCACCGAGGAAGTACGAGCTTGAGCGGGTGGCAAGGAAAGATCATACGAAAAAATAAGATTTGCGTTGTCGCTTGCGAAATAGGGGGTACGATAAACCCGCTTAAAGCTACGGCCCATATCGGTGCTTTTGTAGAGATAAATAAAATAATCGTAGCCACCGCCCGGTGTATACTCCATGACGGTACGGGATAGACCGTAAGCGACGTTCGGGTCGTTCGCCGAAAATTGAATATCATAAATCGAGGCTTTGTCGTTCGGGTCGTCCTTCTCAAAGCTGCGTTGCCAGGTACGCCCGTTGTCGTAGGAGCTAAACCAGTAGCTAGAATTACCAAATCTGACAAAGAAAACCCCGGTTCCGTATCCGGCAGACCGTATGATAGTCTGGCTTAGATTGTCGGTCGGCCCGCGCAACACCTCGACCTTACTTTCATACGTTAAATCTGTCCCGATCCGATAGAGCTTGCCGTCCGGGTAGAGTGCCAGTAAAAAGCCGGTCGCGCCATCTTCATAGAGAATATTAGCGTTTATTAGGACTGGTTTAGTTTGAATAGTGCCATCTTTGAGGTTAATCAAACCTAGAATTCGTTGATCAGTAAACTTATCGTGACTGGTACAAAAAGCCTGATTGGGCCGGTAACTTGAGATTAGAAAAATAGCACAGCTTTGAGTATCCAATTGTCGCCACGCCGGTAAGGGCGGGGCCGCCTGAGCCGAAAGCGGCGCAACCAGGGATAAGCCTAAATTTAACAGCAAGGCCAGCAGGCCAACCAGAACGGCATTTTTAACACTACGCGACATTGCAACATCCTTTCGTTTTAGACTGTTTGCGTAATCTATAGCAAATCTATTTCAAGACCCTAATCCTTTATATTAAACGAACCAATCCAGCTTTGGTTGTACTGTATCTCATAAAGGTGTGCGTCAGTTTTTGCACAGGTTCACACAATAATAACGGGTGACTGTGAAAACCCTACTCCAAATCACTCAAAAATATAGCTTAGAAAAATTTTCGGCGAAAATTTTTCTAAGCTATATCCAAACCCAGTCTTGAGGGTGATACAGCCTCCTGGCAGGCAAAAATGGACTCTCACCCATTTCATATTAAATACCTCGATTGCTAGTCAGAATTTTGAACCTGGATTTTAGTGCGGAAACGGTACGGTTTCCCCAGTTTGAGCCTAAACGGCCGCAACTAGCAATCAAGGTATTAAATAGGTCTAAGGTCTAATATGAGAAGTGATCTAGCGCACTTCCGAAATCGGTCAAACCGTTATAATACAGACAGGTAAGCAAAACGACAATCTGGAACAAGAAAAGCGGCTTACCACAGAGCGAATTTAACCGCCATCGGGCGAATAATATTATTAAATTAAAATAAAAATTAAATCAATTCTCGAAAGAAGGGGGAACCTGAAATGCACGACTATACTTTGAAGTCCAACTCCGATTACTTTGCACAACGGTACAATCAGCAGGCAAAGCAGGCCCACTTAGCCCAGCAAGCCCGGCAGGGTCAGCCCAACTGGTTCCGCCGCTTTAACTTCAAACTTAGCACCAATCAATCTCACTCGTTGGGTGAAGCGGCCCTAAAGACCCGCTAAAACGCTTCAAACCAAAAGATAAAATAAACTAAAATAAAAAGACCCTTCCGCATCTCGGAAAGGTCTTTTTACTAATTGCGTTTTGAAAGGTTACTCGGTGGTAATTTGTAGCACGGTTTTGATGCCGTCGCGGTCTTTGGAGAGGGCTTGCTTGTATTCTTCCATCGGAAGTTTGCGCGAGATAAGTGCTGCCAGCAAACCGGGCCATTTACCCTCGATGTTACCCCAGCTTTCCACCCCTAGCTCGAAATAATGTCGGTTGGCATTGACCGAGCCAAACACCACCTGATTGCCCAATACCATCTGCAAATTGAGCAAATTGGTATCAAGCGGTATCGAGTTGTGACCGCCCGATACGCTGGTCAGCGCCATCACTCCGTTGACCCCTAGCGAGGCCAGCGCCTTAAAAGCGACTTCGCTGTTGCCGGTAGCTTCTACTATCAAATCAATTGATCCAAGCTTTTTACCCAGTTCTTCGACCGGCGTATCCTGGCTGGAAAGATACTTTGCCCCGCAGCGCTCGACCACACCGGCCTTAGCGTTGTCCGGCCCACCCTTGCTATGAGCTACCGTATAGACTTCCAGCCCTTTGTCGCGCAGTACAAGCGTTGCCAGGAGGCCAATCGGCCCCGCCCCACAGACGAGCGCCCGGCGTGGCAACCATTCCAACCGCTCTTGAATTTTGTAGGCCTGAAAAATCGCTTTCTCAACCACCGAAGTTGGTTCGAGCAAGACTCCAAAGGGCCGGAAAAGGGCTGGGACTTTTATACCGTACTCGGCCTGTTCGGTGTAATATTCGGTCATATAGCCGTTGCGTTCTTTGATCCCGCGTTCGGTGTATTGCCCGGTGATGCACATATCGCTCCGGCCCTGTTCGCAATTCGGGTCAGGCTCGTGACAGGGGCGACGTACCGTGCTGACGATGTAATCGCCTTTGGCCCAGCCGCTATTTTCTAGTCCGCTTCCGACCGCCTCGACTTTGCCGAACGACTCGTGACCCAGCACCAAAAAGTCCTGTCCGGCAGGGGCCACCCCGTACAGCCCGCTATTGATTTCGAGGTCTGTCCCACAAATGCCGGTTTCCAAAACCTGTACCAACAGTTCGCCTGCCCCTACTTCGGGTTTTTCGACCTCCCGCAAGTGGGCGCTGTCTTGCTCACCCGGCTTGATAGCAATTGCTCGCATTTATAGCCACCTTCCTCAAGCTTATTATTTTCTATCTATTTGGATTGTCTTGCTAAGTGTTGAGTGGGACGAGGGTGTAAAGTTGCAACTAAAGTTTAGCATAGAAGGCAACTAGTGTTTCGATTAGGGCGGGCAATTCAAAATGAGGGTGTAACACAGATTTTTACAAAAAATTCAAGACTGAGCCATTGCTCAAACTTGGCTTCACACTGCAAAAAATGTGTTACACCCAACCAGCTAATACAAAATCAAAAGCTTAGGGGAATTAAAGTTCGTTATAGGTCCAGCCATAAAGCATAAGACCGGTTTTGTCATCAACACTATAAACGGTGTGATTATAGGTCGCGCCACTACCATAAAAGGTTAGATTCTTATAATCCAGAACCCACATTGGACGATTTTCAATGTGATCGAGCATTTTACCGGTACGGGTACACTGTCTGATACCAGTACATGTAAATTCGGGAACACCGGTAAAACCAATCCATTTACCATCGGCTCCCGGCTTGCCAAAAGTCGCCAGTCCAAAAGTGGCGGTTACCGTGATTAATTTACCGTCAAATTGTCCTCCTTTTTGCCAGGAACCCTTGATTGCACCTAAAGCTTCATCCAGTGATAATTGGGCGGCAGTGTTAGTTCGACGTAAATTCATATTCCCGGTCAAATATAATTCAGAAGGTAGAGCAATTATATCTCCAACCGAGACACTTGGAGTAGTTATGGTTACGTAAGATGTGGCAGCAATTGGTGTGGCAGTAGCAACAGGGGTCGTCACCACAGCATTAGCCGCAACCTGGCTTTGAGTGTTATTAGTTGAGTTTATAACTTCAGTTACTTTAGAATCAGGTGTCATAAAGAATACTGAGAATACAGTAATTAAAACTGCGCCAACGATTGTAATAGCAATAGCGCTTAACACTAGTCTAGTCTGGTAAACGTGTCTCATAATGTCCTCCTTCGCAGAGTTATCAACGTGTCCAAATCCAAATATCTAAAACCGTAGCTGGAAAGCTCCAATTGTAATTGTATGGACACGGATTAAAGCCGCAATTACCATTGGGATCTGAATTGGCATAGGAGTTACCGGCTACCTGAACATAAGGCCCTGCTCCAACGGAACCGTTTACATCTACCTTATAGCGAGGATTGAGAATATAAATCGCATTGGCTGCATTAGCCCCACCCATTGGAGCAGTTGTATCACTTGTTTCACCGTAAAAAGCTATCGTCCCTGCTTGCGGATATGCACCTGAACCCATACCAACTGAGGCAGTAGACTCTGAAGAGAAACAAGCGGTCGCACCAAAACCGTGACACCAATACCCACCAACAGAAGGTGCGGGATTATAATCATTGTAATAATTGTTATCTCCTGTTATCCCACCTCCTCCAAAGGAAGGGTCGTAAAAATTACTAACATAACAGCTTGCGGGTCTACCTGCACCACACCGGTACGACTCCCAAAATGCCCATACCACTCCCATAGTAGCTGGTTGCTTGGTCCAACCTGTTTGAATGAAAATATCGTTAGAACGTGATTGCACAAGCATAAAGGAGACAAAAGCAGTGTTATTCGCATTAGTTGTCCCAATTTGAGCTTGGCTACCATAATTGGCAACATTTATTGCCCGACCAAGAAAACAACTACCATTTGGAGGAATACCACAAGCTGCCGCAAAAACTGGTTTAGCTTCTAGCAAAACTGTAATGAATAAAGAAAAAGCAAGAGTCATTACTAAGCAGTAATGCCAACCTCGAAGAGAAAAGTTGCACAAAGATTTATACATAATGGCAATCCTCGTTCTGCAGTTATTTAAATGCTAAACAAAAATATTAAATTACTTTTAGCTATTCAAATCTATGGCTTTAGATAAAAAACAGTTATTTTCCTGAAATTTAAGTCGAAAAACAAACCTAATCTGTTTTATTCTTTTTCTGGAAAGCCATACAGGAAAGTTGGTAAGATGTAAGTTTTTAACATTTGACGTTTAGATTAATTTAGAGTAGCAATTTGAGTTCAAATATTATTGTAACTACCATTTATTCGCGGGTTTGGCTAGGTTTTAGCTACCCCACCTGCTAATATAGACCGTAGCGTGAAGAACCAAACGTAGTTGAAATGTCTGAACTCAAATCTTTTCGCTTTGCTCTTTAGGTTTCAGCGTTACGGTTTATAAATGCCAAACAAGGGCTTTTTTTACAAAATCGGAACTCAAAGCAACTATAAATAGCCATCAAATTAGTCTAAACACTAACCACATATTAGCATAAGGTTTAACTTTAGTCATGAGGCAAAATACCTAGACATATAACCTATTTTAGGTTTTGCTTCCGTCACTCGATTCATCACCAGTTATGATACCCTTATGAAGGGCCAAAGCTATAGCCTCGCCTCTCGTTTTTGCACCCATTTTGGCTCGGATGAAAGCCACATGATTATGCACGGTTTTGCAACTAAGTTGCAATTGTTCGGCTACCTGCGTATCCGTCAGTCCACGGGCTACTAGTTGTAACACCTCTAACTCACGCACGGTCAAGCATTTTTTTGACGACATTAAACTTCCTCATCACGGATCAGAACCATTAGTAAACTGTAATATACTCATCACTATAATCTTCATCTCTAAAACAGACTCCCATTTGATAATTAACTTATCATTAATCAAAATACTTGTCAACAGTTCGTGGAAGAAGTCTCAGGTTCATGTTACGAAAATCTTGGTACACCGATTCAAACGTCCAGCCTTGTTATAGAAGTCTAATTGGGGTAAAATTAAGTCTAGCGGAGGCAACCTCCGGTTTTGGCGACCAAAAATGTACGACAGGGATCAAATGCGCGGTCAGTTGGAAGAAGCACGCAAACGGCGGGAAGCTGAGGCCCGCGAATTAAATCGACGGTTGAAGTTGAGCGAAAATGGCGACGGGCTAGGTGTGCCGCACCAGCGAATTGTGGTGGTTGGGCCGTGCGCCAGTGGTAAATCGGTTTTGGTCGAAGCCTTGCGCGAACGCGGTTACAACGCTCACGCCAGCGCTCAGGAACATAGCTACGTCCAGACGATGTGGATGATGACCAATCCAAGCCACCTGATCTACCTGGAAGCCGACCTCGCTACGATCTACCAGCGTCGCCGGGTCTCCTGGGGTCAGGACTATCTTGACGAAGAAAACGCACGACTGGCTCATGCGCGGGCCAGCGCCGATCTTATTATAAATACTGCCGGGCTGGCTCCCTTAGATGTAGCCAGCCGCGCAATCCAATTTTTGGAGACACAAGTAAATGGATATTGAAGAAGCTGAACATATCCTAAAAGGACGAGGTATAGTACTAGATCAAGAAGAAATTGGTTTTTTAACTGAATTAGTTAAACTTGATTCATCAATACTAAATAATGAGAATTATAGTTTAATATACTTATTCGGTGAAATAGCTAGTGATTTGTCGTGGGGTAAAGTAAATTGGCCTATTAAAGTAGAGTTTAGCAAGGACAGCCAAACTGAGATAGAAGATACAGTGATTATGTATAATTGGATACAACTTTTTTTAGAAATTCTTTTATCGCGTAACGGGAAACGTAAAAAATTAATAAGTGGACTTTTATACTTTTATATTGGATTGAGCCTAGAATACCTAAAAACTGAAAAATACTTGCTTGCAAATAAACTTTTGTTCAGAATCAAAGAATTGGCAAAGCAATATGAGGATAAAGAAGTTCTTGCACAAACACTATTGGAGTTGGGTAGTGCTTATAAAACTGTTCTTAATTTGAACCATTCTCGCCTAGCCTACAAAGATGCTCTCCGTCTCTTTAAGCAGCTAGGTGATGATGCTAACATAGCTGAAGTAGCTGCCAGACTAGCGGCATTAGAAATCTATCAGGGTCGAACGGTTGATGCTCGTAAGCATTTAACGCAGGCCAAAGCCTATTTCGAGATGCAAGGCGAAACAGAAAAAATTGTTAAAATGGATGAATTGTTTGATGCGGCAGATTATGTGGATGGTGGCTTGATGCTGCAAGGGCGGTTATAGGAGGTCTTACAAAACTAATGCCACCTAACAAAGCCTACCAGACCAAGAAGAAATGGGGTTTGAGGGGAAACCCTTTTCCGCTAATAAGCACTACTCTGAGGCCAGAGGAGCAGGAGTTTGTCTTTACAGGCCGCGATGAAGACCTCGAAGAGTTTTGTAGTTACACCGACCGAGCGGGCGGTTTACTACTTTACGGATTGCACGGGGCCGGTAAAACGTTGTTTTTGCAACGGACATTGGCGATTTTGGAAAAGAGCAAATGCTTTTGTGTCTATGTTTCCTACAACGCTGACGATGGCTTTATTAACACTGTGCTGTTAGGGGTAGCAAAAAAAACTGCGTGAGGAACAACCGGAAGAGTGGGGAACACTGTACGAAAAGCTGCTGGGTAAAAGCAGAAAAACCAGCGACGAGCGAACTACTGAAAAGGGCGGTAAAATTGGCGGTGCAGTAGCCGAAGCAAATATTAAAGGGGGTTCCAAAAAGACCGAAAATATAGAATTGGCGATAACTAACCCTCGGCGCTGGCTGCAAGACCTGATCGAAGAAATCAAATCCGAACGACCGGTAATAATTGCTATCGATGACCTGGACAATCAGGAAGCAACTTTCTCAGTTGACCCGAATGAGGTTAAAAGCACTTTCTCGCTCAATGATGTTAGCCTGATCGAGCGAGAGGCCCGTCAATTGGTCAATGTCGGTGCGACCGTGGTACTGGTAGGGCATATGTCCGGCCCAATGGCGGCGTTGGGTTCCAGCAACATTTTGCATAGTTTTGAGCTTACGCCTTTAGACGAGGGTGATCTGGTAGAAATGTTAAAACATTATCTGGCTTTGGGGCGCATAGATGGAAAGCGGGAGTTAAAGTTTGATCCCTTTACCGAAAACGCGGCTAAGCTTGTGGCTAATACTGTAACCCGCTTGCGGCTACCCACCCGTTATATGCTTTTTGCCTGCTCTGAATTATATGAATATTGCGCCAGGGAAAATATTGAAGTGATTGACGAGCAGGTAGTAAGCCAACACTGGCCCAACGTAACCCAGCAGATAAGAGGTAAACTTCGGCGACAGGATATTAACTATTTACGGGTGATCGAAGAATATGGTGGGTATGATGAGGACAACGATCCGGCTATACTACAGATAGCCGGGCCGGTCAGCGAATTTTTGGACGGCCTAAAAAAATTGCTACCACTGGTTAGCAAAGAACTGCTGATTGAAAACGCTAAGGGGACCCTAAAAATAAATCCACTTTTGGCAACGCAAAATCCTTTTGACCCAAATCTGACGCTGCCTGAACCGGATGATATGGCCCTCGATGAGGAGTTATAGGGGAAGTGACAATTCGGGTATTACCGCCGGAGACGGCGCTAAAGATCGCGGCGGGCGAGGTGATCGAGCGGCCCGCCTCGGTCGTCAAGGAACTAATCGAGAATAGCATCGACGCGGGGGCCAAAAATATCCGGGTCGAGATCAAAAACGGGGGCCTCAATTATTTGCGGGTATCCGACGATGGTGGCGGGATTCCTTTTGCCGAAGTGCCGTTGGCTTTCGAGCGGCACGCTACCAGCAAGATTGGCGCAGCAGAAGACCTCTATAATTTGCACACGCTCGGTTTTCGGGGCGAAGCGTTGCCTTCTATCGCGGCAGTCAGCCAGTTGACACTTCTGACCCGGCCCCGGAGTAGCGAAGAGGCCGGGAGCGAGATCGCTATCGAGGGCGGCAAACTGGTCTATCACCGTCCGGCGGGTGCGCCGCCCGGCACGATTATAACCGTCCGCAATTTGTTTTATAATCTACCTGCCCGCCAAAAGTGGTCGCGGAGTGGCACGAGCGAAGCAGGCCATATTTTGACCATCATCAACAATTATGCGTTGGCCTACCCAGAAGTCAAGTTTAGTCTGGTGAGCGAAACCCGGCTACTATTGCAGACCAGTGGCAACGGTGAATTACGCGATGCAGTAACCAAAATCTACGGGTCGGAAGCGGCTACCGCTATGTTGTTGGTCGAGTCGCACCCGGCCCCGGTTGATGAAGATGGCGTGGTCGGCGAGAGCAAATCGCCGGACGGCCTGCGTGTTTACGGCCTGACCGCCGAACCGAGCTACAGCAAGCCCAACCGCAACTCGCTGACTTTCTTTGTCAATCGACGCTGGGTTATTAGCCGGACGCTTTCTTATGCCGTCCAGGAAGCCTACCATAGCCTGCTCATGACCGGGCGTTACCCGGTTAGCGTCCTGATGGTCGAGGTTGACCCGGCGGAGGTCGATGCCAATGTCCACCCGGCCAAGACCGAAGTCCGCTTTTTGCACGAGCGCAAAGTTTTTATGGCGGTGCAAAAAGCAGTGCGGGATGCTTTGATTGCCAGGGCGGGCGGTGCAGTCTGGGAAGCGCCCTCACCGCAGACCTTCGCTGCGCCCGAAGCCCGCTTGATAAACAACCTGTATGCGCCCACCGACTCAGAAGCTATAACTCCAACTACCCATCCCGAAGCAGCCAGGGTGGGGCCGATTGCCACGTCCGGACAAGGTGAGCAGCAAAGTAGTTGGCAATTGCCAGCTTCGGATGAGGAAGAGGATTTGCTGTTTGAGCGGGCGGCCTTTTCTCAGAGCAAGCCGATACCCGCTCCAAACGAAAATCTGTCGCAGGCTATCCAACCCGAACCAAAAGCAGAAGCCCCTGCCGTTCCACCACCGCCGGTAATGAAGGCCCGCTTGCCGCTCTTGCGGGTGTTGGGTCAGATGACTAATACCTATGTGGTTGCCGAAGGGCCGGACGGAATGTATTTGATCGACCAGCATGCTGCTCACGAGCGGGTCTTGTACGAACGCTTTCAGTTTCGGCTTCAGGGGCGCGACCTCGACCGGCAGCTTTTGCTCGAACCGCTTCTATTTGATTTGCTTCCTCGCCAGCGTCTTTTACTCCAGGACGAGCAGCGTCGGGCCGAACTCGCTGCGCTGGGCTTCGATCTGGTAGAAGAGGATGGCGGTTGGTGGCTAAAATCGGTTCCGGCAACGCTTTTGGGTCGGGATGTAAAGCTAGGGTTGCTCGAAATGTTGGACGAGGCAGAAGGAGTGCGCGATAGCGGATGCGGGCCGGGTCAGGCCGACCCGGTAGGCGAAGCACCTCGGACGTGGCGCGATAAGTTGGCGGCGAGTCTGGCCTGCCATAGTGCAGTCCGGGCCGGACAGGTCTTGAGTACCGAAGAAATGCGTGAACTTATCACTCAACTCGAACGCACCGGTCTACCAAACGCCTGCGCTCACGGCAGACCGACCATGATACACCTGAGCCAGGGCCAGCTTGAAAAAGGGTTTCACAGGGGGTAAGGATGAGGGATGAAGGATGAAGGCTGAAGAAATGCAGAAGTCAGAAGTCAGAATGCAGAATGTAACCTCTGCATTTACAATCGTAAATCGGCAATCGTAAATCTTTTCATCCTTCATCCTTCATTCCTCCTAATGGGGTGGGGTAAAATATGATCCATGATATACAGCTTTTTCATTGTAACGAGTATGAAGAGGTCGTTGAGATCGAGAGCTATACCGAGCAGAATGGCGCGATCATTAGCCTCAAGAAAACGGTTGACGGGCATAACCAGGCTTTTCAGACGATTCGGCGGCTTTTGGAGCAGGACGGCTGGGAAGTAGAACTGGCCGGAGTAACCTTGCTTGGCCCCAACCACGTCAGCGCCAATAGTTATGTCGCCCGCCATTTACGCGAATGAGTCATTTGCTAGGCCACAAATTAGTCAATAATACTGGTCTTTTTGACTATAGCACTGTTTGATTAAAGGTAGTATACTGAGATGTACTATGGTTAAAAACTTTTCAGATTGTGATTTATCAAGGTCAGCAAGAGCAAACCATTGTCACAGGATAATCCTAATCGAGCAGAGCCGTTTCGTCCTGTTAAGATAGGCTAAAATAGATTTCGGTACGATTGGGTAAAGGTAATTTTCACGGAATAGCCAGGGGACATTTAAAGATGAAGTTAGAAAACAAACAGCTTGGCGCATATAAACTTATCTCCCTTATCGGCAAAGGAGGGATGGCCCAGGTCTGGTTGGCAAACCAAATCACACTCAATCGGGAAGTAGCGATCAAAATCATTCCCGAATCTAATGATAACAATGATGAAAGCCACCTGATGGAACGGTTCGACCGGGAAGCCCGTTCGATTGCCCGCCTCGAACATCCGGCTATTTTGCCCGTGATCGACTACGGTAACGCCGAAGGTTATCTTTATCTTGTAATGCCTTACTTGCGGGGCGGTAGCTTGCAAGATCGGATCAAACGAGAGCCACTGGTACGCGCTCAGGCTTTTGAAATCTTCGAGCAAGTCCTAAACGGTCTGGCCTTCGCCCACCGTCATGGGATTTTGCACCGCGACCTCAAGCCTGCCAACATTTTACTCTACCCGGATGGACGGGCTGTCATCGCCGATTTTGGGGTTGCCAAAGCCTTGAACGATGATATGAGCCTGACCCAGACTGGCCTGACAGTTGGCTCGCCGGAATATATGGCCCCCGAACAGTTTATGGGCCGGGCCGATTTTACCAGCGATCTTTATTCGATGGGCGTAATTCTCTATCGCTTGCTGACCGGGCGGGCGCTTTATACTGGTACTACCACCTGGGAAATCGGGCTGCGCCACATGAACGACCCGCTGCCGTTGCCCAGCCAGTTTATACCTCCTCAGCTAGAAGGTTTTTTGGCGAAAGCTCTTAACAAACGCTCAGAACTGCGTTTCGCTACGGCGGACGAAATGGCGGCAGCTTTGCATCAGGCGGTTAGCCAGCTTTCCCCGGCAGATTTGCAGGTGCGCCCGATGCGTCCCAATGTTACCTCGATGAACCCACCAATGCAGAACTCGGCGGCCGCTTCTCATTCGTATGAACCGACTGTGATCTTGCCTACACCGTCCGAACTGAAGGCTATGCCACCTCAGACCCCGCCGCCTTTTCCCGATCAAAATACGATGACCTATCGTTCGCCGTCTCAACCGCAATTATCCCAAACCGCTATACCGCAAAACCAACCGGGTGCTAATAGTAGCGCAGCGGGTCAGTTTCCTGGCTCAACCGGCTATTCTCAACCACCGCTTGCCGCCTCCCCGCCTTATTATTCTCAACAACCCGCTTATACACCACCACAAGGGGTTGCCACGATCCCGGTGCAGGGCAAGTCTAAAAAGGGCCTGCCGGTCGCTTTGATCGCCGGGTTGGGGTTGTTGGTCGTAGCCTTGATCGCGGTAGGGTTGATCGTGGCGCTAGGTTCGGGCCAACCGACCCCGACCGCCGTTAGTAATGTCACCACTACCGCCAGTGCCACTACCGCCAATGCCACGACGGCGGCCCCGACCACGGCGGCCCCGACGAACGCTGCTCCGCCGACTCCCTTGAGTCAGGTTAGCCTGAGCGGACATACTGGCCCGGTCAATGCCGTTACATGGAGTGCCGACGGTCGTACCTTTGTGACGGCCTCCGATGATAAAACGGTGCGTGTCTGGGATAGCGCGACCAACAAATCGACTCTGACCCTCGAAGATAAAACGCGCCCGATAACTGACCGGGTGATAGCGACGGCCTGGAGTGCTGACGGGCAATATGTGGTAGCGGCTTCGGCGGACAAGTATGTACGGTTGTACGATATTAAGACCGGGGCCAGTTTGCTACAGGCGACCGATGGGGTCGCCCCCAAAGCCGCCGCGATCTCGCCGGATGGAGCGCTGATCCCCTACCCTGGCGCAAGTGTTTTACATACCTGGAACTGGAAGAAAGACGATACTGGGCTAGATTTTCCATTAGGTGCAAGCGGACTAGAAGTTACGGCCCTGGCTTTCTCGCCCGATGGCAAATATTTGGCGGCGGGCTTGAGCGATAACCGTACTTTGATTTGGGATACCGCTTCCGCCAAAGTGCTGGTGACAATCCCGCCCGCTGTGACCGGGGCCGAAGCGGTGACAGCCCTGGCCTGGACCCCCGACAATAAGCAACTGGTGACAGGTCGCCAGAAGTCTTTTGCAATCTATCAGATCGATCCTGCCGTCGCTAATGCAAGTAGCCCAACTGTCTCGCAAGCCCTCAAGAGCGCGGTTAGTGCGGTGACAATTAGCTCCGATGGCAAGCGTCTAGCAGTGGGTAGTCAGGCTGGTGACGTCGAACTCTGGTCGCTCGAAAATAAACAGCGCATTCGTACTCTGAGCGGCACAGTGGCGGTAATCGGGCTACTCTGGAGCCAGGATACCCAACGAATTACACTTGCTACGGGTGGCCCCCAACCGGGTCTGACTACTTTTGCGGTCAATCCGTCCACTTCGGCAGCTACGAATGCCAGCCTGAAAGTTAATATTAATCCTCTAAACGGAACCAATGTCAAAGGTACGGGAGTGATTAGCGATGCGGGCAACGGTAAAATTACGGTGGTAGTGACGGTTAGCGGTCTCGAACCGGGTCAGCACAAGGCTCATATTCACGAAGGTAGTTGTCAGGCCCAGGGTGCGATCAAATATGATTTGCCTACTTTGGAAGCCAAACCGGACGGCACGGCTACTGCTACCATCACCCTGAATGTCGATTTCGCTACTATTATCGCTGGTAATCTCTATTTCAACGTCCACAACCAGGCCGGTACCCCGACCTATGTCGCCGGTTGTGGCGAGATCACGACCTGATAGAACCGGGCTTACCCTATATTTGGGAGGAATTTATGATTACCGAAACTTACGAGTTGGAGGCTCAAGAGGAGGAGCTAGAAGAAGATTACAGGCCAACCTTTGAACACGGGGTGATTGAAGCCAATCTGAGTGCCGATTTACGTAACTTTCTTAAAGGTAACAAATTTGGGCGCGTAACTGGCAGTAGCGCCGAATATCGCTTTTTGGAAAAGACCGAAGCTAACCGGAAACCAGGCCGTCAACCTGATATTTCTTTTGTATCTCAAGAACGCCTTCCGGCTCGTTTTAGAAGCTACCCCGATCTTGCCCCTGATCTGGCAATTGAAATTGTTTCTCCTAATGATAAGTTTTACGAGGGCGAGGCCAGAATTCGAGATTATCAACAAGCGGGAGTACGGCTGGTCTGGATTGTAAACCCTTTTAGCCGGACGGTGGACGTTTATCGTTTGAAAGCCGGGGTTAAGTTGCAAAGGTTTGTGGAAGGCGAAGAAATAGATGGTGAGGATGTCCTGCCCGGCTTTAAGCTGGCAGTTGGTGACATCTTTGATTATCCGGCTGACCCTGATCCAATGCCCGACCCTAAACCTGGACGGCTGCGACTGAGAGATTCATAGAGATAGCTTGACCGAAAAATGTAGAGGGGCGACCATCCAACTGGTTGGGTGGTCGCCTTCCCAAAAGGGCTAACAATCCTGCATCGGGCTATAAACTTTACTGGCCCGGTGCAGGCGGGGTTATATCATCGTAAATCCGAACGGCTTCAAGCTTGCCGGACGGGTCGATTTGATAGACTGCTAATCCGGCCTGGGCAGGCAATTTAACCTTACCCCACTCATCACAATTATATTCAACCGCGAAACTGTGGCTATCGCTGGTAGCAGTATAATGCTGCAAAACTACTCCCCCGCCCCCCTGAAAGACCATTTCGTAAAAAGCGCGACGACCATCGGCCCCGCTATGTTTGTAGCGCGACCCGCTCGGTTCGCGTACATAGCCTTCTTCGGCAAAGAGCGCTAGAATTAGAGCCTGATTTGGTTCTTCCAATGCTGCCATATAAGCTTCGACAATCGCCGGTTCTGCTAGTTTTTCGGTAGGTGGAGTCAGTAGCGGACTACGCAGTATGTGATTGCTGGTCAAAGGCCAGGTGCTATGATAAAGCCGGAGCGTCGTGATACCGCTGTCCGTGCGGTCGGCGACCAGGGCTACCGGCAGGTCGAAGGCTTGCCCGGCCTGGGTAAAGTTTAGCACAAACTCCACTACTACCCTTTGAGGCGAAATGATAATATCAAAGAATTGCGGTTCGGCCTGAAGCGAAGTCAGCCAGGCTTGCTGCTCTTTGACAAAACCTCGAAAGGCCGCGATCCCTTTTACCTCACCCTGCAAAGGCGTATTTAGCTGCGGTTCCCCCTCAAAGAGACCTTCCAGAGCAGCCGCATCCCCGGCCAAAAGCAGTTCGTAAAAACGGATTAAGGTTGGTATAGGTGGCTGCGCTAGGTCGATAATATCGTAGCGCTCCGAGATAGCGTTAAGCACTTCCGGGTTGCGGGCTTGCTCCGGAGTCAGGTTGCGGAAGGCCGCCATCGCTTCTTCCAGTCCGCAAGGATTAAAGATAGTCAACATCTTACCGGCCTTTGCGGAGCGGGCGGCGTGTGGTACGTTGGGCGAAACGTGAATCACAGTGCCGGGTTGTCCGCTGATAGTTTGGGCAGCGACCGTAAATTCGACTTCACCTTCCAGCACGTAAAAAGTCTCGGTGTGACGGCGGTGCAGATGTAAAGTCACGTTAAAGCCGGGCTTGAGCGTATCCTCGATCAGGGTATATTCTTGCTGAGTATCGGCCCCGGTCAACTTGAAATTCATTGCATCGCCCATCGAGTCGTAAATCATGCCTTCGTCCGGATTGAGAATCTTACTCATCGCGCCCCCTTAAGATGTTTAAATTGTTTTGATCTTAGTAAGATTACTATAAGGTTGTTTTTAGGTTAGGGCAAGGTAAATTTGCGGCAGAGCATGGTAAATCTGCCCCCGGCTATTGTAATTTGGCACGGAAGGCAAGTGGGGTTTGACCGGTGGAGCGTTTGAAAAATTTTACCAGATTAGTAGGTTCGTCAAAGCCAGTGCGGGCGGCTATTTCTTTGACCGATAAGTCGGTATGGCTCAACAGCCGTTTTATTTCCAGCAGTACCCGATCATCGATAAATTCTTTAGCAGTTTTGCTGATGGTTACTTTGGTTAGCTGATTTAGTTTTTTGGCTGAAAAGCCCAGAATATAGGCGTAATCAATCACATTGCGGGTGTGGGCAAAATCGCGCTCTAGTTGCTCTCGGAAGCGTGAGAAGTCCTGATATTGGGAAAGGGCAGTTGGCAGCGTTTCGGACCGTTTTAGCCTTTCGGCCCGCAAAAGAATAACCCGAAGCAGGCTTCTGATAAGTTCTTCTTTAAAAGTATCGGCTGGTTGAGCGTGGTACTCATGGTAAATCTCTTGAAAGAGGGCTAGAAAGTGGGGGTATTCTGCCTGCGAAAGTTGAAGGGCTGGAGATTGGAGCGAAAAATCGAAGATACGATAGCTTTGTAAAACTTCGCGGTCTTGCAAATTCTGGTAAAAAAAGTCTTTGGTAAAAACAATCAGCAGTCCATCGTTTTCAGTCTTTACCTGATATTGCTGCACTTGATTTTCGGCAACAAACAAAAGACTGCCTTCCTGGTAAGAAAAAGGCTGGAAATCGACAATATGTTGGCCCTGCCCTTTGGTGATGAGCAAAAGCATACAGAAGCGTAAGCGCTGAGGATTTTCCAGCGAATGATCTAATTTACGGCCAAATAAACTGCCAAGCGTAAGAATTTCACATTCTAAGCCGGGGTTCGTGTCGTTAGAATAATAAACATCCAGAATCTCGGATGACATATTAAGATAGGGCCTAAACTAAGCGCCAGAAACGTTAAGGTTTCTTCTGGCTTTTAGCCTGAGATAAAGTTGGAGTCGGCTGGGTTGGCGGCAACCGCTTGCTAGAATCTGGGTTACGAAGTTTGAACACCAACACACCACCGCCAACCGAGATGCAACCAAAAAGCACCATCGATAGCAAGGCTACGAAGGGGTCGTTGCCGGGGTCTATCGGGGGAGGCGGTAGTGTGCCGCCTCCTGTCGAGACCTGATAAATAATAGAAGCCAGGGTCGTACCTGCCATATTCCACCTATACTTTAACTGTCTTCATTGCGAACAACCGGGCGATACAGGCGACGTTGCTGGCCTTAAGTGCCGTGCGTTTGGCCCGCGCCATCAAGCCGGTCTGGTCGGTAAGCTCTTTGAGCTTTGCATTGTTAGAGGCCATGTGGTCGAGTTGGCGCACGAACTTGGGATGCTCGACCTGGAATTTGAAGCCCCAAACCGTGCTGGCTTCTTCGTCGCACTTTTTGATAACGTCGAGGTCATAGCGGCGATGATCGAGGTTCATCTTGTCATATAGCATCGCCGAGGCCGGTTGGCAGTCGCGCAAGAACATCGTAATGTAGACCGAGAGAGTGAAGAAGCGGATCAGGGCGTGGTTGAGCCGACCTTCCAAAACCTGTTTGCGCTGCGATTTCATCAAGAGCGCAAAGAAATGAGCGTGGCGATGCTCATCTTCGCACCAGCGCCCAAACCAGCGGAAAATCGGGTGGAAGCGATATTCAGGATTAGCTTCTAGCTGGTTGTAAATCGTGATATAACGCCAATAGCCGATACATTCCGACAGATAGACTGTGTAGAACATGATTTTGGGAGGGATGTTGTAGCGCTTCTTATGGTCGGTCAGAAAGCCCAGATCAAACTGGATGTTCAGATCGCGCATAGTATGGGTCAGGAAGGAGGCGTGACGACCTTCATCACGGGTGATGTACTTGAAGGTTTCTTTTAGGATCGGGTTGGTGCTACGAGCCGAAATCTCGCGGTAGAGCAGGCAGCCCGAAAACTCGCCCAGGCAACTTCGCCGTAAAAATTCCTCAAACTCGGTGCGGGGTAAATTGGGGAAATCCTGTTTGAACTCGGCGGTCGGGATAAAGTGGCCTCGGTTATTATCGGCTCTAAACTCTTCCAACATCGCCTCAAATTCGCCCCGGTAGTTTTCCAGGTTCATACTATCGAGTTTTTTGAAGTTGGTAGTATAGAACCGGGGGGCTAAAATATCCTCTTTGAGAGCGCTGGTAGTAGATTCGCTGGGTAGACCGGCCTTCAGGCTTGGCCCGCTCCCGCTATCCGCCGCCCCTGCGCCCACGCCCGTCGCACGGGCCGGGCCACCCGTTATCTTCGAACTCATCGTTCTGCCTCCTAAATTAGCATTATAAAAAGACCTAACGCAGTGGAACCTGGATTACATGCTAACAAAGCTGCCTACCTTAGTCTGTAGTTAATACTACCTCTGAGCGAGCCTTCTGCGTAAGAGGTAGGTATCAGGTGTTAGGTGTCAGGTGTCAGGTATATAGCCCAGCCCTGCTATTTGAGGGTTTAGTTTTGTTTGGGTTCAAACAAGAAGAGGCGAAAACTCCAGCCCGGTTTAGGGTGTCGTGCAAGCGGGTTAGTTTGCAAAAACTAACCCGCATTCAACCAGGGCAAAAGATTGACATTCGGGCCATGCCTGCTATAATTCAGCTAGACATAACTGGAAATCTAAGGCAGGTCAGGAGAAAAGAGGCGGGAGAATGCGATACATAAGCCCCAAACAAATCTGGTTGCAGGTAAGCAGTTACGGCCTGGCACTGGTCATGCTATTAAGCCTGTTCGGTGTTAGCTTTGGTCTGAGCGGGCGCGTGGTTTACTCGCAAGCGCAGCCCTTAAAAGTGGAATGGAAAATCCCGACCACCCCCACCGATGGGCGGGTTGGCTTGCGCCTGACCATTAACAATCTGGAACTAGCAAACGTCGGCACTCAGCCCTGGCCCAAAGCCGGAACCAGCCAACTCAGGCTGGCCTATCGCTGGTTCAACGCCGATAACAAACAGCCGCTTGACCCCAAAAATAAAGATAACGGTTATGAAGAGTTGCGGGCCGATCTGCCCCAGGATATTCCGACCGGCGGGCGCTTGCTCTACCCTCAGTTTTTGGTAGGCGTACCCAGTGCGGCGGGCGATTACTGGTTGCACATCGACCTTGTGCAGGGCGCAAATGGTTGGCTGACCGACAAAGGTTCGCCCGATGTCAATTTTAAAGTTGCGATCAAAGCTAAAGATACCGCCCCCCCGACTACCAGAGTACTGCCGCTCTCGGTTTACACCAACTCGACCGTTTTCCCGGTTAGCTGGGAGGGCAAGGACGAGGATAACGGTAGCGGTCTGGTCAGCTATGATGTCCAGTTCAAAGCGGCAGGAGATACCGATTGGCGCGATTGGCTGCTCGGCACGACCTCGACTGGTTCACAGTTCGTAGGTGAGAACGGCAAGCTTTATTTGTTCCGTAGCCGGGCGGTAGACCGGGCGGGCAATTTGGGTAAGTATCCCGATAACGAACAGGCCAGTACTCGCGTCGATAGTTTGCCGCCATCCGCCAGGGTGGAGGTGCTGCCGGGCCAGAGTTCGGAGGTTTTCCTAGTGCGCTGGTCGAGCTTCGATAACGTTTCCGGCTCAGTTGGAGCCTTAGCCGATGTGCAATATCGAGAGGGGAGCAACGGAGCCTGGACTGATTGGCTGCAAGGAAACAGTGTTGGGTCGGGCCTCTTCAAAGGTCAGGTCGGCAAGAGTTATTCTTTCCGGGTACGGGCTATCGACTACGCCGGCAACCAGGGCGATTATTCGCCGGAAGCCCAGGCTGGCACGACCGTAGCGGCCTCGCTAAACACCCTATTCGCCTTACAACCTTCGCTAACGCTGACGAGTACAACGGCAGGCGCTCCCCCCGCCCCACAGTCGGCTTTCTTCCCGGTAGCGGTCAAGGCCGGGGAGAATGGCACAGGCACTACGACCGTCCTGGTTTATAACCCCGGTCAAGACCCTTTGGATGTCTTTGTGCGCTTTAACGACCGGGCCGGTGCGCCGATCACTACGACCGTCAACAACCAGTCTCAGCCAGTTTCGCCCGACGCGGCGACCGGACTGGCACGGGTAGAAACGATCTTGCGGACGGTTCCGCCGGGTGGGACGATCAACGTTTGGGCCGGGCTGGTTCCGCCCGGCAGCTACAACGGTTGGGTAGAAGTACGTTCAGCCGGAACATTTGAGGCCAGTGCGGTACGCCAACCTTCCAACGGGTTGCCGGTGCAATATGCCGCTGCTGCTGCTAACCGCCAGCTATATTTGCCCTATGTCAAAAAGGCCGACCCGCTTTCGTCCTCTTTTATCAATCTGGCGAATACAACCGCGACCCCCGCCGAATTGACTATTACCTATTATGATGGCAATAGCGGCAACGTGCTGGCGACCGACAAACGCACTATGCCACGCTTTGGCAGTACGCGGGTGGCAGTCAGTGGGGTCGCCACTGCCGATCCAAATTTGCGCTTTAGTGGCTCGGCTATTATCAGTTCGAGTGTGGCGCTGGCGGCTTCGGTCGAAACGCCGTTGGAGGACGGTTCCCCGCTCAGTTATCCGGCCCTTATCACAGCGACCCAGGTTGCTCCGCAACTGCCGGTCTACCGCGAGGTAAACGATGTTACAACTTCGTTGCTGGTTCAAAACACGGGCAAAGATACCGTTACGTTTAAGGTCGAATATCTTAACGACAAGGGTGAGGTGGTAGTCAGCCGCGACCTGAGTTTGCCCGGCTATGCCCGCTTGCTATCCTGGCAGGGCGATATAAAAGAACTTGCTGATGGTTTTAGCGGCAAAGTACGGGTCAGCACGATTACCGCTAACGGTACATTAGCCGTCACGGTCGTTGGGGCCGGGGCCGGTCTGAAGGGGAAAGCCTTTCCATAGCAATCACCTTTTACGATAGGGCCGTTCTGATAGGACGGCCTTTTTTAATTGAAACGAAGCGGGCTTAAAAGCTTTTGCAAGAGGAATCGAGAATATGTCCGATCTGCCCCTAGCTGAAATGAGCGTGTTAGAGGAACTAAAAGCCCTCCTTCGGGATAGTGGTTATTTAGCCGAAGGGGCAGACTTTCCGTTAGTGTCAAAGGAGGCGATTGACGCATCGGTTGATAAGATCGGCTTTTATGTCAAAAATAACTCGGTGGTGGCTCTATCAGCCCGTCATTGCCAGTTGAATACTTTGCCCGCTTCGCTTGGTCAGCTAACCAATCTTCAAGCACTAGACCTGACCGACAACCGGTTTACTGCCTTTCCAGCTTCGTTTAGCGCTCTGACGCAGCTTAAAAAGCTCTATTTGGACGAGAATCAATTAGCCTCCTTCCCCGATGCGCTTACAAGCCTAAGCCAGCTTGAAGAGCTTCATTTAGACCAGAACCGGCTAACTGCCCTACCCGAAAATATTGGTCAACTACAGAAGCTCAGGAAGTTGAGTTTATTTGGTAATAAGTTGGCAACTCTACCTACCAGTCTCGGTCAGTTGGTGGCGCTCGAAGAGCTAAATTTACGTGCAAATCAGCTAACCTCTCTCCCAGCGTCGTTTTGGCAGTTAATCAACCTTCAAATTCTCTTTCTAGGAGAGAACCCCTTTTCGACCCTTTCCGACCGGATTGGGGACCTCACAAACCTCACCGAACTCTATATTCATAACAGTAACTTAACCGCTCTGCCCGAAAGCATTGGAAATTTGGTAAATCTGCACACCCTGGATGCCGGTCATAATGCCTTAACCTCGCTGCCGGAGACGCTGGGTAATCTGGTAAATTTGACCTTTTTTCTATACATCAGCAATAATCGACTAACCGCCCTGCCCAATTCACTCTTTGAAAATCTGAAAAACCTGGCTTATCTGAACATTACCGATAACCAGCTAACCACATTGCCTGAGAATTTGGGAAGTCTTACAAACCTCAAAGAACTCAGGCTCTATAATAATCAGCTTACAGCCTTGCCGGATTCGCTCGGTGATCTGATTAACCTTAGAGAATTACACCTGAAGAATAACAAACTGGGGTCGCTGCCGGAGACGCTGGGCAATTTGAGCAGTCTTACAAGGTTAAGTCTTTGCGATAATCAGTTGGTTTCGTTGCCGGAGTCGGTAGGCGATTTGAAAAATCTTACTTCGCTCGATTTGAGGAACAACCGCTTACTTTCGTTGCCGGAGACGCTGGGCCGCTTGAGAAATCTTACTTACCTGGATTTGAGAAATAATAAGCTGACTTTGTTGCCTCCCGCTTTGTTAGAGCTAACCAAACTTGAAAAGCTGGATTTGAGATGGAACAAATTAGCCGCTCTCCCGGTCGGGATCGAGCAACTTGAACAACGAGGCTGTACGGTTTTTCGCTAAAGCCACGAACGGTTAAGCTACCAGCGCTTCGGTCAGGCGGCTAGAGAGTTGCTGCAAATCGGCGGCTTCGGCACTAATTTGCTGGATGGCACTGACGGTCTGGTAGGAAGTATGGCTGATTTGCTCCAGGAAGAAAAGAATTTGCTGTCCGGCTTCCTGTTGCTGTCGAGTTGCTCCGGCGATATTTTGGATCAATAGCTGGATCGCTTCTCGGCGGTGGCTGACCGTCCGGGCTTCTTCTTCGGTGCGGTTGATGATAGTTTGCAAAGCCTCGATGACCTCACCGCTCTGGGCTGCAACCTGGACGGTAGCCCGCGTTTGGGCCGCGCCTTCTTTGGCAGCCTGGGCCGCTTCGGTGATCGCTTGTCGGGCGCTGCCGATTACCGAACGTACCTCGCGGGACGCTTGCAAGATACGGTTGGATAGACTTTTTACCTCGCTGGCGACTACCGCAAAACGGGTGCCGTGTTCGCCTGCTCCGGCGCTCTCGATAGCGGCGTTAAGAGCCAACAGGTGGGTCTCGTTGGCAATATTATTGATAAGGTTGATAATTCGGTTGACCTGCCCGGTGTTCATACTGAGGTCTTCGAGCCTTTGTTCGAGACTGATGATACTATCGTTGACCTGATTAATTGCCGATAGCGTCTGCAAAACGATTTGTCGTCCCTCCTGGCTGGTTTGCCGGGCCTGGTTGACCACTAGACCTAGTTGGTTGCCGCTTTCGGCGACCAACTTAATATTGTCATTGACGGCCTCCGCTGTTTGTGCGATCAAGGCAGTGCTATGGTTAAATTCGGTCATTCCACTGACAACCCTGGCGACGGTTCCGGCCAATTCGCCATTAGTCAGACTTTGTTCTTGAGAGGTTTGGGCCAGTTGAAGCGAGCTAATATTGACGTTTTGGCACATTTCCAGCCCCAACTGCTGTTTTTTCTCGCGGTCGGCACTGATTTGCACCAATGAAATCAAGCGAGCTTCGGCCTCGTTGACCGCTCGTATAAAACTGGTCACAAAGTAATACAACCCAACCCCGCAAACTAATATGGCGGCCCCAAAGAAGATGTAAGCTGTGGTAGCCTCGACCACATCGACCGCTTTGTCCCCGACTTTCTTTATAAAAAAGGTCATCAGCACATAGTTGATGGTAAGCATGGTGATAGTGGCGAAGGTCCAGCCCAAAAGCTCTTTGGCGGAAAGTAGCAAAGCGGCTATCAGCACCAGCAGAATGTAGAGTACCGGAGTCGGGCTGGTTCCGAGCGAGTTAAAAAACAGCGCCCCAAATGTTCCGAGGCTCTGTACCCCCAGAATAAGATAAGCTCCGACCTGTAGCAAACCTCGGTTTGATTTATAAGCCAACCAGTAGGCTACTCCACAGCCCAGTAGCCATAAAAAAGCGCTTAAAAACGACCGAGAAAACCCCGCATTACCGCTACTGATCCACGAATAGACCGAAAATCCACACACAAAAAGGGCCAACAATCCCTGAGTTAAGGCCACCAATCTTAGCAGACGGCGGCGACGCTTAATCAGAAATTCCGACTGGCGGGCCGATGTCAACCTTATTTCAAAGGGAGAAAATTGTTCTACAGTAGGGGAGATAGGTTCGGAAGCATAATCATGCTTGACCGGGCGGTGAGGAAATTTTAACATATAACTCTCTAAGCTCTAAGTAGAAAACGTTTTTGACGATTACAACAATTTGATCGAAACCAGGAAAGAACCGAGAATTGACATGATAGAATAGGCGAGTTCATAATGAACGCTACTTATACTAACACGCTTTTCCGGCGATGGGAATTAAGGGAATGTTAAATTTTACTACCAATTTATCTGCGTAAAGATTTAACACTGGTTTAAACGGGGTTTTACACATTTTTGGCATAATACTTTTGCCTTTATAAATAGCGAAAACTAGTCAGGAGCTTACTTTGCCAGATAAAATAGATTTTCAACCGAAAAATTGGAGCCGTCGTCGGTTCCTGGCTCAAACGTCCAGTCTGATCGGGTTAGTAGCGACAGGCAGCACAACCCTGATCGCCTGTGGTGACAACCAGAATACGGCTCTGCCAACGCCTGCGCCCACTTCCATACCAACCGCTACTGCCACGCCCGTCCGCACAACAGCAGTAGTGGCCTCTACCCCGACCAGCGTCCGGGCTACCACTGCTCCGGCAGCCCGGACTAGCCCAACTGCCGCCCCTAAGCTAGATGCGAGCTTTGTGGATGCCGGGCCACTCGATAATTTTAAGGCGACCGACGTGACCCCGCAGCGGGTCTCACTTGAGGTTAGTAAGACCCTGAACCAGTCGGTTTTTATCATCAAAAATAAAGCCGGGGCCTATCTAGCCCTGAGCGATATTTGTACTCATCAAGGCTGCGAAGTCGATTGGTCGTCTAGTTCGCATAACTTCGAGTGTCCCTGTCATGGCAGCGCTTTTAACTCGACTGGTCAAAATATTGCTGGCCCGGCCAACCGCCCATTGCCCAGTTTTACTACCAGCGTCCAGGGCGAACGCTTATTTGTGTCGGTAAAGCGAAAATAATTGTAATTATTCACCGCAGAGACGCAGAGGACCCAGAGATTCTTTTATCCTGTCTACCCTGTCTATCCCTGTTAATTTCCGAAGCTTGTCTAAGTTGTTTCGGGTGAGCGTCAGATTTTTGTAAACTAGGCAGGCTGGGACACTCGCTAAACCGAGGTTGAATATATATTATAGCAAAATACAGAGTTATTGACCCCTGTAGGAGCGAGCTTCTGCTCGCGATTATCCTGTACCACTGGCCTTGCCTGACGAGGTAAACCTAGTTACGGGCAAAATCGCGGGCAGAAGCCCGCTCCTACAGATAATCGGATGGCCCAATATCTTTG